>NZ_JAQGEI010000045.1 GCF_029017505.1 Sedimenticola hydrogenitrophicus
GTCGCCGGTGAGTACCGTAGTCTGGATGAAGTTTCGTAGGGTGGATAAGCCGGTAGGCGCATCCACCATTACTGCTAGGAGCCTGGTGGGTGATCAGACGCCTTATTCCTCACCGTACTCGTCGGCCCGCCGGGCGTCGCCCCTCACCTTGTCGGCGGGATAACGCGACTCGTTGATGGCGATCTTGCGGTAGGCGGCGGCGATCAGGTCGATGTCCAGGCGCTCCGCGGCGCGGATCAGGTAGATCAGGATATCCGCCATCTCCAGCGCCACCTGCTCGCGCTTTTCCGCCGGGAGCTGGCGGCTCTGCTCCTCGCTCAGCCACTGGAAGTGCTCCACCAGCTCGGCACACTCGGCGATCAGCGCCATGGCCAGGTTCTTGGGCGAGTGGAACTGCTCCCAGTCGCGCGCCCGGGCGAAGGCCAGCAGCTTGGCGTTCAGCTGCGCCAGTGAATCCGTGGATTGTTCATTCATCGGTAAACCACACCTGTAGTTCCGCTATACGCTGTTGCAGTTCGGCTTCCGCGTAGGGCAGCGGCTCGCCACAGCCCCACACCGGTCCGGGCCAGCAGGGATCATCCGTGCGCCGGGCCACCACATGCCAGTGCAGTTGGGGCACCAGGTTGCCCAGGGCGCCCAGATTGATCTTGTCCGGCGCGTAGCACTGCTCCAGGACCCGCGCGGCATGACTGCTCTCGACCATCAGCAGGCGCTGGTCGCTCTGTTCCAGTTGGTGGACTTCGGTCACCCCGGGCCGCCTGGGAACCAGGATCAGCCAGGGGAAGCGCCGGTCGTTCATCAGCCGCACTTCGCACAGGATCAGCTCGCAGAGCTGCCGGGTATCCGCTTCGAGCCGGGGATGGAGCCGGAACATGGCTGGCCTACCGGTCCCGCCAATGGGGCGGGCGCTTCCCGGTGAAGGCGTCGATACCTTCCGCCACGTCCTCGAGCATCATGTTGTCGGCCATCGCCTCGCTGGCGAACTGGTAGGCCTGTTCCACCCCCATCTCCAGCTGCTTGTAGTACATCGCCTTGCCGAGCGCCACCGAGGCGCTGGATTTGCCGCAGATGGTGCGCGCCAGTTTCAGCACCTCCTCGTCCAGCTGCTCTGCCGGCACGGCGCGGTTGATGAGGCCGCGGTTAGCGGCCTGCGCGGCGGAGATGAAGCCGCCGGTGAGCAGCATCTCCATCGCCTGCTTGCGTCCCACGTTGCGCGACAGGGGAATGCTCGGGGTGCCGCAGAACAGCCCCACGTTGATCCCGGAGACGGCAAACCGCGCCCCCTCCTCGGCAATGGCCAGGTCGCAGGAGGCGACCAGCTGGCAGCCGGCCGCGGTGGCGATGCCGTGCACCCGGGCGATCACCGGCTGCGGCAGGCGCATGATGCGGGTCATGATCTCGCCACAGCGGCGGAACAGCTGCTGGAAGTAGGCGCGCTCGCTGCGGCCGCGCATCTGTTTCAGGTCATGGCCGGCGCAAAAGGCGCGGCCGGTGCCGGCCAGCACCACCACCCGTACGCCGCGGTCCTCGGCGATGGCGTCGAGGCTCGTCTGCAGGGCATCCAGCAGCTCCTCGGAGAGGGCGTTGAACTGGTTGGGCCGGTTCAGCGTCAGGTAGGCGATACCGTCGCGGTCCTCGCGCAGTACCAGCGCCTCGCCAGCGGCGGTCGGGTGGGTTTCGGTCATGGGCTCCTCTCCTGTTGGTTACTGCAGTAACTATACATGCAACGGCCGGGAAAATGCAGGCGGGACATCATGGGGACGAGTGATCCACTCGCGGATCATAGGGCGCCCCGTGGGCGCCGTCGCGCAGGGTGCCCCTGCCTCATGACGCTCACCAGCCGCTACGGCGGGCACGGCCCGCTCTCTGGACCGACCTCTTTGGAAATGCGGGAACAGCGCGACCGCCCCTGTCCGAACCACGGATTCACACCGATGGACACAGAGGAGTCACCCTCCGGTTTGTAGCCTGGATGGAGCCCGCCCAATGGGCGCGTAACAGGGCACAGCCCCGGACGGGCGGAATCCGGGGTGGTGTCGGGTCGAAGCCTGCTCCCCGGATTCCGCCGTTGCTGGCGCATGCGATTCTTCTGTTTGGGGGGTAGCGGCTTCATCCAGGCTACGGTGCTTCCCTATCCAGAATCCGTGTGTATCCGTGTCCATCCGTGGTTCTTCCTCCGCCATAGGGCGCCCCGTGGGCGCCGTCGCGCAGGGTGCCCCTGCCCCATGACCCCACCAGCCGCTACGGCGGGCGCGGCCCGCCCTACGGGTGCGGGCTTATCCGCAGGCTAGTAAGCGCCTACTGACCGGCGAGACGCGCACGGGCGCGGCCGATGGCGGCGCGCACCTGGGCCGGCGCGGTGCCGCCGATGTGATCGCGCGCGGCTACCGAGCCCTCCAGGGTCAGCACCGAATACACATCGGCGTCGATGCGCTCGGAAAAGCCGCGCAGCTCCTCCAGGCTGAGTTCGGCCAGGTCGCAGCCCTTGCTGACCCCCAGCGCCACAGCCTTGCCCACCACCTCGTGGGCATCGCGGAACGGGGTGCCCTTGCGCACCAGGTAGTCGGCCAGGTCGGTGGCGGTGGCGAAGCCCTTGAGCGCCGCCTCGCGCATGCTCTCGGGTTTGCAGGTGATGGCCGGGATCATGTCGGCGAACACCTTGAGCGAGCCCTTCAGGTTGTCCACGGTGTCGAACAGCGGCTCCTTGTCCTCCTGGTTGTCCTTGTTGTAGGCCAGCGGCTGGCCCTTCATCAGGGTCAGCAGGCCGATCAGGTGGCCGAAGATGCGCCCGGTCTTGCCGCGCACCAGCTCGGGCACGTCGGGGTTCTTCTTCTGCGGCATGATGGAGGAGCCGGTGCAGAAGCTGTCGGAGAGGTTGATGAAGTTGAACTGGGCCGAGGACCAGATGATCAGCTCCTCGGACATGCGCGACAGGTGCATCATGATCAGGGCGGCGGCGGCGCTGAACTCGATGGCGAAGTCGCGATCGCTGACCGCGTCCAGGGAGTTCTCGCTCGGCCGCTCGAAACCCAGCAGCTCGGCGGTGTAGTGGCGGTCGATGGGGTAGGTGGTACCGGCCAGGGCGGCGGAGCCGAGCGGCATGATGTTGACCCGCTTGTTGCAGTCGGCCAGGCGCTCGCGGTCCCGCTCCAGCATCTCGAACCAGGCCATCAGGTGATGGCCGAAGGTGACCGGCTGGGCGGTCTGCAGGTGGGTGAAGCCGGGCAGGATGGTCTCCGCCTCCTGTTCCGCCTTGTCCAGCAGGGCGCGCTGCAGGCGCAGGATTTCGGCGCGGATGATCTCGATCTCGTCGCGCAGGTAGAGGCGCACATCGGTGGCCACCTGGTCGTTGCGCGAGCGCCCGGTATGCAGCTTCTTGCCGGCATCGCCGATGGCGCTGGTGAGGCGTGCCTCCACATTCATGTGGACATCCTCCAGCTCCACCGACCAGTCGAACTGCCCGGACTCGATCTGCTCGCGGATCCGCTCCAGTCCGGCGATGATGCTGTCACGCTCTGCCACGCTGAGGATGCCGGCCCGCGCCAGCATGGTGGCGTGGGCGATGGAGCCCTGGATATCATAGCGGTAGAGACGCTGATCGAACTCCACCGAGGCGGTGAAGGCCTCGACGAAGGCGTCGGTGGGTTCGCTGAAACGGCCGGACCAGAGTTTTTTATCGCTCATGAGATAGATATTCCTGCGTGAGTGTGAAGCATTGGATAGATCGCCCGTTAAGAGAGTGTAAGATACCGGTTTGTGCCCGTGGACCATCCGCCGAAGCGGTGCAATTGTATCAGGATTCCGGGCAGCGTTAAGTCGAACAGGGGGGAGATTCCAGGACGATGACCCAGAAAGGGACCAAGGGGAGGGCGCCGGAGCGGGGCCGGGCGGCCTATCTGCCCAACTTTTGCAGCGTACGCATGGTGTTCGGGGTGGTGATCTCGGCGGAACTGTTGGCGGTGATCATCACCCTGGTGTCGATCGACTCGTTTCAGGAGTTTGCCGGCGAACTGAGCCTGCGTTCCCTCTATATCCAGTGGATCGCCCTGATGGGGAGTGCCCTGATCTGCCTGTCGCGACCGTGGATCAGCCAGCTGCGCACCTGGCAGGTGGCCGTGATCAGCTGGTGCCTGCTGATGCTGGCGAGCCTGGCCATTTCACTGCTGGCGATCTGGTTCCTCGATCTGGCCGGGGGCCGCCACTTCCTGTTCAAGAGCCTGGTGATCAGCGCCATTGTCTGCGCGGTGCTGATGCACTATCTCTCCATCCAGTACCGCTGGCGGCTCCAGGTGGAGGCGGAATCCCGCGCCCACCTGCAGGCCCTGCAGTCGCGCATCCGGCCCCATTTCCTGTTCAACAGCATGAACACCATCGCCAGCCTGACCCGCACCGACCCGGCCCTGGCGGAAGAGGTGGTCTATGATCTGTCTGACCTGTTCCGCGCCTCCCTGGCGGATGCTCAGCGCATGTCCAGCCTGGGCGAGGAGATCGAGCTGTGTCGCGGCTATCTGCGCATCGAGGGGCAGCGGCTGGGTGAGCGGCTGCAGGTGAAATGGGATCTGGAGGCGCTGCCGCTGGATGCCGAACTGCCGGCGCTGATCCTGCAGCCGCTACTGGAGAATGCCATCTATCACGGCATTGAACCGTCCACCGAACCGGGCCGGATCCAGATCACCGGACGCTACCGGCGCAAGCGGGTCAACATCAGTATCCGCAACAGCCTGCCGGTGGATGGCGGCCAGGCGCGGCGTGCCGGCAACCACATGGCGTTGCAGAATATCCGCGAGCGGCTGCAGGGTTTCTTCGACGAAGAGGCCTCCCTGAGTGTCGGCGAAGTGGATGGCGAACATCAGGTGCGGGTGGTTTTCCCCCACCCATGGAAAGAACAGTGAAACGAACATGAAAAATTGGCATGAAAATCCTGATAGTCGATGACGAGGCCCATGCCCGCACGCGCCTGCGCCACCTGGTCGAGGAGATCGGGCCACCCTGCCGGGTGGTGGGGGAGGCCGACAATGGGCTGGACGCGTTGCGCCACTGCCGCCAGGACGAGGTGGACCTGGTGCTGCTGGATATCCGCATGCCGGGGATGGACGGCCTGGAGGCCGCCGCTTCGCTGTCCGGACTGGCAACCCCCCCGGCGGTGATCTTCGTCACCGCCTATGACGAACACGCCCTGGCGGCGTTCGAGCGCCACGCCGTGGATTATCTGCTGAAGCCGATCCGCCGCGAGCGCCTGCAGCGGGCCATCGAGAAGGCGGGGCGCCTGAACCGGCCCCAGCTGCAGGCGCTGCAGGCACTGCGGGGGCAGCAGGATGAGGCCTATATCAGCGTCAGTTTTCGTGGCGGGCTGCGGCGTATCCCGCTCAGCGAGGTGATCTATTTTCAGGCCGACCACAAATACGTGACGGCCTGTCATGGTGCCGGTGAGGCGCTGCTGGAGGAGTCGCTGAAGTCACTGGAGGAGCGCTTTCCAAAACGGTTGATCCGCATCCACCGCAATGCCCTGATCGTGCGCGAGCGGCTGCTCGGCCTCAAGCGCCTCGGCAATGGCACCTGCGCGGTGTCGCTGGCCGGCAGCGGCGCCGAACTGGAGGTGAGCCGGCGGCACCTGCCCGAGATACGCAAACTGCTGCGCGGCCGTTCCTAAGCGGGACGGTCGTCACTCCGCCAGGACGGCCAGGCTGCCGGGCTGTTTCTTGGCCTGATACATGGCCAGGTCGGTGCGCTTGATGAACACCCCGGCCGGCTCGTCGTCCTTGTACTCGGCGACGCCGACGCTGAGGGCCACGGCATTGCCGTCCTGGGCCAGCTCCACCAGATTACCCGGCATGTGGCGGGTGAAGTAGTCGATCAGCCGCAGGGTGAGGGCATGGGCGCTCTGCTGCGGCGTCTCCGGCAGCAGCACCATGAATTCGTCGCCGCCGTAACGGAAGCCGTAATCGCTGTTGCGCAGGATGCCGTTGATCGCCTCACCCACATAGCGCAGGGCGAGGTCCCCCTCCACATGCCCCAGGGTGTCGTTGACCGATTTGAAGTTGTCCAGGTCGATGCAGACCAGGCTGAGCGGATGGCTGTAGCGTTTGCCGCGGGCGATCTCCTGGTTGAGGACGGTATGAAAGTGGCGCTGGTTGTAGAGCCCGGTGAGGCTGTCGGTCACCGACAGCAGCTTGAGGGAACGCTCCAGCGCCAGGCGTTCGGTCAGGTCGCGGAAGAAGCCGATACTGCCGATCTCCTTGCCGTGCTTCTCGATCAGGGTGGCGGAGAGCTGGATCGGGATCAGCTCGCCGTTTCTGGATTGCAGGTGGGTCTTGTGGCCGATGAGCTGGCCCCTGGCGCCGTTGTCCGTCTGGTACATCAGGCGCTTGATCTCCCGGGCGCTCTCCGGGGAGGAATAGAGTTCCGCGATCTGGAAACGGCCAACCATCTCCTTCCTGGGGTAGCCGAGCAGCTGCTCGGCGGCCGGGTTGAACAGGGTAATGATGCCGTCCCGGTTGATGCCGATGACCGGGTCGGGGCAGATGAGGGCAAGTTCGTTGTTGATCAAGATGATGGCCATGGCAGTGACAAGTAGAGTGAGTACCGGGACACCCTATCGGCTGCGCCCGGATAACCTTGAGGTTTAGGGCCCGCGCAAGAATAATTCCGTAGTACCGAGGGCGTTCCTGGGCCCCGCTGGCAAGGCACGCTTTGCAGGCAATGGCTGTTCCCTTGGCAAAAAGCGTAACGCCGCCAGCGGGGTCCAGGGGCGACCGAATACAGGAACTTATTCTTGCGCGGGTCCTTAGCCGATAAGCGCTTGCTATTTGCCTGTATCCTTCAGAGGTTATAGCATGCGCTCTTTTCCACCGAGAACACAGTGATGTCCCAGTCCCTACGTATCGCCACCCGCAAATCGCCCCTCGCCATGTGGCAGGCCGAGCATGTCGCCGAGCTGTTGCGACGCGAGCATCCCGGACTGCAGGTGGAGCTGATCGGCATGAGCACCCAGGGCGACAAGATCCTGGACACGCCGCTGGCCAAGATCGGCGGCAAGGGGTTGTTCGTCAAGGAGCTGGAACAGGGGATGCTGGAGGGGCGCGCGGATATCGCCGTGCACTCGATGAAGGACGTACCGGTGGAGCTGCCCGAGGGGCTGCACCTGGCGGTGATCATGGAGCGCGAGGACCCGCGCGACGCCTTCGTCTCCAACCGCTACAGTCGGCTGGACGAGCTGCCCCAGGGGGCGGTGGTCGGTACCTCCAGCCTGCGCCGTCAGTGCCAACTGGCCGACCGCCGACCGGACCTGAAGATAGCCGCCCTGCGCGGCAACGTGAACACCCGTCTGCGCAAGCTGGACGAGGGCGAGTTCGATGCCATCATCCTGGCCACCGCCGGCCTCAAGCGGCTCGGCTTCCAGCAGCGCATCAGCTCCTATATAGAGACCGAGGAGAGCCTGCCGGCGATCGGCCAGGGGGCCATCGGCATCGAGTGCCGCAGCGACGATGCGCGGGTCAACGCCCTGATCCAGCCGCTGCACGATGCCGAAACCGCCTGTTGCGTACGCGCGGAACGGGCCATGAATCACCGCCTGATGGGCGGCTGCCAGGTGCCGATCGCCGGTTTCGCGGTGCTGAACCATGACAAGCTGTTCATGCGTGGCCTGGTGGGCGAGCCGGACGGCAGCTGCATCATGCGCGCCGAGATCAGCGGCCCGGCGGCCGAGGCCGAGGCCCTGGGCATCGCCGTGGCCGAGGACCTGCTCGGCCAGGGCGCCGATCTGGTACTGAAACACCTTTACGAACGCTGAAGCTCATCCATGGCCTTTCTCTCCACCCCCACCGACTGCAGCCTGGCCGGGATCGGCGTGCTGGTCACCCGGGCCGCGCACCAAGCCGCCACCCTGTGTCGCCTGATCCGTGCCCGGGACGGCGTGCCGCTGCGTTTTCCCACGGTCGAGATCCGCGACCCCGAGGAGCCGGAGCGGGTCAGCGCGCAGCTGGCGCGACTGAGCGACTACGATATCGCCATCTTCATCAGCCCCAATGCGGTGCTCTGGGGCATCAAGCTGGCGCCGCAACAGCAACTGCCGGCCGCTGTTGCCCTGGCGGCAGTGGGCAGGCGCACCGCCCAGACCCTGGCCGAGAGCGGTTACCCGGTGGACGTGGTGCCGGACTCCTCCTTCGACAGCGAGGGACTGCTGGAGACCCCGGAGCTGAAGGAGGTGGCGGGCAAGCGAATCCTGATCCTGCGCGGCAATGGCGGCCGCGAGCTGCTGGGCGAGGCGCTGGTGGAACGCGGCGCCATGGTCGATTATGCCGAAGTCTACCAACGCGCCTGCCCCAGCGTCGATCCGGCACCGCTGCTCTATCGCTGGCGTGACGATGTGGATGTGGTCACGGTCACCAGCAACATCCTGCTGGACAATCTCTTTACCCTGCTGGGCGAGGTGGGGCGGCCGCTGCTGCAGCAGACGCCGTTGATCGTGGTCAGTGACCGGATGCGCCAGCATGCCCGGGCGCTGGGCTGCCGCGAGGTCTATCTGGCGCGGGGCGCCGACGAGCAGGAGCTGCTGGAGGCGATCTGCGTCTGGGCCAGCAATCGCTGACGGAACGCTAGTAGTCTTCCAATTTAATATTGCCGGGTGGAGTGGTACTTAATTGGGCAGTCTATTCCCGTGAAAGTAAGTGGATCGTCATTCCGGCGCAGGCCGGAATCCAGTGAAGCGACCACCATTGGTGGATATGGATCCCGGCCTGCGCCGGGATGACGGGAGTTTTAAGCTTAACTAAGTAGCATTGATTGCCGGGTGAAGTTGCATCGGTTTCGTAGGGTGGATGCGCGGTCGCTTATGCCATCCTCCGGTCCGTAAACGGTACATCCTTGTACCACTCCTCACCCGATATAAAGTACTTCATCAAATTGAAGTGGTACTCGCGAGGGATTCCTGGCGCCAGGTGGTGATATAGTCTTACCGGCGGGTCGGCCGCCAGGAGTCGCCCGACAGCCAAATCAACCGGCCGCGCCGGTTACAACACACAGCTAGATGGAAAAGTGCATGAGTAACAAAGACGTGAAAGACCCGGACAAGGATGAGGCAGCGGCGGCGCTGGAGCAGGGGTCGCAGATCGAGGATGCCGAAATCATCGCACAAACGCCGGCCAAACGGGCGCCGTCCGGTGGCGCCGCCTCCGCTCTGCCAAAATGGTCCCTGGCGCTCTCACTGGTGGCGCTGGTGGTGCTGTTCGGGGCGCTGGTGTTCGGCTATCAGTACGGCAGCGCGCTGCAGGCCTCGCTGCTGCAGATGAACGCGGCACTGGGCAAGGCGGATACGCAACAGCAGGCACTGCAGGAGAGACTGTCGGCGGTGGCCGAGGCGTTCGAACGGCAGAAGCAGGAGATCGAAGGTCAGCGTAGCGCGCTGCTGGCGCAGGAACAGAAGCTGGCCGATGAGCGCGAGCGCCTGAACCGGCAGGCCGGCGAGATGCAGCAGTCCCTGGAGGCGGTTTACAGTCGGGTCGGGCGCAGCAGCAACGCCTGGATGGCGGCCGAGGCCGAGTACCTGATCCGGGTGGCCAATCACCGTCTGCAACTGACCGGAGATGTGGAGACTGCCATCCGCGCCCTGCAGGCGGCGGATGGCCGCCTGCGCGACAGCGGCGATCCGGGCTGGATCGAGGTGCGCGGGCTGCTGGCCAAGGAGATCGCGACCCTGAAGGGGGTGGAGCGGCTGGATCGGGTGGGGCTGTCGGCCAGACTGAGTGGCCTGAAGGGGCAGGTGGCAGCGCTGAAGATGGTCGGACTCGCGTATACACCCGCACAGCCGGCCGCGGACGACGCACAAACGGAGAGCGACGGGCGTAGCCTCGAAAGCCTGCTCAAGGATGGCTGGAAGGGCTTCAAATCGGTCATGGTGATCCGGCATCGCGACAAACCGGTCAGCGCCATGCTGCCGCCGGAGCAGCAGTTCTTCGTCTACCAGAACCTTGAACTGCAGCTGGAGGCGGCGCGACTGGCGCTGCTGAAAGGCGATCCGCAACTCTATGCCGACAGCCTCGACCAGGCGGCCGGCTGGCTCGGTGAGTTCTTCGAGGCCGACGCGGCCACCACCCAGGCGGCGCAGCAGGAGATCGCCGCCCTGCGGGCGGTTGAGCTGCAGCCCCGGCTGCCGGACATCTCCCGCTCCCTGGCGGCGCTGCAGGCGCGCCTGAAGGCGGCCGCTGAAGAGGGTGGCCAATGAGAATACTGATACTGGGACTGCTCGGCCTGGCCGCCTCCGTGCTGCTGGCGCTGGCGGTGAAAGAGGACAACGGCTATATCCTGATCGGCTACGGCCAGTGGACCGTCGAAGGGAGTCTGGCCCTTTTCCTGCTGCTGAATCTGCTGCTGTTCGGGGCGCTCTACCTGACCCTGCGGCTGCTCTCGCGGATCGGCGCAACCCCGCGCAAGCTGCACGACTGGCGTGAACAGCGTGGTGCCCGGCGCGCCCGCAAGGCCCTGACCCAGGGGCTGGTCGAGCTCTCCGAGGGTAACTGGCGACGGGCGGAGCGGGACCTGGTGCGCTTTGCCGGCAAATCGGAAACCCCGCTGCTCAACTACCTGGCGGCGGCCCGCTCCGCCCAGCAGCAGGACGCCCATGAGCGGCGCGATCACTACCTGCAGCTGGCCCATGAAAGCATGCCCGCGGCCGACGTGGCGGTGGGCCTGACCCAGGCCGAGCTGCAGCTCGACCACGCCCAGCTGGAGCAGGCGCTGGCCACCCTGAAGCATCTGCGCGAGATCGCCCCGCGCCATACCCATGTACTGAAACTGCTCAAGGAGCTATACCAGCGGCTGGATGACTGGCAGGAGCTGGGCCAGCTGCTGCCGGAGCTGAAGAAGCGCAAGGTGATCGAACCCGAGGAACTGAGCGCGCTGGAGCTGCGGGTGTACCAGCATCAGCTCAGCGGTGCCGCCCAGGATGAGAATCTCATGCTGCTGCAGACGGTGTGGAACCGTATCCCCGGGGTGGTTCGCTTCCGCGAGGAGATGGTCACCACCTATGTCAATTACCTGATGAACCGGAATGACCATGCTCAGGTCGAGCGCACCCTGCGCGACGCCATCGACCGCCAGTGGAGTGATGACCTGGTGGAGCTCTATGGCCGGATACCGGCCAACGACAGCGCCCGCAAGTTGTCCGTGGCCGAGGGCTGGCTGAAGGCGCGGCCGCGCAACCCCGTGCTGCTGCTGACCCTGGGCCGGCTCTGCCTGGGCAACAAGCTGTGGGGCAAGGCACGTACCTACCTGGAGGCGAGCATCGGTATCGAACCGAGCAGCGACGCCTACCGGGCGCTGGGCGCGCTGCTGGAGAAGATGGATGAAAAAGAGAAGGCCCTGAGCTGCTTCAAGGCCGGCCTGGAGCTGAGCAGTGCACATGCGGCGCCATTGGAGCTGCCCGCCTCGCTGAAACTGCCGTCCGGCAAGACGGACAACGGGGAAGCCGAGCGGCCCAAGCTGGAAGTGGTCAACAAGCAGTAAGAGGTTTCAGGGGTCATCCGCAAGGGGTCGGAGGTGAATGGCACTTACTTAAGCCAAGAACCACCGTCATCCCGGCGCAGGCCGGGATCCAGGCTGCTTAACAGTGGCGGTATTCCTGGATTATTCGCTTCGCTCACCCTTCGGGCCGACTTTCAGTCGTTCAACGCGCTTCGCGCTTTTGTCCGGCCTGCGCCGGAATGACGAAAATCCTGCAATTCGCCTTAAGTAAGTGCCATTCGGGTCGGAGGTTAACTGAACTATATACCGCTGCGGAGGCCGTAGGGTGCCGGTGAGCTTGCGAACCGCCCGCTGGCACCCCCCATGCGATGCGGTTCGCTTCACTCACCGCATCCTACAATTCTACAACCGGACTCGCGTCCCGTTGTAGGCACGGCGTCAGCGTGAATTTCCCGGTTACTTGTTCGGATTGTCCTGGGCCCACTCGAAGACGTCGGAGAACATCCGCTCCCGGTCCAGTCCGGCGGCCGCGAAGGCGTCGCGGGCGGCAAAAATCATTACCGGCGGGCCGCTCATGTAGAGGTCGAACGGGCTCATGTCCGGGTGGTCCCGCAGCACCGCCTCGTGCACGAAGCCCCGCTCCCCCTGCCAGTCGGGGTCCGGCTCCGAGAGTACCGCCTTGAAGCTGAGCTGGGGGTGTTCCCGGGCCCACCGCTGCGCCAGCCCACCGAGATAGAGGTCCTGTTCGCTGCGCACCCCCCAATAGAGATGGATGGGGCGCGGGTCGCCGATATGAAAGGCGTGCTCAATCACCGCCTTGAGCGGAGCGAAGCCGGTACCGCCGGCCATGAAGATCAGCGGTCGCTGTGAATCCTCGCGCAGATAGAAGCCGCCCATGGGCGCGGCGATCTCCTGGCGGTCGCCCACCCGCATCTTGTCGAACACATAGTCGGTGAACTCGCCGCCCGGGACATGGCGGATGTGCAGTTCGATCAGTTCGTCGTGGTGCGGGGCGTTGGCCATGGAGAAGGCGCGGCGCCGGCCATCCTCGAGGATGAAATCGAGATACTGGCCGGCCAGATACTGCAGCCGCTCGTTCTCCGGCAGGCGCAGGAACACCTGCATCACATCATGGGAGAGCCGCTCCATCTGTTCCACCGAACAGATCAGGTTGCGGATCTCCTCGTCCGCCTCGCCCTCGATCTCATGGGCGCGCAGGGTGATATCGCTGCCGGGCATCGCCTGGCAGGTCAGGCAGTAGTCGTCCGGCCGGTTGCTGGTGACCACCTCATCGTCGTCCGGATAGATGACGCTGCCGGATACCAGGGTGCTGGCGCAGCTGCCGCAGGCGCCGTTGCGGCAGCCGTAGGGCAGGGCGATGCCGTGACGGTCGGCGGCCTCCAGGATGGTTTCCCCCTTTTCTGTGGTAAAAGTGTGTCCACTGGGTTCTAACGTGACGACAAAACTCATAAAATTCCTTCGGTTTTCATTAGTGTATCGCGAAATTCTCTACTATTTTACTGTGAAATACAAAGGCCATGGCGCATAAAGTGATTATAGGTTGCGGCTATCTGGGGACGCGGGTGGCGCTGGCCTGCCGGCGACAGGGGGCGCCGGTGACCGGCGTGGTGCGGAGCACGGCCAGTGCCGAGGGGTTGCGGGCGGCGGGGATCGAGGCCGCTGTCCTCGACTTGGATCAGCCACTGATCGACGCCCCGGCGTTGCAGGATAGCGAGCTGTTCTATTTTGCGCCACCGCCTGGAGAAGGGGTGGAGGAGACCCGGGTCCGGCAGCTCATCGCGGGTTTTGAGCAATTCGGCCAGCCGCGGCGCGTCGTCTATCTGAGTACCACCGGGGTCTACGGCGACTGTGCCGGTGCCTGGGTGGACGAGACGCGGCCGGTCAATCCCCGGGTGGACCGGGCCCGGCGGCGCTGGGATGGCGAGCAGCGGTTCGCCGCCTGGAGCCGTGCCACCGGCGACGAACTGGTGATTCTGCGGGTGGCGGGCATCTACGGGCCGGGCAAGCTGCCGCTGGCGCGCCTGCGGCGGGGTGAGCCGACGCTGCGGGAGTCCGAGGCGCCCTATACCAACCGCATCCATATCGATGACCTGGTGGGGGTCTGCCTGGCGGCCCTGGCGCGCGGCGGCGATGGCGAGGTCTACAACGCGAGCGACGGTGCACCCGGCAATATGACCGACTATTTCAACCAGGTGGCCGACTGGGCCGGGCTGCCGCGTCCGCCGCAGATTCCGCTGGCCGAAGCCACGAACCGGCTGTCGGTCGGCATGCTCTCCTATCTGCAAGAGTCGCGACGGCTGGACAGCGGCAAGCTGCGGCGCGAGCTGGGGGTGGAGTTGCGCTACCCGGACCTGGCGAGCGGTCTCGCGGCGTGTCGCTGAGGCGGGCGGCGCGGTCAGCCGCGAGGAGGGTGATTGCCGCTCCACCAGGGGTCGGAGTCAAATCAGTTACAGTGGCGCCATTCCATTCGACCACGGCCGTTTAATTTGACTCCGACCCCGCGGTTTCGTAGGGGCAACCCCCCGTGGTTGCCCGGACGATAGTGATGCCGTTGAAAATGGGCAGGCACAGGGGCCTGCCCCTACCCTGCCCAATTCTGGATCAGCAGGCACCAAACAACTGTTCGACCAGTGGATCCTGTAAGCCCGGAACACGGGTACGTCATTCGAATCGGCCTACTGCTCCTCCAGCCACTCCAGGATCGGATCCCAGAGTTCAATGTCCTGCCACACCTGGGAGGGGGCCATCTCGAAGATCCCCAGGCCGC
Organism: Sedimenticola hydrogenitrophicus; assembly: GCF_029017505.1. GTDB lineage: Bacteria > Pseudomonadota > Gammaproteobacteria > Chromatiales > Chromatiaceae > Sedimenticola > Sedimenticola hydrogenitrophicus_A. The sequence goes on from NZ_JAQGEI010000045.1 coordinate 14,246, forward strand.
GCTCGGCGGCGCGGATGTAGTTCTGGCTCTCCCGCAGGTGGGTCAGGAACGGCAGTTGCAGGTGCCCCAGGTAGGTCTCCAGCTCCCGGTAGATCAGGGTATTCTCCCGAGACCGGTTGGCGACGATGGCGATGCGGGTCTGTTTGCGGGTGACCCGGCCACTCTTCAGCAGCTCCTCCAGGAAGCGGCTGCAGGCACGGATGTCGATGGGTGAGGGGAGCACCGGTACAATCAGCGACTGGACCTGTTTCAGCATCTGGTTGATGACCGGACCGTGGGTACCGGCGGGGGCGTCCATGACCAGGTAATCGGTGCCCTTGGCCGGCTGTACCCACCCCTGGGTGGCGTCGATCCCCTCGATGTTGGGTATCCCCACATAGTCCTTGCGCGCTTCCAGCCAGTCCAGCGAAGATCCCTGGGGGTCGAAGTCGGCGAGCGCCACCGTCGCGCCATCATCGGCAAACCAGGTGGCGATATTGGTCGCCAGCGTGGTCTTGCCGCAGCCCCCCTTGGCATTCATCAGCATGATGGTGCGCATCTTCACTCTCCTCTCTTCTTGTTATCGTTGGTCCGCAATTATAGCCCCAGACCGGTAGGGGGGTTCAATCACCCGGAATCGGAATCTCCAGACTCTCCCAGATTTCATCCACCCGTTGCTTCACCGCCGCGTCCATGGCGATGGGCCGGCCCCATTCGCGCGTGGTCTCCCCCGGCCACTTGTTGGTGGCATCGAAACCGATCTTGGAGCCGAGCCCGGAGACCGGCGAGGCGAAGTCGAGGTAGTCGATGGGCGTGTTCTCGATCAGGGTGGTGTCGCGGGCCGGGTCCATGCGCGTGGTCATGGCCCAGATCACGTCGTTCCAGTCGCGCACGTTGACGTCGTCGTCGGTGACGATGACGAACTTGGTGTACATGAACTGGCGCAGGAACGACCAGATCCCCAGCATCACCCGCTTGGCGTGGCCCGGGTACTGCTTCTTCATCGACACCACCGCCATGCGGTAGGAGCAGCCCTCCGGCGGCAGGTAGAAGTCGACGATCTCCGGGAACTGCTTCTGCAGGATCGGCACGAACACCTCGTTCAGCGCCACCCCGAGGATGGCCGGCTCGTCCGGCGGCCGGCCGGTGTAGGTGCTGTGGTAGATCGGGTCTTGGCGCCGGGTGATGCGCTCGATGGTGAATACCGGGAACCGGTCCACCTCGTTGTAGTAGCCGGTGTGGTCGCCGAACGGTCCCTCCGGGGCGAAGTCGTCGGGATAGAGGTGGCCCTCCAGTACGAACTCGGCCGCGGCCGGCACCTGCAGCTCGTTGCCCAGGCAGCGCGCCACCTCGGTGCGGCTGCCGCGCAGCAGCCCGGCGAAGGCGTACTCGGAGAGGCTGTCCGGCACCGGGGTGACGGCCGCCAGGATGGTGGCCGGGTCGGCCCCCAGGGCGACGCTGACCGGGAACGGCTCGCCGGGATGGTGCTGCTGCCAGTCGCGGAAGTCCAGGGCGCCGCCGCGGTGCGACAGCCAGCGCATGATCACCCGGTTGTGGCCGATCACCTGCATGCGGTAGATACCCAGGTTCTGGCGACTCTTCTCCGGGCCGCGGGTGACCACCAGACCCCAGGTGATGAGCGGGCCTGCGTCGCCGGGCCAGCAGGTCTGCACCGGCAGCGCCCCCAGGTCGACCGCCTCCCCCTCGATCACCACCGCCTGGCAGGGCGGGTGCTTCACCTCCTTGGGCGCCATGTCCAGCACCTTGCGGAACACCGGCAGCTTGGACCAGGCGTCCTTCATCCCCTTCGGCGGCTCCGGCTCCTTGAGCATGGCCAGCAGCTTGCCCACCTCGCGTAACGCCTCCACCGACTCCTCGCCCATGCCGAGGGCGACCCGGCGCGGGGTGCCGAACAGGTTGCCCAGCAGCGGGAAGGTGGAGCCCTTGACCCGCTCGAACAGCAGGGCGGGGCCGCCGGCGCGCAGGGTGCGGTCGCAGATCTCGGTCACCTCCAGGTGGGGGTCCACCTCGATGCTGATCCGCTTCAGCTCCCCCAGGGTCTCCAGTTTGTCGATAAAGTCACGCAGATCCGAGTATTTCATTGGGCCCCTAGTACTTGTTCAATTTGATAATGTACTTTTGTAGGGTGGATAAGCGACAGCGCATGCCATCCTCAGGTCCGTAAACGGTACATCCATGTACCACTCCTCACCACAGCAATGTTGGATGCGCCTACCGGCTTATCCACCCTACGAAACTGAAACAGCTTTACCCGCCAACATTAAATTGGAACACTAGACACGGAAGCCGCCGTAGCGTTTGGCCAGGCGGTAATTTTTGAACGCCACACCGCCGATGAAGCTGACCAGCATGGCCAGCAGCAACAGCGGCAGTTCCCAGGCCTGGAAGTGCCCCGCGGCGGCCTCGCTGGCGCCTGGGTTGGCGGCCGGGTTTGCGATTGGCGTGGCGGTTTCCGGGCCGCCGGCCAGCCGGGCGATCTGCTCCAGGCGCTGCTGCAGCTGCCGGTTGGCCTGTTGCAGCGCCTCCAGTTCCGGGTTTGCGGCAGCCGCCGCCAGCTGCTGCTCCAGCTCGGCAATGCGCCGGGTCAGCGGTTCGTTGTCGTCCCCGGGGAGGTCATTGGTCGACTGTTCACGCTTCAGCAGGGCGTTCTCCGCCCGGGCGTCGGCCAGCTGCCGCTTGAGTTCGCTCAACCCGGGATCCTCTGGATCGGCGGGTTGCCCCGGTCCCTTGAGCTGGCGTTCGGCGGCGTCCAGTTGTTGCTGCAGCTGGCTGTTCTTCGCCTGCAGCTCCAGGAGCATCACCCGGGCCGGCTTCTCATCGGTGATGAAACGGTTCTCCACCCAGCCCTCGTCTCCGTCACCCAGGCGCACCCGGGTGAACTCGCCGCGCTGCTCCAGCCGCTCCAGCGGGGTGTCGCTGGGCAGCACCCGGACCGGCTGACCGGCGGAGTCCGGTTCGGCATAGAGCCCGGCCAGCAGTTTGTCGGTGATGCGCGCGGCCTGTGCTGTTCCCACCAGCAGCGGGCCGGCCACTGCCGCACCGATCAGCAGGCCCAGTAGCAGGCCCCTCCGGCCCGTTCTCCTCATGCGCTGATCCCGCTGTGGCGCAGCAGGGCGTCGATCTGCGGCTCGCGGCCGCGGAAGGCGACGAACAGCTCCATGGCGTCCCTGGAGCCCCCCTGCTCCAGGATGTTGTGCAGGAACGACTGGCCGGTCTCGCGATCGAAAATGCCGCGCTCCTCGAACAGCGAGAAGGCGTCGGCGGAGAGCACCTCGGCCCACTTGTAGCTGTAGTAGCCGGCTGCGTAACCGCCGGCAAAGATGTGCGAGAAGCCATGGGCGAAGCGGTTGAAGTCTGGCGGGATGATCACCGCCACCTGGTTGCGCACCTCGCCGAGGATCTGGTAGATCCGGCCACCCTGTTGCGGGTCGTACTCGCGGTGCATGCGGAAGTCGAACAGGCTGAACTCCAGCTGCCGCACCATCTGCATCCCGGACTGGAAGTTCTTGGCCGCCATCATCTTCTCGTACAGCGCCTGCGGCAGCGGCTCGCCGCTCTGGTAGTGGGCGGCGAACAGGTCCAGCGCCGCGCGCTCCCAACACCAGTTCTCCATGAACTGGCTGGGCAGTTCCACCGCGTCCCAGGCCACGCCGTTGATGCCGGACACCCCCGGGTAGTCGACCCGGGTCAGCAGGTGGTGCAGGCCGTGGCCGAACTCGTGGAACAGGGTCTCCACCTCGTCATGGGTGAACAGGGCCGGCTTGTCGCCCACCGGGGGCGAGAAGTTGCACACCAGGTAGGCGACCGGGATCTGGTCGCAACTGGGGGTGAACATGCGCACGATGCACTCGTCCATCCAGGCGCCGCCGCGCTTGTTCTGGCGCGCGTACAGGTCGAGGTAGAACTGGCCCTGCAGGTGACCGGCGGCGTCGCGGATCTCGAAAAAACGCACCGTGGGGTGCCAGCGCTCGAAATCGCTGATCTCGCTGATGCGGATACCGTACAGTTTCTCCACCACGGCGAACATGCCGGAGACCACCTGGGCCTCCGGGAAATAGGGTTTCAGCTCCTCCTGGGTGATGGCGTAGCGGTGCTGGCGCAGCTTCTCCCCGTAATAGCCGATGTCCCACGCCTCCAGTTCGGTGACGCCGTGCTGTTCGCGGGCAAAGGCGGTCAGCTCCTCCAGCTCCTTCTGCGCCTGGGGGCGGGAGCGCTCCGCCAGGTCGGTGAGAAACTCGATCACCCGGTCGGTGCCGGGGGCCATCTTGCGCGCCATGGAGCGTTCGGCGAAGTTGTCGAAGCCGAGGATCAGCGACTGCTCGTGGCGCAGCCGCAGGATCTGCTCCATGACCTCGCTGTTGTCCCACTGGCCGGCAAGCGGTCCCTGGTCCGAGGCGCGGGTGGCGTAGGCCTCGTACAGCTCGCGGCGCAGCGCCCGGTTGTCGGCATAGGTCATCACCGGCATGTAGGAGGGAAAGTCGAGGGTCAGCATCCAGCCGCTCTCGCCGCGCTGTTCGGCGGTCTGCCGGGCCAGTCCCAGGGCGCTCTCCGGCAGCCCCACCAGCTCGGCCGGGTCGCCGATCAGCTTGCTCCAGGCGTTGGTGGCGTCCAGTACGTTTTCGCTGTACTTGCTGGTGAGGCCGGAGAGTTCCTGGCTGATCTCCTTGAAACGCTGCTTTTTCTCCGCCGGCAGGTCGACGCCGGAGAGGTGGAAGTCGCGCAGGGCGTTCTCCAGCAGCTTGCGCTGCGCCCCGTCCAGCGTGCTGTCGTTCTCGTACACGGATTTGTAGGCGGCGCAGAGTTCCGCGTTCTGGCCCATCTCGGTGCCGTAGTCGGAGAGTTTCGGCAGGCAGGCGTTGTAGGCCTGGCGCAGCGCCTCGCTGTTGAGCACCGAGTTGAGGTGGCTGACCGGGGACCAGGCGCGGTTGATGCGGTCCTCCATGATCTCCAGCGGCTCAACCAGATTGGCCCAGGTGAAGGGCGGGTTCTGGGCCAGCAGTTTTGCGGTCAGGGTGCGGCTCTGTGCCAACAACTGATCGATGGCCGGTTCCACATGTTCGGCGCGTATTTGGCTGAAGGGCGGCAGGCCCTCCAGATGCAGCAGGGGGTTATCCATGGTGTACAGGTTCTCCGATGGGGTACGGCATTGATCGCCTATTCTTACATAAATCGAATCCCGGGGTGAGTGGCCCTTACCGGTTCAGTAGGGGCGTAGGGGCAGGCCCGCGTGCCTGCCCGTGGTCAGATGCCGTTCAGCGGCAGGGCAACCATGGGACTTCTACTGGCTCAGGCGCAGGCCCAGCAGCCAGACCGCGGCGCTGCCACCGAGAAAAAACAGGGCGATGGCGGCGGAGGCCTTGAGCCGGTAGCGCCGTACCAGTTCGAAATCGGCCAGGGTGGAGAGCAGGAAGGGGTGACGGCTGGAGGCGGGTGCGCTCAGGGTGTGCGGGACCAGGTGGCGCTGCTGCTCAGCGTGGGCCAGGCGTGCCTGGGTCTCGGCCGCCCGGCGCGCCATCTCCCACTCCCGGTGATCGATGGTCCCGTCGCGGTTCAGGTCGAAACGGGCCAGCAACAGCGCCCGGTCCCGCTTCCATTCGCCCAGCAGTCCGCGCCTCAGCTCCGCCCGGGTCTGCCGGTGATCCAGGTCGTCCAGGCTCTTGAACAGGCCGATGGCGTAGAGCCGGTCGCCGGGGTAGATGCGCTCCTCGGTGTAGCGGTAGCGGCCCTGGCCGATCTGCTGGTTGAGGAAGCGCGCCAGCTGCAGCAACGGTGTGCGCTGTACCCGCTGCCGCAGGGGTGAGCGATCCGGCGGGTAGCGCTCGGCCCCGTACCAGATGCTGCGGTCGCTGGGGGTCACCTCGGCCCCCTCCGGGTCGATCAGGCAGTGCCCGGTGCCGTCGTCCAGCAGGAACAGGTGGTCGCTGGTATCGCTCTCCAGGGTGCGCCAATGCTTGTCGCCGCGCTTCTCGATGCGGTAGCGGTACCAGCAGCAGTCGATCCCGGTCAGGGGGGCCAGAATCGGTTCCCCCGCCATCAGGCGGGCATCGCCGGTCAGTTCCACGTAGCCCTGGTGGGCGGAGCGGATCCGGGCGGTTGGGGCGTCCTCGATCAGGCGGGCGCGGCCCAGCCAGCGAAAGGCGAAAAAGAGGCCGGTCAGGGCCGTGCCGGCACAGGCCAGCAGCAGGGCCCAGAACTCGAACTGCGAGAGGTGGAGGAGCTGTTCGCTCAGGCTCATCCGTTGAACAGCGATTTCAGGTCCACGTCCTGCTTCTCCTCGGCGGAGAACTCCAGCAGCTCGGCGGCCTTGAAATTGAACAGCCGGGCGACGATCAGGTCGGGAAACTGCTCGATGCGCACATTATTGTTGTTGACGCTCTCGTTGTAGTACTCGCGGCGGTCGGCGATGCTGTTCTCCAGGCCGGAGATGCGGCCCTGCAGGTGCTGGAAGGTCTCGTTGGCCTTGAGGTCGGGGTAGGCCTCGGCCACCGCGAACAGATTGCCCAGGCCCAGCCGCAGCTGGTTCTCGGCCCCGCCCAGGGCGCCGATGTCGCCGCGCTCGCGGGCGCTGGAGACGGCGGCGCGCGCCTGCATCACCCGCTCCAGGGTCTCCTGCTCGTACTGCATGTACTGCTTGCAGGTCTCCACCAGCTTGGGCAGCTCGTCGTGGCGTTGCTTCATCAGCACATCGATATTGGCCCACGCCTTGCTGACGCCGTGTTTCAGGTTGACCAGGCCGTTGTAGATGGCGATGGTGTAGAAGGCGACGACGGCCAGAATGCCCAGGGTGACGAAGGTACCTATCTCCATAGCGGCTCTCCAGGTGAGCGGTTTTTGTTATGGAGTCACTATACCACCAGGATGGTGTTGCGAAACGTGCACGGTTATCGGGGAGGTATTGGTTGCGAGGGGTAGTGCGAGAGGAGTGGTACAGGGGTGTACCGTTTACGGAGCCGAGGATGCCATGCACCGTTTGCGGACCCAAGGATGGAATGAACGCAAATTCACACGCATTTCGATATTGCCGGGAGAGCGGACGCGGCTGATGCGGCGTATGAATGCCGGGCGTAGGGAGTAGGTTGGGGTTCGCTCCGCTCACCCCAATCTGCATTCATTTTATGTCACCCTCAACTTCAGGGCTTCACTCCCCGGTCAGCTGCTTGTCCGGCCGTTTACCCAGGAAACGGCCCAGCAGCAGCTTGGAGCGCTCGGCGATGGCCGTCTCGCTGAGGCGGCGCTCGCGCAGCAGCAGGCGCTGCATCAGGAACGATTCCTGATAAAGAATATTTTCAGCCGGGGGGCTGTAGGGGGTGTCGATGGTGATGCGGGCGAGGCGCCCCAGGTTGATGCCGCGGCCGTCGTCCAGCAGGATCAGGTGGGGGGCCAGTCCGTGGGCCGGGTCGGGTCTGGGGAAGTCGAGCACGGCAAGCAGTTCAAATGGGGTATCGGAGAAGCGGATGCCCAGGTTGATCGCCTCCGGCTTCAGCTCGACCAGGTAGATCTCGCGGCCGATCGCCTGCTTCAGCCGCTCCACCTGGCGGCTGTAGTCGGCCGAGGGCCAGATCCGTTCCCCCTGCCACGCCTCGCATGCCAGTTCCAGGCAGTCGTCTTGCTCCATTCAACCCCCCCGTTTCAAGTGGAAACCCGCGCAACCGGCCCCAGCATAGCCGGTTTGCCCCTCCCATTTCCAATAGTTGTCGGGGTCGGAGTCAAGCCGCCCCGGGCACTCTGCAAAAAGGACTCCGACCCGAATGGCACTTAATTAGCAGTCTATTCCCGTGAAAGTAAGTGGATCGTCATCCCGGCGCAGGCCGGGATCCATATCCACCAATGGTGGTCGCTTCTCTGGATTATTCGCTCCGCTCACCCTTCGGGCCGACTTTCAGTCGTTCAACGCGCTTCGCGCTTTAGTCCGGCCTGCGCCGGAATGACGGTGGTTCTGGCTTAAGTAAGTGCCATTCGACTCCAACCCCTCAACCCCCCATCAAAGAAGGGCCGCCGCCGGTTTTGTTCCGATGCCCGAGCCAGTAGACTACCCTCTCTGTTCAATCGTGGTCCGCAACAGGAGATCCGCATGTCCAACATCCGCACCTTCGACGGCATGCTGCCCAAGCTGGGTGACTCGGTCTGGGTCGACCCGAGCGCGGTGATCATCGGCAATGTGGAGATCGGCGACCATACCTCGATCTGGCCCACGACGGTGATCCGCGGCGATGTGAACCGCATCCGCATCGGCAGCCGCAGCAATATCCAGGATGGCAGCGTGCTGCATGTCACCCACGCCAATCCCGCCTCGCCGGGTGGGCATGGCCTGACTGTCGGCGACGATGTCACCGCCGGCCACAAGGTGCTGTTGCATGGCTGCACCATCGGTGACCGCTGCCTGATCGGCATGGGTTCCATCGTCATGGACGGGGCGGTGCTGGAGTCGGATCTCATCCTGGCGGCCGGCAGCCTGGTGACCGAGGGCAAGGTGCTGGAGAGCGGCTATCTCTGGTGCGGCTCGCCGGCCAAGCGGCTGCGCAAGCTCACCGAGGAGGAGCTGGCCTTCCTCCCCTATGTGGCGGGCCACTATGTGAAGCTGGCGGAGAAGTATCGCAGCGGCTGATTTTTCGCCGATGAGGTAATTTTTTCCGGAGCGGCTTTTTTTACTCTCGCCAAGAACGCCAAGGGCGCAAAGAAGGCAAGTTTCGTAGGGTGGGTTAGCGGCGCATGGGTACGATACTTCCAGACTGCACCAACTCCCGGGCGCCGCGTAACCCACCGATTTCCAGCCTCCAGATGGTGGGTTACGGCGCGCGCGTGGTGCAATGTAAACGGCCATCTCCAGCGCAAGGCGCACCTAACCCACCCTACAGATCTCCGAAACTTGAGTTAACTTGAGTTGGTAAATGGAGATGACCTTCCATCCGCCTCCGCTGGTTCCGCGGTCGAGCCGTTTCCCGAGGTCGGCCACCGGACGGATTTATCGCAGGCTGGCGATCACCGGTGCAGTGTCGGGACGCACCCCACGCCACAGGAAAAACGCCTCGGCCGCCTGTTCCACCAGCATGCCCAGGCCGTCCAGCGCCGTGACGGCGCGCTGCTGCCGCCCCCAGCGCACGAAGGCGGTGGGCTCGCTGGCGTACATCATGTCATAGGTCCAGCCGCCGCCGGCCAGTATCCCGTCCGGCAGCGGCGGTACCTCGCCCTGCAGTCCGGCTGCCGTACCGTTGATGATCAGGTCGAACTGATCCCCTTCCAGCTCGTCCAGGCCACCACCGTGCACCGGTCCCAGGGTCTGCAGCGTCGCCGCCAGTTGGCGCGCCTTGGCGGCGGTGCGGTTGGCGATCACCAGCCGTTCCGGGCCGCACTCCAGCAGCGGCCGCACCACCCCCTTGGAGGCGCCGCCGGCGCCCAGCAGCAGGATGCGGCAGCCGGCCAGCAGGCAGCCGTGATTGAGGCTCAGGTCGCGCACCAGCCCGGCGCCGTCGGTGTTGTCGCCGCGCAGGCGCCCGTCGGCCAGCGGGATCAGGGTATTCACGGCACCGGCGCTCTCCGCCCGGGGGCTGCGCTCGTCAACCAGCGCCCAGGCCTGCTCCTTGAACGGCGTGGTGACGTTGAGTCCGCGCCCGCCGGCGGCGAAGAACGCCTGCACATCGGCCGCGAAGCCGTCTAGGCGACCGAGCAGCCGTTCATAGGTCAACGCCTCGCCGGTCTGTGCGGCGAAGGCCTGGTGGATCAGTGGCGACTTGCTGTGTTCGATGGGATTGCCGATGACGGCGTATCTGTCGGTCATGGTCTGTCACTTCTGTTGGAAAGGGAGCGATGCGGTTCGTGCCTCACCGGCATCCTGAGCGTCTGGTTTGTAGCCTGGATGGAGCCCGCCCCACGGAAACCCGGTTGGCACACAACCCAAGCGGGCGGAATCCGGGGTGCCTTTAGGTCGCGCCTGTTTCCCGGATTCCGCCGCCAAGGGGCGTGGGGCACATCCGGTTTGGCGGGTAGCGGCTACATCCGGGCTACGCTATGTTTATTCAAACTTGACTCCGAACCCTGGCAACTACTCGTTCAACCACTCGGCGGCGCTCTTGGCGAAATAGGTGAGGATGCCGTCGGCCCCGGCGCGCTTGAAGCAGAGCAGCGCCTCCAGCACCACCGCCCGCTCGTCCAGCCAGCCGTTCATCGAGGCGGCCTTGAGCATGGCGTACTCGCCGCTCACCTGGTAGGCGAAAGTGGGCACGCCGAAGCTCTCCTTGACCCGGCGCACGATATCCAGATAGGGCATGCCCGGTTTCACCATCACCATGTCGGCGCCCTCGTTCAGGTCCAGCTCCACCTCGCGCAACGCCTCGTCCGAGTTGGCCGGGTCCATCTGGTAGGTGTACTTGTTGCCGCCCCCCAGATTGGCCGCCGAACCCACAGCGTCGCGGAACGGGCCGTAGAAGCTGGAGGCGTACTTGGCCGAATAGGCGAGGATGCGGGTGTGGATGTGGCCGGCCGACTCCAGCGCCGCACGCACCTCGCCGATGCGCCCGTCCATCATGTCCGAGGGGGCCACCACGTCGGCCCCGGAGGCGGCGTGGGAGATGGCCTGGCGCACCAGCACCTCCACCGTCTCGTCGTTCATCACGTAGCCGGACTTGTCCAGCAGGCCATCCTGGCCGTGGGTGGTGAAGGGGTCGAGGGCCACGTCGGTGATCACCCCCAGATCGGGCAGCGCGTCCTTGAGGGCGCGTACCGCGCGCTGCGCCAGGCCGTCCGGGTTGAACGCCTCCCGCGCATCCAGGGACTTGGCGCTCTGCGGGGTGACCGGAAACAGCGCCATGGCCGGGATGCCCAGGGCGGCGGCTTCCTTCGCCTCCTTTACCAGCAGGTCGATACTCAGCCGTTCCACCCCCGGCATGGAGGCGACCGCCTCGCGGGCGCCGCTGCCCTCCAGTACGAACACCGGATAGATGAAGTCGGCCGGGGTGAGCCCGTTTTCGCGCATCAGCCGGCGGGAGAACTCATCGCGGCGCATGCGGCGGGGACGGACGGCGGGATAGCGGGCGGAGAGGGCGGTTTTACTCTGCATGGTCGAAGCTCCAACGTGCAGCTATTGAAAGATTTGGGTTCACTAAACGGTCTCCTAAGATACCGCACCACCCTGCGCGGCTCCACTCAAGATATAGCCGGATATGGTATCTTTGCCCGGTTTTGATCGGCAAGCAGTGTATGGAGTCGGTGGAGTATGCAAAAGTCACCCTATATTTTTGACGTGGATGTGGATGGGTTCGAACAGCAGGTACTGGCGGCCTCGGAGCAGGGACCGGTGCTGGTGGATTTCTGGGCCGAGTGGTGCTCCCCCTGCCTGGCCCTGGCGCCAGCCCTGGAGCGGGTGGTCGGGGAGCGGGCAGGGGAGGTTCGGCTGGCCAAGGTGGAGGTGGATGACAACATGAAACTGGCCGGCCATTACCGCCTGCGTGGATTCCCCACGGTGATCCTGTTTCACCGCCAACAGGAGATGGGGCGGTTTAGCGGAGCGCGCGCCGTGCACTGGATCGATGAGTGGATCGATCAGCATCTGGGTTGAGCGGAGATGGTGGTAAGGGATGTTTTCTGAAAAATCCTACAGCCCCCTCGGGATAGTGGGGTAGGGGAGCGCCCCGCCTCGGTTTAGAATCCGTCGCTTGCGACAGGGCGGCGCCCCATGCCGGGGGACGAAGCCGGATCTTTTTTCGGGATTTCGCCTGCTGGCTATCAAGAAAAGCCCCGGGCTGTCCGCTACTGATAACGTGGCCCGGCTTTCGGGTCAGATTTTATTTACCCCTGGAGAGGGATCAACAGGGCTTACGGAGATAAACAGAAATGGGAATATCAGCTCTGAGTTCAATTACACGCCGGCAGTGCATGTTGCTGCTGTTGCTTGTCTGCCTGCCCTTGACGGCCCCAGCGGAAGAGCTGGCCGGGCCACAGCAGGTGGTGCAGCGGATTTCGGATCAGCTGCAGCAGATTCTGCAGAATAACCAGGAGCGGATGCGGGAGGATCCGGCCTTTGTCTATCAGCTGGCCAATGAGGTGCTGGTTCCCCACGTGGATTTCGTTCATGTCTCCAGCCTGGTGCTGGGTAAGCACTGGCGCCGCGCCACGGCTGAGCAGAAACAGGCGTTTTCCGAGCAGTTCCAGCGTCTGCTGGTGAGGACCTACTCCACCGCCTTCAAGGAGTTCCAGGGCTGGGAGATTAGCTATACCCCGCTGCGCATGAACGACGGGGACAGCGATGTGGCGGTGCATACCCTGATCAATCGCACGGGTGCCCCACCGGTGGCGGTGGTCTATCGCATGCACATCCAGGACGGTGACTGGAAGGCGTATGACGTCAAGATCGAGGGGATCAGCCTGGTCACCAACTACCGCAGCAGCTTTGCCAGGGAGGTGCGGCGCAGCGGCATGAGCGGGCTGATCGAGCGGATAACCGAACTCAACGACAGCCGGATCAAGCGGGTGGCCGGCAAGAGCTAGACCCGATCCGTGAGTACGCTGTAAAAACTGCAGAATGTCAAAAAATCGTCTAAAGTTTTATCAGGGACGGTCGAAGATAGTAGTGAAGGTTGAAGTGATGTTTTCCACGATGAACCGCATATGGCAAAGGGTACATCGTCGCATTCGGGGGGCTGTGGTTACAGTTCCCCAATGCAACTCCTCCGGCGCTTAAACGGCGCTTTCGGGCTCATCCCCTCCCCAGATGAGTCCGTTTTTTTATCTCCCCCGAATAGCGATCGCCCCAGTAGGATATCCGTCAACCCCGAATCACCCGGCCGCTGGCGCCGTCGCGAATGGTGGAGGGGGCGCGGCGGCCGCCCAGCGGCGCATTGAGGAGGCAGTCGACCCGGCTGCCCAGGCGCAGACGCACCTGCAGCGCGGAGCGGGCCGGGTGCTGGCCGCTGCGGTTGGCGCTGGTGGAGACGAGGGGGGAGTCGCAGGCGCGGCAGAGGGCGGCGGCCGGCGGATGGGCGGTGACCCGTACGGCGAGGCTGGCGTGCACCCCGGTGAGCCAGAACGGTAGCCAGTCGGCGGCCGGCAACAGCCAGGTGTGGGGTCCCGGCCAGCTGGCCAGGATCCGCTGCATCAACGGCTCCGCCAGGGGTTTCACAAAGGGCCGCAGCTGCTCGAAATCGGCGGCGATCAGGATCACGCCCTTTTCCACCGGACGTTGCTTGAGTGCCAGCAGCGCCTCCATGGCGGATTCATTCAGGGGGTCGCAACCGAGGCCGTAGACCGCCTCGGTGGGGTAGGCAATGAGGCCGCCGTGATGAAAACAGCGCGCGGCCTCACGCAGTTTCCAGGGGATAACCGGGTGACGCATCCGTTCCCGGGCTCAGAGGGATGCCTGCAGTTTGGCATCCTTCTCCTTGACCTCGTTGGCGTTTCTCTCCCGGTCCGCGCGGATCCTGGCCGCCAGGTCGGGGTCCGACAGGGCCAGGATCTGTGCGGCCAGATAGCCGGCGTTCTTGGCGCCGGCCTTGCCCACTGCCACGGTGGCCACGGGGATGCCGCCCGGCATCTGCACGGTGGAGAGCAGTGCATCCATCCCCTGCAGGGGACCGCTGTCCAGCGGGATGCCGATAACCGGTTTCAGGGTCAGACCGGCCACGGTGCCGGCCAGATGCGCCGCCAGCCCGGCGGCGCAGATAAAGGCGGCGCAGCCACGGGCATCGGCATCCTTCACATAACTGTGGGTCGCATCCGGGGTGCGGTGCGCGGAGGTGATCTTCGCCTCAAACGGGATACCGAGGGAGTTGAGAACATCCATCGTAGACTGAAGTACCGGCAGGTCCGAGTCGGATCCCATCAGAACTGCGATAAAAGGTTTGCTCATGGCTCACTACCCAAAATCGATTAAAAAATGAGCAGGCAACGATACCGGAATTTTTTTGGCACGGCTATGCCTTGCTGCTATCCACATACACCGCACCTTGCCAGTTTCCCACTCCCCGGACGGGGTGTGGGCCGTAGTTGGGGTGAGCTTGCGAACCCCAACGCGCTGATCCGGAGCGCCAGAAAGGGCTATGCTACTATGGGTCAGGTTTTTCGTTTCAGGGTGATGGTGATGGGCAACACAGATCAGCGGCCTCCGCTATGGGTGGGGCATATTTTTCTGGCGACCAACCGGCTGGAGCAGTCCGCCGACTTCATGCGCCGGATGGGTATGCGCCCGGTGGACCTGGGGGAAGACTACGCGATTTTCGAAATGCGCGGCGGCACCCACCTGATCCTCTCCAAGGTGACCCAGTTCACCCCGGGGGAGGCGGATTTCGATCTGATGGTGGATGACCTGGAGGCAACCCATCGGCGATTTGCCACCCTGGAGCTCAACCCCTCGCCCATCGAACCGGGCAGCATCCACTCCAGCTTCAATCTCAGGGAGCCGGGCGGGAACCTGATCCGGGTACTCTCCAGCCATGTGGGCAATGAGCCGGTCTAGGAGCCAGTCGGGCTTGACCGATCGTAGCGAAGGAAAGCGCATGCCATCCTCAGGTCCGTAAACGGTACATCCATGTACCACTCCTCACCGCAACAATGGTGGATGCGCCTACCGGCTTATCCACCCTACGAAACTAGTTTATTAGAATGATGAACTACAAGGAGGACGATGGATCATGAACGGCCAGCCGGTGTGGATGGAGAAGGTGGAACAGCTCGGCCTGTTCCCGACCCCGGTCTGGACATTCCATCTGACAGCGGCGGCGCGCGCCCGGGTGCAGGGTGAGATGGTGCCCCTGCTCGACCGCCTCCGCCCGGTTGCCGAGGCGCGGCCAGCGGGCCAGGGCTGGCAGTCGCCGCGGGATCTGCACCGGCACCCCGAGTGCGCCACCCTGGTCGGCTATATCGATGAGAGTATCGGCAACATCCTGCGCTATCTGAAGATCGGCTACGAGGCGTTCGAGATCACCGGCTGCTGGGCCAACGTCAACCCACCGGGGGTGGCCCACCGCAGCCACAGCCACCCCAACAACTACCTCAGCGGGGTCTACTACCTGCAGACGCCGGCGGGCGCCGATAGCATCAACTTCCACGACCCCCGGGTGCAGGCCGCCATCATTCGCCCGCCGGTCACGGAGCTGACCGCGGCCAATACCGACCAGGTGGTGGTGCGGGTCGAGCCCGGCACCCTGTTGCTGTTTCCCGCCTGGCTGCAGCACTCGGTCGAGGCCAACGGCAGCGACGCTGAACGCATCAGCATCAGCTTCAACATGATGTTTTCCGCCTATGCCGAGCAGCTGGGCAAGCCCCTGTGGTGAACGGCGAAAGCGTATGGGTTCAGGGCATCGTTCAGGGGTAACTACTCACGGAGTGATTGGCCTGCCTTGTTGGCCGATCTTGATGGCGCCTCGAATCCGGCCCTTTTTTCAGATTCAAGCCTGCCCTTGTTTGAGCGAAGCGAGTTTGGGCAGGCGCTGAAAAAGGGGCCGGATTCGAGGAGATAAGCCAACGTGTGAGGCCGGCAAGGCAGGCCAGTCACTTACAGACCGATTGAGTAGTTACATTCAGGGGGCGGTATCGGCCGCCAGCAGGGCGCTGATGGTGGCGGCGTCCAGGAGTAACTCGTCTCCCGCTTTCTCTTTTCCATAGACCCGGTTGGCCAACTGCTGTTTCTTCGCCTGCAGGGCCAGGATCTTCTCCTCGACGGTGCCCTCGGTGATCAGCTTGTAGACGAACACCGGCTTCTCCTGGCCGATGCGGTGGGCGCGATCGGTGGCCTGCATTTCCACGGCCGGGTTCCACCAGGGATCATAGTGGATCACGGTGTCGGCCTCGGTGAGGTTGAGCCCGACGCCACCGGTCTTGAGGCTGATGAGAAACAGGTCCACCTCGCCGTGGCGGAAGCTGTCGATCACCTGGTCGCGTTTGCGGGTCTGCCCGGTCAGCTTGCAGTAGCGGATCCCCGCCCCCTGCAGCGCCTGCTCAATCAGGCTCAGCATGGAGGTGAACTGGGAGAACAGCAGGATGCGGCGCCCCTCTTCGAGCAGCTCCGGCAGCAGCTCCATCAGCATCTCCAGTTTCGCTGAACGGGCGTCCCGGCCGCCCCCGGTCCCCACCGGCAGCAGGCGCGGGTCGCAGCAGACCTGGCGCAACTTGAGCAGGGCGTCGAGTATGGTGATGTGGCTGCGCGCCAGGCCCTTTTTGGCGATGGCGTCGCGCACCTTTTTCTCCATCGTCAGGCGGATGCTCTCGTAGAGGGCGGCCTGCCTGCCCGCGATGGGCACGGTGCGCAGCAGTTCGCTCTTCGGCGGCAGCTCGCCGGCGACGACATCCTTGGTACGGCGCAGCATGAAGGGGGCGGTGCGTTGCGCGAGGCGTTGCAGCCGCGCCTGGTCGCCCTGTTTTTCGATCGGGGTGCGATAGCGGCGGGTGAACTGCTCGTGGCTGCCCAGGAAACCCGGCAGCAGGAAGTCGAACTGGGCCCACAGTTCGCCCAGGTGGTTCTCCATCGGCGTACCGGTGAGACAGAGGCGATGGTTGGCCTTGATCGCCCGCACCAGTTGCGCCGCCTGGGCGCGGGGGTTCTTGATCTGCTGCGCCTCGTCGAGGATCAGGTAGTGGCAGGGTTGGGCGAGCAGTACCTCCCGGTCACGCGGCAGCAGCGGATAGGTGGTGAGGATGAGGTCGTACGCGTCCAGGGTGTGGAAATGCTCGTTCCGTCCGGGGCCGTGCAGCACCAGCACCTTGAGCCGCGGAGTAAAGCGCGTCGCCTCGCGCCGCCAGTTGCCCATCAGGCTGGTGGGGGCGATGATCAGGCTGGGGTGCTGCATCCGCCCGGCACGCTTTTCCACCGCCAGGTGGGCCAGGGTCTGCACCGTCTTGCCCAACCCCATGTCGTCGGCGAGAATGCCGGCCAGCTCATACTCGCGCAGGAACTGCAGCCAGTTCAGCCCCTGCTGCTGGTAACCGCGCAGTTCGCCCTTGAAGGTGCTGGGCGGCTTGACATGTTTGATCCCGGTAAAGCCGCGCAGTTTTTTTGCCAGGCGTTGCAGGGAGCGCGCGCCACGGATCTCGATATCGCCCAGCTCCAGCAGGCGCGGCGCATCGAGGCGTGACAGGCGCAGTTCACTGCCGCCCCCCAGGCTGTCGAAGAGCTCGATGATGTTCTGCAGGATCGGCTCGATCTGCTCCCGCGCCACCTCGACATAGTGACCCGCTGCATAGGGAAGATAGAGGGTCGGTGGCAGGGTGCCGGGGCGATAGTCGTCGATCAGCCCGCTGATCAGCGGCAGCAAGGGATACTTCCGGTCGCCGATCTGGATATCGAAGCGCAGGCCGAACCAGTCGCTGTCCGACTCCTCCACCTCGGCGCTGATGTCGGTGGCGCGGCTGAGGCTGAGGGTCGACTCCGCTGCCTGTTCCACCTGCCAGCCCTCGGCCTGCAGGCGCGGCACCACCTCGCCGAGGAAGCGGAACCAGGCGCCCAGGGCGGCCTGGCGCGCGCCCGCGATGGGTAGTGGCGTGAAGCGACCCGGCCGGGCCGCATCGCGCTGCAGGCCCTCGGCCATCAGCCGTTCGCCGGCCGCGCTCTCGGCGGTTGGGTCACGGTGGATGCGCAGCAGCCTGCCGTCCTCCCCCCGGGTGATCGTCGCCGCGCCGGGGGCGGGATCGATCAGCAGCTCGCCCCTCTCGCCCTTTCCACCATAGCGGAATTGCAGCGCCAGCATGGAGTTGAGCGGCTCGCTGCCGTCGAGATGCAGGGTGAGCCGCGGCACCGGCGGTACCGCGCCGAGATCGGTGATCTCGACCGGCTCGGGGGTGGGCAGTTGCGGGTGGTGTAGCGCCAGCAGGCGGCTGATCCGTCCGGCCTCGCCGCGCGGGACCGGCGGGGCCGAGGCGATAGCATGCAGGTGATCGGCATCGATCCCGTCTGGCAGCACCACTGCCCCGGCCTCGTGGCGCGCCGGGTCGATATACAAGGGCGGGGTGACGGGCACCATCAGCGCCGCATCCGCCAGGCCGAGCACCAGGCGCAGCATGCGGCCTTCGTTTTCCCATTTCAACACGGCGTCGCGGACCGCGCCGCGCCGTAGCGGCCGCTCACGCTGCTCCCCCCAGAAGGCGCGTCCGCTGTCGAGCATCATGCCCAGCGCGGGGTTGCCGGCGGCTCCGCGCAACAGCGTGCCGCCCCACTGATAGGTGTTGCAGGCATTCAGCAGGGCGATGATCTCCGCGTCGATCGGCTGCAGGTAGCGCGGTGTCTGGTAGTGATTGCCGAGGGTCGCCAGGGTGACCCGGCGCCCCTTGCCGAAGCGGCCGTCACGCTTGCGCCGGGCAACGGTGAAGTTGACCTCGATGGCGCCCTTACTGCCCGGCTCGAGGGCATAGAGGAGCTGATCGACCGCGGCTCCACCGGTCCGCGCCAGGGGCTGTTCCGGCGACTGAAACCGTTCGAGCCAGTCGGCAAAGGCCGAGGCGTCGCCGGACTGGATCCGGCCGGCTCCCTCGCGTTGCCGGCAGGCCAGGCAGGCGGCAACCACATGCTTGCAGTTATACCCCACCGGGCAGTCGCAGAAGCCCTCGATCTCGATGCCCTCGGGCGAGCGGTAGAGTCCAATATCCTGGTCGTAGAGCCGCTGGCCGCTGCCCCGGGTGGTGGTCAGCAGGCGGATGCCGGCGTCGTCCGAGCGGATCACCTCGATGATCTCGACCCGCCCCTGGTGAAAATAACTGTTACCGCGCTCGTAGGCGCCGGGGCCGCACTCCCTGCGCAGCAGCATGGCGGTTATCTCCTGGATCTCGATGTTCAATGGCGTGCTCGTTGCGGGTTTGTCATCAGTGGGCTTAGGCAAAGTCGGCCATGTTACTCCAGGGCGACGGCAGCGAGAACACCCTCCATTGATCCAGGGCGCCCCGAACATACATCCATGGCCCGGACTGGTAACTCGTGTATCGGAGCTCGCAGTACTTGTAGGGTGGGTTAGGCGCGCCCTGCGCCGGGGTTGGTCGTTTGCATTGCATCGTGCGCGCGCCGTAACCCACCGTTTGGCGGTTGAGAAATCGGTGGGTTACGCGGCGCCCGGGTGTGGTAGTGGCCGGGAAGCGTGGTGCCTGTGCGCCGCTAACCCACCCTACGAATTGGGTGCAATCGAAAGTGTTGGTCAGCTTATTTGGCAACCGAAAAAACGGTTATTTACGGATTCAGCCCGTAGGGTGGATAAGCCGGTAGGCGCATCCACCATTGCTACGGTGAGGAGTGGTACATGGATGTACCGTTTACGGACCTGAGGATGGCATGCGCAAGCTTATCCACCCTACAGTACTACTGACCAACACTTTCGATTGCACCCCTACGAATTCAGGGCCATGCATCGCGGCAGCCATGCTGTTAGGATATAGGTTCAGCCACAACACGGAGCATTACCATGCAAGAAAGGATTCTGAACACGCTTAGGGAGCAATTCGGCCACGACGGCTTCCGCCCCGGCCAGGAGGCGGTGATCGGCCATCTGCTGGCGGACCGCTCGGCCGCGGCGGTGTTTCCCACCGGCGGCGGCAAGTCGATCTGCTATCAACTGCCGGCGCTGCTACTACCCGGTGTCACCCTGGTGGTGTCGCCGCTGATCGCCTTGATGAAGGACCAGATCGATGCCCTGAGCGAGCGCGGCATCGCCGCCCGGCGGCTCGACTCGACCCTGAACGCCGAAGAGTACCGTGACGTGATGGAGCAGTTGCGCGACGGTCGCCTGCGGCTGCTCTATGTCGCCCCGGAACGGTTCAACAACGAACGCTTCCGCGAGGCCATCGCCCGGGTGCGGGTGTCGCTGTTCGCGGTGGACGAGGCGCACTGCATCTCCGAGTGGGGCCACAACTTCCGCCCCGATTATCTCAAGCTGGCCGGCTTTGCCCGGCAGATCGGTGCCGAACGGGTCCTCGCCCTGACCGCCACCGCCACGCCGCCGGTGCTGGAGGATATCCGCCGGGTATTCGATATCGCCCCGGAGTGCGCAGTGCGCACCGGCTTCTACCGGCCCAACCTGGAGTTGCGCAGCAGCGTGGTCAGCGCCGCCCAGCGCGACGCCGCGCTGCTCGGCATGCTGCAGGAGCGCCCGTCCGGTCCCGCTATTGTCTACGTCACCCTGCAGAAGACGGCGGAGCAGTTGGCCGAAAAACTCGCCGCCGCCGGCTGGCCGGCCCGCGCCTACCACGCCGGCATGCAGGACGAGGCACGCGCCGGGGTGCAGGAGTGGTTCATGGGCTCGGAGCAGGCCGCGGTGGTGGCCACTATCGCCTTCGGCATGGGCGTGGACAAGGCGAATATCCGCTATGTCTACCACTACAACCCACCCAAGAGCCTGGAGAACTACGCCCAGGAGATCGGCCGCGCCGGCCGCGACGGCGAACCCTCGATCTGCCACCTGCTGTTCTGCCCGGATGACCTCAACGTGCTGGAGAATTTCATCTATGGGGACACGCCGGGGGCCGGCGCCCTGCACAGCCTGCTCCACGATCTGTTTGGCCGCGAGGCCGAGTTCGATCTCTCCCTGTACGAATTGGCCGCCCGTCACGACATCCGCCCCCTGGTGTTGCGCACCCTGCTCACCTACCTGGAACTGGATGGCCTGCTGGAGGGCGGCACGCCGTTCTACAGCCAGTACAAGTTCAAGCCGTTGCTCGGCTCAAAGGCGATCCTGGAGCGCTTCGAGGGTGAGCGGCGGGCATTTCTCGGCGCCCTGTTCAAGCAGGCGCAAAAAGGCCGCACCTGGCTCTCCCTGGATGCCGATGCCGCCTCCGCCGCCCTGCAATGTCCGCGCGAGCGGGTCGTTCGCGCCCTCGACTGGCTGGGTGATCAGGGGATGCTGGAGTTGCAGGCCGCCGGGGTGCGCCACCGCTACACGCGCCGGCGTATGCCGGACGATCTCGATGGCCTCGCCGCGGCGCTGCACCAGCGCATGGCCAGCCGCGAGGCGGGTGAGTTGCGGCGCCTGCGCCAGGTATGTGAACTGGCCGCGCTGGAGGGATGCCGCACCGCCCTGCTGGCCGCCCACTTCGGCGAGACTCTGGAGGCCCCCTGCGGTCACTGCAGCGGCTGTCTGGAGCCGGCACAACCGTTGCCGGAAAGAGAACAGCGGGCGATCCCGCCGGGCCTCGTCGACCAACTGGCCCCGCTGCTGGCGGAAAAGGCCGCCGCCCTCGACTCGGCACGGGCGATCGCCCGCTTCCTGTGCGGGATCTCGTCGCCCGGGCTGAGCCGCGCCAAACTCGGCGGACACCCGCTGTTCGGGCGGTTGGCGGAGGTGCCGTTCGGGCGGGTGGTCGCCTGGGTAGAGGAGAGTGGTCTGGTTTGATCGGGTCAAACACGGGCGCTGTTGGGGAGGCGTAGCGCCTCCCCATTCACTCACTCAACCGCCAACTACGGTTTACGAACACGCCAGAAGACCGGAAAGCGCGGCTTGCCGTGGCGGGTCCAGCCGTGGTGCTTGAAGGTGATGGTGCTGCCGATTGGCGGCGGATCGCGCCGTTGGGCATCGCTCAGTCCCGAGCCGACGGCAAAGCGGGTGCCGTCGGGCAGCACCACCTGCAGCGATCCCACCAGCCCCGCGTACTTGCCCTGGCCGGGGTTGTAAGCCACCACCTCCGCCTCACTGTCGTCGAAGCGCTTGTACTTGCGCAGGTGCTCGCTGCGGCCCGGCTGGTAGGGGGAGGCGGCGGCGCGCAACATCACCCCCTCGCCCCCCTGTGTCTCGATGCCATCCAGCACCTGTTCCAGATGCATCCTTCCGGTGCAGCGGGTCTGGGTCGCCAGGCCGATGGGGGAGGGCGGCCGTTGCGCCAGCCAGTGTTGCACCACCTGCATACGCGCCTCGAACGGCCCCGCCTGTGTTGGCGCATCGAAAATCAGGTAACGGATCTCATCCCAGCCCGGCCCGGGTGCATAATCACGCACGCTCGCCAGCGTTTGCGCAAAACGGCCCCGCCCGGCCCATAGCTCGCCGTCGACCGGAAATGGCGGCAGGGCGGCGCGGAAGGCCGCGGGCAGGTTGATGGCTTCGCCGCCTCGGCTCAGCATGCGCGTGCCGTCCCAGAAGCCACGCACCCCGTCGTACTTCTCGCTCACCCACCAGCCGGTCGGGTCGTCCCCCGAATGCCACAACGTCGCCAGCATCAGCCGGGGTGCCTCGGCCAGTGCGTGACCGCCGGCCGCGAGCAGCCAGCACAGGCACAACAGTTTTACCGGGGATAAACGCAGCGGGATTCTCATGGCGTAACAAGCTCCTTTTGTTGCGGAAGAGAGAAGGTGTCACTGTATCAGCCGTGGCTCCAGGTGCAATACCTATCAACTCGATTGGTTGAACTGGGCTGGTCATTCTTGATGATTCGGGCTAACTAGTGTCCATCCAGAAACGCACGTAATTTAAATTGTCGTCACCCCGGCGGAGGCCGGGGTCCAGGGGATTCAACAGGTTACTGGATTATTCGCTTCGCTCACCCTTCGGGCCGACTTTCAGTCGTGCAACGCGCTTCGCGCTTTTGTCCGGCATTCGCCGGAATGACGATTTCTGTAGTTTCTGGATAGGCACTAACTATGAGTCGCGGATTTAACTCGTATGTGCAACTCAATGTTCGGAATAGAGGGCAAACCGCAGAAGGAAGAAAGCAACTTAACCGGGTGTAACAAAATGGCTGACCACGTCAATTCCCATCAACGTCGGCCCCCTTTGCAATCTGTATCCTATCGGGCTAAAGTAAGAACGCGATCTTACTTTGTTGTTGCGAGGTACAATCATCATGTCCACCACACGCCTTTCCAGCAAGGGGCAGGTGATCATTCCCAAAACGGTGCGCGAGTCGCATCACTGGCGCTCGGGCCAGACCCTTGAGGTGATCGATACCCCTGACGGTGTGCTGTTGCGGAGCAAAGCTCCCTTTGCACCGACCTCCCTCGATGAAGTGGCTGGGTCGCTTCCCTACACAGGGCCGGCGATAAGTCTTGACGAGATGGAAGACGCGATTGCCGCCGGGGTGCGTGACCACCATGATCGCGGTTGATACCAACATCGTGGTGCGCCTGTTGAGCCGTGATGACGAGTCGCAATTCCAACGCGCCTACCATCTCTTCAATGACCATAAGATTTTTATCTCCACCACCGTGGCGCTGGAGTGCGAGTGGGTGCTGCGCTATGCCTACAAGTTTTCACCGCGGGAAATAGTTGCCGTGTTGCGGCGGCTGTTCGGCCTTGAAAACGTGGTGCTGGAAGAGGGCGAGCGGGTCGCCATGGCCCTGGAGTGGCATGAACAAGGACTCGATTTTGCCGATGCCCTGCACCTTGCTGCGAGTCCTGAGGGTACACCCTTCTACACCTTTGACCGGAAATTGATTAAAGGCGCACGCGGCGTGTCGCGCCAGGACGTTAGAGAACCCGATTAGGTCCTGCACATAGATGTCACGGAGAGATTTGCCGGCGCCCTGCTTCACTGGTGCCGGTGGTTTCTGCTCCTGGAACTCCGCCCGGAACCGGTCCTACTGCTTAGTTTCGTAGGGTGGATAAGCCGGTAGGCGCATGCCATCCTCAGGTCCGTAAACGGTACATCCATGTACCACTCCTCGCCATTGCCGCTGACTCCATGAATTCGTCATTTCATCGGCAGTGCCTGATTCAGGCCAGCATTTCCATCAAGACCGGATGCCAGCTTTCCAGCGCGATACTGCCCATTTTTTCACCCAGGCGCTGCCGGTCCACCGAGTGGATCTGGTCGAGCAGGATGCGGGCCCGTCTGCCCCGGAATCGAATCTCGGGGCGACAGCCCAACGGCTGTCCCTTGCTGGTGAGTGGTGCGATAACTATCCGGGGT
>NZ_JAQGEI010000046.1 GCF_029017505.1 Sedimenticola hydrogenitrophicus
TGAGGGGAGACACTTAGAAAGAGAAACATGGGGTGGCGCGCAATGATGAGCGATACCGAGCAATAGTGAGCAGGGAATCAATGACTTGGGCGCGATTAGGTGGCGTGGCGACGATTTCGCTTGAGTCTGCGAAAGTCGCGGCGATTTGTCCAGTATGGCCATTATCCCCGGTAGAATTGCGAAAGTGCGGCATCTGTTCACGTACCTTTTAAAGATCGTTTAAGGGCTGGCTACATGCGGCGGCCGGTCCAGACGACGCGGCCGACGATCGCCAGGTCTTCACCTGGTGCTTCCAGGGAGAGGTTGAACGGTTCGTAGGCAGGGTTGTCGCTGGTGACTTTGACCTGGCGGCCCGGGAGGCGCTGCAGGCGCTTGACCAGCAGGCTGCCATCCATCCTTAGCACATAGATCCCATCCCGGGGCACGGCCTGGGCGCTGCGGCGATCCACTAGGATCACGTCACCTGGCCGGAGGGTGGGCTCCATCGATTCACCATCCACATAGATCAGGTAGAGATCGCCCGGGCTGGCGTGCAGCTCCTGCTGGATCCACTGGCGCTTGAAGGCCAGGGAGTCGATGATCTGCTCCTCCTCCACTACGGCGCCGTGGCCCGCGGCGGCCCGCACATCGTAGAGCGGCACCAGGGCGTACTCCTCGCTATGCTCCTTGATCTGGTTTCCGATCGACGCCTCCTTGGGTGCCGCCAGATCTTCCAGTCGCATCCTTCCCTCACCGGTGACTAGCCAATGGGCATTAATGCCTACCTTGGTAATTGACTGGATCGCTTCACCGCCAGGGACGCGGTGGTCGCTCTCATATTTTTTCAGCGTACTGATAGGTATCCCCGTTTGGGTGCTGAATTCCTCGATAGCAAGCCCAATAGTGCGCCGCGCATGAGATAGCCGGTTCCCGATTGTATCCTGACGCACTTCTAGCTCCCTAAGTGCGTCACCGGTGACGCACTTCCTTTCGTAGTGACGCACTTTCTTAAGTTATTGTTTTTAGTTACTTTCATTGACTTAAGCCTAAAATATTAGGAAACCCTAAAGCGCGTCACTTAACGTAAGTTCCCGAATGGGGTTGACGAAGGTTCCCTATTGGGTTTATTGTTTGGACCATGAACACAACACGCAAGCAAAAAAAACAGGACTGGCACCGGGCCGATATCGTCTGCGCGTTGCGCAAGGCCGGCTGGTCGCTGCGCAGCCTGTCCACCCATCACGGCTACGCCTCCCCAACCACCCTGACGAATGCCCTGGACCGGCCCTGGCCGAAGGGCGAGCGGTTGATCGCCGAGGCCATTGGGATCGATCCCGCCGTCATCTGGCCGAGCCGATATCCGCAGGATACCGCAGGCGGCGCCGGTGCGTCACATGAATTGCGAAAAGTCAAAGGGAGAGCCGCGTGACAATTAGAACCGACTTACATCCAGCATCCCCACATAGGCGGGATAGAGAGACCCGCGAAACAGGGTCTCCCAGCGCAGATGCCATAGTGGCTGCACAGCCAGTACCTGGGTTGGATCGTAGTCCAGACCCTTCATGTGCTGCACCTGCCAAAGCGCCCGCTGGATCTGCTCCAGGCGCACGGCCAGCGCCCCGCTTTGCAACGGTGAAAGAGGCGCGAGACATCGCTGCAGAGTGTCGGCGTCTGGCGGATCTCCATAAGGGGCCAGCTGCACGAAACGATGGCCCAGGCGTATCGCCTCTTCAAGGGTTGGCGCATCGGCCATATCGCCTGGCGGTACGGCTTTGGCAATGGCTTCGCGCTCGGCTTCCAGGTCGGCGGCAGGCATGAATATGAATGTCTGCACCATGTTGTGTAGCACATCTTCAGGCATCGGATACAAGTGGCTGGTGTCTTTCGGCATGGTGTTCTCTCTGTTGTTTTTGTTCGACGGACACAGCCTAGCCCAGGCCGGCAGCGGCTGCCAGGGCAATCCGGCACCGGTTTTGGAAGACGTTTTAAAGGGGGTTTCCAATGCGTAAGCGTAATAGGAAGCGGGTGGCTCCGACCTCTTTGCGCCACGCTATCGAGCTGTGCCTGGAGTACGCCCGGGAGCGGCGGCGCCTGTCGGTTGACCGGGTGGCTGACCTGATGGGGATGCCGAGCAAGTGGGCGCTGTACAAGTGGCTGGAGAACGGCCGGTTGCCGGCGATCCTGATCCGCCCGTTCGAGCACGCCTGCGGCTGCACCTATGTGACCCAGTACCTGGCCACCAGCGCGCACAAGCTGCTGGTGGATATCCCCAGCGGGAAGCCGGCCCAGGATGAGGACGTGCTGCAGCTGCAGACGGGATTCAACGATGCGGTGAACCTACTGGCCCGGTTCTACCGGGGCGAGGGGTCCGCCGATGAGACGATGGCGGCGCTGAGCCAGGCCATGAGTGAGATCGCCGGGCACCGGGAGAATGTCAGCAAGGCGCTGACGCCGGAGCTGGAGCTGTTTGAGGAGGGAGTGGAATGAATCGTCAGCCAGCACCTGGGATATGGCTAATCACCCTGCCGCATCGGTTTGAGCTGGTATTCCTTGTTTTTCAGTCGGCCCAGGTCTTCCACGACAACCTTAAAGTGCTTCACCGCCTTTGCCAGATCATCCAGGTTGACCTGGACGCATTCTTTGGACATCTGGTCCGGGGTGAGGTGAAAGCGATCTGCGATATTCGTATTGGGCGCTGCGCCGAGGATAGAGCGCAGGTTCTGATAATACTCATCGAGTTCACGCAGATGAGGTGTGATTGTTTCCTTCCTGTAGATAGGCATAACAGCATTCCTGAAGAGGTGATACATGAGCAATGAAGAATTAATCATTTTTCGTGAGCGCGCAAGCCACCTGACGCCGATCCTGGAAAAACGCTATCAGCATTTGGTGGAGCTGCTGCTAGCGCTCTGCGAGGGTGAGCGTGACTGGGATGTGGACATCGAGCTGGCGCTGGAGGATGTCAAAAGCGCCGCTGAGCTGCTGATCCCGATCCGCGAGGAGGAGTCGTTTTGACCAAGGAGTGGTTTACCGTCCGCGAGATCGCCGAGGCGATGGGAGAGCCAAAGCGCAAGATTGAGCGCACCGCCGTCCGCGAATCCTGGCCATTCGAGGAGTCCACTGGCCGCGGCGGTACCCGGCGACTGTACCGGCTGGATGCCATGCCCCATGCCGCCCAGGTCGCCCTGCTCAAAACCCACGCCCCGGTCCCCGTGCTGACCGAGGCCGACCTGACCCCCTCCCCCAAACGCCAGCGTCCGGTGCACAGCGAGGAGGCGCTATCCTCGCGCTGGGAGCGGCTGCGGGACAGCCAGCGAGAGAAGGCGGAGGCGAAGTGCACCGCGATCCGCGCCGCCGTCACGGCGCACGAGCGCAGCGGCGTACCGCTGACCACGGCCCTGCAGACGGCCGCCACCGGCACCCCCTGGAGCTACGCCACCCTGCGCGACGCTTACTACGGCAAGGGGGCCAAGGCCGGGCTGGTGGATTACCCGCGTCACCTGTGGGCGCTGGTGCTGGCCCCGGGGCACCTGGGGCGCACCGCCACCGCCGAGTGCGACCCCGCCGCCTGGGCCGCCTTCAAGGCAGACTACCTGCGCCAGGAGGAGCCGACGCTGGAGATGTGCTATCGCACCCTGCAGCGGCTGGCCGCGGTGCACGACTGGACCATACCGGGCAGCAGCAAATCGCTGGCCCGGCGCCTGGAACGGGAGATGAGCTACCGGGCTCAGGTGTTCCTGCGCAAGGGGCCGGAGGCGCTGGCGAGGATGTTCCCGGCCCAGCGGCGCGACCGGACCGCGCTGCACGCCCTGGAGCTGGTGAACGCCGACGGCCACAAGTTCGACAATTTCGTGGAGTGGCCGGATGGCGAGATCGGACGCCCCATTCTGGTGGGCTGGCAGGATATCCGCTCGGGGAAGATGCTCTCCTGGCGCGTCGACAAGACAGAGAGTTCCGATGGTTATCGGCTCTCCTTCGCTGACCTGCTGCGCGAGCACGGCAAACCCGGCGGGGCGATCCTGGACAACGGCCGCGGCGCGGCCGCCAAGATCCTGACCGGCGGCATGTCCACGCGGTTCCGCTTCAAGGTCAAGGAGGAGGAGCCGCTGGGCCTGTTCACCCACCTGCTGGGCGAGGAGAACACCCACTTCGCCAAGCCGTACCACGGCCAATCAAAGCCCATTGAACGTGCCTTCCGCGACCTGGCGAGCGACGTATCCAAGGACGCCCGCCTGGCCGGCGCCTACACCGGCAAGAACCCCACCGCCAAGCCGGAGAACTACGGCAGCCGCGCCGTGCCGTTGGCTCGCTTCCTGGAAGTGCTGGAGGACGGCATCCGCCAGCACAACGCCCGGAAGGGTCGGCGCGGCATGGGCATGGACGGCCGCAGCTTCGATGAAGTGTTTGCCGAGAGCTACCAGGCCAACGCCCACCTGATCCAACGCCCGACCCAGGCGCAGCTCTCGCGCTGGCTGCTGGCAGCGGTGGACATCACCGCCAACAAGCTCACCGGTGCGGTAAAGGTCCACGGCAACGAGTACGTCTCCGATGCGCTGACCGAGGCCCTGGCGGGCCGCTCGGCGGCCGAGCGGCGGGTGGTGGTGCGGCTGGACCCCGACAACCTGCTCCTGCCGGTGATGGTCGAGACCCTGGACGGGCGCCTGATCGGCGAGGCCAAGCTCAATGGCCCGGTGCGCTTCATCGACACCCAAGCCGGCCGCGATCGGGCGCGGGACGAGCAGCGCCTGGCACGGATCACCAAAGAGGAGGCGGCCATCCACCAACGGATGAGCCAGGCCGAACTGGACCGCCTGATCGATACCGCCGCCCAGGCCGACCGCGAGCAGGAGGCAGAGACCCCTGCCCAGCAAAACCACAAGCTGGTGCGCGGTGCGTTCGGCAAGGCCAAGCGGGTGGCCGGAAGCGACATCGATCTGCCGGATGATGACCTGGTGCTGGGGGGAGACGAATTCATCCTGCGCCTGGCGGCCCAGAACACCGGCAGTGTGCTGGACCGGGACGACTGATTCAAGAACGCCCGGCGGGGTGGCATCCCCGCCGGACGGTGGCGGTGCTTGCCTTACAGCAAGAACAACAACAACAGGAGTATAGCAATGAACGATGCAGTAGCAATGGCCCGGACCGGGCTGGAAGACGAGCAGATCCTGCACGACCTGGTGCGGGTCGAAATGGCCAGCGCCGGCCTGTCCCAGGAGCGAGCCTCTACCGAGATCGGTATCTCCGGCTCGGCACTGTCGCAATGGCTGTCCGGCAAGTATCCGAGCGATCCAGCAGAGCTGGAACTCAAAATCCGCCGCTGGCTGGACGCCCGCACCGAGCGTGCCAGGATGACCGCGGCGCTCCCCACCGCCCCCGCCTGGGTGGAGACCACCACCGCCCGGCGCATCCTGGCCGGCCTCTCCTACGCCCAGATGGCCGGCGATATCGCCGTGGTCTACGGCGGCGCGGGGCTGGGCAAGACCAAGGCGGCGCGCCACTACGCCATCGGCCATCCCAACGTCTGGGTGGCCACCATGACCAGCAGCACCAACACCCTCGGCCCCTGCCTGGAGCGGGTGGCGCTGGCCTGCGGCCTGCGCCCCACCAACACCCGGGCCTGCCGCATCGAGGCCGACCTGGTGGAACGGCTGGAGGAGACCAACGGCCTGCTGATCATCGACGAGGCCCAGCACCTCAACACCCGCGCCATCGAGGCGCTGCGCGGCCTGCACGACGCCACCGGCGTCGGCCTGGCCATCATGGGCAATGAGATCATCTACACCCGCATCACCGGCGGGCGCCGCTCCGCCGAGTTCGCCCAGCTGTTCAGCCGCATCGGCAAACGGGTGCGCCTGACCCGACCCCGCAAGGATGACGTGGAGGCGCTGCTGGAAGCCTGGGGCATCACCGCCCGCGAAGAGCGCGAGGCGGTGCTGGAGATCGCCCGCAGCCAAGGCGCCCTGCGCATGGTCACCAAGTGCCTGCGCCTGGCCACCCTGTTCGCCAAGGGCGAGGGGGTCAACCTGCGCCACATCCGCGCCGCCTGGCGCGACTTGGGGGGTGAGGGATGAACGCCATCACCGAACTCCCCATCGTCCGGGGTCTGCACGCCCGCAACGCGCAGAACGCCCACATGCAGGCCAAGCTGGCCGATGCCGGCGCCTGCCTGGAGGCACTGATCCGCCACGGCTACACCGTGCTGCGCATCGAGCTGGAAGGGGCCAAGCCGGTGGTGTGGATCCAGGGCTGCGCCCAGTGCGACAAGCTGATCGGCGCCTGGTACCGCATCGAGGGCACACATCAGGGGCGGCGCTACACCTGGCAGGCCCCGGTGCTGGCATGCCGCGTCCAGTGGCAGACACAGGGGGAACACTCATGACCTGTCCACTTTGCGGTAAATCCGGGGACTGGGCGCCCCGCCACACGGTCTGTCCCGACTGCGTCAACCGGCTCAAGCTGGATGACCCGCGCGAGGAGCTCGACACCCCGCCCTACACCGTGGTGCTGGCGGAGCAGATCCGCGGGGCCATCGGCGAGTTCGTTCCGCTGCCGAGCCAGGAGCACCTGGAGCACATCATCACGGAGGTGCTGTTCGAGGCCGCCAACGCCATCCGCGCCGGGCATGAGATTGAACTGGAGTACCTGGGCCGGTTCGGCGTGCGTTCGGTATGCCAACAGCCGTTCATCACCTACCAGGCCGCCGAGTACCTGCTGCCGCGGCCGGCCAACCTGGAGGAGTCAGCATGAACAAAGGGGATGTGTTACAGGCGCTCGCCCGCCACATCGGCGCGCACCAGGGCATCACGGCGCGGGACCTGGTCATCGAGATCAGCGGCCAGTCCGACCCGCACCGGGGCGACCAGCGCCGCCTGCGCCAGCTCATCACCGAGCTGCGCATGGAAGGCCACCACGTCTGTGCGCACCCCTCCACCGGCTACTTCATCGCCCGCGATGAGGCCGAACTGAACCGCACCTGCGCATACCTTGAAGAGCGGGCGATGGCCTCGCTCGCCCAGGTCTCACGCATGAAACGCACCTCGCTGCCCGACCTGCTCGGCCAGCTCAGACTACCGACCTAGGAGACTATCCATGAACGAACCCATCCCAACCGGCTACATGCGCAACGCCGCCGGCCACCTGGTGCCCGAGGCCCAGGTGCGCGAGCAAGACAAACTGCGTGACGACCGGGTGCGCTACCTGGTCGATCTCGCCAAGTCCCTGAACCATGCGCTGACGACATTCAAACGCCAGGCCCTGGACGAGATCGAGGACCTGGTGCAGATCGCCGCCGAGCGCTACGACACCCGCATCGGCGGGCGCAAGGGGAACATCCAGCTCTCCAGCTACGACGGCCGCTACAAAGTCTGCAGGCACGTCGCCGACCGCATCGCCTTCACCGAAGAGTTGGAGGCGGCGAAATCCCTGATCAACGGCTGCATCACCCGCTGGAGCGAGGGGGCGAACAACAACATCCGCGCCCTGGTCGACCGGGCCTTCCGCACCGACACCCAGGGGCAGATCAAAACGGCCGCGGTGCTGGAGCTGCTGCGCCTGGAGATCGACGACGCCGAGTGGCTGCGGGCGATGGACGCCCTGCGCGATAGCATCCAGACCGTCGGTACCGCGATCTATGTGCGGGTCTACGAGCGCATCGGCGACAGCGACCAGTACCGGGCGATCCCGCTCGACCTGGCGTCTGTGTAGGGGGCGGCCATGCAACTGCAGATCAACCAGAACGGCGCATGGCGCAACTGCCTCAGCTACCCCGCCGCGCGTGACGCCGAGGTGCGCTACCACGCCGTCAGATTGGCGCGAGCGGCAGACGTGAAGCTCCGTGTCCTGAACGACGACGGTCAAGTCGTCACCTGGTGGACGGCGGATGAAGGGTGGACAACGCCCAGGAGGCAATCGTGACCACACCACAACAGCAGGGCACCATCCGCGCCAACGTGCGCCGGGCACGGATCAGGCGGCTGCGCGAGGACATTGCCCGGATCGAGAAGCACATGCCGCACCGCGGTCCGGACACCCAGCGCCGGGCCGAGGATACCCTGGCGCCCATGACGGCCGAACTCAAACAACTGGAGATGGAATCATGAACACGACCGAACTCCTGAGCCGCTTCTGCGGCAAGAACGACATCCGCGAGTATCTCAACACCCCCCTCCGTAAAGGGGGGTACCTCTACGCCTCCAACGGCCACATCGCCGTGCGGGTGGTGGATGAGCCGGCCGTGGAGGCATTTGCCGTGATCGCACTTGACGGCGGTACTGCTATCGACAAGGTTGTCAGCGGCATCGAGCAGATGCTGGCCGACACCTACCAGCCGGACGCTCACCGCCTGGCGGATACCAATGCCGCCCAGATGTTGGCCGCGGCGGAGCCCTGCGAATACTGCAAGGGCACGGGCGTCACGCCAAAATGTGAACGGTGTAATAACACCGGCCTCGTTACAAGTCTCAGCAGTCTGGACGAGTGCCCGGCCTGTGGGGGCAACACCGATGCACCAGGGACGCACTGCATCGCTTGCGATGGCACCGGAAAGGACGTTATGGAACTGAGGGTGTCGCTCGGCCACGCCTACTACAACCCGCGCTACATCGCCCTGCTGGCCGAACTGCCCAATGCCACCCTGTACAACGCCGAGCCGATCGATGACCCCTATTACTACGTCCCCGGCCTGGTCCGCTTCGATGGCGGCCTGGCGCTGGTCATGCCGATGATTCCGCCGCGTGGGGAGGTGGCGGCATGAGTGCGCAGAATTGGATACCCGCCACCCAGCGCAGTCCGGAGCCACTGCTCGACGTCCTGGTCACCTGGGTCTCCGACCTGCTGGACGGCCCGGCGGTCGATATGGCATTTGTCAATCCGGCCGGCCACTGGCTGCTGACCGGTTCGGTAACGCCTATCCAGGTCACCCACTGGATGCCCCTGCCCGAGCCGGCAGAGGAGGCTGCCCGATGATGATCTACGGATGGGATGACACCGGCACCGCACGGGGCGAGATCGTGGCGGGCCGGATTCCCGCCAGTGACCTGGACTTCGGCCTGGACCATGTCGCCGCCGCGCTTGGCTGGGAGAAAGCCTTCAGCTCCTTCCAGAAGGCCAGCACCGAGCTGGTTATCCAGATGCGTAAGGAAGGTACCGGCACGGAACTGATCGACACCGTGCGCCAGATCAAGGCCAGCTATGTGCCGATCGTGGTGGATGAGGTGGGGGATAAATCGTGAACGATAACGACAAGATCATCGACAAGATCAAGAAATGCCTGGCCCTGTCAGCCAGCGCCAACGAGCACGAAGCCGAGGCTGCCCTGCGCCAGGCCCGGAAACTGATGGAGGCGCACAACGTCACCGAGATGGATGTGCACGCGGCTCAGGCAGAGGAGCGCCGGGCCAATGCCGGGGCAAAGAATAAGCCCGCCGACTGGGAGGCCGCACTGGCTTCGCGGATAGCGGTGGCCTTTGGCTGTCGCCTCATCTTTTCAGGGGGTTACTGGTCACAGCCTGGCGAGTGGGTATTCATCGGCTGCGGAACGGCGCCGGAGATAGCGCACTACGCGTTTACCGTGCTGCATCGGCAGGCCAAGCGTGCCCGGAATGACCACATCAAGTCCAGGCTCAAGCGCTGCAAACCGGCCAACAAGACCCGCCGCGCCGACCTGTTCAGCACGGGCTGGGTGAGCGCCGTGGTCGGCAAGATAGTCAGCCTGGCCGGATCTGAACAGCAAACCACCGCCATCGATGCCTACTTGGCCAAGCGGTATGAAAGCCGGGAAACCCTGGCCGCCAGAAACCGCAACGAAGGGCGCCGGCTGCGCGACCACGAGTGGGATGATCTGTCAGCCGGGCGGCAGTCCGGCCGGCAAGCTGAACTTAACCGAGGGGTGTCTGGAACCGAAGGGCGCGCCGCACTGGAGGGGGGCAAATGAGCCAGCCAAAGAACCCCGCGTCTGAAGTCCTGGACTGGCACGACGCCACCACCGAAAAGCCTGACGCCGATATGACGGTGCTCTGCTGGGACACCGAAGGCTTCTTCTGCGGCTACTGGGATGACTCGGTCCCCGGGTGGATCGCCTGTGAAAGCGGTGGGGTGGTGGCTGGGGTGACGCACTGGTCAAGCCCGGAAGGGCCGAATTCTTCCGAGGCGCGAGCAGAGGACATGGTCCTGGCGGAACGTGAGGCGTGCGCACTGGCGTGCGAAACGCTGCCGCTTACCCTCGCAGACCACAAGTACCCGTCAACCAGCGGGCGAACGCTGATTCGCATAACGGAGGCCGGGTGCAGGGGAGCGTTTGCCGCCGCGATCCGTGCGCGCTCCGCGGTTCATGCCTGTAAGTGCATAGCGGAGGATGTAAGAGAAATATGAATCAACCAACCAAAGAACAGTGGGATGAAGTCGCCAAGGAGATGGACCGCCTGTTCGGATCTGTCTACCTGCGCTGTGATGGCTACCTGGTCAGCACGCACCTGGAGCGGGACAGCAAGACCAACCGGCTCTACATCATTGTGTACGTAGATGGCGGGTTTAAGGGCGAGTGGATAGAAGTCGTCGATGACCCGGAGGAATTCTCCGACATCCCAAAGCGGTTTTGCCGGCACGTTTCACGCCAGCGCAGGTCCGCCAAAGATCTGAAGCTATGCGAAAAGCTCTACGGCAAGCGGGAGTGCAGAAAACGGGGGTACTACGACCGCCGCTATCTTTCCCGGGCAGACTGGTTAAAACCCATGCCCCTGATCCGCCACCTGAAAAAGCACAACACCGATATCGAGGTGCTGACCTACGAAACGTACAAAGCAGCGCTCGATGCAAAACGAGAGGCCCAGGCATGAACAACCCACGTCGCACCGACCTAGCCAAGATCCACATGGGCGCCAAGCAGCTCGGCATGGACCCGGCGGACAAGTCGCCGGACAGCGATTACCGCCGCATGCTGTGGACCCAGGCGCGGGTGAACTCCTCCGCCGACCTGGACGCCCACGGGCGGGCGAAGGTGATCGCCCACCTGCGCCAGTGCGGGGCCCGGTTCAGCGCGCCGCGCAAGGCCGGCCGGCGGCCCCACAATTACGCCCAGCTGCCGCAGTACATCACCAAGGTGGAGGCATTGCTGGCGGACATGGGGCTCTCCTGGGCTTATGCCGACAGCATCGCCCGCAACATCACCGGCGGCAAGGGTGCGCCGGCGCAGGGTAAGGCCCCCGGCGTGGCGCGCCTGGCCTGGGTCGAGCGGCCCGAGCACTGGCGCGCCATTGTCGCCGCGCTGGTGGTGGAGCAGGAGAAGCGCGCCAAGCACGCCACCATCCAGGCGCTGCTGGGACGGCTGGGGCTGACCGAGGCCTACGTGGCGCCGTGGCTGAACGGCCAGGGCTATCAGGCCAAAAACTGGCACCGCCAGCGGCGGCTGATGAACCTGATCATCGATCACCTGGCCGAGCGGGTGGACGCATGCAGCTGAACTGCCCCCGCTGCAGCGAACGTTTCTCCCTGGAGTCCGCCGTCGAGGATGAGAGCGGCCGGCGGTTCATGGCGCTGCTGGGCCGCTGCGGCGGGTTGTCCCGCGAGCTGGTGACCTACCTGGGGCTGTTCCGTCCGCGCACCCAGTCGCTGCGCTGGTCCCGCGCCCTGGCCCTGGCCGAGGAGGTGGAGGCCCTGAGCGGACAGCACGGCGAGGCGGTGATCGCCCAGGCGATCCGCGAGACGCTGGAGGCGATGCGCCCGCGGATGGGCGCCGGCTGGAAGCCGCTGAAGAATCACAACTACCTGATGCGGGTGCTGGAGTCGGTAGCCGAGCGCGGTCAGGCGCTGGTTGAAATGCCGTCAAACGGCCATCAACGCCCGGTTACAGGGGGTGTAAACGGGCGCAAGCTGACCGCCACCGAGACCGCCGTCCTAGCGATCCGCTCCGTCAACTTCGGCGACGACGATGCGTAGCGTAACCCGGATCTTCTTGTTGTCTGACAGTTCTGCTATGGCGTTCGGGGCGGCAAACTCCAGCGCGGCTATGCATACTTCGTCCACGCCAAGCGCCTCGGCAATGTGCTGCTCAATCTCAGATAAGGGGGTGTCGTGAAAGCTCATGTCAAAGTACCTGCTTGGTTGGGTGAAATCGTCAAGTATCACATGGAACGGCTGCGCCTGCTGAATCTGGATGGCGCGCCGGCCGGAGTGGCGATGGGTGAGGTGACCCGCATCTGGGCCGAGACCTTGGCAGGTAGGAATATCGTCTGGGACAAGGAGCTAGATACGCTGCGCCTACACCGGGGATTCATGGAGCTGGCGGCCAACTGCGACCGCTGGCCCTCCCCGAACATGCTGATGCAGAGATTGCCGTCCCGCCCACAACGTCAAGCCCTGCCCGCCCCCCAGATCACCGAGGAGCAGCGGCAGCGCAACCTGCGGGCGATCCGCTGCATGCTGCGCGACGCCCTGAACCTGAAGGGGCGGCCGCAATGATGGGCGCCCCCGGCCAGATCCCCGCCCACTACCTGCCGGACTCCGTCCAGGAGTTGATCGAGGTGGTCGGCCTGGCGGCCACCCTGGTGATCGTCGAAGAACGAGGCGGTATCCGTCTGTGCGTGCCCGCCAGAGCGACGCCCGACCACTGGCTGGCGGACCGCATCGGTATGCCAGCGCTGACCGCCCTGGTGGAGCGCTATCAGAACG
This sequence comes from Sedimenticola hydrogenitrophicus, assembly GCF_029017505.1. Classification (GTDB taxonomy): domain Bacteria; phylum Pseudomonadota; class Gammaproteobacteria; order Chromatiales; family Chromatiaceae; genus Sedimenticola; species Sedimenticola hydrogenitrophicus_A. Next base: position 12,643 of record NZ_JAQGEI010000046.1, read on the forward strand.
AGGAGATCGAGGTAGCCCGCTGCGTCGCCGCTCTGAGGGCGGTGCAGGAGCAGCAGATCGTCCGTGAGGCCGAGGCCGGGGCCTCCAACGCCACCCTGGCGCGTCGCTACGGCTACACCGAGCGCGGCATCCGCAAGCTGCGCCGGCGGGTGGAGGGCGAGCTGGCCGACGCCACTGCCCAGGGCCAGCTGTTTGCGTTCGAGACAGCGGGCGGGTAATCTGTAAAAGCCCCACCTGATCTCTACTGCACTCCCCGGAACCCGTTCCCCCGTCTATCCCCCGCGTCATCCGTCTAGCATGACGGCATGAGCCGCATACAGCTATCCGCAAACTTCTACCTGGACGAGTTCACCCGCTCGCAGACCGCTGCGCGCCGGGGCATCGATATGACCGTCAGCGAGTTTGGCGTGGTCTATTTCACCCTGCGCCGCCTCTGCCGGGGCGTATTGCAGCCGTTGCGTGACGCGCTCGGGCCCGTGCATATCACCTCCGGCTACCGCCCGCCCAAACTCAACCGCATGATCGGCGGAGCGCCTACCTCACAGCACCAGTACGGCCAGGCGGCCGACATCGTGGTCACCGGGCACACCCCTCTGGAGGTGGCGACCTGGCTGCGCGAGCACGTCACCGGCTACGACCAGCTGATCCACGAGTTCGGCCAGTGGGTGCATGTCTCCGTGCCCTCCGCCGCACTGCACGAGCCGGCACGCCTGGAGCGGCTGACCGCCATCAAGGTGCCGCGGCTGATCGGCAAACCCCGCACCGTCTATGTCCCCGGGCTGCGCACCCTCGAACAGGCGCGGCAACTCCATCTCAACCACAAGGAGGCCGCCTGATGGATTGGTCACTGTTTGTCCAGCAACTGCTGCTGGTTGTGTTACTCGGCGGTGCCGACCGTTTGCGCGGCGACCACTACCACCTGCTGGTCTCGGGCTACATCGACCGACTGATCTACGGCTGGCTGATGGCCGCCCTGTTCGGTCACCCCTGGGACGGGCTGACCATGCCGATAGTCGCGACCATGTACCTGGGCATGATCCCGGGCTGGGGCGAGGCCATCGGCTGCGCCCTGACCGGCCGTCAACCCGATCCCGAGCGCGCGGCCTGGTGGCAGCGTGGGCCGCTACTGCATAACGCCTGGCTGGCCCTGTTCGCGAGGGGTGGACTTTGGGGGGGCGGGTTCGTGCCGCTGGCCCTGTTCGATCCGCGCCTGCTGCTGGCGCTGCCCGCCTATACGGTGGCCATGCCGCTGGCGGTGTGGATCACGGTGCGGGCGGAACGCCCAGCCCCGGGCAACTGGGAGCACCAGGAATACCTGCGCGGCTGGATAGCCGGCGCGCTGATCGTCGGCGGGCTCTGGTTGGAGGGTTGGTATGGATTGGTCTGATATAAGCGGCGTCGTCGCCAAGGCGGCGCCGCTGGTCGGCACCCTGCTGCTCGGCCCGGCCGGTGCCGGTGTCGGCGCCCTGGTGGCCTCGGCCCTGGGCACGGAGGCGGACCCCGCCGCCGTGGCCACCGCGCTGCAAGACCCGGCCTCGCTGGAGCGGATCCGCCAGATGGAGCTGGACAACAAGGCGGATCTGACCCGCATGCACCTGGAGGCCGAGACCGCCCGCCTGGCGGAGGTCAACCAGACCATACGGGCCGAGGTGGCGAGCAATGACCCCTATGTGCGGCGCTGGCGGCCGACCTACGGGTATCTGACGGCGCTGGCATGGTTCGTACAGATGACCGGATTCACGCTCATCCTCGGCCTGGTCGCCTATAAACACCCCGGTGATCTGGCCGCCGTGGTCGGGGCGCTGGGTAGCGTACTGACCGCCCTACTCGGTCTGTGGGGTATCGCCCTGGCGGTGCTGGGCGTCAACGTGACCAGCCGCTCCAAAGACAAGCAGGTACAGGCCGGCCAGGAGCCGGCACCCGGCCTGATGGCCGCCCTGGCAAAGCGGCTGGCGGGGTAGATCATGGATGACGCAGACCGCGCCGACCGGCGCATCGAGCGCTTTGATGCCGACGCCCTGGCCGCGCAACAGGAGCGCGCCCGGCAGCAGGTGACCCCCTACCTCATCGATGGCGCACCCCACTGCCCCGACTGCCTGGAGCCGTTGCCGGCACACCGCCAGGCCGCCGGGATCTGTGTGGGGTGCCTGACGGACCGGGAACAGCAGCAGCGGAGAGTATATGGAAGTTGATTATGGCGCGGCGCGGTTCTGGTTTGACGTCGCGCACCTGGGTGGGCTGTTTGGGCTGGGGGTTTATACCTGGATTGTGAATCGCACCAAGGCCAACCGCGGCGCGATCGACCGGGTTGATTCCCGGGTATCCGCCATTGACCTACGGCTGAGCCAGTTGGAGACCGACGTGCGTCACCTGCCAGACCATGACGATCTGGGCGAGATCCACGAAAAGGTCAACACCATCGCCGGCAGCATGAAGAAGATCGAAGGGCACCTGGACTCACTGAATGGCAATTTTGCCCTGCTGTTCCAGGACCGGCTAAATCAAGGGGGTAGTAAATGAGTCTTGCGGAACTGGTCATCGAAAACCAACGTCTGGTGGTGCTGCAAGTGTTGGAAGAAGACGTCGATTACGCCCAGAACGAGATCGTGCTGCAGGGCGCGCTGTCGGCGGTGGGTCACGGCATCAGCAGCGATCGGCTGCGCACCGAGCTGGCGTGGCTGACCGAGCAGGGTCTGATCAGCGTCGAAAACGTGGCCGGTCTGCAGGTGGCCAAGCTGACCCGCCGAGGCGAAGACGTGGCCCTGGGGCGCAGCCGCGTGCCCGGCGTGGCGCGGCCGCGACCGGGGGTGTGACCTGATGTCCCGCCCCAGCACCATCGACCTGCTCCCCACCGAGGTGCGCGACGCGCTCCACGCCTGGCTGCGCGATCCCGCCATCACCCAGACCGAGGCCACCGACCGGCTGAACGCCCTGCTGGGTGAGCTGGGTGCCGAGCAGCAGGTCAGCCGCCACGCGGTGAACCGTTACGACCTCAAGATGCGCGAGGTGGGCGAACGCCTGCGCCAGTCCCGCCAGGTGGCGGAGGCCTGGGTGGGCAAGCTGGGTGCCGCGCCCCAGGGGCAGCTGGGCCACTTGATTAACGAAACCCTGCGCACCCTCGCCTTCGAGCTGACCATGAAACTGGCCGAAGGTGAACTGACCGAAGAGAGCATGCCGGCGATCATCGACCAGCTGAAACACCTGTCGCTGTCCGTGGTGCGCCTGGAGCGGGCCTCGTCGGAGAACGTCAAGCGGGAGGAAGATATCCGTAAGCAGGAGCGGGCCAGGGCGGCCGAAGCGATGGCCTCCACCGCCAAGCAGTCCGGCGTCTCTGCTGAGACCATCGAGCGCATCCGCCGTGACGTGCTCGGGATGGCGGAATGACACGCCAGCACAAGGGCAACGCCAAGTGCATCCCGCCTAACCCGGAGGCCATTTTCCTACCGTACCAGGAGAAGTGGATCAAGGATCGTTCACGGCTGAAAGTGATGGAGAAGAGTCGTCAGATCGGCCTCTCCTGGAGTACCGCCTATCCGCTGGTGGAACGCACCGCGGCAACCTCGGCCCGCTATGATCAGTGGGTTTCCTCCCGCGATGAGATCCAGGCGCGCCTGTTCCTGGAGGACTGCAAGATGTGGGCGCAGGCGTTCAACCTGGCCGCCGAGGATCTCGGCGAGGTGGTGATCGACCCGAAAGAGAAGCTGACCGCCCTGGTGCTGCGCTTCGCCTCCGGCCGGCAGATCTACTCCATGAGCTCCAACCCGGATGCCCAGGCGGGCAAGCGCGGCGGCCGCGTGCTGGACGAGTTCGCCCTGCACAAGGACCCGCGCAAGCTCTGGACCATCGCGTATCCCGGTCTGACCTGGGGCGGCCAGATGGAAGTGATCTCCACCCATCGCGGCAGCCGCAACTTCTTCAATACCGACCTGGTGGTCGAGGCGCGGGAGAAAGGCAACCCCAAGAAGATTAGCCTGCATCGGGTCACCCTTGAAGAGGCCTTAAACCAGGGTTTTCTGTTCAAGCTGCAGCAGGCCCTTCCGGCGGAGGCCGAGCAGCAGGCGATGGACGAGGCGGAGTACTTCGATTTCATCAAGTCCGGTACCGCCGATGAAGAGTCTTTCCTCCAGGAGTACATGTGCGTGCCGGGCGACGACGATGCGGCGTTCCTGGAATACGACCTGATCGCCTCCTGTGAATACATCAAGGGCATCCCCTGGGAGATCACCCTGGAGGAGGCGCAATCCGGCAAGCGTGAACTCTATGCCGGGCTCGATATCGGCCGCACCAAGGACCTGACCGTGCTCTGGATACTGGAGCGCCTGGGCGATGTGCTCTACACCCGCAAGATCATCGCGCTCAAGAACATGAGCAAGCCGGATCAGGAGAAGGTGCTCTGGCCGTGGATTGCCTGTATGCGCCGCACCTGCTTCGACTATACCGGGCTCGGTATCGGCTGGGGCGACGATGCCCAGGCGAAGTTCGGCACCTACCGCGTGGAGCTGGTCACCTTCTCCGCCCAGGTCAAGGAGCGCCTGGCCTACCCGGTACGCGGCGGCATGGAAGACCAGCGCATCCGGATACCCTACGACCCGGTAGTCCGCGCCGATCTGCGGGCGGTGACCAAGACCACCAGCGCCGCCGGCAACATCCGGTTTACCGCCGAGCGCTCCGCGGCCGGCCACGCGGACCGCTTCTGGGCGTTGGGCCTGGGAGTGGAGGCAGCCTCCAGTCCGGCGGCGGAGATCGACTACCAATCCACCGGACCCCGTGCCGCCTTCGCGGGCGACGGTGCCACCGCCCCGGCCATTCATGATGATATCGGCTTCGGCGTGGTGGGCGGCAGCAATGACTTCGGAGGTTTCTAATGGCTGCTGACTATGTACAGCTCAATTCCGGCGTGGTGATCACCGAGGCGCAATTCGCCGAGATGGCCAGCGTGCGCCCGGAGCTGCGCGAGATCGCCACCACCCTGGACGGCCGCGACATCACCCGCGGCTACGTCGATCCGCTGGCGCTGGCCCAGCCCCAGGACTCGGTGCTGATGACCCGTGCCGCCGGCGACTACAACGCCTACCGGGAGCTGCTGCGCGACGACCAGGTGGCGGCCACCTTCCACCAGCGCCGCCTGGCGGTGATCTCCCGCGAGTGGGAGGTACGCCCGGGCGGTGAGCGTCGCCAGGACAAGGCGGCGGCGGAGTTCCTGCGGGAGCAGCTGGACCACATCCGCTGGGACGCGGTGACCGACAAGATGCTGTATGGCGTGTTCTACGGCCACGCGGTGGCCGAGTGCCTATGGGCGCGGGACGGCCGCCAGGTGGTGCTGGATGCGGTGCGGGTGCGCGATCGCAAGCGCTTCGGCTTCGATGGGCGGGGTGATCTGAAACTGTTGACGATGGCCAAGCCCGACGGCGAGGTGTTGCCGGAGCGCAAGTTCTGGTTCTTCCAGACCGGCGCCGACCATGACGATGACCCCTATGGGATGGGCCTGGCCCACTGGCTCTACTGGCCGGTGTTCTTCAAGCGCAACGGTATCAAGTTCTGGCTGATCTTCCTGGAGAAGTTCGGCCAGCCCACCAGCGTGGGCCGCTACGAGACCAATGCCACCCCGACCGAGCGGGCCAAGCTGCTGCAGGCGCTCCGCGCCATCACCACCGACTCCGGCATCAGCATTCCCCAGGGCATGGAGATCGAGCTGCTGGAAGCGGCGCGCTCCGGTACCGGGGACTATACCGCCCTGTACGATCACATGGACCGGGCGATCGCCAAGGTGGTGCTGGGCCAGGTGGCCAGCACCGAGGGCACCCCGGGCAAGCTGGGCAACGAGGAGCTGCAGCAGGATGTCAGGCTGGACCTGGTCAAGGCCGACGCCGACCTGGTGTGTGACTCGTTCAATCGGTCCGTGGCGACCTGGCTCACCCAGTGGAACTACCCCAACGCCGCCACGCCCCGGGTCTGGCGCAAGACCGAGGATTCCGAAGACCTGAACAAGGTGGCCGAACGGGAGAAGCACGTCTTCGATATGGGCTACAAGCCCACCCTGCGCCACGTGCAGGACACCTATGGCGGCGAGTGGGAGACGATCCAGCCGCCTCCATCGGGTGGGCCGGAACCCGAGCCGGCGCCGGAATTCGCCGAGGCGGCGCGTGCTGCCGACATCCTGCCGCCCGCTGCCCAAATTGCCGGGCGCCTCGAACGGGAGGCCGAGCCCGCAATGGCCGAGTGGCTGGCGCGCATCGAGGCGATGTTGGAAGCGGCCGACAGCCTCGAGGAGTTTCGGGAAATGCTGTTGACCGCTTACGCCGACCTGCCGGAGGCCCCGCTCGCTGGCGTGTTGGGGGATGCCCTGGAGGTCGCCGAGGCCGCGGGCCGCTTCGATGTGGAGCAGACCGGTGCCTGACCCCCAGCCATCCGTTACCAGTGGCGTATTCAAGCGGCCGTTTGCCGAACAGGTCAGCTTCTTTCGCGGCAAGCTCGGCAACCTGGTGCCCAGCGAGCGCTGGGATGATCTGCAGAAAGGCGCCCACGACAGCGGGTTCATGGTGGCCGGCGCCCAGAAGGCGGACTTGCTGAGTGACCTGGCCGGGTCGGCGGATCGCGCTGTCAGCGAGGGCAAGAGCCTGGACGCCTTCCGCCAGGACTTCCGCGCCCTGGTCGAGCGCAACGGCTGGACCGGTTGGACCGGCGAGGGCAGTAAAAAAGGCGTCGCCTGGCGCACCCGCATCATCTATCAGACCAATGCCAAGACCAGCTACAACGCCGGGCGCTATGCCCAGCTACACGAGGGCGGTTTCAAATACTGGGTGTATCACCACAACGACTCAGTCAAACAGCCGCGACCCAAACACCTGGCCTGGGATGGCCTGACCCTGCCGGTAACCCACGCGTTCTGGGATACCCACGCCCCTGCCAACGGCTGGGGTTGTCAGTGCTATGTCAGCGGCGCCCGCTCGGAGCGTGGTGCCCGGCGTCTGGGGGGTGACCCGGACAAGGCGCTGCCCAAGCACTGGAACACCACCGACCCCAAGACCGGCGCGCCGGTCGGCATCGACAAGGGCTGGGACTACCAACCCGGGTCCACCGTCAGCGATACCGTGCGCGCAATGGCGGCCAAGACCCAGCAGTGGGACTACACCCTGGCCAAGGCCTACATGCAGGGCGTGCCGGAATCGGTGCGCGACAGCCTGGCCACCTCTTACCGATCGCTGCCCTCGGTGGCGGCCGACACCCGCTTGTATGCCCAGCGCGTCCTGGAGGAGCGGACGCAACTGGATATTCCGCCGTACCGGACGCTGGGGTTGCTGACGGCTGACGATATCACGCGCATCGAGGTGCTGCTGGGCAAAGATGTGGCTGGGTTCGATTACGCGCTTGACGCGTTCGCGGTACGCCACATTGAGGGGCGGCACGGCAAGGAGGCAGAGACCCGCTCCGGTCAGCGCGGGGTGACTGCCAAGGATTACGAGGTGTTGCCGCAACTCATCAACGAAGGGGGCCAGCTGGTGGCCGCCGGTAAAGCGACGAAGACGGGCAATCCGCTGGTAAAACGACGGCTAACCCTGGGCGGCGAAGGGTACGAGGCGGTGTTCGAGCTGCGAAACGGGCGCAAGATGCTCGCGTTGCAGTCATTCTATATTATAGAGAAGTGACTCGGTTCGTCCCCGGACCACAACGCCCGTGACGGTTCGTGGTATGAGCACGACGGTCCGATGTCCGAACCGAGATAGAGAGACTATAGCACATGATCACGATCGAATTCGAAGCCCAGCCGGTGCTGACCGCCCTCAGCCGGCTATTGCAGGCCGGGGCGGACCTGAAACCCGCCTATCAGGATATCGGCGAGTACCTGGTGCGTTCCACCAAGCAACGGGGGGCGGACGGCCTGGCCCCGGACGGTACGGCCTGGGCGCCCCTCTCCCCCGTCACCATCGAACGCAAGGGACACGACACACCCCTGGTCGGCGAGTCAAAGCGCCTGCTCTCGGAGATCCACTACCAAATAACGGCCGACGGTGTGGAAGTCGGCAGCGCGCTGGAGTATGCCGGCACGATGCATTTCGGTGCCGCGAAGCACAGCTTCGCCGGTGGCCAGACCCCCTGGGGCGATATCCCCGCCCGTGAGATCGTGGGGTTGTCCGAGGATGACGGCGCGGCCGTGCTCGACATTCTGCAGGAGCACCTGGAAGCGGCGGTGGGAGGGTAAATCAGCATTCGCCCGGAGAGGCCCGCAGAGGCCGCCAGGGGCGCGCACCGCTACCACGGCCTGGCGTCGAACCTCTTAAACGTTTTGAGGGGATTTTAAACGGGTCTCGCGAACCATTGCCCACCACCCCTGACCCTGATAGTCTGTTATCTACCGGTTCCAACCTGAATCACTCCCCCGGAACCGGTTCCCCCGTCACATCCCGATGCGCTCCCGGTACTGTAGGCCCCATGTATGGACATCCCCACATGAGGCCACCCGTGCCCAAGCCGATCAGCATCTTCCGCCCTGGCCGCCATACCGCCATGAGCGGCGCGGTGCTCAATTTCTCCGAGGGCGACCTGGCGGCCTCCGCCAACGCCTACGACCCGGCCCTGCACGAGGCGCCCCTGGTGGTCGGTCATCCGACCCACGACGCCCCGGCCTACGGCTGGGTATCCAAGCTACAGTACCGGGAGGGTGAGCTGGAAGCGGAGCCGCACCAGGTCGATTGCTGAAATGGTCGATAAAGGCCGCTTTAAGAAGGTTTCAGCCAGCTTTTACCCGCCCACCCACCCAGCCAACCCGGTGCCCGGCGTCTACTACCTGCGCCATGTGGGATTCCTCGGCGCCCAGCCGCCGGCCGTCAAGGGCTTGAAGGCGGTTGAGTTTGCCGACGAGGCGGACGGCATCGTCACCATCGAGTTCGGTGAGACGGAGCGCTGGGGCTGGCGCGCCGTGGCCAACCTGCTGCGCAACGTCCGCGACCGCTGGATCGAGAAGGACGGCCTGGAGTCGGCCGACCAGGTCCTGCCCAACTACCTGATCAACGATATCGACCGTGCCGGCGAGGCTGAAGAGTCCGCCGACGCATCCCTATCCCCCGCCTATTCAGAAAACGAGGAGCCGATCATGCCCGACCCGATCCAGCCAACCGCCGAACAGACCGCCGCGTTTGCCGAGCGTGAAACGCAGCTCAGTGCCCGCGAGCAGGCCATTGCCGACCGTGAGGCCGCCCTGGGCGACCAGGAACGCCAGCGGACCGAGCGCGAGGCGGCCGACTTCGCCGAGCAGCTGGCGGCCGCCGGGCGCATCCTGCCGCGCCACCAGGCGGGCGTGGCGGCGCTGCTGACCCGCCTGCCGGACGAGGCGCTGGCGTTTGGCGAGGGCGACGACGCCTACAGCGGCACGGCGGGGGAGTTCCTGCGGGAGTTCCTCGGCGGCTTGCCGGAGCAGGTGGACTACGCCGAGCGCTCCGCTGCCGAGCCGGAGACGGCGACCGTCGATTTCGCGGCCCCGGCCGGTTACACCGTGGACAAGGAACAACTGGCGCTGCACAACAAGATCCTGGCCTACCAGGAGAAGCACAGCGTCGACTACGTCACTGCCGCACAGATCGTGGGCGGCTGAACCCTTTCATATCGATAACAGGAGACTGCTATGCCGCAATCGATCCCCCTGCTCACCCTGACGATCATCGCCACCGGCGCCCTGACCGCCAGCCGCTTTGTCGGCCATGACGGTGATGTCGCCGCCGCCGCCGGCAACACCCTGGGCGTGGCCCGGGCCGATGCCGCCATCGGTGACGCGGCGGCCGTGGATACCCACGGCACCGCCATCGTGGAGGCCGGTGCCGCCATCGCCGCCGGTGCCGCCATCGAGGTGGACGCCACCGGGCGGGCCGTTACCAAGTCGGCGGGCGTGACCGTCGCGCGCCTGGCGCCTGGTGAAAGTGCCGGGGCCGCCGGTGACCTGGTGGAAGCGATCCTCTTCCCCAACTGATCCATCACCCACTAAGACCAACAGGAGCATAACCAATGCCAATGAATAACAGCCAGGTCCGGGTGATCGACCCGATCCTCAGCAACGTCGTCCAGGGATACCGCCACGTGGAGCTCGTGGGCCATGCCCTGTTCCCCCGCGTTCCTGTCCAGGTGTCCGGTGGCCAGGTACTGGAGTTCGACAAGAAAAGCTTTCAGCTTTTCAACGCTCGTCGCGCTCCCGGCGCCAACACCAAGCGGATCGAGTTCGGCCACCTGGGTAAGCCGTTTGCGCTGTTTCAGGACGCCCTGGAGGGCAAGGTGCCATTCGAGTTCCTGCGCGACGCCAGCCGGGTGCCGGGCATCAACCTGGGTACCCGCGCCGCCAACGGCACCATGCGCGCCCTGATGCTGGCGCTGGAGAACGAACAGGCGGGGATCGCCCGCGCCGCCGCCAACTACGACGCCGACCACAAGATCGACCTGGCGGCGGCCAAGTGGACCGACGACGCCAACAACCCCAACAGCGACCTGGACACCGGCAAGACCGCCATCGCCGACACCACCGGCATGGAGCCCAACGTGCTGGTGCTCTCCCGCGCCGCATTCAAGGCCGCCAAGAACAACGCCAAGGTGGTCGAGCGCTTCAAGTACACCAGTAAAGAGTCCATCACCGCCGAGATGCTGGCCTCCCTGTTCGACCTGGAGCGCGTGGTGGTGGGCAAGGCAATCAGCTTTGATGAAGCCGGTGCATCCACCTCCATCTGGGGCACCGACGCGGTGCTGGCCTACGTACCCACCACCCCGTCGGGTCAGGAAGAGCCAAGCTACGGCTACACCTACACGATGGAGGGCCACCCGATCGTGGAGCAGGCCTACCAGGACCGCAACGCCAAGAGCTGGATCTACCCGGTCACCTACGAGCGGGCCCCGGTGCTGGCCGGCATGACCGCCGGGTACCTGTTGCAGAACGTCGGTTAAACCGGCGCAACCCAGGGACGGCGATTCAGGGGAGCGGGAGCGCTCCCCGCCCCTATATAGATAGAGGAGCACGTGATGCCAGATTACAAGGTGAACCGCCCGGTGAAACTGGGCAGCAAGATCCACAAGCCTGGCGGCAAGCCGATCACCGCTGACGCGGAGACGGCGGCGCCGGCGGTTGCGTCCGGGGCGCTGACGGAGGTTGTCGCGAAGGCGCCGGCGGACCTCGATCCGGAGCGTCAGATCGAGCCGGAGATCGGCGATCGTCCGGATGATGCCGAGGGCGGCGATCAGATCGACGGGCAGGGACTCCCTCCTGGCGCTGAGGTCAAAGCCGATCCAGTGCCGAAAAAGAAGACCGCGCCGAAGAAGGCTACGCCAGCGAAAAAGGCGCAGTAACCGATGCCCTACGCCACCACCCAGGACCTGATCGACCGGTTCGCCGAGGCGGAGCTGATCCAGCTCACCGACCGGACCGGCGCCGGCGTCATCGATACCGACGTGCTGGATCGCGCGCTGGTCGACGCCGACGGCGAGATCGACGGTTACCTCTCCGGACGTTACGCGCTGCCGCTGGCCGCGGTGCCGCCGGTCCTGGTGCGGGTGGCCTGTGATATCACCCGCTACCACCTGTATGACGACGCGGTCGTGGATCAGGTGCGCACCCGTTACGAGGATGCCCGGCGGTATCTGGAGAGCGTGGCCACCGGCAAGGTGCAGCTGGGCCTGCCGGCCAGTGCCGGCGCGGTAACCGTCAGCGGTAGCCCCGAGGTGGATGCGCCGGCGCGGATATTCACCGGCGACACGCTGGAGGGTTTCTAATTGCTCCGCGCCGAATCCCTCATCGTCGCCCGACTCAAAGCCAAGCTACCCGCCACGGTGCATGTGCTGACCGCGTCCGATCTGGCCGATGTCGCCGAGGGGAAGCAGCCGACCCCGGCGGTGCACGTGGTCTATGGCGGCCTGCGCATCAGCCAGGATCAAGCCGATGGTCAGCGGGTTGAGGTAGAGCTGATCTGGCACACGGTGGTGGCGGTGCGCAACGTGCGCGGCATCCGCACCGGCGAGGCGGCCCGCGAGGAGGCCGGCCCACTGCTGGGTGCCGTGTTCAGTGCACTCACCGGCCACAAACTGGCGCCCGACCTGCGCAACCTGCGGCCGACCGCGCCGCCCCGGCCGGGCTACCGCAAGGGCTACGGCTACTACCCATTAACCTGGACCCAACGAATGCAACATAGAGGAGAGCAATGATGGCCCAGAAAACCCAACCCACGCCCACGCCCGTAGCGGTAACGCTGCTGCGTGATCACACCCACAAAGGCGAGCCGCATAAAAAGGATGCGGTGATCCACGTCGCGCCCCTGGTGGCAAAGTGGCTGGTACAGCAAGGCGTCGGCCAGGCCGACCTCCCCAACGAAGAGGGCAAGTAAATGGAGATCACGGATTACAGCTATATCGGCGTCGGCCCGATTTTCATGCGCGACCGCAACGGCTCGGGTGGCCTGGTGCCGGTGGGCGAGGTATCCAGCGCCAATTTCAGCGTGGAGGAAGAGGTCAAGGAGCTGCCGGACCACACCGCCGCCGGCGGCGGTACCCGCAACGAGGTGCGGCGCGTCAAGAGCGTCAACGTCAAGCTGATGCTGCATGACCTGAGCCCGGCCAATTTGTCGATGGTGCTATACGGCAACACCACAACGCTGGAGGCCGGCAGCGTCACCGCCGAGACTGTGACCGTGGCCCTGGGCACCCTGGTACCGCTGGCCAACATCGCCGCCAGTTCCGTGGTGGTGACCGACGTCACCGATGTCACCACCTATACCGCCGGCACCGATTACGAGGTACGCGGGGCGGGCCTCTGGATCCCCGCCACCAGCACCATCCCCCCCGGCTCGGTGCACGTCGCCTACAGCCACCCGGGTCAGGACGTCATCGAGGCCTTCACCCAGGCCGCCAGCGAGTACGAGATGCTGCTCGACGGCCTGAACGAGGCGCGCAGCGGCAAGGCCAACGTGTTGCGGGCACACCGCATCCGCTTCGGCGCCGCCGCCAGCGTGGACTGGATCGGCGACGATTTCGCGGGGCTGGAGATCGCCGGCAAACTGCTGGCCGACACCACCCAGGGCGCCGGAAAGAGCCGCTTCTACAAGGCCACCATTGTGCAGTAATGGACGCGGCGCTCCCCGCCGATGGTCTGTTTTGGTAATAGCAATCGGGGGCTGTGAGGCCATCGATTTTTGGCCAGGGACGGCCTTATGCCGTGGAGGCCAGGGATGGCCGGGAGCGGCTTTGGATGTTCTTGAATAGTTAATTATGGCTGATCTCAATCTCGCGCTAAAAATCGCCATTGCCCAGACCGGGCTGGATAACGTCAGCTCGCTGGTCGGTGAGCTGAAGAAGGCGGGCGTCGAGACCGATAAGTTCGAGCAGGAGGCGGCCGACCTCGGGGCCGAGCTGAAAAAACTGGGTAGCGACAGCGGTATGATTTCCGCATTTCGCAAACTCAAGACCGAGACACAGGGTGCCGAGCAGGCGATGGCCGCCGCCAAGGACAAAACGGCGGCGCTGTCGCGCGAGCTGAAGGCAACGGAGGCCCCGACCAAAAAGCAGCAGGCCGCATTTGAGCGGTCACGCAAGGCGGCCCGGGCCGCCGCCCAGGCCTATGAGAATAACCGCCTGTCACTGCAGAACATGCGCTCGCAGATGCAGCAGGCCGGCATAGCCACCACCAACCTGGCAGAACACCAGGTCCGGCTGCACCAGACGCAAGACGCGCTCACCCGGCGCGGTCAGGCCCTGGCAAAATCCCTGAAATCCACCGCCTGGGAAGCCCGCTCCAGTGCGTCGGCCATCGACACCAATGCCGCCGCCGCGGGGCGCGCTGCCAAATCATGGGGCACATTGCGCACCGCCGCTGCCGCCGCGGGCGGATTCCTGGTGGCAAAGGTCGGCATCAGCACCATCACCAGCCTGCTGCGCAATTTGCGCAACAGCATCCTGGCCGTTTCCGAGACCGGCGGCAAGTTCGAAGCGCTGCGCGTCCAGATGGATACGCTGTTCAGGTCGAACGAGAAAGGCGGCGCGGCCGTCGAGTGGATTAAGACCTTTACGGCAAAGACGCCGTATCAACTAGACCAGGTCACGCAATCATTTATCAAGCTCAAGGCGATGGGGATGGACCCGATGGACGGGTCATTCCGCGCCATCGCCGATCAGGCATCGTCGCTGGGCGCCAAGGGTGAGACGCTAGAGGGCATCGTGCTGGCCCTGGGTCAGGCGTGGAGTAAGCAGAAGCTACAGGGTGAGGAGGCGCTGCAGCTGATCGAGCGCGGCGTACCAGTATGGGATCTGCTGGCCAAGGCCACCGGACGCAACGCCGCTGAGCTGCAGGAGATGTCCGCCAAGGGGCTACTGGGCCGCGACGCCATCCGCGCCCTGATGGACGAGATGGGGCGGAACAATCTCGGCGCCTCCGAACGCGCCATGAGGACCCTCAACGGCCAGTTGTCCAACCTAAAGGACAACTGGACAAACTTCCTGAATCTGATCGCCGACCAGGGCGCGCTGGCCTATTTCAAGGGCGAACTCGAATCGCTCAATCAGAAATTTGCCGAGTGGGCAAAAAACGGCGAACTCAAAAAATGGGCGCGGGAAGCGGCGGAAACCATCATCAGCCTGGGCGGGTCCATCCGGTCGACGATTGAGACCGTCGCATCGATGTCAGGCGCGTTTAAATTCGCCGGCAACGCGATCGCGTTTTTCTGGAACTCGATACAGATCACGATCAAGGGCATCGGCTCGCTGTTCCTGGACACGGCGGCGCTGATCACCCTGGGCCTGTCGAAAATCACCTTCGGCGACCTCTCGAAACAGTATGAAGCCGAGGCCAAAAAACTCAGCGCCACCGCCGCCGGCCTGCGCGACGGCATCATCACCGACGCCCGCGAGGCCCGTGCCGCCCTATTGGGCATGGGCGAGGCCGCCGGCCTGGTCAGCGAAGAGGTGGTCAAGGGCCAGGAAGAGGTTGCGGCGTCTACAGAAAAAACCAAGGCCGCCCTCACCGAAACCGAACAAGCCGCCCAGGCCGCCGCCGAAAAGGCCCAGGCCCTGGCGGATGCCTACAAAGAGCTGGGCATCGAGACCGAGGAGTCCCTCCGCCAAACCGGCCAAGCGACCGTGGATGCGTTCCGGCAGATCGTGGAGAGCGGCACCAGCGGTGTGAACATGCTCAACGCGTTTGACGCCGCGCTGAAAAAGGCGGGTGATGCGCAGACCATCAACGCCCTGAAGATCGCCCTATACGATGCGTTCGATACCGGCAAGATCAGCCTCGATGCCTACCTCAAGCGCATGGATGAGGTGGACAAGCGCCTGGGCGCCATCGGTGAGACGGTGCAGAACTCCGAGGAGGCATTCAATCATTTTGGCCTCACCAGCGTCGAGGCGCTGCAAAAGATCGCGGACAAGTCCCGCGAGATGTTCGACGCCCTGGAGCAGTCTGGGCAGGCCACGACCGAGCAGCTGGCGGCCGCGTTCCTGAAATATGCTGAGGATGCTATCCGCGCCCAGGACGGGGTTATAGACAAGCAGCTGAAGGCCAAGGCCGCCGCCCTGGGCTTGACCACGGAGATCCGGGTCCTGGCAGAGCAGTACAAACAGACCGGTGCATTCGGCCGTGAGGCGTTTCGCATTGCAGCCCACGAGGCCCGAGCGCTACGCGATGCCATCAACGAGATCAACCAGGCCACCACCCGTTCCGAGCTGGCCGACCTGGCCAATGAGGCCGCTCGGCGCTGGCGCGAGGGCAAGATCAGCGCCAAGGAGTACGGCGAGATCATTGATGAGATCAATCTACGCCGCCGTGAATTGATCAAGTTGACCGAGGAACAGGTGACCGCCGAACAGCAGGCGACCGAGGCCGCCGGCAAGACGGCGGAGCAGATCGAGCGTCAGGCAAGCGGCAAGGCCCGCGCGGGCGGCGGCAAAAAGAAGTCAGCTGGCGGTGGTGGAGGGGAAACCTACACGCGGCAGGAAATCGCTTGGGTCGGCGGTGCAAAGGATCTGATCCGCCGCGACCTCGCCGCCGCCGGGATCGGCGGCGAGATAGTGGCGCAGACCCTGGCGCAGTTCGACAAGGAGATCAAGGACCCTTCCAATCTGCGCGGCCTCAATGGCCTCGACGGCTATAAAAAATACTACGATTTTCTGCTCGATCGGGCCAACTCGGCCATCCGTAACGCGACAGCCACCGCTCGCCGGGAGCAGCGACAAGAGCAGGCGAACCGCGCCGGATCTGCATCCGAGTCCACAGCCCAACCCGGCAAAACCATCACAATGGTCTTCAAGGCCGCCGGCGGCCGGGCGGTCGCCGGCACGTTTGCCGAGGGTGACGCCCAGGGCCTGCTGGACGTACTCGCACAATCCGGAGCAGTCACCGAATGATCACCCTCTCTGACGGCACCACCACCCTGGAACTGCCCGGCGATTTCGACTGGCCGGACGAGTACACCTGGCAATCGGTGGTACAGGACGCCGGCTACACCCTCACCGGTGCGCTTGTGGTGGAGACCGCCACCAAGCAGGCCGGCCGGCCGATCACCCTGGTAGGCGCGGATGATCGCGCCTGGGTGACCCGGGCGGACTTGGAGCAACTGCGAACCTGGGCGGACATCCCCGGCCAGGAACTGACCCTGACGCTGCGCGGGACCAGCTACACCGTACTGTTCCGGCATCAAGACACCGCCATCGATGCCGTCGAGCAGATCCTGTTCGTCGAGGACCCGGCCGCCGGCACGTACTACAGCCTCACACTGCGTTTTATGGAGATTTAAATGGCCATTACGACCTCTGATATAATGACAAAAGCGAGCGAACGCCTCACCGACTTCGACGACGGCGGCGGTCGCATGACCGGCACCGAAGTGGTCGACGGCGTCATGAACAACCTGTTCCCGGACCAGTCGCGGCTGGACCGGGTCTATGGCCGTGTCAACCTGCGCAAGTGCTTCGTGCACGTCGATGTGGCTAACGCCGACACATACTACGGGGCGATGAGCGCAATCATGGACGCGCCGGATGACCCCAACGTCTCCGGCGTGCTCTTCTCCACCAAGTCCCACACCGACGAGCGCGCCGCCGCCCAGGATCGGGTCGAGTCCTACGTGACACGCGGCCCGCAGTCGAGGTGGTGGTTGTTCGATCGCCAGCTCTCCGGCCAGCGCTCCATCCGCCTGTTCGGGCCGGTCAGTGCGGCCTTGCCGGAGGTAGGCGACGTGGTGTACCTTGTGCAAAACGAGAGCGCCCAGGACGAATACAGCCAGTACGTGCGCATCATCTCGGTCAGCGCCGAGGTGCAGGAGTTCGACGGCGGCCAGGGCAGTATCTGCGGCGTGTTTAAGCGGATGGTGATCGACTGCGAGATATCGGCCGCCCTGGCCTACACGTTCGACGGCCCCACCATCACCTGTCTGGACACCCTCACGCCTGCCGCGGTGATGCGCGACACCCTGGTCGCCGACGCCTCCAAATACTATGGCGTCACCGCCCTGGCCCAGGCGGTGGCCAACGGCGACCTGACGGTCAACGCGTCATCCATCTACGCCCAGCTGGTCCCCTCCACCCGGGGCGAGTCACCGGTGGTTGACGTGCAGGCCGGCGGCCTGGCCGCGCAGCAGATCACCTCCGGCGGCGAGACGTTCGCCGTGATCGGCCCGGCGCACACCGGGGCGACGGCGGTCACCATCAACAACCGCGCCTACACCTATGTATTCTCCTGCATCCCCATCCCGGCACCCGGCGCCCTGTCGGTGGATTTCCGCGCCCAGGGCCGCTGGTACCGGCTGCAGGATGACGGCACCGGCGCGCTGGAGGGCGAGGGCACCGGTACCATTAACTACGCTACCGGCTCGGTCCAGGTGACCCTCGCCGCGCTGCCGGACGTTGACACCAGTGTTCTCTATACCTGGACCACTCCGGTGCATTTCATCAACCGCGCCGGCACCACCGAGGTGGACCCGCTGACCGTCGAGCACACCCTGGCGGGTCCCTGTGTGCCCGGCAGCTTCTCGGCCACCTTTCTCAGTGGCGGGGTCGCCAAAACCATCACCGACAACGGCACCGGCGGCCTGATCGGCGACGGCTCCGGGCGCATCGTCTACGCCACCGGCCAGGTCTATATCGTGCTGTCCAGCGTGCTGCCGGACCCCAACAGCCAGCTCACCATCGACTACGACGAGCCGGCCCTGGTCACCGAGGTGCTGACCGGTGTCACCCTCTCCGGCGGCGTCGCCGACATCACGTTGGGGACAGTCCCCATCGAACCCGGCTCGGTCCGCGTATCCTGGGAAACACAGCAGCAGCAGATATCCAACAGCAGTCACTATGTGTGGGAGGTAGATCGTGCGTATTCGGTTTAACGGTCAACATCAGGGGGCAGGTCAATGAGCGGCGGCGTCTGGCTCGGCCAAAGCGGCGCAGGTGGCGTACGCCGCCTCCAAGAGGTCACCAGCGGCGTGCTGCACACGCTGCAAAACTCGGCGGTGGACAACGGCGCCGGCGGCATCGTCGGCGGCAGTATCAACTACGCCACCGGCGCGTTGGCGATCAAGTTGACCGAGACCTATGCCGAGGCCGTCTACAACGCCAATGGCACCTGGACCAGTCAAAATAAATCCGAAACATGCGACGGCAACGTCACCGTCACCTACATGCAAGACAACCCCGCCGGCACCGCCCGGCAAGAGGTGATCAACATCCCCTCCCCAAAAATCACATTCATGCGGGGCATCACCGATGACCTGATCCCCGGTACAGTGCGCTTTACCCTCGGCGGCAAGGCCTACAGCGACCGTAGCGGCCAGGGCACACTCTACTGGACTGACGGCACCGTCGCCGGCTCGATCGACTACATCAAGCGCGAGGCCACGATCACTGACTGGTCCGCCTCGGTCAACACCACCGTCAACATCACCTCGCTGCTCAGCACCTACGGCAATTGGTATCAGGACGCGTACCATTTCAGGACGAACGGCTCGCCCCTGCAGCCGGGTTCGATGCTGATCAACGCCACCGATACCGACGGCAACCTGATCACCGCCACGGCCGATTTCTCCGGCAACCTGACCGGGGGCGGCTCCACCGGCACTATCGACCAGGTGACCGGCGTCTGTGAGATCACCTACCCAACCCCGGTGTTCCCGAATACGGTCCGCTATAACGCGGTGATCTACACCATCCTGCCCCTCGATGCCGAGATCCTGGGTCTGGACCCGGTGCGTCTGCCCAGCGATGGCCGCGTGCCCATCTTCCGCCCGGCCGACGTCGGCATCCTGGTGCAAAACGACAGCTACACCCTGCCGTCTGGTCTGGTAGCCGACCAGGTGGTCGCGCTGCCGGACGATCAGCTGGCCGCCTGCACCCTGGAGGATCAGGCAGGCACGGCGGTGCCAACAAGCGAGTACAGCGTCAACCTCGCCACCGGCGCTGTGACCATGAACAACCCCTTGGACCTCACCGGCCTGAACGAGCCGCTGATCGCGGTCTACCGGGTTGAGGACATGCGCCTGATCAGCGACGTGCAGATCAACGGCGCGGTGACATTCACCAGCGCCGTCTACCACGATTTCGACCCCGCTAAATCGGTGCTGGCCTCGGCCCTGATCCACGGCGATCTCCAGGCGCGCTATCACACACTGTTCGACCAGGCGACCTGGACCGGCACCTGGAGCGACGAGCGCATCGGCAGCGATCCCGTTGCCAGCTACAACGACTCGGCCTATCCGCTGGCCGTCGATAACCGCGGCGCCATCAAGGAGCGGTGGTTGATTAAATTCACGTCATCATCTGTGTTCGAGGTAATCGGCGAGACGGTCGGCCTGATCGCCACCGGCAACATTGCCGTTGACCTGGCGCCGCTCAACCCGGAGAGCGGCACCCCCTATTTCACCATCTACGCGGGCGGTTGGGGCTCGGGCTGGGCCACTGGCAACTGTGTCCGGTTCAACACCGAGGCCGGGGCGGCGCCCATGTGGATCGCCCGCACCACCCTGTCGGGTGATGCGACCGAGGAGGAGGATAGCCTGACCCTCTGGCACATGGGGGATGCGGACTGATGGGCTATAAATACTATCGCGTTGTCATCAGATCGCCGCAAAATCCTGCGTCAGGTTACTGTTCCGTAGCCGAACTAGAACTGCTGGGTGACCCACAGGGTAGTGATCTAACCACTCCGACCGGCGGCGTGATGACAGCGTCATCGTATGCTAACAGTGGCAATGCGCCGCACATGGCTTTTGACGGTGATCCGTACTACAAGTGGACTGCGGTGTTTTCTGGCTCACCGCAGTGGTTGCAGTACCAGCATCCGACCGAATTGGCCGTGTCCGCGATAGCGATCACAGCGACGACATGGACGGGTCAAGAAATATACCAGGCTCGTGATTTTGACTTGTTAGGGTCGAACGACGGCGTTACCTGGGATATGTTGCTACAGGTCACCAATACCCCTGCATGGACTATCGGTGAGCGGCGGGTATTCGTTCTGGACGGGGTATATGCAAGCGTGAGTGGTACCGTGCTCCTCGACGGATCGGCTTATCCCGCGACGGTGCGGGCCTATGATGCTGCCACCGGGGCGTTGAGGGGGCAGACAGTCGCGGATCCATCTGACGGTAGCTACACACTGTCTCAGCTGTTCGCTGGCCAGGATTATCACATTGTCGCTATTCCAGCGTCCGGTGTGCGACCGTTGATACATGGTCCGGTGCAGGGGGTATAGTGGCATACACCCCCCCCACCGCTGATGCCGTAAATTTTAGCCTGTCCTCCGGTTACAGCGCCCCGCTGGGGGGCGAGGTGGATTTTGCCTTGGGCGACCCCGAAGGACTGGCCGGTGCCACTCCCTCACCCCTGCCCGGCATCATCGCCCCCTGCGGTATGCATTACCGCAGCCGGCGGGACCGGCGCCTGGGCAGCGGCTCGGCCCTGCGATACATCGCACCGCCGCCACAGGACCGCATCGTCGCCACCCCCTGGGGCCGACATGATCACCAGGACAACACCCTGACTGCCCGCTGGGGTATGCTCCTGGCGCGCAACACCCGCACGCTATCCCGCTGGACCCTGGGCACACGGACCGACCCAGGCGCTACACGCTCCACCTGGCGCATGGTGCCGGCAAAGGACCGCGGCACGCTCACCCCCTGGGGCCACGGCATCGCCCAGGACCAGGGCGGCGCCCAGCGCTGGCGCCATCTGACCAAACCCACCCGCCGCGACCAGGCCCACGATCAAGGCCGCGCGTTGCCCTGGCGCTCATCCGACATCTTTCGGCTCAAAGGCAGCAACGAGCTGGTGCCCTACAGCGTCCCAGCCACTGGCGAGCCGGTCAATTTCGCCCTGACCGCCACCGACTACACCCCGCCCGCCGTCGGTGAGCCGGTCAATTTCAGCCTGTCCATTTGGGAGGCCGCACTCCAGGATCTGCCGATATCGCCCCGGGACCGAGGTGACCACACCCGGTACCGGCAACTATCAACCCTGGCCAACCGCCACCAGTCACGCGACCCCGACACCCTCATCCGCTGGGGCCCCGGCGGCCCCGGCTGGATCCGCGACTCGCTACCCATCATCACGCCCTGGCCGACAGAGCCGAATCCACCACCCACCACCGTCATCCTACCCATTCGGAGTGTCTACATCGTGATCCACAACATCAGCCTGACCCGCCTCGATGACGGGTATGAAATCGACGCCGAGCGCCTCACCTGCAACTACAACGCGGATGCCTGGGGCTGGCAATTCAGCGCCACCCTGCGCGGCAAAAATGCCCTGGATGCGATCATGCCGGACATCAACGGCCAGCCGGTGACCCTGGTGGCCACAATCAACGGCTACACCTGGCATCTGATCGTCGAGGACTGGACAGAGGATCGCGAGTTCGCCAAGCGGGGCGTCTCGGTAACCGGGCGGGGGCTGTCGGCTCAGCTCGACAGCCCCTACCAGCTGCCGGGCAGCGGGGTGACCGGTGCGGCGCTGACCATCCAGCAGCTCATGGCCGACCACCTGCCTCTGGGCTCCGGTTGGACGCTCGCGTTCGCCTCGGGTACCCCAGACTGGCTGGTCCCTGCCGGTGCCTGGAGCTGGTCGAACCAGACACCCATCGCCGCCATCCACGCGGCGGCCCAAGGCACCGGGCTGGTGGTGGTCCCGTCGATGGCCGCGCAGACGCTGACCGTTCAACCCCGCTACCCGGTGCTCCCCTGGGACTACGCCGGTGCCACCCCCGACCTGGTGGTACCCGAGGCGGCCATCATGCGCCTGCAGCGGCGCCAGGCCGTGGCCACCCAGGCAAACGCCGTCTATGTGCACGGCGGCGAGGTCGGCGGAGTGCTCTGCAGGGTGCTCCGCAACCTCAGTGCCGGTGACCGGGTGGCACCCACTCAAACCAGCTCCCTGATCACCGACGCCGACGCGGGGCGCTTACTCGGAGGTCGCATCCTCTCCGGCCAGCATCAACAACCCGGCGTGCGCGGCATCACCCTGCCCTTGGGCGGGGAATTCCCCCTGGGTGCCGTCGGCAACCTGCTGCGCATCGATCTGCCTGGTGACACCCAGCATGGCATCATCAACGCCGTCAGCATCGAGGCCAGTCGCAGCGATCGCGGCGACACCGCCCGACAAACCCTACAGATCGGCGAGGAGACCCCCAACACCTGGGCAAAATTCAAGCGCCTACTCCCGGGCGACCCGCTGCTCAGCGGCACGGTCGACACGGCCCACGCCGACGGCACCGTCACCGTGCTACTCACCGCTGGTGGATATGTCCGAGTGCGAGGCGACGCCCAGCCGGGAGACAACGTCTACCTCCGCTCTGGCCGCATCGATGGCCCCGCGCCGGCTATGGCTCAATTGGAGATCACGGTTTAAGCCGATATACTGCCAGGACTAGGAATTAACAGGAGATGACCATGAAAGGACCATTGATGCTCGGTATGATCGCCGCCCTTTTTGCCAGCCAGGCTGGTGCGGCATACAAGTGTGTCGTGGATGGCAAAACCACCTTCTCACAAACACGCTGCGCACCAGAGGCCGAAAAGATGGAGCTGAAGGCCCGCCAGCCGAGTGAGACCGACATCCAAAACGCCGAAACGCGGGCTGAGGAAATAAAAGACCAGATCACCAAGAACAAGGTCCAGCGGGACACCCGGAAAATCAAGTACAGGATCTCCGAGCTTGAGAGAGACGTCTCGCGGTACCAGCGCAGCATGGATGCCGAACTCGAAATCATCCGCCTGAAGAAAACCCAGGCGAATAACAACCTAGCCGGCGCTACTTACGAGCAGGCGCTGGCAACTGAAATGAAAGCGGTGATCGATAACTACAGCTCAAAGATTAGCGACGCCAGGGACCAAATAAAGGAGCTACGCGGGCAGCTGAGCGGTTTGACGCAATAGAGCAAAAAGGCGCCCCCAAACCAGTGGTAAGAGGGCGCTGGGCGGTGGTTTCCATGCTCTGGTGCGGTGCCCATGAGCCTGTTTTAGCGTGTCGCCGTTCAAGTGTCGGATCGTCGCAAATCATGTGACGCGCTTCA
>NZ_JAQGEI010000047.1 GCF_029017505.1 Sedimenticola hydrogenitrophicus
GCCTTGACTGCTTCGGCCAGATGGTGCTTGCAAAGATTGACTGCACTGCTTTTGCCGGAACCCCATGGACCATTGAGACCGATCACCGCTCCGTGGGGCGACGGCATCTTGCGAACGCTTGCTGCAAGGGCACGCGCAAACGGGTCAACGCCGAAGCGATCCTCGTTTGGGTTTTCGATCGGTTGGTCGTTGTAAGGCAGGTGCTCGGTCATGGCTTCATCTCAGTAGGCAGGTGGGACAGGCCTATTATACTAACAGTGTCTTGGCCGGTAGTTGGCGCTGTGCCGCATAGGCGCCTCAATAACCGGAAACTAACTAATACCGTGAGCTGAGCACCAGCCGCGACCAGCCGGACTCATCCAAAAGCGGACGTTCACATCGACGGCCATCTTGTTCGCAGAAAATGGATTGTTACCCTTTTCTTATGCCGAGCTCGCCGTATCTCACTGCTAAGCCAGATCGCTGTGTTGAAAACAGTGCAGTACGCGACTGGAAGATCTTCCTCAGTTCCACTCTTCCGGAACCAACGCCGGAGGTTTAGTCCAAGGCTGCTCCACTAGCGATTCCTGAAACCACTGCTCGCGAAGATTTGCATGCTCAGTGACGATCAGTTGGAAACCTGGAGCATCCTCCTGCGTAAATTTTAGCAGCAGCTCAAATAGCCGTCGAACTGCATCTAGGTCTGCATCAGACTCTGTCTTCTGAACTGAACCATCGGCATCTTGATAAATCTGTTCAGACGGGAAATAGACTTGGGTCGGCTGATCGATCATTAGGAACTGCGGAATAGGTCGATTGTTCTTGACTGCAAACAAGTGGAGGGCAAGTAGTGCCGATAGGTGGTAGGCCAAATGGTTCTCGCCCCCACCGGTTCTACTCATCGGAACCGAGCGCTCGAGACGGTCGAAAACTATGGTGATATTGGCTAGGTCGAATCGTGCCGGATATTCATGGAACTCCGCCTCAAACTGCCGAAGGTACTGTGTTAGCTGCGAGGATATAATATTCAATATAGACTTCAACCTCTCGTTGCTGTCGTCAGCACCGATACGTTCCTCTAAGTCTTCGACCCTCAGTTTGAGGCGGCGGTTTTCTGCCTCAAGCCTGTCTAGTTCCTCGTTCGGAGCAAGGTTCTCCAAAAACAGGCTGAGGCGGCCGACCACACGCGCGGCCGCATTGTTACGACTGCCCATCTGGGCAATCACTTCATCAGCCGCTATCGCAGCGACCATCTCAGCTTCTTTTTCTTTAATAGCGCCAGCA
Source organism: Sedimenticola hydrogenitrophicus (assembly GCF_029017505.1). Lineage (GTDB taxonomy): Bacteria > Pseudomonadota > Gammaproteobacteria > Chromatiales > Chromatiaceae > Sedimenticola > Sedimenticola hydrogenitrophicus_A. The sequence goes on from NZ_JAQGEI010000047.1 coordinate 1,264, forward strand.
ATTTCCTGAGCTTTGCCTTCTAGGTCAGATAGGTAGGCATCTAGCTTGGGACGCTGGCCGGTGGCAATGCGCAGTTCGTTGTCAAGCGATTGAAGCTCGCTGAGAAGAACCGAAGCGATAGGTGTTTCCAACTGGAGGTTTCGCTCACTGAATGGCCACTGCCATTCGCCAGTGTCTGGATTCCTCGGAAGTGCTTTGATTGAAGCCAACCGGTCCAATTGTTCGGTGGCTTCGCTCTCGTAACCACCGGCTCGCTTGGAGAACTGGCGTGCAGCATCTATCCTAGCCTGTGCTTTGCGGCGATCTTTTCTCAGCTGGCTAAGTTCCTCTTCGATACGCGAAACCCTATTGCCATCATCTTCAGGAACCTTCTCAGGTTTCCAAGAAAGGGCGCATCTCAAAGTTTCGATAATTCCGCCGTCATTGGTATCTGGATCGGTGCTGGCGACCACTCCAACTGCCCTAGCTTCAGAGTAAAGAGCGATCGCCTTCTCCTGTGCCGTGTCGACGGTATTGCGTGCTTGTTCCAGCATTTTTGAGTTGAGCTTAAGATCCCGCTTTGCAACACGCAGTTTGGATTCAAGTTCGTATCGGTCCTCCGAAGATACTCCGAGAAGGATTGGTAATGTATCGCGGATAGTCTGTGCAGGGCTGAACTCGTCTTGACGATAGTTGAAAAGCTGGTCCTTGTTGGCTACCAGCCCCTGCTTCTGGAAAAGATAATAGAACGTGTGTTTGACGTGCGCTTCATAACTATCCCGGCTGTGTTCGAGAGCGACATCAGTGCGGTTCTCGGGTATTCCTAGCAGACGTGAGAGAAGCGTAACGACTGCTTCGTCATTTGAGTTGATTACCAATGACTCGAACGATGGAACCAACAGCTTTGTTCCCCTGCGCAGCATTGTTGTACTGCAACTTGCTCTACCACCCGGTGGAGTTGGTTTGGCAACCATGACCTGCTCGCGCTCGAACTGATATATGACAGCGAACCAAGCAACCTTATCGCGAATAATGCCTTCCGGGACATTGAACGAGGAACGGCCCATGCAATATTCGATGATCTCAGACAGGGCGGACTTGCCGGTGGAAGACCTCCCAGTAATGACATTGAGGCCATCAACCTTGAACTGAAGATCGCGGCGCTGCCCGTCATGGCTGTAGATGTGGATAGATCTAATCTTCATGGGCGAATTCCAAAAGACGTATAAACTGTTATTCGGTCGGCGATACGCGCGAATTCCTTCCCGAGGTAGCGCGCCACACGTTGGCAAGACTTCGTTTCGTGTGTTCCCGTCACTGACTTTTTAACCTTGCCTGAAACCGTCTGAAGACGCCCTTCATCTGATAGCAAGATGCAGCCTCTTTCCATCAATAAGTCGAAGCCCTCGAACGTGTACGGGATCATCGTGGTGGCCCTGTCGGAAAAACCCACCTGCATTTGCGGGTGTTTCTCAGTAATCCCCAGGAGGTGGCTCCGGGAACCAGCAGCGAGTACTTCGCGCGAATCCTTATGAAAGCAAAGGGGAAGAATAAGCAAGGAGAGCGAGAAGGGCATACCGCGAGTGTCTTCTTCCTCATAACCCTGCAGGGCGCGGAACAAGTTTAGGCCGCAGAAGGCGGGATTGAACAGGGTTCGTATCTCGAATGGGCGTTGTTCCCAGCGTTTCATTTCGATACCTCGAGGGCCGTACCAAGACGGTCAACGAAACGAGGATGCCAATAGACCCTTGGTTCAGGTGTGCCATCAGCCAGAATATGAAAAGACCCTCGGGTGACATATGGCTCTGTCACCCTTTCACGGATGCGTAAAGATTCTATATTCCCACTCTGCAGGTCCACCCAGTTATAAAGTTCTTTACCGGCTCGCTGAAGAACTTCCTCGGCAGCGGCCTCATCCAGCTCCTCGAATACGACGTCCCTGTAGCGACTCCATTCATCTACAAGGCGGTCTTCGTACTCCTCGACTTCTCCTGCCAACATTAGGTTTTCGCGTGCCCACTCAGATCGTTGTTCAAATGCTCTATAATAATCCAAGATAGCATTGCGGATTCGGTTGGAGGACACCCCAATCTCACGTAGTTGCACGACGAAATTCCGTGGATCTTCTTCAGTATCGATCTCATCATCAGGCTTCATTCCTCTAAAAGTGATTGGAAGATTGTCCGACCTGTATTCCTCGGAAAGAGCGTGGAGTTTGTCCGATACCTCGAATCCAAAGATCTCTTCGTTCCGAATATGGGTCAACTGTTTAATAACCTCGTCATTCCACCACCCCTCAAGCCTCTCGAATACCGCATTCCGGTGCTCGCGCCGAATAACACGCAGGTGTTTTTCCTTAATGATCCCCGGGATGTCTTCAATCCGGGGACTACTATCGAGAATTAAAATTCGTGCCAAAAAATCTTGCTTTTCCGTAGGCGTCAGTACGTTGAATTCAGTAGCAATATTTTGAATAGAGACCGCCTTCGACCTGCTGAGGGCTTCTTCTGCCTGCTCAAGTAATGTATTCCCCTCATCGCTATTGCCACTCCAGTCTGGCAGGAACTCTCTAAGGAAAGATGTATCAGATACCTTGCCCGTCGTTAACAAGAAAAATCTCAGATTAGATGCGCTGCCACCATCACGTTTGTACCGTACCAACCAGATGCGAACGGACTTCCAGAAATCTGTCGACAAATCGGTTAATCGGTCGCCAGCAGCCTTGTGCTTGAGCGATGCTAGGGACTTAATGCCGTCCTTGTCCACAAAATCCAGATCGTCGTCTTTTTCCACCAAAACAGCGGTATTCTCTGGCAAATCTAGCAAGCGTAGCAGCGCCAAGCGCGGCTGATAGATGTATCCCAAGCCCTGTTCGCTGGCGGAGTATTTGTCGGAAACGGAATCTGTCATGGCATATCCAATAAATACCTGATTACGGTTTCATGGCTGTAGTCTGATACGACATTTGTAAATGTTTCACTTCACAAGTTTCTTTCTTGCTACGTCGCTGGTAGAGTGCTACAGCGGCATAGTCGGTGTAACGAAGGAGAGTCCGGCGCCGTAGGCACAAAGTTGATGTTATTGTTAAGCGCCGACGCTGGTTTCTAGTTCCTTTTTGGCCTGAATAAGGATTTGGTGCATGGCAGTAACAATAAGCGTAAATTGTTCTTTCGGCTTTAGCTTTGTTATTGATTTCGGCCCCTTGGTTTTCAAACTCTTATTGGTCCGCAAATATGCACCTTGAATCATTTGCTTGTCATCACCATCAAATGATTTATATAGAGAGTCAATCTCGTTGCTACCCAATGTCGTATCAAGGCGGTGAGCAAAATTATTGCGGATGGTGCCCAGTGTATTTAATGGTTTGGCATATTGATTTTTCAGCCCGATAGCTTGGGCGAGCTTCACTTTTTCATGAAACTCCAGGCGCATACGGTCGATGTGCTTGGGGCTTTCAAAATACGAATCAATCAAATTGTTCAATGCAGATTCAATGTGAATATGCGCTCGAATAACCGCGCCAAGATCATCTTCGCTGTTTAACGCATTAATCAGTTCATCTTCTGTTGTGGTATCTGTAAAGGTCATGTTATTTTACGCTAAACGCTGTTTATCCAGCCCGCACATCCGGCACAATATACAGCTGTAGAATATTTGAAGATTCCAACATTTAGTTCTATGAATGTTCTGCTTTTTAGGATGATTTTGGAACGAGGCATCCCGCCCATAGAAGCTCATTCCTTAATATACCTGAGTCTATCAGCCGACAACCCTGTTGAACAGCACAAGACGATCGTCTGCTTCATGTCGATTCGGGCCATCTAGGGATAGAGCCCTAGCTGCCCGTCAGATCGCATAGGAGGCGCTAGAGTGTGATAGTGGTTTGGGCTAGAGTCGGCCAATAGCGAGCAACGGATCCGGGCTTGCGTTGCTTACCGGCACATTTATTTCCCATTGAAGGTGCCTCGTTAAAGCATAAGGAATATAATTCACTACTCATCTCATCGCAATCAGGTTACGGAGTGACCGCCTATGTCAAACTGGACGACTATCGAAGTCTCATCGCTTCTTATGCTATTAGCTACGCAGATGCCCCTATTTCTCGGCCTGCTTTGGACCGCTGCTTTTGTCTTTATCATCTTTTTTGGTCCCAGGATCCATCCAATCTTTGATGATGCAGATTGACAAAGCGGCCTTATTCTTACCTTTCCTGCCCGGCATATCCCTGCCGGGCTTTTGGTTTTGTATCCTCGCAGGTCAGGAACGGATATTGCCTGACGCTGAATGCGGGCAATCTCATCTCACGTTGGCAACAGCGTAAGCGGATTATCCACTTGTTGGTCCAATTTCAGGGTCAGAACATGTACTATATCAGCGGTTCGTCTATCCCCTCCCCGTTCCATCATATCTGCCATCCAAGCAAACCTGAGATGGCCACACCTGTGCAATGACTGCCTGATCTACCCCTTCAGTTTGATGGTCCGTCATCCTATCCCGTCCGTTCATATCCCATATCCAATCATAGAGCTCTTTTATGACTCCCGAGCAAAGGGCGTTATCATACAAAATTTACCTGGACGCTGAATCGTTTAATACCCATGTTGCTCTGAATGCGCCTCCATCAGAAACAGGTTGATCGTAGCCAAGACGGCATACTCGCACGGTCGCTAGCTATTTATGGGTTAAGCAGTTCTGGAGGCAATTTTGACAGCTTTCCCAACTCCTCCCGGATATAGTTATCAGCCTCTTTCGGGAATATCCAGTTTTTCGTTCTCTTATCCCAGCGACCTCCTGCTGAAAGCATCAATGGCCTGAGTTTTTCGATGAGTGCCGGATCGTAGGGGCTCCAGATCGTTGGGCCGTAGGGTCGATCAATGACGTCGACGATCCTGTTATCAATAAAGTACCGGCTACGGCGGGGTTTGCTGTTGTACTTCGCCGTCTTTTCCAACCGATGCTGCTCCAGGGCGTCGTCTTTCGCCTTCTGCTGCGCCTCCAGTTCCAGGATCTGCTGGTCCATTTGGTAGAGCCAGCGTTTCCACTCAACACCATCAACCACTTCCTCACGCAGGCTCTCCCAGGTCCAGGTATGGCGTTCAATCGTCCCCAGATCGATTTCGATTGCCGGAATACGTCTATCCTCGATCATCTGTCGCTTCTCATCGTCCACATAATGGGTAACGGCGATCTCGACCAATAGCATTGTGTGACCCGCCATGGCTACGATATCCGGCCTATAGGCCCCGATCGGTTTCTCAGCCTCAATATCCATGAAATCGATCCAGGCATCGTGTCGGGTTGATTCCCCCGTACCACCGCGTCCATCCGACAATACCACCTCTTTACGCACCTGTTGCGCAGGAAGTACCATGCCCTTCGACTCGATCAAGAGCTGCTTGGCGGCAAGATGAAGCGCACTTTCACCGGATCTGGGGCAGTCGGCTCCCGATGAGTGGGCAAAATGCCACTCCCTGACCTCCCCCTGACGAGCGATGACATCCTCACCACAGACGGGACAGAGACAGTTACAGGCGAGCCCACGGGTCACCTCCTCTACCGAGCGGATCCGGCCTGACTTGTCGAGGGCAAATGATTGAAGCAAACTGGCGTTATTCATAATTAATCTCCTTGAGCTTTGGAATTTGTAGGGACACTACGTGACTGATTTTTCAAGCCGGAAGGCATCGCAACAAGGGACAAACCCGGTTCAAACTGGGTTTAATCACAGTCAACTATTTGAATTACTTATTGATATTTCTTCGGAGTGGAAGGAGGAATTTCGTCTTGATGTCAAATTGCTACAAGCAATTTGTCACCTTTCCCTCGCCAATCCAGAACGCGCGGAGACTGGATTTACATCCATAGATATCGTAGAGAAGGTGGGTGAATTAAGGAGCAGCCCCTGGTCAACTCCCAATGACGGTAGCCAAATGGCCACGGACGTCAGGAAACAGTGGAAAAATCTTCTGAAAACTTGGGAGTCCAAAAAGGAAGGTATCGAACAGGAGCTAGCCGACGAAGACATCAGCCTCTTTCCCGATTTAGACAGAGTACAGGGCGGCGGCGCCGGAAATGCCTCTCGCTATCGGATCCTGTGGCGACAATTGGATGATCAAGATAAGGAGGCCTTGAAAGCCAGAGCGCGGCCCGACCACCCTGTCGCTCCCGATTCAGTCGTGTATATCTGCGAAGATATCGAGAATCCTAATGCCCTGGTCCGACTGTTTGCTAAGGGATATGGGTTATACGGTTGGCGAAAGTACCTTTACGTCACGGCAATAGGGGTTCCGTTGCTATTTGGCTATTTAGTCTTTGTAATTATTCTGATTAATCTCACTTACCTTGGTAACTTTGAAGCCAAATTGTTGTTCAATTCATTCGCCTCTCTGGCCATATACTCCTTCTTGATCTGGAAATTCATTGGGCCGTTGATACGCTTGCCAGACGATCAAATTGTGCTGGCACCTTGGGGTCTGCAATCCAGTGACAAAGATCGCCTGCTTGAACGTCGATCACCTCCTCAATATTCAGACAAGAGTATCAAGGCGGTTCGCTATACGGCCAAATGCCCGGTATGTGGCGGAAAGGTTCACGCCAAATCGGGCGGGCTAGAGTTCTGGGGTCGTATCGTGGGGATGTGCGCACATTCACCGAAAGAGCACTTATTCTCATTTGATCATGTGACTCGGCGGGGGAAGAATCTGCGGTAAGATACGGCTTACACAGCCACCATATCGGGTACCCATTGGAAATCTAACTCTGACCATGAGCATACATCTTCCGTTCAGTCAGGAATGCTTCGGCCGGCAGTGCTGAGGATTATGTGACTATCTATATAGCGCCAGCCGGCTGGGTATAGCTTGCTCAGCCGGCTAATTTGCGATGGTGGCGGTAACGGACGTAACAAGCAGGAATCAATCCGTCGAACCAACTATTGGGGAACTCAAACACGATATTGGCAATTCTCTTAACCTCATGGATTGGGTATTCAAGCTTTGGTTTGATACCTAAATATCCGCTATATTTCTTGCCAATTTCAAACGCTTCTATCATTACTTTCTGAAAGCGGACATTTGTTGAACCAACGTAACGGGCTGAAATCATCTAGAAACAGTCGTTCCTTTTAACACCCGGCTTGTCGGCGACGTAGGTATCTAATCTTTTCTACGTGAATCGAAACTTAGCTGGTCGCAAGCATTAGCACTTCAGGCTGGGGATACAGCCTCAGCTTTCTCAAGTAGATGAACAATATCAACCAATTCTTCCTTGGAAGCAGAGCGCCTGCTGCACTGTCTGAGCTGCTCGGCCAGTTCCTGCCAGACTTCTGGATTATCAATCAAGCATTCAACATTTTCTAAAGGCGTCATGTTTTGCGTATCACGTTGCCAGGCAAGCTCAGGGGCTAACTGCAACAAACGTCTGGTGGCATGCAAATTCGCTGACCAGCCCGCAGTGTGTAGTGGTGATCGACCATCGCTGGTGAGTCCGTCCAACCGGCACGGATGATCCAGCAAGACGTCAACGCAACTGTCCACGCCGGACTTGATTGCTGAGTGCAGGGCTGTCATGCCTTGCCAGTCCTGCATATCCGGATCGGAGCCGGCCTGTAGCATGATCCCGACCAACTCAGTATCCCCGGCTTCGGCCATCAGCATCAGCGGGGTCTGCGCCTTGTAGTCAACAATACCCAACTGTTTAGGTGCCATCTGCGCCAGCATACCGATGGCCTGGCGCCAATGTTCCAGCATGGTTTCGAAGCGGTGAAGCTCGCCCTGCGATTCAGTCGGAGTCATCCGCTGAATCGAGTGTAATCTTTGCAAAAAATGGGTGCGTCCTTTGATCCAGTGCATTAGCAGGGAGTCGCCTGTTACAAGAGGTAGCTGCAAGTTGAGCTTGTTGTGGTTGCATTTTATCCAGGAAAAAAGCCCTTCCTGGTCACCCGCCATCAGAAGCTTGAGCGACTCCTCGACTTTCTTCTGCGCCAAGGGGTTAACACGTTCCACTCCCGGATAAGGCTTGTATAGTGTGTTCCAGAAGTAATCGGCTGCCCAGCGTGCTGCATCCTCGATACTTGGTACTTCACTGCCTTCAACTATCCCACCTGCCAGCATTTCCCGGTAATACTTTTCGTGATTGTTCTTGATCAGTTTCAGGTTGGCCACCTCAACAGCTAGACAATCCCGCGCCACCTCTCCCCGCAGTGGCCCGCAGTTGCGCTCACGTCCAGCCTCCAGCGCCTCCCTGAACAGCTTTCCGGCTACCTTGAAGTCGTTACAGGCCAGCAGATGCTTGGCCTTGTATTGCAGGATGGCTGCCTTCCATAGCTCGTACCCTTCGCTGGCCTCAGCCTCGTCAAGCAATGCCTGGACTCTGGAGCGGGTGGATTTTGTCCGTTGTTTGCGCTCACCGTTCAGATAGCCATCGAGTTCGAGAAGAATGGTCTGAACAGTTTCTGCCGGCGTTGCGGCCAGCTCGCGCAAGCGCTGGATGGCTGCCTCTTTGGCACGAGGGCCGAGGTCTGGATGTTGAACCACCTGGCTGACCACCCAGTACCGGTTTTCGTCTTGTAGGGCACGCCACGGAGAAGATGTCTTCATTCGCTCGACCAGATGCAGTTCAGCGCTCAGCTCGTCTGCAATCGATGCCGCTCGGTCCACATTACGTTTGATAATTGGCATCGCGAAGTCCACATCAATCGCCACGTGATCTTCTAGCTCCGAGCCTACCGGTACGCCGTAGAAGTATCGAGTCAGAAAATGCGCCAGTTCCCGATTACAAGTTTCCCTGCGTGACGGAAGGATAGCGAGAAACAATCCATTTTTGTCCGTAAGGGGTAAGTGCTCTTCGAACCAGGCATTTTCAGCCTCTTCGCCCTGATCTTTGCATTTACGCCATGCATCAATAGTCAGGTTGTAGACGAGCTTGTAGATGCCGAACAGCTGCAACAGCTTGTTCTGCCGTGCATCGGCACACTGTCGATCAACACCAGAGCATAAGAACTTAAGTAATCGGACATAGCCATCCTGCACCATGCGGGCGAACAGCAGGCGCTGGCGGATGATCCGTGAAGATGGAATGGCGTAACGCTCGGCTAAGCACTCCACAAAAGTGGCCTGCTCATTTTCATTCGCTTGGCCATCCAATATCGCCTCAAGTCGCCCCGATTGGGTCATTGGAATTTCCAGGCGCAGTCTTTCAGCGGTTAGTTGTTTGCGCGCCACGAAGTCCAGGGCATCAGCAAACTGCTCCCCGGGTGAGAGTCTGCTGTCCAGGGTGAACGCACCTTTAAACGTCACCTGCAATTCATCGCAGAAGTACTCATTAATCTTGGCGCGGTTGGGTATTGTTTGCTTACGCCAGTTGTACAACGAGCGCATCAGGGTCTCCGAGGATTTGTCGCCTGAGTCCTTAAGAAACCGGCTGCGCTCGTCGGCAAACGCCTCCAGCGGCATCCCCAACAGATCTAGCAGCCAGTCCACCACCTGCGCTACCGGCAGATAGAGACTAGGCTTGGAATTGCCCTCGCGAGGTTCGGGCAGATACCAGAAACGCCCGTGCGGCATACCCTTGTCCAAAGGGCTGTCAATGTTCCAGAAGGCAGCCAGGCGAGCCAGTCCGGGCATGTAGAAATAGCCAAGAAGCATCCACAGGATCTGGCGTTGATCGGCGGCGAAGGTCCAGGTATTCAGTTCGAGCTCCTTGTAGGCGTTCCCGAACTTCAGGAGGTTATCGATGGCATCCAAACACGCCCGTGGATCCATACCTAGAGCCTCGAAGAGGTCATGCAGGATTTTCTCGCCCATATCCTTGTGGGATGCAAGACTGTTTTGCCCAGTCACGAACTTGTTCTTTTTGGTGGTTGGATAGCCTGAATTGCCTAGGCTCTGATGAATCTCCAGCAGAATGGCCTCGGTCAGTGGGAGGGTGCTCATGGCGCCTATCCTTGGTGTTGTTGAGAAAGCTGTAATCTTTGCATAGCCAGATCAGCTTACCACTGAAAAATGCCGTCCCCCCCCACACGCAAGCTGGCGAGATGGGGGGATACGTGGCTTTTCATACCGGGCAAGCAGGCCCACTGACACACTGCGCGGACCTTAATCAACGGAGTCCGCGTGATGCAAAACCCCACCCCACTGGTCATTAATTGGCATCTCACGGAGGCCTGCAACTACCGCTGCCGGTACTGCTACGCCGCCTGGAATGAATCGGTCTGCTCGCGTGAGCTGGTCCACGCTCCCGAACGAAGCGCAGCGTTGCTGGCTGAACTGTATCAATTCTTCCGGCCGGGAAACAGCACTAACCCGCTGAACAGCCAAATGGCATGGAAATCTGTGCGTCTCAATCTGGCTGGCGGTGAGCCATTGCTGCATGCGGGAAAGCTCCCAGCCATTGTCAGTCAGGCTCGGGACTTTGGTTTCGAGGTTTCACTGATCAGCAACGGCAGCTATCTGGATGCCGATTTGCTAGACCAGTTGGCACCACAACTGAGCTGGCTCGGTATCAGCATCGACTCGGCCTGTCCATCGACCAACCGGAATATCGGTAGAATCGACCGCCGTGGCCGGTTTGTCGATTTGGACAGGCTGGTGATGAACCTGAGGCGGACCAGACGTGGAAACTCTGGTTTACGCTTGAAGCTCAACACCGTGGTTAACCGGCTCAACCACCGTGAAGATCTTTGCCCGCTAATCCAAAGTTTTGCTCCAGACAAATGGAAAGTCTTACGCATGCTGCCGGTAGTTAACCAGGATCTAGTTATTAACGACCAGCAGTTCTCCGCCTTCCTCACCCGCCATAGTGCACTTGCCAGAATCCTTTGCGCTGAGGACAACCAGGATATGAGAGAGTCTTACCTGATGATCGATCCCCACGGGCGTTTCTTCCAGAACAGTCCACTGATCGCAGGGCAGGGTTATACCTACAGCAGGCCGATCCTAAGGGTCGGTGCTCGAGCAGCATTTGACGAAATGGCCTTCGACCCGAAACGCTTTAGGACTCGCTACATCTCTTTTAAAGGGAGGGCGGGCGCATGAAATACTGCTCAAACAAGGAAATCGACCAAATGATCCGCCGGTTATTACGTCAGGGTTGGCGCTACTACCGCGGCAGAAAGCATGGCCGGCTAACCCATCCGAGAGGTCGGCCAACGCTGACAGTGGCCAAGTCGCCCAGCGACTACCGTAGTTTGCACAATTTTCGACGCGATGTACGCCATGCCATCAGCTGGCACCCTGAGTAGGCTCTCACATTGAGCGCTTACTATTGCAGAGAGCTGCGACCGACAAGGTCGTCTCTGAAGATTCTTATTCTTTTTTCACGAACGGCAGCTTTTGGTTGGAAATGGTGGTGATTTACAACATGACTAACGGCAGCTTAATGTCAATACCAGTCAACCAAATGAATTTAAGTATTAGCCTGTTTTAAAGGCGTATAAAGAAAACCAATCATGAATTGAAGCCATAATAATATTGCGTCACTACCTAAACCCGGCCTGATTACTCAGCTGCGGAGCCAGAATATTTCCAATGTTTACCTAAGATTTTTCCAGTCGAAACCCGTCAAAATACCCGCTTCTCGCGACCACATCACCCGCCCTTCCCCCCTCATTGATTGTTTTTCTGTCGAGGATTTCAAATATAGGGGCTGTCAATGTCCGTTAACCGTTTCTTTACGGACGGGATAGTTTTTCTGTCAACCCGGACCAACCGCATCTCTTGAGATTATGTAGCTTCTCCCCTCGCCCATCATTTTTTTCATCAGGTCAAGAAAAATCTACACACCCAGTTGGATATTAGATTAGGACGACGAATTACACGTTTCCTCTAAATCAGCTGAATCCAATTGGAGATATTTATGAAAATCAATATTAATAATGAAACTCGTATCAGTGAGGCGCTGCGTGCTGCCCAGGGCATGGCTAGGGCCAGGATCGCCACTTCCTCTTGCGTCGTTGAGATCGCGAAAGAACTCGAGAGTAGGCTGGACTCGCTCGGTATCCCGAAATGTCACCGCAAGGGTGCGCATGGTTCCGGCTGGGCACACATCCCAAGGTACGAGGCGCCTGTAACTAATAAATGGGGTTACGCCACAACTCGTATACATATCGCACGTGGTGCTAAAGACTGGTTTCTCGTTAACGTCGAACGTCAGAAACTCTATCGTGGCACCTCTCTAGATGAGAAGCTCATCATCTTTCAAAAGCAGCTAACTCACGCCATACGCACTTTGCTGCGCATCCATAAATGCATCGTGACTGACGAATAGATTCGAAACCTCTGACAACAAGAATGAAGTAGTGGATACTATGGCGAGAGGGGAACTCCTCTCGCCATTTTTTATCATTAAACAACAGGATGATTTTAGTCCTGACTTAGCAAGGCTCAGCAATGCGCTGGTAATAATTCCATGTGTTTTATGTGTGCTCGTTGTTTATCATGAAGCTTTTACACTATGCGAATTCTAAATGTCTGGAAAAGCTTAAAAATTTTTTGCGGCAAATATGATGTCAGTACCTAAACCCAATAGAGGTTTGGAAGCGGAATTAGGAATTTTTCAGTAACTATCTAGCTTTTCCTCAGTCAAATCCCGCCATATTTCAGTATACGACCACGTCACCCGCATTCCCCCCGCACCCACCGTTTGTTTATCGAAGATTTCAAAAAGAGGACCAGGAGTCGATGAATAAACCAACGCTTTACCCATCCAGGAGTTAAACACCACTCAGTTAACATTTAATGGTAAACACTCACACCCTCACCTGCATATTTGTCATATACATGCAGGTAGACCTCTTCACACGCCTTGGGCCAAACATTGTCGTCGTAAGCATCAGGTAGATGATCCAATACATCTTTGATCAGGCTCTCCACCTTAGCCTTGGTGCGCTGCTTCTTCTTCCAGTCGATCACCAGCGCCTCTTTGAGTCGCTCCAGAAGTTCATGGGCGACCTTCTTCACCTCTGCCCTCTCCTTCTCAGTCAGGGCGACGTCCTTGCAGAGCAGGTCGAAGATGGCGAGTTCTTCCTCGGTCAGGTCCTCACGGGCTGTCCGCTTCTCCTCTTCCTCCAGTTCACCGATGAATTTCTTGAGTTCCTCGAAGAACTGCTCGGCGGTGTAGGCGCCCAAGTTGTATTCCTCTATAAGTTGCTGGAATCGTTCCTGCAGGTTCTGGCGGGTGCTGTTGCGCTCAACCATCGGCATCAGCTTGCGGGCGATGATGGCCTTGAGGCGCTCTACGTCTGAGCGGCTCGGTTTTTTCAGGCGGTTGACCATCTCGGCCAGGGCTTCGAAGTCGATACCGGAGATATCGACTGGGTCGGGCAGGTTGCTACCGATGCGGATGGTCTCTATGGCCTCGTCCAGCAATTCGCTTACCTGGTTACGCACCACATCCAGTACATCGGTATCGTCCACCTCCAAACCGGACTTCACCCGCATCTGGCGGTAGATGATGTTTATTGCTACACGCTCCTTCACGAACTTATCGGCACGGGTATCCGGCAGCACCGCCTTGAAGATGCGGTTTATCTGACGCAAGTGACTGACGAAATCGTCGTAGTGTTTGGGGTTGAGCAGGATCTCGCTGGCCTCATCCAGCTGGGTGAGGCGCTGCAGGTCGTCCTTGGCATCGATAATGGCCTGCAGTCCGATCTGGCGCTCGGCAAGGAAGCCCCTCACCTCTCCCATCGCCTTCTCCAGCTCGTCGATGAGGACCTGCTTGTCGTTGGCCGGGGTATCGACGTGGTATCCCTCACCCGGTTCCGCCACGCCACCGCCATACATCCCCAGTGCATTCTGCAGGGCACCGAAGATATTGATGTAGTCCACGATCTGCCCTGCCGGTTTGCCGGGGAAGACCCGGTTGGCGCGGGCGATGGTCTGCATCAATGTGTGATCCTTGAGGGGCTTGTCGATATATAGCGTCGACACCGGCGGGGCGTCGAAGCCCGTCATCCACATGGCACAGACGAAGACGATGCGCAGCGGGTCATCGGCGTCCTTGAACTTCTCGTCCAGCTTCTCCCGCACCATGCGCTCGCGGTGGGGCTTGTAGTCTAGGCCCAACTTGGCCATGCGCTCGTAGTCGTTCTGGCCACCGGAGACCACCACTGCCATATTGGTCGATTCCATATGGGCGATCTGGCTCTCCAGCCGGTTGCGATAGCTGCCGCTGGCCACCTTAAGGCGGTTCTTCAGGCTGGTCAGCTTCTTCTGCCACGCCACCTGCACCTTATCGTACATGCGGATGGCGGTGGCCTTGTCGATGGAGACCACCATCGCCTTGCCCATGTACTCACGGCCCATGTAGTGCTCGACGATATCCCCCGCGATGGTATCCAGGCGCTCCTCGCGGGTGATGATGTGGTAGGCGCGGGCAAACTCCTTCTCCAGCCGCGCCTCCTGCTCATCGTTCAGGTCGGCCTCATCCAGGATCTCGGTGATCTCATCGCCCAGGTCGTCGCGGCTGAGGTTTACCTCCGGCACCCGGTTCTCGTAGTAGAGCGGCAGGGTCGCGCCGTCATCCACCGCATCGGCGAAGTTGTAGATACTCACATAGTCCCCGAACACCTCGCGGGTCTTCTCCTCCCCGGCCAGCAGCGGCGTGCCGGTAAACGCGATAAAGGCGGCATTGGGCAGGGCGCGTCGCATGTTCATCGCCAGGGTGTCGTACTGGCTGCGGTGCGCCTCATCGGTAATCACGATGACATCATCCCGCTCAGAAAGTACCGGGTAGCTCTCCCCTTTCTCGGCGCGGAACTTCTGGATCAGGGTGAAGACGAAGCGGTGATCCTCGGAGAGGAGCTTTTTCAGATCTTCCCCAGACTCGGCCTGACTCTCCTCCAACAGCATCCCGGTACTGTGGAAGATCTTGTAGATCTGGTCGTCCAGGTCGGTGCGATCGGTAACGATAACGAATGTCCAGTTCCCCGGCAGCTTGCGAAACGCCTTCTGGGTGAAGAAGGTCATGGAGAAGCTCTTGCCGCTCCCCTGTGTATGCCAGAACACCCCCAATTGCCCCTTCTTTGTAGCCCCCTCTCCCCCAGGGAGAGGGCTGGGGTGAGGGGAGTTGATATACTCCAATCCCCTCAACGCCTCATTCACACCCAAGTACTGGTGATACTTGGCGAGAATCTTGATTGTCTCTTTCTGACGAGCGAACAGGGTGTAGTTCTCTACCAGATCGAGAAAACGATACTTCTGACAGGTACCGCGCACCGCCACCTCCAGGCTGACCCGGCGCGGCTCCTTCTCGCTCTCTATCTTTTTCCAGTCCGCAAAGTGCTCCCAGGCGCTGGAGATGGTGCCCAGCTTCGACTGCACCCCGTTGGAGAGCAGGATCATCTGGTTGTACCAGAAGAGGTGGGGGATGGTGTTACGGTAGTCGGTCAGGTTGTCCTTGTAGGCATGGATCAGCTGCCGGTGGCTCGCCTTCAGCTCCACAAACAGCAGAGGTAGACCGTTGACGAAGCCAATCAGATCGGGGCGACGGGTTTCAATATCCCCGGTAATGCTCATCTGTGAGCAGAGCAGGAAGTCGTTATTCTCCGGGTTCTGCCAATCGATAATGCGGACGGTAACGTCCTCTCCCACATCATCACTGGCCTTGTACTTATAGCCCTCGCGCAGGAGTTGGTAGATATCCTCATTGGCCGCGATAGGGCTCATGGCAGAGCGATCACGGGAGAGTTCTTCTATCGCCTCGTCTATGGCGAGTGTGGGGGCGTCGGGGTTGAGTTGCTCCAGGGCTGGGCGAAGGCGGTTGGGGAGGACGACATCGCCTCGGTTGTTTCGGCCGAAGGGGCTTTCAGGGCCGAAAGGTTCGTCCCAGCATTCAATGGTTTCCCAGCCAAGCTCTGAGTAGAGCTTGATGGCTGGTTGTTCGATGAGGGATCCTTCCGTGTACAGCATACTAGAATCTAACCCCGAACAACCCACCATTCTCACTATCGTCGATATTCAGTTCCACTCTATAGTCATTTAGAACAAAATCATCATAAGTGGACATATCTGGCAAGTCATCTGAATTCATGGTTACAACATATTGAAACCCATAATTTTTAGCCATCTTTGCGCCTAGCCGTAATGCCTTGGCTATTTGCCTCTCGTCAACCCCATCAAACAATTGGCTATCGTGAACCAATATTGTTGGCCTATACTTTTCTCTAGACCACAGCTTCATCAAAGTCATATCAAAACTAAAAATCTGCATCTTATTGATGCCAACACTTTTCTTTGCATGTATTTCAAAATCGAATTTCGGGCCATTTTCTGTTGGATCAATTACAAGCTTCCCATGTTCCTCATACAACTCACCTGATATATCCGCAAAGGTAACAATAGCATCACGAATTGCCGCGTCACGCTCTGCGTGATCAATACGCATTTCAGTAAGAAGTTGCTGGCGTTGTATCTTGATTTCAGTCTTCTTGTCTTCCAGATTCTCGGTTGCATCCAACTTCTTTTTTAATAATTCTAAATCTGCTTCTTGCCTACTAAGCATCCCTTGCAATTTCATAAATTGCTCAAGCGCACCATGCGACTGCAGCAACGAGAGAATTTCGGAACGCTCATTATCAAGCTCACCCTTCTCCCTTAATCTGGCGCCTATACGAGTATAAGTTTCTGCCATTTCTTGCTTAAGATGCTCTCTACGATTTGTTATTACAGAACGATGAAACTCCTCCACTTCATCAAATCTCTTTTTAACCAAGTCTGGTAATTCAACAACTGCCTCACCAAACAATCTTTCTAATCGAGAGAAATCTGGCTCTAATTCTTCTGCGACAGCTCTCTCCAACTGCCCCAACCACTCTTTGTCATATGTATCTTGAGCTGATAATTCTGCCAATCGTTTACTTATCTCGGATGTTCTAGCTTCCTTTTCTTGGTATTCTGGCAAAACACGAAAACTCGTCAGAGATGTGCGCAACCGTTCAACATTCCGATTTTTTAAGTGTATCTCTGTTTTCAGGTCTGATGAGGCGCCCATAATCTGTCCCAACACACCCTCATTCGCAGCTTTTGTTAATGCTTTTATCAATTTCTCTTTTTGTCTGGCGCCCTCAAATCCACCCGCGATTTTCCAATTTAGTTTCAACAAATAAGTAATTGCTACCTGACTACTACAAGCAGACTGCTGAGGAAACCATTTGGTAGGCTCATCAAAGCCACCACCAGAACGTGCAAAATATGAGAACAAGGATCTAAAACTAGGCGCATGCTTTATCGACAATGACTCAGGAGACAACCCAAACATCAGCTTCCCAAGGGTTTTACGCCATTCATCATTGGAGGCATACCTACCATCATCCTCAATATAAGCATTGATCACTTCGCCAAATTCGCCTCCAAATTTAATCTTATTAGGCGCATCACCTTTTCTTTCCACAGTAAAACGCTTACTATCATGACTCAATTCAATCCCAAAATACTTATCACTGAACAATTCATTCTTTAAAATCGAGGATTTTTTTATCTCCCCACCAAGAAGCGTGTTAATAATCTCGACTGCGCAACTTTTTCCTGCGCCATTACGTGTTTTTCCATCTGACGATTCTTCACTTTTTTCAGCCAGTATAATATTAAGACCGTCATGAAAAATGATGTCCTTAAAACTTCTCAGATCACTATATATTCTATGAAGCTTCATCCTTTAACCTTCGTAATGTTATTATCATCCCAATATATAAGTCCCATCACATAAAGCAAATCAAGGGACAACACAAACCAATCATATGACACAACACCAAGCCTTAATTTCATTTGATACTTTTCTTTTAAATCCATCCACAATGAGCTAACCGTTGATTTTTTTCCTATCAGACCATACACATCTGATGCCACAGATATTAAAGCCCGGTCAGGACTAAGGTGCTTTGTAGGCAGAATCATAGGCTAATACCAATTGGGACATTTTCGAATATATCGCACCTAGAAAAGAAGTAACTTAGCACTGCCAATGCTGACACTTGTTCTTCAGCACTATGTGAACTTCCTCCAGCAAAAACTTTAAGCTCATCAAAAATGTCATTCGCTGACATCCCAGACTCTTTCAGGCCTATATATTTATCTCTAAATGACTCAGCCAAATCTTCGCCGTACTGCGGATCGGGCCAGCCCAATAACAATTCTTCTACAAGTTTCTCTTTCGTCCTCCCGGCCCTTAAGAGAATTTCAATATCCGACGAGAGCTTATTATATTCCAACTTGTCCACTGCAACTGGAGCGATAGCGGAGCCAGGGGTTAGTTGCTTTCTTTTAATCGCGTTTAGAAGAGTTTTTACAGGCTTATGAGACAACGCACGCATGTCCGTCATTGTCGGCGCAACACCAAAGAGATCCACCAACTTATGCTTTGGCAAACTTAGTGCTTTGTCTTTAATAACCGCTGGACCCATCACATGAATCATGAGATGCGGGTATTCATGTTTATAATTTTCGAGATGACCTATGGCATATGATGGGAGTCCTTCCCAATCATTGTGAACAAAAGTCCACTCGCCCATTTTATCCCCCCATTTTTCTACAGCACCAGGTAAATCACTATCTATTTTACCTATAAGCTTTCTTTTTTCGAATCCAGAGCTTGGTGCATAGCTTTGAAAAACATGATTGTCAGGTGCTAAATAACCATCAGATTTCCAATCCCCTTCACTACCCGCAGCCTTAACCGGTAAAAAGTCTTCACTATGTATCGCCTGCATAATCCGATTAAACAGATCCTCATACTCTTGCTCTGATTTTTTACGGAGAGCCAGTTCAATTCTGTCCCCATACCATGCTCTTGATAATTCATCAAACATTATTATCTGTATCCCTATAATAATACTGTTCCAGAAATCAGTTTTGGCAAAAGCATATCTCTCTGACCAGCCAAGTTTCGATTCTTCCTCTTCAGCAATTCACACTGTTCTAGTACTGCTGAACACATTCCATCAAACATGTCCAACATCGCATGAGGAGGAAGAAGAATACCAGCATTTTCAAAATCTTTTGAATTGACTGCCGGATATGCCGCACCCGTTGCATGATTCACTAAGTAGGAAACAAATCCATCAGTGGATGTCACCTGCATCAGATAAGACTTTGGAACTGTCTCTGCCCGTATAACCGCAAAACCTGTCGATACAACAGTATTTTCTTCTGGCTTGGCCATATATGAATATTGTTTTCTATTTGGCCGAACAGTAGCCCAGATGATATCTCCATCACGCACAATGCGCCGAGCACGGCTTGGTGCTCCACTGAAAGGCATTGGCTTGATCTCGTCAATTGTTCCTGTCCCTACACTTTTGATGTCAATATAATTAATCCTATCCGGCGCATTCTGCTTGGTGATCGACTCGGGATTTATTGATGCAACATCGCCCAGCTTCTTTACCTCCCACCCCTCCGGAATCTTACCCAGCGATGAGTCGATGAATTTAGCGTTCTGACTCACGCCATCCCTGGCGCTCGCCCCTTCGGGGTCGCTTTCAGCGTTCCCAATCGGCTCTACTGCCGATTGGTCGTGGCCGGGGAAGCGGAATTTGACGAACCATTCGCGGTAGAGGGATTGCGCCATCTCTTCGAGTATGGCGATTCGGCGGTTGTTGTTTTCGATTAACTTGTCGTAGACAGACAGAACACCGGCTAACTCTTTCTGTTTTTTTAAAGGCGGAAGTTCTGGCAGTTCGAGTGCTCTGATGTCACTCATGTTCAAATGTGGCACAGTCGCCCCACTTGCCATGGAGTACATTCTATTTTGAAGCTCATCACCCAACATCAGGTACATCAGGTAATGTGAATCTACTTTTGTTTTATCAGGACGAATTAATACTGTTCTTTGCCCATGGCACACCTTTAGGCCTTTCGGGATGATTGCAACATTTCCAACTGGTGCTTCACGTGCAAATATCAGATCACCTTCTGAGGGGACAGCCCTTTCAACCCACTCTTTATACGATTCCTCTGACACATATTTCGCATTCTCAAGGATAAAATATCCACGGCCAATATTTGGCGTCCTGATACAAGGGTAACCTTCATCGGTAAATTTTGGGGTTTTATGCTTTGTGTCTACGATGAACTCACAGACACTATCCATAGTTACTGCCATACTAAGTCACAGCCCCCAGGATCTTCACTACATTTTCAGCAATCGTCTGCTCCAGCTCATGCGCCTCCGCATTGAGCACTTCCAGTTCTTCCTGCAATGCCTCCAACTTCTCTGCAAAGTCCTCGTCATGCTCCTCATCCCCATGCGCCACGCCCACATAGCGTCCGGGGTTAAGGCTCCAGCCCTGCTCCTCGATTTGATCTAATGTGGCGACCTTGCAGAGACCGGCGATGTCCTTGTATTTGCCGTCGGTAAAGTGCTTCTCAATCAACCAGTCGCCGGTGCCCCCCCCCATCCTCATGGTTTTCGAGATAGGTGTTATCGACATCCTCGCCACGGTAGAGGCGCACGATGTTTGAGACGAAGTTGAGCTGCTCGCTGCTGAAGTCGCGCACGGCACGGGTGATCTGGCGGTAGATGTGCCGGGCATCGATGAAGAGCACCTTGTCCTTGCGCTCTTCGGACTTGCCCTTGTCGAGAAACCACAGTGCACAGGGAAGCGTGACGGTGTAGAAGAAGTTGCTGGAGATGGCGATCATCACATCCACTGCGCCGGTCTGGATGAGCTGTTTGCGGATCTCCATTTCGGAGGCGCGGGCGTCGGAGGCGGAGTTGGCCATGACGAATCCGGCCCTGCCTTTGTCGTTGAGGGCGGCGTAGAAGAGCTGTATCCAGAGGTAGTTGCCGTTGTCGGTGCGCGGCATGCCGAAGGGGAAGCGGGCCTTGTCGTCCTGCAGGCGTTCCTTCTGGATGGCGTCGACGTTGAAGGGGGGATTGGCCATGACGAAGTCGAACTGCCCTGCGCATTTGTGGATATCGTCGTAGTAGGAGTTGCCTTCGCGGATGTCGCCCTGCAGGCCGTGGACGGCGAGGTTCATCTTGGCCAGGCGCACGGTGTCGCCGGTCTTCTCCTGGCCAAAGCAGGAGAGTTCGTCACTGGCGTTCTTGTTGTGCTCCTCGACGAAGGCGGCGCTCTGCACGAACATGCCGCCAGAGCCGCAGGCCGGGTCGAACACCTTGCCGTGGTAGGGCTCGATGATCTCGGCGATGAGGCGCACCAGCGGGCTGGGGGTGAAGAACTCGCCACCGCCCTGCCCCTCGGCACGGGCGAACTGGCCGAGGAAGTATTCGTAGATGCGGCCGAAGACATCGGAGCCGATATCGAAGCGGATGTTTGCGAAGTTCTTCAGCAGGCTGGCGAGGATGTCGTTGTCGAAGCGGGTGTAGGTCTTGGGCAGGGCGTCCTTGATCGCCTCGTTCTCCGCCTCCAACGCCTTCATGGCGTCGTTGATGGCGCGGCCTAAGTCCTCCCCCTCCGGCAGCTTGAGCAGGTTGGAGAAGAGCGCCCCATCGGGGACATACATCGCCCCCTCGGCCTGGATGGCGGTCTTGAGATCACCGGCTGCCTGACGGCGGCGGGAGGTCTGCTTGGCCTCCAGGCGTTCCTTGGCCAGCTCGTAGCGGTATTCGGCATAGCGCAGGAAGATAAGACCCAGTACCGGGCGGGAGTACTCCTGGGAGGTGAGCCCGGTATTGGCGCGGAGCTGATCAGCGGCGGCCCAGAGGCGGCTCTCCAGCTCCTGGATGTTCTTGAATTCAGACATGGATAAGGCGATCCCTTTGATTTTTAATAGATTTTTCTCTAATTCTTCCATGAATCGCTAGGAAACGAGTATACAATCAATGAGTTATCAGATCATCAGATTGTTGTTCCACTTAGATAATTATACTTAAATACTAATTAATGTGCTATTTATAACAAAAATATGCAAATATATGCCTTTAATGGCATTTTGGTGATGAATATGCTCATCGATTTCAGTGTGACCAACTTCCTCTCGATTCGTGATCGTGCGACTTTATCGCTGGTCTCAGGCAAGGGGAGTGAACTGTCGGAAAGCCACATCATCTCTGCGACGGCCCCTTCTGTTCCAGACCTGCTGCGGGGCGCCGTGATTTATGGTGCGAACTCGGCAGGCAAGTCCAATCTCATCAAGGCCCTGCACGTGATGAAGCTATTAGTGGAGGAGTCCGCCAAGGAGGGGCAGTCCGGTGAGTCGCTGAAGATTCATCCATTTCTATTCGATGATCATTCTGCTGATCAACCGACAGAGTTTGAGATTAACTTCGTCGTTGAGGGCGTGCGCTATCAATATGGATTCGCCGCGACGTCCCGCATGGTGCTTGAGGAGTGGCTATATGCCTACCCAAAGGGGCGGCCACAGCGGTGGATTGAGCGGGCCTATGATCCCAACAGTAAAAAGTATGCGTGGGGATCAATGGATAAGTTAACCGGCCAGAAACAAGTCTGGCAGGAAGCGACCCGGTCGAATGCGCTCTTTCTTTCTACTGCCGTTCAGCTGAACAGCAAGCAACTCAAGCCCGTGTACGACTGGTTTGATAACGATTTGCGCATTGCTGGCATCGGCGGCTGGGAGCCCTCATTTACCATGGGCCTTTGTGAGGAGAACAATGACAGAGAGCGGGTCATGGATTTTCTGCGTGTTGCCGATCTCAATATTAGCGACATCGAACTGAATAAGAAGGAATTTGATCCGGACGATCTTCCTGGGGATATTCCGGCGTCGATTCGTGAAGATCTGCTCAGGAGGTTAGATGGTAGATCGGTTCGAACACTACAGACAGTTCACACGACGGCAAATGGTCGACGCGTTCTGCTTGATTTTGACAATGAGTCTGATGGTACCCAGAAAATCTTCGCTTTAGCAGGGCCATGGATCTATTCGCTGAGAAACGGCTATACCCTGATCATTGATGAATTGCATGATAATCTTCACCCACTGATGGTGCGTTATCTTGTCGGACTATTTAACAGCGCAGAAACCAATCCCAACAATGCACAACTGATCTTTACCACACACGACACCTCTCTGCTGGATCAGGATGTGTTTCGTAGAGATCAGGTTTGGTTTTGTGATAAAGACGATAGCCAGTCGAGTCAGCTTTATCCGCTAACGCACTTTAAGCCGCGTAAAAAGGTTGAAAATCTAGAGCGCGGCTACCTGGCCGGGCGTTATGGTGCACTGCCCTATATCCAGCGGGTGCAGGGATTCTGATATGGGGTCGGATGACCTGTTCCATAAGCGCCGGAAGAAGGCAGAGAAATCACTGAAGCGCTCCCAGGCGAAGCGGGACGCCTATGACCGGGTGCTGATTGTCTGCGAGGGTGAGAAAACCGAGCCTCACTACCTTCAGGAGTTGATTGACCACCTGAAGCTCAACAGTGCCAATGTTTTGGTGGACGGGCGAAGCAGCTCAAGCCCTGACAAGGTATGGCAGTATGCAAAGGAACGCTATCGTGAAGCCGAACGACGCGGCGACGTGTTTGACCGGGTCTACTGTGTTATCGATAGAGATTCACACACTACTTTCGACCAGACTCTGGTAGAGATCCGGAAATCCAGACCGAATGGCGTCTTCCATGCCACACCCTCCGTGCCCTGCTTTGAATACTGGGTGCTGCTCCATTTTGATTACAAAACCGCTCCGTATACCAGAACCGGTTCAAATAGCCCGTGTGACTGTGTGATCGCTGATCTGAAGAGATACATGCCAGGCTATACCAAGGGCGATAAGGGCGTTTTTTACCAGATCATGAGCGATACCGACCGCGCGATTGCCTTGAGCAAGTTAACTTTAGCCGAAGCCCACAAGACAGGGACGGATAACCCGACAACCCTGATGCATGAGTTGGTTGACTATTTGCGACACCTAAAAAACGGCACTCGAAGCTGACAATCCAGTAGATCAGGGTGGTGGTAGTGAGGCCCGCCGGCGCTCCCAGGCCAATGACATTTAGCCCGCTTAAGCTACGGTACCCGCAATAACGGAGGTATTGTGACCTGCCTCCCCTATCTCATATTTTTCCGGGACCGAAGATACACTCACGTAAGGGAAATAATTCACCAACTGGGCACATCTGATCTCTTTCTGACGGTGAAAATCTGCTCCATTTCCCTTTTTCTGCTTGCGCAGTAATTTTCTGGATAATTCTTCAATCGGCAAAGGCGTATATAGATGTAAGAATTATTTTGGAGATTTCAATGAAAGAAAAAAATCAAACGCAAGACGCAAAGACACGCGTATATAAAACAATTGCGCTATTAATCAAAAAATCGATGAAGGTAACCGTAGATACCATCATGGCACATGGTGATATCTCATCGCGGGATACCTCATCAAAGTATCTGCGCGAGTGGAACAATGAAGCTAATGAAAAGGTTAGCGGAATGAGCCTATCTAATTCCTGCATGCAGGCTATCAAGCAGGCCGTATACGAGGAGCGTTTCATCGATGCACACAATTTGCAGGCAGAGATCACCTGTAAAGAATTGGAGAATGACACGCTTCGCCAGGAAATTGACGAGCTCACTGCTAAAAGTGAAAAGCAGCTGCAGCGTGAGCAATTTCTAACCGAACAGATCGACAACCTCAAACAAGCGATTGACGAGGAACGTGAACAACGCCTTCGAGCTCAACTCAATGCCGCTGCCCTAGCGCAAGAGAATGCACGTCTGCAGAGCGTACATTCAGCGTTACCACAATCCCCCTCCCTCATCCTTCCCGGGAAGTTCCGTAAATAGGAAACATTCGGTACGGCCGTACCGCTTGGTACAAGCGTGCCGATGCACAGGGCACTGTCCGTAAATAACCAATTAACGGACACTGCCGCCCTCCTCCACCGCGCTTTTTCTCACGCTTGCGGCGTTTGCTGATCCTGGCATTCTATGGACATGGAGACACGACACGCCACTAATGACCTGGAACAAGCCTACCGGGCGGCACTGATAGCCGGCATCGCCCAGAGCAGCCGTCGAGCATACGAAAGAGATGTGCGATATTTCTGGAACTGGGCGCAAGAAAAGCTGGGATTGGAGCCAGTCTACCCAGTAGCTGTTGATACTCTCCTGCACTTCATTCTGGATCACAGGCGCGCTGCTGGTGGTAAGCATTTAAAGATCACGACTCTACGGCGTTACTTGTCATCTCTCAGTATTGCTCATGCCGAACACAGTTGCCCCAGTCCAACACGCGACGAGAGAGTCAAACTACTGCTTCGGCGGCTCCGACAGGCCGAGGCTGGTGAACCTCCAGAGAAAAAATCTGCAATAACTGCAGACCTTTTGAATCGCCTTGTCGACACCTGCGACGAATCTCTTCGAGGCATCCGAGACCGCGCAATCCTGCTGGTTGGATTTGCGAGTGGTGGACGGCGACGCTCAGAGTTAGCCTCCCTCCAAGTTACCGATCTTCAACGAGCAGACGGTGGTTATCTCCTCAGGATTCGTACCAATAAAACTGATCAACAGGGAAAAGGTCACCTGGTACCGGTGCTCGGACCTGCTGCAGCCGCCCTGTCACGGTGGCTGATGGCGGCCGGGATCCGGGATGGCGCAATTTTCCGAAGTATTAAACCGGATGGAAGACTGTGTCAAAACATCTGCGGCCGTACGATCAACCGTCTTGTCAAAACCCACAGCCAATTGGCGGGACTCGATCCAGCTCTTTACGGTGCACATTCGCTAAGAAGTGGGTATTTAACCGAAGCCGGTAAAGCAGGCACTCAACCCTGGCAAGCCATGGCTCTCAGCCTACACAGATCTGAAAAAGTGGCGCTCGGCTACTACCAACAAGGGGCAATTTTACAGAATCCTGCGGCACATTTGTTGGCAGGAGAAAATCAAGAGCCAATATAGACGGCGACAATGCTTAGCCTTTCATGTCCTAGTTCCGGCTGATCGTGAGGCGGGCTGTTTCATCGATGGCACGCTATGGTAGTGTTCATAATTCTGTGTCATTTCTTTACCATAGTGCAAAAAGGAATGACTGATGACAACACAAAAACCCAACTTTAATATGGAGGCCGCCATCAAAGCCCTGCGTGAAGGCAAGGACCTCACCGGCAAGGATGGTGTG
>NZ_JAQGEI010000048.1 GCF_029017505.1 Sedimenticola hydrogenitrophicus
ATTCAGCGATACATCGCAGAACTGGAAACGGCGGGACTCGTACAGAGGATCGAGCGCCTGGCGGCACATAAGGGCAAACAGAGCAATTACTACGATCTGTCCGGGCTGGTAGAAAGGCTAAAGGCCTTGGAGCCGGAATTTCGGCAAGTTCAGGAAGAGACAAAGGAAATGCGCCGCCAAGTGTCGCGTAAAGGCGGGTTGAGAAGGAGACGCGTGAATGAACAGGAGTCCTGAAAAGCTGAACCCCGGGCGCATGCTAGGCAGAGGCGGGTCCGGGGTCTACACAAGCAGAATAGGGCTTTGAGCGCATGGATGTCAAGAATTTTCCCTTTAACGACCTAGTGTTGGACGCCCTGGAATCCTCACTATCGCCTGAAAGAATAGCGACTTACACAAGGGTTGTCGATGGCGATCGGGAGCTCGCCGTCCGCCTTTATACCTGGAACACAGCAGTCAGTGCCGCATTCTACGGGCCTTTGCAGGGACTGGAAGTTGCTGTGCGTAACGCCATGCACCGTGAGCTTACAATAAAATATGGCGATCAATGGTATGACAACGAAGCCTGCGGGTTTGATGCCGGTAGCAAAACCAGGGTTGACCGGGCGAAATTGACGCTCACCCGTGGTCGGTACTTGGTCGATCCGCCTCACGTAGTCGCTGAGTTGCCATTCGGTTTTTGGGTTTCCCTCCTTGGAAAAGGTGGCCGCGGAGCCTCGCCTGATACATATAAGAAAAATTACGACATGACTCTATGGCGTCCTGCCCTCTATAAGGCATTTCCGCATGGAGGGCGCAGGAGCCGCGCACAAACGCACGGTCCCCTGGATTATCTGCGGACCTTCCGCAACCGGATCGCCCATCATGAGCCAATTTTTAATCGGCATCTTGAACAGGACTACCGTTCCATTCTGGAGGTTGCGGGCTGGATTTGTCCGGACACGGCGGACTGGATCAGACACCATAGCCGCGTCGAAGAGCTACTGGCCCATAACTGGAAAAAAGACAGGATTGTCTTCTAGACCAGCAGGGCCGCCGCGTTGCGCGGCCGGCTCCGGGGGTCACTGGGGGGCGGTACAGGGGCGGTTTCCCGCCCGTCTGTCTGAGGGAGTGGCCGGGTTATTCGACACCCGCGGCCGATTTGATCGTGGCCAGGTTGATGGCCGGGATGTACTCCGGTCGTGGTGATGCGCGGCGGGTGAACTTCTTGATGATGCCCTCCAGGTTGGGGCGCTTCTCCGCCGGTCCCTCGCCGGCACCGATGCCGCCGCCGAATTCGACGAACAGGTTGATGCCGTCATCCAGCGCACTCTGCAGGCAGCCGACCCAGTTGACCGGGTGGAACAGCTGGAAGAACAGGCGGGACTTGATGGTGTCGGCATCCGCCTCGTGGAAGCCGCCGGTGTAGTTGGAGAGCACCTTCAGTCTGGCGGGGGAAAACGTCGCCTCGGCCAGGGCCTCGCGGAAGCGGCGGGCCGCCTCCACCATATAGTAGGTGTGGAAGGCCCCCTCGGTCTTCAGCCGCACCGCCTTCTTGTTCGGCAGCCGCTCGGCCAGCTCCGCCGCCAGGGCGTCCAGATCGGCCCCGGCGCCGCCCACCACGGTCTGATCCGGCAGGTTGAGCCCGGCGATACCGCAGAAGTGCTTGTCGGCCAGGGGGCGGGCGGTCTCCAGGTCCACCGTGAGGGCCGCCATCTCGCCCTCGCCGAAATCGCCCATCAGTTGGCCGCGCCGGGCCACCAGTTTCAAGGCGTCCTCGAAGCTCAGCGCCTCCGCCGCCACCAGGGCGCTGTACTCGCCCAGGCTGTGTCCGGCGGCGGCCAGCGGCTGCAGCGGGGTCTCCGCCAGCTCGCGGTAGACCGTCAGGCAGGCGATGTGATGGGTCAGCAGCACCGGCTGGGTGTAGCGGGTCAGGTTGATCTTGTCATCCGGATTTTCCAGCGAGAGTTTGGCCATGTCATACCCCAGCACCTCGCTGGCCTGCTCGTAGACTTGGCGGGCCGAGGCGAACTCGGCGCACAGATCGCTGCCGATGCCGGTGTATTGTGAGCCCTGGCCGGGGAAGACAAAGAGGGTGCGCGGTGCGGTATCGGACATGGGGCTTCTCGTGTGGCTGAAAAATATGAGCGGGAAGGATAGACATTTCTGTAATTCAGGACAAGCATCGGCCTTGTCCCCCTTGTCCCCCTTGTTCCCCAGGGGGGTTCGGGTAGGATAGGGTGCAATACCGGCGCGCATTTACCGCCTGATTTATCAACTCCAGCAGGCATGGCCGATGACTTCCAGACCTTACACTCCGCTCCGTTCCGTACTTTATACCCCGGGGAGCAACGCCCGCGCCCTGGACAAGGCCCGCGCCCTGCCGGCCGACGGCCTGATCCTGGACCTGGAGGACGCCGTCGCCCCGGAGGCCAAGGCGCTGGCGCGGGATACGGTGGTCCGGGTCCTGGCCGAGGGTGGCTACGGCCATCGCCGCCGGGTGGTGCGCATCAACGGGCCGGATACCCCCTGGGGTGCGGCGGACATCACGGCGGTCGCCCGGGCGGGGGCCGATGCGATCCTGCTGCCCAAGGTGGAGACCCCGCAGGCCGTACTGGCGGCGCTGGAGGCCCTGGATGCCGCCGGCGGGCCGGCCGACCTGCCGCTCTGGATCATGGCCGAGACGCCGCGCGGTATCCTGGAGATCGGGGCTATCGCCGCCGCCCATCCACGCCTGGAGGTGATCGTCATGGGCACCTCCGATCTGGCCAAGGAGCTGCGGGTGCGCCACACCCTGGATCGGGTGGGGCTGGTCGCCGCGCTGGGGCACTGCGTGCTGGCGGCGCGTGCCGAGGGGCTGGAGATCCTCGACGGGGTCTATCTGGATCTGCGCGACGAACCGGGTTTCGAGGCCGCCTGCGAGCAGGGCCGGGACATGGGCTTCGATGGCAAGACCCTGATCCATCCGCGGCAGATCGAGGCGGCCAACCGGGCCTTTGGCATCAGCGGCGAGGCGCTGGAGCGGTCGCAACGGATCATCGCCGCCTGGCGCGAGGCGCAACAGGCCGGGCGCGGTGTCTGCGTGGTGGAGGGGTGCCTGGTGGAGCAGCTGCACATGCAAGAGGCTGAGCGGACAGTGGCGATGCACGAGGCGATCCGTGAGCGCGGCTGAAGTGGAACGGTTCCGGCGGCGCTTGCTGGCGCGCCGGGCCGAGTTGATGGCGGATACCGATACCGCCAGCGACGCCGCCAATATTGTGGAGCTGGATCAGACCCGGGTCGGCCGCCTGACCCGCATGGACGCCCTGCAGCAGCAGGCCATGTCCCAGGAGAACCAGCGGCGTCGCGCGCTTGAGTTGACACGTATTGTCCAGGCATTGCGCCGTATCAAGGACGACGAGTATGGATATTGTGTAGAGTGCGGCGAGGAGATCGCAGAGAACCGCCTGGCGGTCGATCCGGCCGCCCCACTCTGCATCGGTTGTGCCAGCGAGCGGGAAAAGGGGCGCGGTTGAGCGTACCGGCCCCGATTATCAGAGGAGTTCTATGAGATGAATTGCAAAGTCATGGTGTTGCCGAGCAGGGAACCGGAGCAGATCCGCCTGGTACGGATTCCGGAAGATATGGAGTCCCATGAGGCGTTTCGCCACGCCACCGGGGTGATCGCCGCCGCCGAGGAGGCGAACCCCCAGTTTACCTGGGAGGATATCGAGGACGCCCTGGATGCCCAAGGTTTTCGCACTCTCGATTTCGTCCTGGGGCCGGCGCTGGACTGACTGGCCAGGTGCGGATCCTTCAGTGTTGCTGCTGTAGGAGCGGCTCCGCCGCGAAAAGCGTTCGCGCCGGAGGCGCTCCTACAACGTGCCGCATTCGGCCGCTGCCGGCATGGCGTGGCCGAATAGCCCCCGGCCGGTGCCTGTGGGATTCACACCGGTATCGACCCGCCACCGGCGCGGACCACCATCACCCGCCTTCCCCCACCTGCCGCTCCAGTTTCTGCTGGATCAGGCTGATATGCAGGCGCAGGTCGTACAGCTCCTCGGCGTAGGAGAGCGGGATCTCGATATGCGCCACCTCGTGCTCGATCCGCTCCAGCGCGGCCCGGGCCTGCTCCAGATCGGCATCGGGCTGGAACAGCAGGTGATCGATGGTCAGCACCTCCCGGTACCAGCGGTAGATGCGTGAGCGCATGCGCCAGCGGTAGATCGGCGGCATGATCTTGAACAGCGGCAGCATCAGCGCCAGGAACGGTAGCAGCATCACCTTCAGCCGGTCCACCAGGGTGGCGGCCCAGAACGGCAGGTAGCGTTGCAGCAGTGGCGGTCCGTACTGGTAAAAGCGTTCGGCCTCGCCGCTAAGGGGGTAGACCAGGTACTCCGGGGCCGGGAACTGTCCGCTCTGTTCAAACCAGCCCCCGTTCCCGTGCACCGTTCGCGTGGCCTGCAGCAGCAGCCCTATCAGCGCCGGGTGGAGATCGTCGCGGACCACCAGGTTGGCGCTGGCGGCCAGCAGGATGGTGGGCCGTTGCGGCAGGTTGCGTTTCAGGTCGATCACCCCCTGCGGCAGGATCACCGACGAGAGGAAGCGGTGGCTGCGGGTGTAGGCCTCGGCGCGGGTAAAACTCAGCAGCTGGATCTGTTCGGCCTCCAGCAGGCGGCGCACCACCGGTGACAGGGGCGAGGCGACAAAGAAGGCGGCGTCGAGCTCGCCGTTCAGCAGCGCATCGGCGGCGGCCTGTCCCCCCGTTTCCAGCAGCGGGCTGTTGCCCGGGGCGATGCCGTTGTCCGCCAGCAGTTGCAGGGCCAGCGAGCGGGTGCCGCTGCCCTCGGCACCGATGGCGATGCGCAGACCCTGCAGGTCGGTCAGCCGGCCGACCGGCTGTGTCCGGCGATGAAATACCCAGAGCGGCTCGAAATAGAGACTGCCGAGGGAGCGCAGCCCGGCCTCCTCCGGCGTGTTGCCGCTGGTGCCGCCCTGCACCAGCGCCACCGCCACCTCGCCGCGGCTGAGGCGGCCGATGTTGTCGATGGAGCCCGCACTGTCCAGGATCTCCAGCTCGATCCCCTCCTGCAGCAGCCGTTCCCGGTAGGCCTGTCCGAACAGGTAGTAGGCCCCGTCCGGCAGACCGGTGGCCATGCGGATCCGTTCCGGTGGCGCCGGC
Organism: Sedimenticola hydrogenitrophicus; assembly: GCF_029017505.1. Lineage (GTDB taxonomy): Bacteria > Pseudomonadota > Gammaproteobacteria > Chromatiales > Chromatiaceae > Sedimenticola > Sedimenticola hydrogenitrophicus_A. Next base: position 5,138 of record NZ_JAQGEI010000048.1, read on the forward strand.
TGGACGAACTGGTAGGCGAGTACGAAGCCCAGCAGCACCAGTAGTACCGCTGGGCCGAAGATGTGCAGGTGATCCTTGCCTGGCACGGGTTTGCGTTGTTTGCCCAAGACGCTATCCTGATCCGTTGATGTGGTGAATCTCGCGCAGTCCATAGTTGGGGTGAGGATCGAACCCCAACATCATGGGGCACACGCATGACACCCCGTTGGGGTTCGCGGGCTCACCCCAACCTACACTCTGGGATCGGGCAGGACCGACAGGGTCCTGCGCCTTTGCGAGAATAAATTGGGCTAATATTCCTGAAGGCCAGATACGGCTCCCGCTATTCACTATAACCCAGATTCCCGAGGTCGCCATGCGGATCACCAACAAGCATTTCGTCAACGGCAACCCGCTGCTGCCGCCGTTTCCCCAGGGGCTGGAGCGTGCCCTGTTCGCCATGGGCTGCTTCTGGGGGGCGGAGCGGCTATTCTGGCAGATCCCGGGGGTCTACAGCACGGCGGTCGGTTATGCCGCCGGGCATCGGGCCGACCCCAGTTACGAGCAGGTGTGCAGCGGCACCACCGGACATGCCGAGGTGGTGCAAGTGCTGTTCGACCCCGAACAGGTCGCCTATGCCGAGCTGCTGAAGCGCTTCTGGGAGGGGCACAACCCGACCCAGGGGATGCGCCAGGGCAACGATATCGGCACCCAGTACCGCTCCGGGATCTACGTCACCAGCGAGACGCAGCGGCGCCAGGCCGAGGCCTCCCGGGACGCCTTTCAGCCGGCGCTCACGGCGCGCGGCTATGGCCCCATCACCACCGAGATCGTGGCGGCCCCGGAGTTCTACTATGCCGAGGAGTACCATCAGCAGTACCTGGCCAGGAACCCGGGTGGCTACTGCGGTCTGGGCGGTACCGGCGTGGCCTGTCCAGTAGGGGTGGATTGAGCCGGTGCCGCCCTTTGGCGGCGTTACTTCGGCCGCAGTTCGATGGTGCCGTTGATCTGCACCTCGAGCCGCTGGCTGCCCGCCTCCAGGGTGGGGGCGGTCTCCGCGCGCAGGGCCATGGCCTGCATCGGATAGGGTCGCGGGGCCCCGCCGTCTTGACTGATATTCATCTGTACCAGCCGGTAGCGGTTGTGGCCCATCTCCTGGCTGATCAGCTCGGCCCGGGTGCGGAAGCGCTGCAGCGCCTGACGGATCAGCCGCTCCTCGATCTGTTCGCGCCGCTGCGGCGAGATGCCGTAGCTGATGCCGCCGATGCCGAGCGACGGCTGCAGTTTGCCCATCAACTCGCTGATGGCCGCGGCGTCGCGGCCTTCCAGGCGCAGCGACTGGCGCACGCGCCAGCCGGACAGGGTGTTGCTGCGATAGACCGGGCTGGTCTGGTAATCCAGGGTCTGCACCTTGATCCCGGGCTGCTGTTTGGCGGTCTCCACCGCCTGGCGCATAGTGCGGTTGACCCGGGCGCCGAGTTCGGCGGGATCGCTCCCCTCGTGCTGGACGAACAGGGTGGCACTGAGGGTGTCGTTGTCCACCTCTTCAGCGGCGGAGACCGTCAGGTTGATGCGGTCGTAGGTCGGGGGCTCGTCGGCGTGGAGCTGGCCGGTGTTCAGGGTCAGCAGTAGCAGCAAATAGCGCAATATCATGGTTGATCCTCGGGTCATTGCGGCGTGCCGGAGGTCCCGACCGGCACCCCGCCGATAAACAGCTGTTCCACGTCGATGGCGTCAAACCGGTAGTGCTTGTTGCAAAACTCGCAGTCGACCTCGATGGCCCCCTGCTCAGCGAGGATCGACGCCAGCTCCGCCCGGCCCAGGGCGCGCAGTGAATCGGCGATGCGTTCCCGGGAACAGCCGCAGCGGAAGGCGACCGGTTCCGGTTCGAACAGCCGCAGCGGCTCCTTGTGGAACAGCCGGTGCAACAGGGTCTGCACCGGCAGGTTCAACAGCTCATCCCGGGTGACGGTCGCCGCCAGCAGGCAGATCCGCTCCCACGCCTCCGGGTGCTCCCGCTCCGCGGGGAGCTGTTGCAGAAACAGGCCGGCCGCCCGCTCCCCATCCGCCACCAGCCAGAAGCGCGAGGCGAGCTGTTCGGAATGGTTGAAATAGCGCTCCAGGGCCTCGGCCAGGTTTTTTCCTTCCAGTCCGACGATCCCCTGATAGCGGTCGCCGCCCTGGTTGGCCACGGTCAGCATCATCTGGCCGGCGCCGTAGATGGCCGGCAGATCGCCCTCCGGCAGCTCGCCCTCCCAGCGCGCCAGCCCACGCACGGTGCGCTGCCGGGTGGCCTGTGCCACCAGGGTGCGCAGCGGGCCGCCGCTCTGCGCCTGCAGGATCAGTGAGCCATCGTATTTGATGGTGGCGGAGAGCAGCAGCACCGCGGCCATGGCCTGGCCGAGCTGTTCTGCGACCGCGGCGGGGTAGGCATAACGCTCCCGCACCGCCTTCCAACTGGCGTCCAGCTGGACGATCTCGCCACGGATATCGAGTTCGTCGAAAACAAAACGATAGAGCCGATCTTGTGTGTTCATGGTGTTGATAGTAGGCAATCCGCTGGTCAGAAGATATCGAAGCGCTCGAACTGGGTGCTGAACTGGCCGCGCCCCTGGGTCATGCTGCGCAGCTCGGTGGTGTAACCGAGCAGGCTGGCCAGCGCCACCTCGCAGTGGATGGTGGCCTGGGCGATGGTGCGTTCGGTGTCCTGGATCAGGGCGTGGCGGGATTGCAGATCCCCCAGCACCGTGCCCAGGTTCTCCTCCGGCACCACGATCTCCGCCTTCATGATCGGCTGCAGCAGGGCCGGTCCGGCACTCTCCAGCGTCCTGCGCAGGGCGCGGGCGGTGGCCGAGGTGAGAGCCTCGGGGGTGGAGTGGGCACCGAACAGCTCCACCTGGGTGACGTTCACCTCCAGATCCTGCAGCGGGGCCCCCTCCAGGGGGCCGCCACCGAGGGCAAAGCGGATGCCCTGTTCCAGCGCCTCCCGCTGCGGGGCGGTGAGCTGGCTGCCCTCCGGCAGGATGGCCGGCTGGCAGTGGCTGACGATGCCGCCACCCCGTGGCAGCGGGCTGACGGCGACCGTCACCTGGGCCCGCAGCGGCTCCTTGCGGGTCGGATCGGCCGGCGGCTGGAACAGGTGCGTCAGCTCGCTGCGCCGGGTAATGGTCTCGCGCAGTGCCACGGCCGGCTTGCCGGTCCTCACCTGCAGGTTGTACTCGCGCTGCAGCCGCTCGATGATGATCTGCAGGTGCAGCTCGCCCATTCCGCGGAGCAGGTTCTGGCCGGTTTCCGGATCCTCCCCGAACTGCAGGGTCGGGTCCTCCTCCTGCAGCTTCGCCATCACCTCCAGGAACTTCTCCTCCTGGCTGGAGGAGGCCGGCTCTACCGCCAGGCTCAGGACCGGCTCGCGGGTGTCGATGCGCTCCAGCAGCAGGGGGTGGTCCGGGTGGCACAGGGTATCGCCGGTGGCGGCGTGGCGCAGCCCGGCCAGCAGCACGATATCGCCGGCGTGGGCGATGTCTAGCCGACTCTTCCGGGCCGCATCCACGTCGAATATACGTGCCACGTGTTCCCGCAGCTCGCTGCCGTCGGCGCGGCTGAAACGGACCGTATCGCCCGGTCTGAGCAGGCCGCGGTAGAGACGGGCGAACACATGCCGTCGCCCGTCCCACATCTGTACCTTGAAGGCCAGTGCCACCAGGGGCTGGTCGTCCTCCATGGCGATGGTGGTGGTGGCGCCGTCGGCCAGCCAGGCGCTGGCCGGCGGGCGCTGCAGCGGCGAGGGGAGCAGCCGGACCACCCCGTCGAGCAGCGGCTGCACCCCCAGGTTACGCAGTGCCGAGCCGCCGAAACAGGGGCACACCTCACCCTTCAGGGTGGCCGCGCGCAGCGCCGCCCAGACCTGCTCCGGGTCGGGCTCCTCGCCGCCCAGCACGCGGTCGGCAAGGGCCTCATCGGTTTCCGCGATCCCCAGTAGCAGACTCTCCCGATACGCCGCCACCGACTCCCACAGGGCCGGGTCGCAGGGCGTGGTCTCCAGTAACTCGCCATGCTCGCCGCCGAAACGGATCAGGCTGCGCTCGATCAGGTGGATCACCGCGCCCTGTTCCAGCAGCGGCAGGGTGACCGGCAGCGGGCGCGCGCCGAGGCGTTTGCCGATGGTGGCCAGGGCATGATCATAATCGGCTCCGGCGCGGTCCACCTTGTTGACAAAGAAGAGGCAGGGGAGATTGAATTTCGAACGCTGCCGCCACACCGTCTCGGTCTGCGGTTCGACGCCGCGGACCCCGTCCAGCACGATCACGCAGCCATCCAGCACCCGCATGCTGCGCTCCACCTCGATGGTGAAGTCCACGTGTCCGGGGGTGTCGATAATCTGGATCAGGTGATCCCGCCAGGTGGCCTTGGTGAGTGCCGAGGTGATGGTGATACCGTGACTCTGCTCTTCCGCCATGTAGTCCATGTGCGCGGCGCCATCATGCACCTCGCCGATCTTGTACAGCGCCCCGGTGTAGAACAGGATGCGCTCGGTCAGGGTGGTCTTGCCGGCATCGATATGGGCGGCAATGCCGATATTGCGAACTTTTTCAATCGAATGGCTATTATTCATTTGACAGACTGCAGCGAGTTTGGGTACCCGGGCAAGACTAAACGACTCGGCGGCAATGTGGAACAAGCGCGGCGCGGTAGGCCGCTTTTTTTGTCCAGGGATGGACTTATGCGGCAAAGGCCGGATCGGTGTAGGGGCAACCCCCCGTGGTTGCCCGGCGGATGGGGCGGTGTCGAAAGATCAGGCAGGCACAGGGGCCTGCCCCTACGGCGGGCTACGCAGATAATATCCGGGAGTGGCTTTTGTCGCCCCCGGCCGCTGGTTTGCGGTAGGATGTCAGAGTGTCGTGTCCCATGGAACGCGGCATGGTCAATCAGGACGTGGAGCAGTTCGGGAGCAACAGCTTATGATGCAACGTGGATGTGCGATTCTATTACTGGCCCTGGCGGTGGTGCTGACCCCCGTTAGCGGGATCTCGGCCGAAGAGCCAAAGGGCGAGGCAGCGGGCGAGGCGTCAGGCGGGCAGGTGTTCAACGACTGGGGACGGCGTTGCGAGATCCTGACCAGCACGGGGGAGGAGCTCTGTCTCATCTTCCAACGGCTGCGCCTGAAAGAGAACAACCAGACGGTGCTCTACGTAACCTTCGGCTATCCGCCCCTCGGCACCGGGCCGGTGATGGTGCTGACCACGCCGCTGGGGGTTTCGCTGATCGCCGGCGTTCAACTGCGGGTGGACAATGTGGGTGAGCCCCTCAAGGTGCCCTACAATCTCTGCGCCGCCGACGGCTGCCGCGCCAGCCTGGCGGTGGATGCGACCCTGCTGGCGGCGATGAAAAAGGGCGACAAGCTCCAGGTGGCCTTTGCCGACGCCCAGAACAAGCCGTTGGGCCTGGAGGTGTCGCTGAACGGCTTTAGCGCGGCCAACGATTCGTTGAACAAGTAACTCGCTATCGGGCTTTTCCGCAGTAGGTCAGTGTTAAATCCGACAGCCTCCTAGGGTCGACCGAACAGCTCCGCCAGGCGCTCGCCGGGCTCCGCGGCGCGCATGAACGCCTCGCCGACCAGGAAGGCATGAACGCCATGGCGGCGCATGCGCGCCACGTCGGCGGGGCTGTGGATGCCGCTCTCGGTCACCACGATGCTCTCCGGGGGGATCCGCCCCAGCAGCTCCAGGGTGGTGTCGAGGGAGACCTCGAAGGTGCGCAGGTTGCGGTTGTTGATGCCGATCAGCCGGTTGTCGAGGCGCAGCGCCCGCTCCAGCTCCGCCGCGTCATGCACCTCCACCAGCACGTCCATGCCCAGCCCGAGGGCCAGGGCATTGAGCTCCACCAGCGTCCCGTCATCCATGCAGCTGACGATCAGCAGGATACAGTCGGCGCCGATCAGCCGTGCCTCATGCACCTGGTAGGGGTCGATAATGAAATCCTTGCGGATCACCGGCAGGTCGCAGGCGGCGCGGGCCTGCTTCAGGTAGTCGTCGCTGCCCTGAAAGAAGTCGATATCGGTCAACACCGAGAGGCAGGCCGCCCCGCCCCGCTGGTAGCTGGCGGCGATCTCGGCCGGCCGGAAGTCGGCGCGGATCACCCCCTTGCTGGGGGAGGCCTTCTTGATTTCGGCGATCACCCCGGCCCCGCCCTGCTCGATCCGCCCGGCAATGGCCCGGGCAAAGCCGCGGGTGGGGTTGTCGATCTGCGCCAGTCGTTCGGTCAGGCGCTCCAGCGGCAGCGCCGCCCGGCGCTGGGCGATCTCCTCGCGTTTGCGCCGGATGATCGTTTTCAGGATGTCGGGTGTATTGCTCATGGGCAATCTTCTCTGGTAAATACGGTCAGGGAGCGTAGTTTACACGTTCTTGTTTTTGAATTAAGCCTGTACGAGGTAGAGATGGGCCGTTACCGTCCCCCACAGCCCAAACAGTCCCCCTACATCACCCGCGCCGGTTACCTGCGCCTGGAGGCGGAATCGAAGCTCCTTTGGGGGCGTCGCCGCGAGGTGACCAAGGCTCTCGCCGCCGCCGCTGCCGAAGGGGACCGTTCGGAAAATGCCGAGTATATCTACCGCAAGAAGGAGCTGCGGGAGCTGGACCGGCGCATCCGCTACCTGCAGAAGCGCCTGCCCGACCTGAAGGTGGTGGAGACGCGGCCCAGCAACCCGGAACAGATCTTCTTTGGCGCATTGGTCGAGCTGGAGGATGACGCCGGTGAAGCGCTGGCGTACCGGATCGTCGGTCCGGACGAGTTCGATCCGCAGCGCGGCTGGATCAGCATGGATGCGCCGCTGGCCCGGGCGCTGCTGAAGCGCTTTGTCGACGATGAGGTCAGGGTGCAGACCCCGGCCGGGGAGCGCCGCTTCTGGGTGCTCTCCGTCACTTACGCAGTCGACTGAGGGCCGGGCGCTTCAGCGGCACCATCCAGGCTGCATCCGTAGCGGCTATTTACTCTCCTGACGCAACGCGCTGACCGAACGCCCGCCGATGCCCCAGTTGTCGGTGGGCACCTCCTCGATCACCACCACCGTGGTGGCCGGGTTCTTGTTCAGGGTCTCCTGCAGTAGCCGGGTCACCCCCTCGATCAGGGTCGCCTTCTGTTCGGCCGTGGCCCCCTCGTTGGTTATCTTGATGTTTACATAAGGCATGGTTTGCTCCTCCACTGGATTGTCTGGTGCGCCCGGGCATGGTGTCACACTCCTGGGCGCGGCGGCCAATGTTTTGCCGGCGATTCAGGCGCGGCCTGGCTGGGGGCAATCCGGCTGCAGCCGCGACCGCCGCTCCCGGGTGCCGATGGCCAGCAGGGTACCGGCGGCGCTCAGGCCGGCGGCCAGCCACAGGGCGATCTGCGGGTTGCCGCTCTGGGCCATCAACTGGCCGGCAACAATCGGACCGCTGATCTGGCCGACCCCGTAGGAGGTGACCAGCAGGCCCATCAGGCGTGCCGGATTATGCTGTGCCAGATGGCCCGCCTGGCTCAGCACCATGGCGACCAGGCCCATGAAGGTGAAGCCGAAGCAGAGCCCGCCGGCCAGGGTGGCGGTGGCGCTCCCCAGCAGCGGCAGCAGCAGGCCCACGGTCTGGATTAGATAGGCGGTCAGCAGGCTTGGCAGATTGCCGGCACGCGCCGCCCAGCGCACCCACAGGTAGCACGAGGGGGCGGCGGCCAGCCCCAGCAGCAGCCAGGCCGACTGGCCGATACCGGCCAGTTGCGGATTGGCCTGGATCACGGCAATGATGAAGGTGGTGCCGACGGCGAAGCTGGCGCCGGCGAAGAAGTAGCTGCCGGCCAGGTAGAGAAACGGCCGTCCCAGCTCGCGCCAGGCCATGTGCCGACCGGCCTGCGGGTGGGGCTCCCCACCGCCGCTCCTGACCCAGCGCCAGGCGGGCAGGACGAACAGCAGGCCCAGCAGGGCGCTGGCCCACCAGGTGAGGCGCCAGTCCAGCGGGCTGTCGGCACCGCCCAGTGCCAGCGCGGTGAGCACGATACCGACTCCCACCCCGCCGAAGTGCACACCGATCAGTTGGTGCGCTCCCTGGCGGGTCAGGTGCTCCAGCACCAGGCTGGTGCCCAGCACCATGCCGGCGGCGCTGCTGAGCCCGGAGAGATAGCGCAGCAGCGACCACACCGGCATGGATTCGCTCAGGGGCAGCAGGGCGTTGCAGAGTACCGCCAGGATCAGGCCGGCGCGGAACAGCCGCTCCCTGAGGCGGCTGTTGCTCAGGCTGCTGGCCAGCAGCGCGCCGCTCAGGTAGCCGGCGAAGTTCATCGCCGCCAGCAGCCCGGCGGCGGCGTCGCCCAGTCCCAGGGCCTCCTGCATGCGCGGCAGGGCCGGGGTATAGGTGAAGCGGGCGATCCCCATGGTCAGGATCAGGCTGCTGATCCCGCCCACCAGGATCTGCAGGTTGTGGCGTGAGCTGTGCAAGGTGGCTCTCCCGTGGCTGTTGTCTGCCGAAGAGCATGCAGCGGCTTGCCTATCATTACAAACGATTTATAATGATCAAATCATTCACTATTTATGAATACAGAGGTGGGGGATGGAGGTCAGCAGTCTGCGTATCTTTCTCAGTGTGGCCGAGACCGGCGGTATCTCCGCGGCGGCCGATAAACTGCACTATGTGCAGTCCAACGTGACCGCGCGGATCAAGAAACTGGAGCAGGAGCTGGGGGCGGCGCTGTTCGTGCGCCGCAGTCGCGGCATGTCCCTGACCGCGGCCGGGCGGGTGCTGAAGGACTACGCCGAGCGCATCCTGCACCTGGAGCTGCAGGCCGCGGATGCGGTGCGCGGCACCATCCGGGATGGCGGCTCGGTGCGCCTCGGTTCCATGGAGACCACCATGGCGATCCGCCTGCCGGCGATCCTCAAGACGCTGCACGGCGACATGCCGGCGGCGGAGATCAGTGTCAGTACCGGACGTACCGAGGGGCTGATCCGCGATGTGCTGGAACACCGCCTGGACTGCGCCTTTGTGGGCGGTCCGGTGGAGCATCCCGAACTGGTCAGCGAGATCGCCTTCGAGGAGGAGCTGGTGCTGGTCACCGCCCGCCAGGCGGTGACCCCCAATGTGCTGCTGGTGTTCCGCACCGGCTGTGTCTACCGGGCGCGGGCCGAGCAGTGGCTCAGGGAGGAGGGACGCCTGCCCTACTCGATCATGGAGTACGGCACCCTGGAGGGGATCCTCGGCTGCGTCGGCGCCGGCCTGGGATGCACCCTGATGCCGCGTGCCGTAGTGGAGCGTTCGGCCTTCCAGGTCGATGTGGCGGTCACCCCGATCCCGGCGCATATCGCCCGCATCCAGACCCTGCTGATCCGTCGCCGGGACACGCCGCTGAGCGGCGCCATGCACAAGCTGATCGAACTGACCGAGGCGCACCGCTGAGCTTGCCAGATAGTATCAGATGAGACTATGCTGTCTTGCAGCATAAATAAATTACCTTTTGTTCATACGGATATCTGGCCTCCGCCGATGCCTGGCGATAGCGGCCTGATGACAGAAACAGAGTGGCCCCATGATCAACAACGAATGGCTGAAGCGCGACGACTACCGCTATTTCTACACCATCCCGACCCGCTGGAACGACAACGACCAGTTCGGACACCTGAACAATGTCATCTACTACCGGCTATACGAGGCGTTGATCGTCCAGTACCTGACCGAGGTCGGTCTGGACTGGATGCAGGACCCGGTGATCCCCTACGCGGCCGAGAGCCTGTGCCGTTTCCGCCGCGCGGTCAGCTTCCCCGATGTGCTCGATCTGGGGCTGCGGGTGATCCGGGTGGGGCGCACCAGCGTGGTCTACGCCCTGGCCATGTTTCGTCAGGGCGAGGACGAGGCGGCGGCCACTGGCCACTGGGTGCATGTCTATGTGGACCGCCAGACCCAGCAACCGATGCCGGTACCCGAAGCGATCCGCGAGGCGATGCGGCGCGACCAGTGAGGCGGTTGTCACCAGCCTCAGCCAAGGTCGAATACCGTTTAACAAGGCCTCCGAATTGTGGCTGGATGGGGCCCGCTCCATGGAGCTTCACCGGCGCACTGCCTCCGACGGGGTGTGCCGGTTTAGGCATGTGCCCTTGCCCAGGTGACAAATGCGGCATGTGGCATCGGGCGGGCGATGTGATAACCCTGAATGATGTCGCAACCAAGATCGACCAGGGCCTCGCGCATGGGTGCCGTCTCCACCCCCTCGGCAACGATCTCCAGGCGCAGTTTTCTGGCCATCTGGATAATGGTGCTGACGATATGCCGGTCGAGGTCGTCGTCAAGGATGTTCAGAATGAAGGAGCGGTCGATCTTCAGCTCATCCGCCGGCAACTGCTTGAAGTAGGCGAGGGAGGAGTAGCCGGTGCCGAAGTCGTCGATGGAGATGCGTATGCCGTTGCCCTGAAGCCGCTTCAGGATGTCCGCACTGCGCGCGATATCCTGCATCAATGACCCCTCGGTGATCTCCAGGGTCAGCAATTCGGGGCGGGCGTCCCAGATGCCGATGGCGCTGCTGACCGCTTCGATGAAGCGTTCATCGGTCAGGTCAAGGGCCGAGATATTCACCGCCACGGAGAGATCCCGGGCCGGATCACCCCACTCCTGGCGTTCGCGCAGGGCGGTGTTGATACACCACCAGGTCAGTTTCGGCATGATGCCCATGCGCTCGGCCACAGGAATGAACTGGTCCGGGGGGATCATGCCGTGAACCGGGTGGCGCCAGCGCATCAGCGCCTCGGCACCCAGCAGGCACCCGCTGCGCGAGGCGATCTTCGGCTGGTAGTGAAGGGTCAGCTGGTGGTCGGTGATGGCGCTATCCAGGTCGCCTTCGATATCCCAGTCGGTGACGATCGCCGCGAGATCGTCATGATTGTATATCTGGTAGGGGGTCTGGGTGATTTTGGCGGCCCGCGCGGCAATCTCGGCATAACGGAACAGCTGCTCCGCATCCCGGGTCTGTTCCGGTGAGAAGGCCATGCCGATGGCAAAGGGGAATTTCCGCTCCCGGCTCCCGATCGCGATGGGGGTGTCGAGTATCCCTGCCAGCTTGTTGGCCGCCAGCACGCCGTGGCCGCGATTTCGCAACCCGGAAATGAGTACCGCAAACTCAAACCGGCCCGAGCGTATTACCCGGTCGTCGGGACGAGTCGCCGCTCCCAGTTGGGCGACCAGATCGGCAATGATCCGTTCCGACAGCCGGGCACCAAAGATGCTGCCCATCCGTTTCAGGCCATGCAGGCTGATCAGCATCAGCGCGCAGCGCTTGTCTGCCGGCGCGATCAGGCGGTCCAGGTGGTCAAGCAGCTGTGAGGGGGTTGCGATGCACTCTTTCACGGGGTTCCGGCTTAGAAGTAGTAAAGGCTTTGATCCAGTTCATAGGCTCCCGGCGGCAAGCCCCGGGCGATGCTGGGCGGGGTGGTCCCCTGGCTCTCCAGGCCGGCCCGCAGATCCAGTTCATGAAACTCATCCAGCAGCTGTTTGTCGCTGTCGAGCAGGAGCATGATCAGCGGCCGCAGGCGGTAATGTTCATTCTGGCCGATCACCACGCCGACGCTGCCGTTGTTGAGTTCGACCAGGCTGCCAACGGGATAGATGCCCACCACCTGAATGAACTGCTCCACCAGTTCGGTCTGAAAGTCGATACCGCGCCATTGGTAGAGCTGTTCGATCGCCTCGAAGGCCGGCAATGGCCGGCAGAAGGGACGCTGCGAGGTGATGGCGTCGTAGGCGTCCACAATTCCGGCAATGCGGCCGAACAGGGGAATCTTCTCCGCGCTCAGTCCCAGGGGGTAGCCGTTGCCGTTGTGCCGCTCGTGATGGGTGCGGATCATCTCCAGCACCATCCGGTCCGCGCCCTTGGTCTGTTTCACCATCTCGAGCCCTATTCGCACGTGCTGTTTGACCGTTTCAAACTCCTCGATGCTCAGGCGGCGCTGGTTGTTCAGCAGCTCCTTGGGGAGCCTGCACTTACCGATATCGAACAGAAAAGAGCCGGTCGCCAGCGAGTTGAGCTGGTTGACCGGCAGGCCCAGGTGGCGGCCGAAGGCCACCGCCCAGACCGCGCAGCTGAGCGCATGGTGATAGGTGTAGCTGTCCATGCTCTTGAGATGGGCCAGCCAGATAAAGGCATCCGGGTTGCGGGTAATGCTCTGCACCATCGGTTCTATCGCCCTTTTCAGGATCGGCAGTTTGAGCTGTTTGTCGCCTTCCGCATCCTGCAGCAGGGTCTGGTAGGTGCTTTCCACCGCCTGGTAGTGGCCCCGGGCACTCCTGAGTTCCTCCTTGCGCGGTTTGGACTTTTCGTAGTTGATGCGGGCGCGTCCCGTGAGGCTACGGATCTGCACCGCGTCGGATTCCCGGCCGCACTCATCGTACTCGCGCAGTATATGCCCGGGGATCGAGTGGTCCTCGCTCTTCTGCACATCCACATAGACGTAGTCGCAGTAGCGTTTCAGCTCCCGCAGGTCCTGTTCGGAGAGGATGCGGAAGCCCTGGATAGGGTATGGCGTCTCCAGCCAGGGCCGGTCAAGGCTGGAGACAAACATGCCCAGTTGCAGGTCGTCCACACGAACTTTAAGGACGCTTATTGGCATTGCGCGGCTCGGGGCGGCTGCTGTCCATGCCCAGAATCTCCATTGTGTAACTTGGTTATTCGGTGTTCTTTCTTCCTTGTATCATATCTACCGGGGCAGCGGAATCTTTATCCTTTTTCGCTGCCGCCGAGCCGAGCCGAGCCGAGCCGAGTGGCGGGGTGCGGCAGTCGCCTCAGCTCCAGAGGTCGGTGCTGAGGTAGCGTTCGCCGGTATCCGGCAGCATGGCCAGCAGGATCTTGTCGCGGAAGGCCTCCTCCCGGGCCGCCTGGATCATACCGGCCACCGCAGCGCCGGAGGAGATGCCGGCGAAGATCCCCTCCTGTTGGGCCAGGAAACGGGTGGTGTCGTAGGCCTGCGCGGTGGTGATCTGGAATACCCGGTCGTAGATTTGGGTATTCAGGGTCTCCGGGATGAAGCCGGGCGCGGTACCCATGATCTTGTGTTTGCGGGCGATCCCCCGGGAGAGGATGGGCGAATCGGCCGGTTCGGTGGCAATGATCTGGATATGCGGATTGTGCAGACGCATGTATTTGCCGATACCGGAGATGGTGCCGCCGGTGCCGGTGGTGCAGACGATGGCGTCGAGCCGGTCACCGAAGTCGGCCCAGATCTCGTCCGCCGTGCCCTGGTGGGCATCCGGATTGTCGGGATTGAAGTGCTGGCCGACGAAGAACCAGCCGTGTTCCGCCGCCAGTCGCTTGGCCTCCTCGATAGCCCCCTTGGTGCCTTTTTCCGCTGCTGTCAGCACCAGCTTGCCGCCGAAGGCGCGCAGGATGGTCTTGCGCTCCTCGCTCATGTCCTCGGCCATGACAAAGACCGAAGGGTAGCCCTTCTGCGCCGCGATCATCGCCAGGCCGATGCCGGTGTTGCCGGAGGTGGGCTCGATAATGGTGTCGCCGGGCTTGAGGTCACCGCGCCGCTCGGCACACTCGATCATGTTCAGGGCCGGCCGGTCCTTGACCGAGCCGGCCGGGTTGAAGCTCTCCAGTTTGACCCAGAGCTCCGCGGCCAGGATATCGGTCACCTTGTTCAGGCGGATGACGGGGGTGTTGCCAATGGTCTGCAGGATGTTGTCGTATTTCATCGGGGCGGCCGGCTGTGAACGAGCCCGGAATGATAGCCTATTTGGTGTTTTTCTGCTTCAGAGATCGACCGCCAGGTAGAAAAACACGAAGCGTCCCTGTTGAAAGTCGATACGCAGGGTGGCGTTCCGGTGCAGGGCATAATCCACATAGCCTGGGGTGGCGCTATCGAGATGGCATTCACTGGCGTGCTGCGGTGACTCGAAGTCCCGGTCCCGGTCATACCAGGAGAGCAGCATGTGCTCGCCCAGGCGCTCCCCGGCCTCACGGTTGGCCAGCGCCATCGCCTCCAGGTAATCCCTGGGCGCGGGTTCGGGGTTCAGCGAGATCAGGGTGACCCGGCTGTAGTCCGGTGCCGTGGGCAGGGTGCAGACCGGGTGGCGGTCATCGGTAGTCATTGGTGGTTCCCGTGATGTGCATGGTACTGGTTGGAATAGTATACGCACGCAACGCTTAAGGGTAATCCGGAACAATGACTGCTATATTTTCAGGCAGAATATTAAAAAATGAGACCTTCCGCACACAGGATTTGCGGCGGTTGGCCGCTACCCTCACCGGGATCCCAGTAATAAGGCGATTGCCGGAAATGAATATCCCGGATTGCGTAGGATTTTCGTTTCCCTGCAAGGCGCCCCAAGCGAAGCATAGTCGGACTATGTGATGCCTGGGGCAACGCCGCAGGGGGACGAAAAGACCAGCAAGCGGGGATGTTCATTGACGGAAATCGCCTAAGAGCAGGAGAGATATATGTCCATAAGTACCGGCACGCAAACCCCTGTGCGTCACACCGCCGAGCAGCTGGTGCAGGACTCCATGACCCTGATCTCCCTGCCGGCCGCCTTCACCCGCCTGCAGGAGGTGATGGCCGCGGATGACAGCAGCATGAAGGATGTGGCCGATGTGGTCTCGCTCGATCCGGCGCTGGCCGCCCGGCTGCTGCGCATCGCCAACAGCGCCTATTATGGCCTGCCCTCGCAGGTGGAGACCATCACCCGGGCAGTGAACATCCTGGGCACCCGGCAGATTCACGACCTGGCGCTGGCCACCAGTGTGGCGCAGGCGTTTGAGGGGTTGCCCAACGAGCTGATGGACATGAGCACCTTCTGGTACCGCAGTGTGATGAGCGGGTTCCTTGCCCGTGAACTGGCCAGGGTCTGCGGTATGCGCGAGATCGAGAGCCTGTTCGTGCGTGGGCTGCTGCTGGATATCGGCCACCTGATCCTTTACAGCCGCTTTCCCGAGGAGTGCCGCCAGGCGCTGGCCCAGTCCGGTGATGACCTGTTGGGGTTCTATCGTCTGGAGCGCGAGCTGATCGGTTGTGACGCCAATGAGCTCGGCACCCAGCTGATGCGGAGCTGGAAACTGCCGCAGAGCTTCGTCGACTCGTTCGCCTGGCTGCAGCACCCGGAGGAGGGGCAGACGAACGCCCGGCAGGCGGCGGTGCTGCACCTGGCCGCCTGGATCACCCATGGCCTGAATACCGATCTGCTGATGGAGCAGATTTTCGAAAAGATCGCCGCCCCGGCCTGGGGGCTGACCGGCCTCAGCCGTCAGCAGGTGGTGCAGGTCAGCGATACCGTCTCCGGGGAGATGATCGAGGCGATGTACCGGATCTTTGCCGTCAACGAGTAGACCATCGCGTGGGCACAGAAAACGTGCCTACCCTACTCGGCAACGAACGTCAGGGGTCGGACCCCGGGTCAGTCGAAGCCCTGGGTCAGGATCACCAGCCGATCGAGACGGTTTCGGGCCTCGCCGCTGGCGATTGCCTGGCCGGCCCGTTCCACCCCCTGCTGCAGGGTCTCCGCCACCCCGGCGGTATAGATGGCGGCACCGGCATTGAGCTGCACGATATCCCGGGCCGGGCCGGGCTGATTGTCCAGCACGGCGCGGATAATGGTCAGGCTGGCGGCGGCGTCCGCCGCCTTCAGCTGATCGATGGGCGCCCGTTTCAGTCCGAAATCCTCCGGCTGGATACTGAAGCGGCGGATCTGTCCCTGCTTCAGCTCCGCCACCTCGGTGCGCTCGCCGATGCTGATCTCGTCCAGGCCGTCCCGGGAGTGCACCACCATCACGTGGCGGCTGCCCAGTTTCTGCAGCACCTGGGCCAGCGGTTCCAGCAGCGCCTCGCTGAACACCCCGAGCAGCTGGTTGGGCACCCCGGCCGGGTTGGTCAGGGGTCCCAGCACATTGAAAATGGTGCGCGTGCCCATCTCCCGGCGCGGGCCGATGGCGTGTTTCATGGCGCTGTGGTGGCCCGGGGCGAACATGAAGCCGACCCCCACCTGGCGCACGCATTGCTCGACCTGTTGCGGGGTCAGATCGAGACGGATGCCTGCCGCCTCCAGGGCATCGGCGGCACCGGATTTGCTGGAGACCGAGCGGTTGCCGTGCTTGGCGACGTTGCAGCCGGCGGCGGCGGCGACAAACATCGAGGCGGTGGAGATGTTGAAGGTGCCCGAGCAGTCACCGCCGGTACCGACGATGTCCACGGTGTGGGAGAGGTCGCCGATGCTGACGCCGCTGGCCAGCTCGCGCATCACCGCGGCGGCGGCGGCGATCTCGGTCACCGACTCTCCCTTCATGCGCAGTCCGATCAGAAAACCGCCAATCTGGGCCGGGGTGGCGCCGCCGGTCATGATGGTGCGCATGACGCTGGTCATCTCCTCGTTGGAGAGATCCTTGTGGGCCAGTACCTGATTGATCGCCTGTGGCATCTCCATTGTGTTTCCCCTCTGAATACCTTGGTTCTTATGTGCCCTGCAGAAAATTATCCAGCAGATCGTGTCCGTGTTCGGACAGGATCGATTCCGGGTGATACTGCACCCCCTGGACGTTCAGCTGGCGGTGGCGGACGCCCATGATCTCGTCCATCTCGCCGGCCGCATCCTGGGTCCAGGCGGTGATCTCCAGGCAGTCCGGCAAGGTTTCCCGGTCGATCACCAGGGAGTGGTAACGGGTGGCGGTGTAGGGATCGTTCAGGCCGTTGAAGATCCCCACATTGGCGTGATAGATGAGCGAGGTCTTGCCGTGCATCACCTCGCGGGCGTGGACGATGCGGCCACCGAACGCCTGGCCGATCGCCTGGTGCCCCAGGCAGACCCCGAGGATGGGGATCTCTCCGGCAAAGCGCCGGATGGCGGCCACCGAGATACCCGCCTCGTTGGGCGTGCAGGGGCCGGGGGAGATGACAATATGCGCCGGTTGCAGCGCCGCGATCTCCTCCAGGGTGATGCCGTCGTTGCGGTAGACCCGCACCTCCGCGCCCAGTTCGCCGAAATATTGCACCAGGTTGTAGGTGAAGGAGTCGTAGTTGTCGATCATCAGCAGCATGACTGGCTAGGCTCCTTCACAGCTGTTGTTGTCCAGGCCGGCCTCGGCCAGCGTCACGGCACGGAACACCGCCCGCCCCTTGTTCATGGTCTCCTCCCACTCCAGCTGCGGCTGTGAGTCGGCCACCACCCCGGCCCCCGCCTGAATATGTAACTGACGGTCCTTGATCACCGCGGTACGGATGGCGATGGCGGTATCCATGTTGCCGTTCCAGGAGAGGTAACCCACGGCCCCGGAGTAGATACCGCGTTTCACCGGCTCCAACTCGTCGATGATCTCCATGGCACGGATCTTGGGCGCCCCGCTGACGGTGCCGGCGGGGAAGGTGGCGCGCAGTACGTCGATGGCGTCCATCCCCTCCTTCAACTGGCCGGTGACATTGGAGACGATGTGCATCACATGGGAGTAGCGCTCCACGATCATCTTGTCGGTCAGCTTGACACTGCCGGTCCTGGCCACCCGGCCGGCGTCGTTGCGCCCCAGGTCGATCAGCATCAGGTGTTCCGCCAGCTCCTTGGGGTCGGCCAACAACTCCTGTTCCAGGGCCTGGTCCTCGGCGTCGGTGCGTCCCCGGGGGCGGGTACCGGCGATGGGACGTACCGTGACCTCGCCATCCTCCAACCGGGTGAGGATCTCCGGCGAGGAGCCGACGATATGGAAATCCCCCAGGTTGTAGAAATACATGTAGGGGCTCGGGTTGAGCCCGCGCAGCGCCCGGTAGAGATCCAGGGGCCGGGCGTGGTAGGGGACGGTGAGGCGCTGGGAGATCACCGTCTGCATGCAGTCGCCGTCCAGGATGTACTCCTTGATCCGCTCGACCGCCTGTTTGAATCCGCGCTCGGTAAATCCGGAGATGAAATCGGCCTCGTTGATCTGGCGACGCTGTCCGGGCGGTTGATCCGGCAGGCACTCGCGCATCCGGCCGACCACGGTTCGCAGCCGTTTCCGGCCCGAGTCGAAGGTCCCGCCGGCGGTCGGGTCCACGTGCACAATCACGTAGAGCCGGCCGCGCAGGTTGTCGAATACCACCACCTCATCGGAGACCAGCAGCAGGATGTCCGGGGTGCCGATGGTGTCCGGATTGGGGCACTCGGCCAGTTTCGGCTCGATATAGCGAATGGTGTCGTAGCCGAAGTAGCCCACCAGGCCGCCGGTGAAGCGCGGCAGGTCGGGATGACTGGCCACTCGGTAACGCTGCTGGAAGGAGTCGATGAACGCCAGCGGGTCTTCGACCTCATGGGACTCCTCCACGCGGCCGTCGGTCTCGACCGTGATGGTATGTCCGGTCACCCGCAGCAGGGTCCGGCAGGGCAGGCCGATGATGGAGTAGCGGCCCCACTTCTCGCCGCCCTGCACCGACTCCAGCAGGTAGGAGTTGGGGGCATCGGCCAGTTTCAGGTAGACGCTCAACGGGGTGTCCAGGTCGGCCAGCACCTCGCACATCAGCGGGATGCGGTTGTGGCCCTGGGCGGCCAGCTGTTCAAATTGTTCAGGTGTCATGTGCCTCTCCACACAAGCAAAACTTAAAGACAGAGATAGCGGGGCGCGGGCATCACCAACGCCATCGGGTTCCGGTCTTGTCTGTCGTGTGGTGGAGCATGCGGAAGGGCTTATAGCTGTTTAAGTTGTGAGGCTAAGATAATCGATTCCGGCGCAAGTATCCAGTTTGATCGCGCCGCCTTGATCACGCCGCAGGCAGTCTGGGTTATTCAAACAGCCCCTCCAGCTGTTCCAGGGAGTCGATTACCGCATCCGGCCCGGAGTCGCGGATATCCACGCCGTGATTGTAGCCGTAGGGGACGCAGACGATGGCGAATCCGGCGGCCCGTGCCGCCTGCACATCGTTGGACGAGTCGCCGACCATCAGGGCGTCTGTCGGACTCAGGCCGAAGTGTTCGGCGCTGTGCAGTAGCGGCAGCGGGTCGGGTTTTTTTCGCGGCAGGCTGTCGCCACTGGTAATCAGGCTGAAGTAGTCGTGGATGCCCAGCGCCTGCAGCAGCGGACGGGTGAACTGTTCGGCCTTGTTGGTGACGCAGGCCAGGGTGTAGCCGGCCTGGCCGAGCCGCTCCAGTGCCGGCTTCACGCCGGGATAGAGTTGCGAACGTTGGCCGTTGTACCGCTGGTACAGGGTCATGAACAGGGGCAGCGCCCGCGCATACGCGGCCGCCTCCGGTTCGCCTGCCAGTTGGCCGACCAGCGCCCGCTTGACCAGGCGTTCGACGCCGTTGCCGACCCACTCCCGAACCCGCACCTCGCCCCAGGCCGGCTGCTCCAGCTGTGCCATCATGCCGTCGATGCAGCGCGCCAGGTCCGGCACGCTGTCCACCAGGGTGCCGTCCAGGTCGAACAGGATCAGCCGCGGCTTTTTCACCAGACCCGCGCTCATGCCTTGGCCAGTTCCTCGCGCATCAGGCCGATGACGCTGTCATAGCGGTGCGGATCGGAGGCCTGGGCGTGGCCGAAGATGCCGGAACCGGCGACGAAGGTGTCGGCGCCGGCGGCGGCGATCTCGCGGATGTTGTCGGTTTTTACCCCGCCGTCGATCTCCAGGCGGATATCCCGGCCCGAGGCATCGATCAGCCGGCGGCAGGCGCGCAGCTTCTCCAGTGCCGCCGGGATGAAGCTCTGGCCGCCGAAGCCGGGGTTGACCGACATGATGAGGATCATGTCGATCTTGTCCAGTACATAGTCCAGGTGGCTGAGCGGGGTGGCCGGGTTGAACACCAGGCCCGACTTGCAGCCGTGATCGCGGATCAGCTGCAGTGAACGGTCGACATGCTCGCTCGCTTCCGGGTGGAAGGTGATGTAGGTGGCGCCGGCCTTGGCGAAGTCGGGGATGATGCGGTCCACCGGTTTGACCATCATATGCACGTCGATATCCGCGGTCACTCCGTGTTTGCGCAAGGCTTCACAGACCAGCGGGCCGATGGTCAGGTTGGGCACATAGTGGTTATCCATGACGTCGAAATGGACGATATCCGCGCCGGCCGCCAGCACACTGTCAACTTCCTCGCCCAGTCGGGCGAAGTCGGCCGAGAGGATGGATGGCGCTATTTTGTAATCGGTCATGGAGCTGCTCCCGTTCGGCCTTGGCGGCCTGTCGAATTGTGAATGGGGGCACTCTACCGCAAGCGTTGGAACATTTCATCTGTAAATTTCCTAAGATATTGATTGAGAAGCATTATTTATGGTTGCCATAAAAATACCTTAAGAACCTGGTTGACCCGGATAGCGGCTACAATGGCACTATGCATGGTTAGCGGAACAATTTGTCGGAGGCGATATGCGGATTAACCTGATGACGGTCGCCGGGCTGCTCTTTGCCGTGCAGATCTGGGCTGCCCCGCTCTGGGCATCGGACCTGGCGCGCGAGGGACGTATCGCGGCGGAGATCCAGGACGCGCTGCTGGTGGGCGAACCGCTGACGCTGCAGGCGCAGGGCGTGGAGTTCTTTGCCATCCAGGCGGCGGAGGAGACCGATTACATCCAGGGGGCGGCCATTATCCTGCACGGGCGGGGCGCGCATCCGGACTGGGTGGATGTGATCAACCCGCTGCGTTCCCGGCTGCCAGAATACGGCTGGAAGACCCTGTCGATCCAGTTGCCCATCGCCGCCTCCGACGCCTCCGACTGGGTCTACCGGGAGCTGATCCCCGAGGCCTTCCCGCGCATCACGGCCGCGGTGGAGCACCTGAAGCGGCAGGGTGTGACCAATATCGTGCTGATCGGGCACAGCCTGGGGGCGCGCATGGGGGTCGAATATCTGGCGCAGGGCGCCCCGGCAGAGTTGCGGGCGTTTGTCGCCATTGGCCTGTCGGTGGACAACTCCATCGCGGACAGTGGCATCCCGGACAGCGGCACCCTGGGGGCGCTGAAAAAGTTACGGCTGCCGCTGCTCGATATCTACGGCAGTCGGGATATCGACCCTGTCCTGAACAGCGCGGCGGCCCGCTCGGCGGCGTCGCGGCAGGCGGAAAATGGCGCTTATCGGCAAACCCGGGTGGACGGCGCCGACCACTTCTTCAACGGCCTGAACGACACGCTGGTCGCCGAGGTGCGTGCCTGGCTGGGGCGGGTGGCGCCGGGTGAGGAGCGGCGCGTTCGTTAAGCGTTAAGTAAGCGTTAAGGGGTCAGTGCGGCTTGGCAATGTCGCACATTCTAGCGGGTGAGACTCCCGCCCGGGTAAGCGTTAGCCACGAGCCCGGTATCGAGCCTTGCAGCCGTAGCGGTAACGGTACAAGCGTTAAGGGGTCAGAGCCCTTTTAGTTTTGTCTCCTTACCGGAATACCCTGCGCCGTGCACT
>NZ_JAQGEI010000049.1 GCF_029017505.1 Sedimenticola hydrogenitrophicus
CCAGGTCCACCGCGCCGGTGAGAAGCTGTTCATCGACTACTGCGGCCCCACGGTACCGATCGTGGACAGCACTACCGGCGAGCTGCGCCAAGCCCAGGTGTTCGTGGCCGTGCTCGGCGCCTCCAGCTACACCTACGCCGAGGCGACCTGGACCCAGAGCCTACCGGACTGGATCGGTTCGCATCAACGGGCCTTTCAGTTCTTCGGTGGAACGGTGGAGCTGTTGGTCCCCGATAATTTACGCAGCGGCGTCACGTCTCCCTGCCGCTATGATCCCGAGCCCAATGCCACCTATGCGGAACTGGCCCGCCACTATGGCTGCGCCATCCTGCCGGCACGCCCCTACAAGCCAAAAGACAAGTCCAAGGCCGAGATCGGGGTGCAGGTGGTCGAGCGCTGGATCCTGGCCCGGCTGCGCCACCACAGCTTCTTCTCCCTGGCGGAGCTCAACACCGCCATTCGGGAGCTGCTGACGGAATTGAACGAGCGGTCCTTCCAGAAGCTACCCGGTAGCCGCCGGAGCGCCTTCGAATCACTGGATCAGCCGGCGCTACGGCCTTTGCCAGGCACACCCTATGAGTACGCCGAATGGAAACAGGCCAAGCCCGGCATTGATTACCACGTCGAGGTGGATAAGCGCTATTACAGCGTTCCCCACCGCTGGGTCGGCCATGTGCTGGATGTGCGCGCCACCGCCACCGCCGTGGAGGTCTTCCACAAGGGTCAGCGTATCGCCGCCCATGCGCGCAGCCACAAGACCCAGTTCACCACGCTTCCTGAGCACATGCCCAGCGCCCACCGCCAGCACCGCGAGTGGTCGCCGGGGCGCTTCCTCAACTGGGCCAAGCAGATCGGCCCGGCCACCCTGGAGGTGGTCAAACGACAGCTCGAGGATCTGCCCCATCCCGAACACGGCTATCGCCGTTGTCTGGGGCTGTTGAACCATGCCCGGCGCTACGGCAAGGCCCGGCTGGAGGCGGCCTGTGAACGGGCCCTGGCCATCCATTCGCCGAATTACCGTTCCGTCACGTCCATTCTGAAACAGGGACTCGATCACCAGCCCTTGCCCGAGGCAGAGCCTGCCCAGAGCGAGCTGCCCCTGCATGCCAACGTCCGCGGCCCCGGCTACTACCACTGATCCCGCTGATCCACTCACAAGGAGAAAACCGCATGTTGCACAATCACACACTGGAGAAACTCCATGCCCTCAAGCTCTCGGGCATGGCCAGCGCCTTCGCGCAGCAGCTGGCCCAACCCGCCCACGAGGAACTGCCCTTCGAGGAGCGCTTCGCTTTATTGCTCGATCAGGAGATCCTCTACCGTGACAACCGCCGGCTCTCGCGTCTGCTCAAGGCCGCCAAGCTGCGCGTGACCGCCTGCGTGGAGGATATCGACTACCGTCATCCCCGGGGCATCGACAAGTCCTTCATGCGCACCCTGGCCACCTGTCACTGGGTCCAGCGCCGGCAGAACCTCTGCCTCACCGGACCCACCGGCAGCGGCAAGACCTGGCTGGCCTGCGCCCTGGGCAATCAGGCCTGCCGCCAAGGCCTGTCGGCGCGCTACTTCCGCCTGCCCCGGCTGTTCGAGATGCTGCGCATCGCCCACGGCGACGGCAGCTATCCCCGGCTGATGAATCAACTGGCCAAAGCGGACCTGCTGATCCTGGACGACTGGGGAATCCAGAAAATCGCCGCCGCCCAGCGCAACGATCTGATGGAGCTCATCGAGGATCGCCATGGGCTGAAAGCCACCCTCATCGCCGGCCAGTTACCCGTTGAGCACTGGCACGAGTTCATCGGCGAGGCCACCCTGGCCGACGCCATTCTCGACCGCCTGCTGCACAACGCTCATCGACTATCACTCAGGGGAGAATCCATGCGAAAGAAAACGCAGAAGCTTGACGGATCGTGACCAACTGATCTACAAAAACGACTCCAGTGTCTCGTCGATGGGCAAATCGGTCACGATCACCGGAATGACCGGTCATCTTCACCGGAATACGCAGTAAATGTATTCATTGGCGTAAATTAAATCCTGATTACTTTATCTTGACTAAATAGACCCCCTGGCGAGGATCATTGATCAGGGCGATCACGTCATACTCTTCCAAGTAAGCCATATTGTTCAAGCGCGCCTGGCGGTGTGGGTTATTGGATGAGATATAGCCTGGAATCAGCCGCTCCTCGAACTCGCCGGTTTCCGGAGTAAATATTTGAAAAGCATCCTGCCCGTCCCACGAGATAAGCCGACCCTTTTTATCCTGAATAAATTTGGAAGTGCGGGTCGTATTACCGAATTGGTCGTTAATCTTCCCTTTGGGGACGAATTTGGCACCGTTCCAGACAGACTTGTTCAATCCCTGGTTGTCATTGGTAACCCACAAGGTCTTATTGTCCCTGTCCAGCAAGGCCACGGTATGATAGCCATAGGTTGTCGATCCCTTGTCGGGCGTCCATTGCCAGGTATTGATGTCGACTTCCTGAACTCGTAGCGGGTTTTGTGAATAGGCGGAAAAGATGACATTTTTCTCTTTATCGAAAACTGCCGACGCAGTTAAATCCCTGTCAGTCGACAGCTGTCGCCAGCTCTTTTCTTGTGGATCATATAACCAGGATTGAGTCACTCCAATGGGATTTTTTTGACCGCAATACCCTGATCCCACGCTGATGACGACCTGGCCAGTATTGGGAAGTATGATCGGTGAAGAGTATACATGCGAGCTCAATGGCCCCCTGGCGGGCGAGGGGCACTCGTCGTTTTGACCATCACCGTCACTATCTCTTAGAAATGGACCACTCAGCGGACTGGGATCGGTCTCCCTGCTCCAGCTCAGTTTATTCAAGTCGTAAAGGTAAACCTCGTTGCCGCCGTAATCTCCATGCCCTCCACCTGCAGGGAACCACCATTTCTTTCGGCGGGCATCATAGGCCCCGATATTCCAGGCAAGGAATGCATTATAGGATTTAAAACAGCCTATCTGTCCGCAAAAATCAAATTCATCCTTTTTGACCAGTACCTCGATTTCACTACCAGGAATTTTTATCAGGGTATCGGGGGGAGGAATCAGGCTCGAGAGTTGAGGTCGCGGGGTGTCTGCCTGTTTAATATCCGCCTGTTTAATGTTCTTGATATAGCCCCCACCATCAATCGCATTCTTGTAGTCCCACTTGTCGCCACGGTTTTTAATGGCAGTGTACAGCCGGTCACGTAACTCCGTCGCACCGGGTATGCCGTTTTCACTGGCAAGAGCCGCCCAGGCATAGGCGTACTGGGCACGATTTCTAAAGCTCAGTCGCGGTTTCTCATTCAGATCAGGAAGCACATTATCCGAAAGCGAGTCATAACGATGTTTTTGTGCTGCTGATGACCCAATATAGGGGTGGGTGGTGGCCCAGGTTGACCTGCGGGCCGCATCCCTGGCGCTCTCACCCTGTTTCGCGAGATGTTTGTAAAACACATGATCGTTTTCGCAGGCCTTCAATGGCCATCTGTCACCACAGCGCCTCACCAAATGCTGGAACTGCCACTCGGCCACCGGCCGCCACTCGTCATAACCCATTTGCACCATGTGATTAATCACAATGCCGATAAAGGACTGCATCCAACCCGACCAGCCGTAATATTCACTGCTGACCTTGTTCCATTCAAACACCCGAAACTCTTCAGCCTCCGGAGTCGGGTTCTTGATTATCGCCAAGACTCGTTTCAGGGTGTTATCCAGCGCCTCGATATACACCCGCTTCTCGGTCAGGCCGGCAGCCTCAAATTTGGCAAGGTAGGCTAGATTTCTGAGATTCCAGGCATATTCTCGACCGGTCATAGGGACTAACGGGGCAGTCTCCGGTTGCTGCCTCCAGTTCCTGTAATCCGCGTAAATCTGCTCCATTTTTTGCAGTATCGCGGCTTCTTTGGTCAGCAGATAGGGAAGGTAATATTCGTTGGGTGTGTGGGAATATGACTTTCCCCCCGGGATGACTGGATAGGGTCGATTGGCATAATCGATGATGTTTTGTCTTAAGTCTTCCCTGCGGGTTGCCAAATAGATCGCCTGCCACTCGGTGAAGAGACCGATCTCACCACGCTCACCCGGAGAGTTATCCCACACTGTTTCTCTTGTTTTAACAGAGGGGTTGCGAGCCAGATCTCTTATCCTGGGCACCCAACCCCCCTGTTCCAGGGCTGCAATATCACCGAAGGGGATGTGTTGTTTCCCGTCGAGGTGCCGATTGTCAGCACTCAGGCTACCGTCGCCGACAGTTGAGCCGGCCCACACGGCAAAAGAGATCAATAGAAAAAAAATGAATACGAGCCTGACAATCATCCTTATGCCTTAAAGTCCTTTCAATCATCTGCTGGCGATACTGACACCCAGTATAGTGTGATTACAGAAAAGTTGGGCCCCAAGGGTTGCCTTCCCCGAAATATTGCCCAGAACGGCAGGTTTTGTTCAGGAGAGTGGAGTGATGGACGCCACTTGGTAGGCAGCCAGGCTCTTCCGCTGGCTGCGGACGATAGGTCACTTCACCGTCGCTATGATGTGTGACCTTGATAGCGACCGGAAGAGGCGCACTACCCATGAGACATGCCTGGAGGTCATGGAAGGCGTATAGGATAGCAACATGGTCTAGACCAGTATTTCATTGGCAGGTTGATCAGATCATATTTCAGGCCACCTGATATACAGGTGATGAATAACATGTGCAATCAGCGGAGACTTTGAACTTATACTGTACTTTGGATAATGATAGCTGCCAGGTTGTTCAGCCATGATCGTGCCTGATCTGGCTTACTCGTTTTATGCCAGTTAGACTGGGCAAATTGTGTTGTCTATGGGAGACATTATCTATGAGATTTCGGGTGTTGGCTATCGGTGGCTTGGTACTTGGATTAGGGAGGGTCAGACGGTCGCTTTCACGGGCTGTCCCATTGACACGGTGCTGGGCCTCTACCCGGTGACCATCAGGCCATTGTCTCGGCGATTACCCCGGTAGTCATACCCTCAAACAATTCAAGCCAGCTTAAGGCCAAACAGATCAAGTGGTTACGGGACAAGTTTGAAGTCTATCAACTTAATGGTACTGCCTACCCCGGTAACAGCGGAAGTCCGGTCTATCAGCAAGCAACGGGCAAGGTTATCGGTGCCCTGAACAGTGTATTTGTCAAAGATACGAAAGAGACCCTGTTGGAGCGACCTTCGGGGATCAGTTATGCGATACCGGTACGTCCTGTACATGCCACGTTGCGGGGATTGAACTGATCCGAGGAGCCCAGCGGGACGGGATTTTATTACCCAGTTAAACATGAAGACGGAACACCCATGCGACTACGCCAATGGATAAACGGCTACCTGGTAGTAATCGGGAGACTATGCAATGTCTTATTGGTGGTGGCGGCCGGATACGCTTTTTCCGACACCATCACTCACCACTGGCGCTGGAAACAGGTCGAAACGTTCGTGCTGGCTACGGTTGGTGACTGGGAAATAGTCAACCGTATCGAGCCAGTAATGCCGGGTAACCCAAACCGCGGTTATTCTCACTTGCCCGAGAAAAGATGGATTAAAATTCACCAGCAACAGCGCAGTGACCCGGTGCAGTTCAAACGACAGCCTCATGGGGGAAGTGCATTTGATAGCAAACGGGGAAGGCTGGTGCTTTTTGGCAGCGATACTCATGGCGAGGATTGGTCGAATGTTGTGCGTATATTCGATATGTCGTCGGTGAAGTGGATACCGACCGCACAACCTGACGATTACCAGGGGTATGTTGTTGATTCAGCGGGTGAACCGTCTGCCAGAGCAGACGTCAAACGGCCCTGGGCCATGCACACCTTTGATGCCGTCGACTACGATCCCGTCAATGATCAGCTGATGGTGGCAAGCCATCCTGATCATTTGAAGCCTGATCGCTTCGGTCAATGGATGGCGGCGAGTTGGGGGGAAATCAAAAAGCACCCGACCTGGTTTTACCATTTCCGGGACAACAGTTGGTCTACGGGGGAGGGTAAGGCCGTCTCCTTTTTTCCGTATTCGATAGCCTATGACTCCAAAAGACAGCGATTCGTGGGCTTCAGGCCTGATGGCGTTTTCCAGTATGCTGGTGCCAGAGGTTGGCAACGTATCGCCAAAAAAGGGATCAATGCCTACCATACCAATGCGGTTTATGATCCCCGTAATGACGCCTTCATCATACTGGGTACGCATACCTCATCCAACGCAGTATATCTTTTTCGTAATGGAGACAGGGGCGCACTCGAACAACCGACACCCGGTTTAAGGCCCCCGGGAATGGAGTCAGTGCCCGCCGCTTTTCACCCGGGGGTGGGGAAGACCGTGGTGCTTGTCGATTCGCCCGTCGGAGAAAAGGGCGGGGCGCAAACCTGGCTCTATGATATAGCCGAGGACCGCTGGGAACAGATTGATGAAGCCGTATTTCCCTTCAAACTGGGAATGAATTACAACATGCAGTACGACCCGATCCACAATCAACTGGTGCTGGTTGCGGGTGGCCACGAAGACTTTACTTCAGTCTGGGTCTTACGGTTGTGAGTGTTATTCATATCCGGCGGTAGACAGGGGTCACCGTTACTGTACTGGATCGGCCCGATATCGATCTTTAGTGGTATCGTCTTATTACTCAAGTTTCGGAGTTCATTTCACAAAGCCTGAATCGCTGAATTCGTAGGGTGATGAGTAGTACAATGTAGTGCCATTTACGGACCTGAGGATGGAATAAGCATCAGCGCATCCACCTTGATCGGATGGCGGTGGATGCGCAAGCTTATCCACCCTACAAGTAATGCGAACTCCGAAACTTGAGTATTAATTCTGGTTCCGTGCCTGTTGCCGCGGACGACTCCATCTAAAGTTACTCACGACGCCCTCAGACATCCAGACTGGCGGATCTGTTCAACGAGTTAATTGCTTCTTAGCATCGCTGCTATCATTCAATGGTCGTTACTCAATTTGTGGGTGGTTCTTAACAGACAGCTACTGTCATGCCGCCCACGTCTCAGGAATAAAAATATTTGGCATCTCTTTGGGAGCACGAGCGCCTATAGCCGCCACAATAGCCAGAGGTTCAAAATGGTCAACAGGGATTTTGATAATCCAGTATCACCACATGATGGAATGAATAGTGCGTTATTGCTGTTTCTGTATGTTTTTGTAACGATAGGTTTGCTATTTTCCAACACTATTTCGGCCGCTGCCGAACAGCGGGAAGGAAGCCGTCGGCTTGCCGAGGCACAGGTCACCCTGGTGGGTCAGAACCTGAATGACTGTGCAAGCAAGCTGAGCGGGTATTCGGGGGGGTGGTGCGAGATAATAGCCTCCAAAGAGCATCCATCGATCTCTTCGGTGTGGCCAGAGGATCTGGAGAGACGGATCAGGATGATGGTCTACGATCCCACGAAACCGGATGCCACACGACTAAAAAGATATATCGGGCAGGCCGACTGGGGTGATGGTCTAAAGGCCTATGACAAGAAACGCGGTCTTGTCTGGTCGATCCATAAGGGATCGCTGCTTGCCTTTGATGCGCAGTCTGGACGGAACATGCACGTAATCAAACAAGCCGTACCGCACGGCAAATCGCTGGCATTTGACAGCGAGGGAAAAATGCTCTCCTGGAATGGCGGTTCAAAGATCTTTGTCTTTGATCCGGATGCTGAGAATGAGCAGTGGCATATGGTTGACTGGGGGCAAGCGGGCCCATCTGCCGGTGATCGAAGGGTCTATGGAAAATGGCGATATATTGAGGAGCGGGATCTGTTTGTCGGGCTTTCGATCCACACCACCGGCGTCTGGGTCTACAAACATCCGGTACAAAAAAAGCTGGTTTCATTCTCTTCAGAGGACTTGAACAGTCTGATAAAACACGCAAAACCGGGAGACGTCGTGGTGCCGCCACCGGGCAACTATATTCAGGGTATCCTGGTCAACAAATCACTCACGTTGAAATTAAGGCAAGTCTCGCTATACGGGGTGAACAGCTCAAAGGGCATTATCAATGTGAACTGTAACGGCTGTCGTGTCGTTATCGAGGATTTCGATGGAGATGGTGATCGAGCTGGTTGCCAGAGCGGCAGCTGCGCGGGGGTCAAGGCGGAAGGCAAGAATTTTTCACTGACGCTGAGGCGTGCCCATATTAAAGGGACGGTGATGGGTATCCTCACGGATAACCGCGGCGGCGAGTTGATAGTGGAAGACAGCTTGATTGAAGACACAGGATTGAATGACAAATCTCGCGAAGTGGCGCACGGGCTATACGCCGGTTTGATCGATCGAGTCGTGATCAGGAATTCGACCATCCGCAGGCCCTTCGGCAATGGACACGTTTTCAAAAGCAGGGCGGCGAATACCCGGATAGAGAACAGTGTCCTGGCGGGCATGGATGGCCGTCATTCTCGGGTGGTCGATTTTCCATGCGGCGGCAATCTGTCAATCACCAGCAGCGTGATTCAGCAGGGGGACCAAACCGATAATATCGACGTCATCAGTGTGGGAACCGAACCCAAACATTGTGGAAAAGGTGTGCGGGCATCGAATGTCACGTTGAAGAACAATTGGATTATTCTCGATCGCGACAGATCACCCGACGAGCGTTCCGCAAAACATGGTAAGAGCAGATTGTTTACCTGGCGTGCGCCAGTAACCTCGCTCGATGTATCAGACAATAAAATTGTTGAATCGACTGGACAGCTATTGTTTGATGGCGAGGAGCAGCTACCTGATATGTTCAGTCAGAACCAGCTATTCAGCAGCCGACAAGCGGCGGGGCTTGGTCTTCATCAAATACCGCAGCAGCCAAATTAAGGCGTATCACGCCCTTTGAATTGCAGGTAGTCTCGCCCTCTGGCCATGGGCAAGTCCTGAACCATTAGACTAATATTTCAATGGGTTTGCTGTGGCCAAGAAATTGATGTGGACTTGCCGTGTACCCATAGGCACCGGACTGATAGATACATATCAAGGAGCCTGCTTGCGTTTTTGGTAACTCCACCTTGCTTGCGAGGATGTCCAATGGGGTGCAGAGTGGGCCGACTACATTGACAGTTTCGGCATCCTCGCTTTGGTACGGGTAAGCCAAAGCAACGGGGTAGTTTTTGCGGATAACCTGTCCGAAGTTGCCCGACGCGGCCAGATGATGATGCAAGCCGCCGTTGGTGACTAAAAATAATTCCCCACGGGACTCCTTGCGGTCAATCACTTCACAGACATAGACGCCGGCCTCGCCAACCAGATAGCGGCCAAGTTCAATAACAATCTCAGCGTCAGGCAGCTGTGGCCGGTAATGTTCAAGTAGTATTTCCAGATTGTCCGCTATAGGCTGAATGTCGAGCGGTGTTTCGCCCGGGAAATAGGGGATACCAAAACCACCGCCGATATTGAGCCAGCGGATGGGGCAGGGAGCATGGTCCAGCAACCGCGAGGCCAGCTCGAAGGTCTTGGATTGTGCTTCGACGATCGCCTCGGATCGCAGGTTTTGCGATCCGCTGAAGATATGAAAGCCCTGCCAGTCGAGATCCAACGCGCCGATCCGCTTGAGCATGTCGGGAACCCGTTCCGCATCGACGCCAAAGGGTTTGGGACCACCCCCCATTTTCATTCCCGACGTCTTGAGTTCGAAATCCGGGTTCACCCGTACCGAGACCACCGGGCGAATCCCCAGTGCTTGCCCGATGCTGGTCAGGCGTTCCAGTTCGCCTTCCGATTCGAGATTGATAATGATGCCGGCGGCAACAGCGGCCCGCAGTTCGGTGTCATTTTTCCCCGGTCCGGCAAAGCTTATCGTTCGGGGATCCACACCGGTATCCAGCGCCACGCGCATTTCGCCCAGTGACGCCACATCCAGCCCGTCAGTAAGACCGGCCAGATGCTGCACCACGGCGGGCATGGGGTTGGCCTTGATCGCATAGTGCAGATGTATCGCTTGTGGAAGCCTCTCCCTGAGTTCGCCGATGCGACGGGTTATCAACTTGCGGTCGTAGGCATAGAAGGGGGTCTGCCCCACCCGGGCGGCCAGTCTGGAGAGCGCAACGCCGCCGATGTGCAGTTCATTGTTCTTGATCGGGAACTGCTTCATCTCCGCATGCTTGGGGGCCACTTTCATAGCGCGGTGTTCTCCAGGAAAATAGCCTTGTACTCGGTTGCGAGCCCTTTTCTGTCGATCTTGCCATTCTGATTGCGCGGCAGGCTGGACCTTATCTCCACCGCCTGGGGCACCATGAAGTTCGGCAGTTCCGTCTGACAGTAGCGGATGATCGCCTCGCGATCGAGGTTGTCATCGCCGGCGGCGACCAACAGGATCGCCTGTCCGATGGTTGGATGGGTGAGTCCGATTGCGGCCACTTCATTCACCAGCCTGGAACTGTAGACCACCTCTTCGATTTCGGTCGGGCTGACCCGATAGCCGGATGTCTTGATCATCTCATCCTTGCGGCTGATGAAATAGAGATAACCCTCTGCATCTTTTTTTACCTGGTCACCCGACCAGACGGCGATCTCCGTTAACGGTATCTCCGCGAGTTGACTGGGGCAGGGTTTGAATCGCTCCGCCGTCTTTTCCGGGTCATTCCAGTACCCCATGGCGACCAGGGCGCCGCGATGAACCAGTTCACCCGGTTCCCCGGGCGCGCACTCCGAGCCATCCTCCCGGACGACCAGGATCTCCGCATTAGGTATCGCCTTGCCCATGGATTCAGGACGGATATCGACCTGTTCCGGGGGCAGGTAGGTTGAACGAAAGGCCTCGGTCAGCCCGTACATAAGGTAGATATCGGTGTGTGGGAGGGTTTGCCGGAGTTTTTGGGTGGTCGCCTTCGGCATGGCACCGCCGGAATTGGTGATATAGCGGAGGGTATCGCTAACGCTACCCGGCCAATCGAGTTGCGCCAACTGGTTCCAGAGCGGCGGCACCGCGGCCACACCGGTTATCCGGTAGCGT
The DNA here is from genome assembly GCF_029017505.1 of Sedimenticola hydrogenitrophicus. GTDB lineage: Bacteria > Pseudomonadota > Gammaproteobacteria > Chromatiales > Chromatiaceae > Sedimenticola > Sedimenticola hydrogenitrophicus_A. The sequence continues at coordinate 10,950 of NZ_JAQGEI010000049.1, forward strand.
TCGATCGCGCGGATCACGTCTCTTGGCAACAGATAATCCATCAGCACCACGCTGGCCCCGACCCGGAAGGCCGTGGTCATCTGACTCAGCCCGTAGTCGAAGCTGAAGGGCAGGACCGCCAGCAGCCGGTCATCCGGGCGATTGGCCAGATACTCCGACACGCTCTCCGCGCCGGCCACCAAGTTGCGATGGGAGAGCACCACGCCCTTTGGATTGCCGGTACTGCCGGAGGTGTAGAGGATCGCCGCCATGTCGCTATCGATGCGGCGGTGTGGCGAAGTAGCGGTATCGGATGAGGGAGGAAAGGCCTGGTCCCAGGTCAGGATGTTGACGGTCGGCAGCACCGGTAACTCTGCGTGAGGCTGTCCGACAATGATCAAGGTTCGCAGGTCATGGCTCTCGGTCAGGACGTCGGCAAGCAGGCTCACGCGATCCGCGGAAGTGATGAGTGCGCGGACGTTGCAATCTTTCAGTATATAGGCCACCTGATGCGGTTTGAGCAGCGGATTGACCGGTACAAATACACCGCCTGCCTGTGCCGCGCCAAACAGGCCAAACACGGTTTCAGGAAGTTTTGGCAGATAGATGGCGACCCGTTCGGCCGGGGCAAGCCCCATTTTGATCAGGCCCGATGCGACGGATTCAACTCGTGCCTGGAGCGCCGAATAGCTGTACTGATTGTTCTTGTAAATGAGCGCGCTGGCATCCGGGGTTCTGTGTGCGGCGCGCGCAATAAAGTGATGGATCAATATAGACATCCTGGTCTCGAGCCCCGTTGGTGATAAGTTTGTTTTACAGATGCAGTCGCTTGATATGGCAATTGTAGTGTTAAGCGAGACACAATAATAGCCGCTGATAACTACATGGTTTTGCTGAACCTTTTACTACTCAAGTTTCGGAATTCAAAAGGCGTCGTTCAGGGCGGGCTACTCCTTGCCGGGACTGTCGGAGGCATGGATGCCGACGCCAAGCGTACAGGGACGTATCCACAGCGTGTCCCGGCAAGGGGGTAGCCCGCCCGGTGTCTGGTACTGAACTCCGAATCTTGAGTTACTGTTATTCGTTGGCGTGAATCAGCAGGATGAATTTACCTCACTGTTACACCGAGATTGTCGTACAACCGTACATAGCTATCAACCATCGCCGTGATGCTGAATTTCTCTTCGACCCGTTTCCTGCCGGCCTTACCTTGCGACAGGCGTAATGGCTTATCCCGGACATACCGTTCAAGCATAGTGGCCATGGCGCTGCTGTCAGCCGCGGGTATCAGCGTACCGGTTTCGCCATCAGTAACCAGTTCCGGGTTGCCACCCACAGCGGTCGCAAGCACAGGCAGGCCGCATGCCATGGCTTCCAGCAGGGTGTTGGAGATGCCCTCGGCAAGTGATGGCAAAACGAACAGATCGAATGCCGGCAGAATAGCTTCCACGTCATTTCGCGAGCCCGGTGCCCAGACCAGGTCGCCATAACCAGCCTCTGCGAGCCGTCGCATAACCGGTTCACGGAGCGGGCCATCACCGATCATTACCAGCCGCGCGCGCGCTGTCAGTTCGGGACGGTTTTCAACCAAACGGATAAAACCCTCGGCAAGATTCATCGGGTCCTTTACCGACTGAAACCGCCCGATGGTTCCGATGATGACGGAATCCTTATCGGCAAACCCCGCTCCGGCTGGTAGGGGCGGTCTGTCTCCCGACGCCGGAGTGAACTTGTCCGTATCGACGCCGTTGTAGATCTGGGTGATACGGGACGCCGCGACACCGACGCTCTTCTGCAGATAGCACTCCAGATCTTTTGAGAGTGGGATATAGCGGTCGATGAGCGGGCGATGCAGGCGCCGCAGGAGTTGCAGTTTTCTGTTGCTGCCATCCAGATCGTCGACGTCACGGCCATGCTCTCCGTGGATGCGGTGATTGATTCCGGCCAGGTATGCGGGTAGCAAGGCATCCAGACCAGAAAGGTTGCGTGAGTGCAGGATGTCCGGTTTGAGTTCACGGAACAGTTTGAACAAGCGCCATTTGGCCGCCGGATCGCGCCCCGCTTTTTTGTGGATGGCAATCACCTGGACATCTTTCCGTTGCAGGCGTTCGCGAAAGTCGGAGAAATCATCCATACATATAATTGCATGCCGGTAACGCTCTTCCGGTATGCGATTGATCAGGTTGATCAGACCGTTTTCCAGGCCGCCGATCCAGAGGTGATGAATAACATGCGCAATAAGGGGAGGGGGCGATGTCATGGGATGCGATGCTTCATGCGGTTCAATTATTTTTAAATCGGGTTTGTACAATCGCCTGAAATGACCGCCACGGGCAGGATCGCGTTACCCGCCGCCCTGCGGTGTTGGCTCAGCCGGTTGGCGAGAATAGGCGCTGCCTGGCCATGCCCGGTTGCCTCATGTTTTATGGCTGGTAACAGGTCGGTGAGCGGGGCGCCGGTGGGTGCGAAGAAAATATCTTCATCCGTTCACCGTCAGTTCCTGGCTAATCGGAGTGATAATCTGTTTCGCAGCCAGGTAGTCGATGATCTCCATCACGCATTGGTCGACGTCTCTGACACTGGTGTCGATGACGATCTCCGGATTATCGGGTACCTCATAGGGTGATGAGATACCGGTATAACCCTTGATCAGACCGGCGCGAGCCTTCTTGTAAAGGCCCTTGGGATCGCGTGTTTCGCACACCTCCAGTGGGCACTTCACATGGATCTCGATAAAATCCCCCTCGGGGACCAGGTCCCGGGCCCGTTGCCGGTCCTCTTGGAAGGGGGATATGAAGGCGGTCAGGGCGATGATTCCGGCATCGATGAACAGTTTGGCCAATTCGCCGATGCGCCGGATGTTTTCATTCCGATCGGTGTCGGAGAAGCCCAGATCACCACAGAGGCCGTGTCTGACATTGTCGCCATCCAGTACATAGGTGTTGGCCCCGAGTTGATAGAGGCTCTCCTCCAGGGCGTGGGCGATAGTCGATTTACCGGCCCCCGAGAGGCCGGTAAACCAGAGGATCACACTCTTGTGTCCATTATTTTTCGCTCGGCGACCCCGGGTAACGGTGGGCTGGTGCCAGACTACGTTCTTATCCATATTAGTTGTATTCCATGTCAAAATATTAACCCGATCGTGTTCACCAACATCATAGTCATGAGTACACCTATCGGCAAGCCTGGAGAAAACGGTATTGCCATTCTCTGCGCAGAATGTCCCTTTGTATCCGGTGAGTTAACGATCTACAATCGGTGGTATTTAATAGGGAAGGGAAAATTCCATGAGATTCAAGATCTTGGCTATCTATGGGGTGGTGATCTCAAGTCTGTTTTGTCCCCTGGCCAATAGTGCCGGACTGCCGGACATTATCGATCGGATCAGGCCCGGCGTCGTGGCGGTGGGCACGGTCATGCCGTTGCGTCGTCCGTCGGCCCAGTTTAGGGGTACCGGCTTCGCCATCGGCGACGGCCATCTGGTGATTTCCAATCATCATGTGATACCGGAGCTGATCGATCTCGCCAAAAAAGAGACGCTGGCGGTATTCAGTGGACGGGGTAGCCAGGCAAAGGTTCACCCGGCCAGGATAGTCAAGACCGATCCAGACCATGACCTGGTGATCCTGGAGATATCCAACGGGCCGCTGCCGGCACTGGCGCTGGCCCGGGAAGAGGGTATCAGGGAGGGGGAGGCCATCGCCTTTACCGGCTTTCCCATCGGTATGGTTTTGGGGCTCTACCCGGTCACCCACCGGGGAATCATCTCCGCCATCACGCCGGTCGTCATTCCTTCCAATAACTCCAAAAGCCTCACCGCCAAGCAGATTCAACGCATGCGCAATCGGTTCGCGGTGTATCAGCTGGATGGAACGGCCTATCCGGGCAATAGCGGCAGTCCCGTGTATGATGCCCTATCCGGCGAGGTGGTAGGCGTTCTGAACAGTGTCTTCGTCAAGGATACCAAGGAGACCCTGCTGGAACGGCCTTCCGGCATCAGCTATGCAATACCGGTCAGGTATATACATGAGTTGTTGGAAGCGGCGGAGAGAGACTCGAAAAAATAGCTTCCAGGTGGATGTACTGTCGCGTATCCCAGAAATGACACAGAATAAAATTACTTTACTAATGGTATGCTCCGCCAATATTTGCAGATCCCCCATGGCGCAGGGCTTGATGAGGCGCGAACTGGCGGCACTTGGGCTGGATCGTTTTGTGGGGGTCGATTCGGCAGGTACCCAGGTACCCCGGCCCGGCCATCGTCCAGACCCGCGCGCACGGCAGGTAGCGGAAAGCCATGGCGCCAGTATCCGGAAATTCAAGGCAAGAAGGATCGTGGCTGATGATTTTCAGCGATTTGATTACATCATAGCCATGGATCGGGATAATCTGCGCAGCCTGGAGGCGATTTGTCCCGAAGAGTACAAAAATAAGCTATTTTTAATTATGGAGTTCGCGCCTCGGAGCGATCTGGAAGAAGTTCCAGATCCCTACTTCGGTAATCTCTCGGGGTTTGAACGGGTGTTGGGGTTGTTGGAAGCGGGGTGCAAAGGGCTTTTAAATCATATCATGGCCAGGCATGGGTTCACTCTATAGTGGATATGTGCCTGATCGTGGCGCCGGTAGTTCATCGATTTTCATGCAAACGGTTATCGGCGTTGCAGGCATTATGAAATCGTGGTTTTCAGGGGCTTGTTGCACTGCCTCTCTATTCAGGACCGAGCATCACCGGTGCAAAATCCCGTGGGCTCACTGCATTCTCAAGCAGAGATCAGAGTTCAGGGCAACTGAACCATAACCTGCGGGTGAATAAACAGGAAGGAAGTTTTATGAATCAGTATTTAATCCGTGCGTTCTATCTCTCTTTATTTCTCTTAATCGCCGGTTGTGGTGCCGTTGATAATCCCCAGTATATTGAAAATGCCAAGCGGTTTATTAACGAGGGTGACTTGAAGTCCGCGCTGATCGAACTCAAAAACGCGCTTCAACAGGATCCTCAAAACAGCACGGCCCGAACCTATCTCGGACAACTCTATCTGAAGGGCGGTGACTATCTCGCGGCCGAGAAGGAGCTGCAAAAGGCCAAGGAGCTCGGGGCGGACGACAATGACACGCTCTCCAGTCTGAGTCAGGCGCTGCTACGGCTGAGGAAATTGGACGCCGTATTGGCCATGCAGACAGATCATCTTATGCCGCGGGAACAGGGTGAGGTGCTGGCGTCTCAGGGGATTGCCCATATGTACCAGGGGAAGACCAAGCCGGCGATAGAACTGACGGAACGTGCGTTGGGTAAAGCCGCAGACTCAGCTTATGTACGGTTTGCCCGTGCCCATGTTTACCTGAATGCGGAGGAATCCCCCGTACTGGCGCGTGAGCAATTAACCCGTGCCTTCGAAATAGACAAGGATTATGCACCCGCCTGGAGCCTGTTGGGGGATATCGAGGCCAATGAAAAACAGCCGGAAGCGGCGCGCGAGGCCTTTACGAAATCCCTGTCGCTGCAGCCGGCGAATGTTGTCGACCGCAACAAGCGGGTGACAGTCAATATCCTGTTGAATGATCTGGACAAAGCACAAGATGACCTGGATATTCTGAAAAAGCAGCTTCCGGGTAATCCGGGAGTTGCCTTCTCCCAAGGGCTTGTCCACTTTGCAGCTGGCAAGCTGAGCGAAGCCAAATCAGAGTTTGATCTGGCGCTGCTCGATCAGGATCGCTATCCCCAGGCGATGTTTTATCTTGCTTATTTGAATTATCGGCAGGGGAATATTGTACAGGCGGAAAACCATGCGGAGCGATATTTCGCATTGAATCCGGAGTATCTGCCCAACAGGAAACTATTGGCCGAAATCAAGTTTAAAAAGAAGGAGTATGACACTGTAGAGAGATTGCTCGATCCCGTACTGAAAACCCAAAAGACCGATGACATTGTACTCAATTTGCTGGCAAAAACACGGCTGGCGAAGGGAGAAACGGCTGAAGGCATCGCACTGCTGACCCGACTTGTCGAACGTAACCCGGATTCTGCAGACGCCCGATTGCGCCTGGGAGCCAGTCTGATGATGAGTGGCGATCAGACGGAAGGTATTGGTCAGCTTGAAATGGCCATACAACTGGATGAGGACAATCACCAGGCGGATATTTACAGGATATTGAGCTATCTGAGAATGCGACAGACCGATAAGGCGCATCAGGCGGCAGCCGAGTTCAGGGAGCGGGCTCCGGAGAGTGAAATTCCCTATAACATGATCGGCATGATCTATATTGCCGAGCGGGATTTTGAGCAAGCGCGGAAAGCCCTGGAGGAGTCGTGGAAAATAAAGCCGGGAAATACCGATGCAGGCCACAATCTTGCGACGCTTGCAATAATGAGCGGCGAGTATGATAAAGCAAGGAATTATCTCGACGGGGTTATCAAAGCGCATCCGGACAACCTGGACACCTTGATAAAACTGGCCGAACTGGAAGCGCTTGAAGGGAAACCGGGGCAACTGGTTGAGCGTCTTGAAAGAGCGATACGACTCTACCCATCGGCAGTCAAACCCAGGCTGGTTCTCGCCCGCTATTATATCAGAATCGGCAAATCCTCCCAGGTTAATGCGCTTGTCGAGACGCTGGATCTGGAGTCCAGAAAACAGCTGCCGGTAATGGAGGTTATGGCCAATCAGGCGATTGCCCAGAAAAAATTCAAGTCTGCGGAAAAGCTCGCAAGCGAAATCATAGCCAGGAGCCCGGATACGCCCGAAGGTTACTTCATCCTGGCGAAAGCCTATGCCGGCCTGGATAAGGAGGAACAGGCAGAGGAGGCAGTGATGAAGGCTCTTCAGCGGGATGAGCAATACCTTCCCGCCCGCATCGCACGGCTGCATATTCTGGTAAAAAAACAGGATGTTCCGGAAATAGAGAGGGAGATCGCCGTTTTAAAAACCATGCTTGTCAAGAATGAGGATGTAATGAAGGCGGAGTTCATCCTTGCGGAGCTGAAAGGGGATCAACAGCAGGCACTGCAGCTTGCGGAAAAGGTGTTCGAGGCCTTCCCGAATATCGACAACATGCTGGCCTTATCAAGGCAGAGGGTGCGATCCGGGGATAGTGAGGGCGCCCTCAACCTGAAGGTGGAGTGGGCGGAGGAACACAGTAGTGAGTATGACGCCAATATGGTTATCGCTTTGACTTACACCCAAATGAAGCAGGATGAACTTTCGGCCAGGTATTATCAAAGAGCACTGGCGGCGTCGCCGAATGATTATAATGTCTTGAACAATCTTGCCTGGTCCATCCGAAACAGCAATCCTGACCAGGCATTGGCTTATGCGCAAAAGGCCAATCGGTTAAAACCGGGTTCGGTAACATTAATGGATACCCTGGCAATGGTCTATCTGGCCAACAAATCGCACGAGCTGGCGCTGCGCCAGATAAAAGATGCGCTCTATCTGCAGCCGGAGAATCCGACATTGCGTTATCACGAGGCGATGATCAACGCGACCACCGGCAATAACAAAATGGCGGAGGAGATTCTCACCAAGCTACTGGATAAAGCGCGGGAGTTCCCGGAGAAAGCGGATGCCGAGGCGTTGCTTGAAAAACTGAAGAGGGGGTAGGCCATTCGGCATTTCTGTGTGGGGATGGCAAGTGGTTCAATGGGCTCTAAGATCTGCCGTTTCACTTCCCGCGAGGATGCGGGAACACAGTACGCGACACATATTCATCAATACCTTGTTGGCCAGCTGTCCCTCATGTTTCAGCAAGCGTGACAGGCCCCTCTCGTCCAGGGAGAGCACCTTTACATCCTCGGTAGCGGCGATGATGCTGGCTGTTCTGGGTACTCCCAGGAAAAACGCGATTTCACCAATTACCTCGCCCGGCGATACCATGGCGATCATCTGACCGTTTTTTTCAACCGCGACATGGCCCGACAGCAGGATGAACATGGTTTTCGCCGCGTTATCCTTTTCGATAATATGGTTGCCTTTTTTACAGGCAATGATGTGACTTTTCTGAATCAACCGTTCTATTTCACTCTCTTCAAGATAATCAAACAGACTGGGTGTTGCATTGAATGACCACTCCTTGCCGGGCGACAGGGAGCGTATCTCATCGAGAAATTGTGCCGTGTTTGATACGGTCAGGCTATGCACATTGGTTTTGTTGCTGATTATTTGCGAGAGCGTGTCTGCTGAACGACAGTAAGCAAGCTCTTCGGGGTTGGTCAGCATGGCGAACGGGGAGCCGATCTGTTTCAGGTGTTCATAGTCACCAACAACCAGGGCCATCGGTATGACCAGACCAATACCGGGATAGGTATAAGGCGCGGTAAAAGGCCTGAATCCCAGTTTCAGGTACGAGTTGAGGTGGTGGGGTTCACAGTCAAGGAGTACAATTTCAGCCCTGTGCGTAAGGACAAAATTCATCACCTCCTTATACATTCTAAGGGTAACGTTGCTCCCTCGATGTTCCTCGGTCACCATCAGGCGTTCAACAATACAGATCTGATCCTGATTCAGCACAGTGAGAAATGGGGCGATGCTGTAGGCTTCGATCAACGACTTGGTAAATGGGACATCACCGCCCCAAAACAGTCTGAGCGTGCCGACAGGTTCTCCGTTCTGAATTGCTATCACTGCCCGGGCTGATTTGTCGTACTCATCTTTCAGTTCCTGCTTTTTGTGATCGCCCTTATCTTTAAGACGCCCCATGCTCTTGACATAAATCTGATAGCGCAATCGGAAAGAAGCCTGATTGTCCTCTTCCGTTACCGCAAATCTGACACCATCCTGCATAAAGCCTCCCGATTGCACGCCACATACCCCTGACCTACGGTTACAACTTAGATTACTTGCTTTTTTGCAACGAATTAATAAAGCGAATTTCAATGAATTTAACAAAAGAAAGAACAGCCTGTACAAGGTAATATAGTATTATTTCATTTACTGATCTATCGATTCCCGCACCTCTGTTCGGACCAGCAATTTCCGGTGTTTATAACCCGAGTAATCTTTTTGCCACGGAGAATTTCAGTTTCTGCACTGGATTTCTGTTCCCCATCCAGAGGGACCCTTTTTTCAGTTTATTCAGCCGGGCGTCGTAGCACGTATAATATGGTATCGGTTTCAACTCCTCCGGGTGCAGTATGGCCAGAATGGCCTGGGTGATGACCATGCCGGTTGCCAGTTTACAGCCGCTGGCTATACTCGGCGCTTTCCGCTGACTCAAGTCGACCGATTCGGGATCCACATACTTGAGGTGGAAGCCGGCGGGGGCGCATCCCAGGGACATCTTCAGAACCTGATGCTCCAGTGCCGCCGTGTAGTCGATATCGAAGTAATCATCGAAGGTCATGCCATCCCTGGTATACACCAGCATACCGACGCCGAATCCCAGAGGCACGCCAAATATGGCCGGGATATTCCGGTCCCTGCAGGCGTTGATAATCATCCGGTGCGTCTGGATCTCGAAAAACTCAACGGCGTCAACGAAGACATCCACATCGGTTAAAAATCTGTCAATATTGGATTCGCTGATTCCCTCGCCGTACGAGTCAATGACACATTCCGGGTTTATATCCATGGCCAGGTCATGCATGACGGTCATTTTGGGTTTGCCGACGCTTGACAGGGTGGCGCCGTACTGACGATTGAAATTCCCGACCTCGAACTCATCAAAATCAGATATTTTGAAATTACCCACTCCGGCCCGCGCCAGCGTTATCAGGTAGTCACCCCCGACTCCCCCCAACCCGGCGATGGCCACGGTCGCCTTCCTCAGTCGCTGCTGCTCCTGTTCGGTGGTGATGCCGTGATTCCGCGAGAATGCGAGTTCGTAATTAAATTCATCCATTTTTATTGTTCCGATTCAAGGTTAAAGCCACCGCCGGTAAGGATGTGTCGAAGTTCAGGACTATTGACTCTCTATGTGACGGGCGGGCGAAGGGATTGCTATCCCTCGCCCGGGACCGATCCGGCCTGTCCGTGCAAACCGGCAAAATAACAATTGTTTCATCCCCTTATCAACAGGAAGCTAAAGGTGATGGTAGAACCCGCCGGTGAATCTATCCAGTGCTTTAATCTGAATAAATCTGTCTTTGCGTCCGGAGTGTCGGTAAATTTTACAAAAAATCCATTCCCGGATGATCTCTATTTTTAACCTGTTGAAAATCAATAATAAAAAAATATGGCATGGGGGATGCATTAGTAAAGGCAGCCCGTACTTTGCCGGCTAGATACAGAAAATTTCAAGGAGATTCATCATGAATGACATGTTCAATGCAAAGCTGCTTACAGCTGCGGTTGTAATCGGTCTCAGCGTGGCGAGCGTGCCAGCGGGTGCCGTAGTACTGAATGACTTTAAGGTTGATGAGAGCAGTGTGGAGGGGCTTGGCGGGACTTTCACGGCTGACAAGATCAATGGGTCCTACAGTGAAGTGGCCACGTTTGGTGCCGGTACCTTTGATATAGTTGCCTTTGGCGATTTCGGCCAGTACCTGTCCAACGATGGTACGGTGAATGTTACGCCGATCGAGCTCAACAACTCGTACGGGTTGTATTCCGTGTTCGATGGTTCGGGTACCTTTGCCGATCTCGGCGGTGGCCTAACTGGATTCACCTTCACCTCGGCGAGCTTCAGCCTGTTCATCGACCCGGATCTGGATACCACCAAGGCCCTGCCAGGTGCTGCCCCGGGCGCGGTAACCCTGGGTAATGATGCCGATGATTACCTGATTGCCAGCGCCTCGGTGATGACCTCGGGGACCGGTGTGCTGGTCGCCGGCGTTGGCGGTTTCTTCGATCTCATATTTACTGACTTTACCCTGGAAAATCCAGACGGGACCAGTTACTTCATCGATCCACCTTCCTTCTATATGCGGACCAATATAGACGGTGACTTCGATACTTTTGAAACGGTGGGCACACAAGTCATTAATGGTGACTTCAGTGCGGTGTTCGTGCCGGAGCCCGGTAGCCTGGCCTTGTTGGGTATCGGTCTGACGGGACTTGGGGCCATGGCCCGTCGTCGCCGCAAGCAGATCGCCGCCTGAGCTTTGCCAGTTATCTAGTCAGCGGGATAAGCCCGGCTTCGGCCGGGCTTATTTCGTCCAAAGATGGACGTATGTCGTGGAGGATGTGCGTGTTGTCGAATTATTTTACAGGTCTCGCCCGGACTGTAGGAGCTCCGCTTCGGACCGATACTCGCGGCGGAGCGCCGCTCCCAAAGCCGAACGCCCCGAACCCGGTTCGGCCTGTAGGAGGTCCGCTCCCGGGCCGATAATCGCGGCGGGGGCGCCGTTCCAGGTGGGTAACCACCACAAAGGTCATTTCACTTGAACAGCAGAACAAATTCGGCAAAAAGTTTCTTGTCGAAATGCTCCGACATCTGTTGCTGCATCAGTTTCAGCGCATCGAACGGTTTCATCGCCTTTTTATAGGAGCGCTCCGACGTCAGGGCATCGAACACATCGGCGATACAGCAGATTCGTGCGTAGCGATGTATCTCGTTCCCCCTCAACCGCTTCGGGTAACCGGTGCCATCGTGGAACTCATGGTGCTGCAGCACGATATAGCGGCACTCATCGGAGAGGGCATTCGCCTGCTTGAGTATCTTGAATCCCTGAAAGGGGTGGATACGCATGTGCGCCATCTCGGCATCGGTCAATTTCCCGGGCTTGTTGATGACCGCCGGGTCAACCATGACCTTGCCCAGATCGTGCAGAAAAAAGCCGGCACCGAGCTCCTGCAGGTCGTGGGCGTCCGAGTGTCGAAACAGCGACTTGGCCAGGAGTAGTGCCGTAACACCCACATTCACCGAATGGGTGTAGGTATAAAAGTCGTGTGAGGTGATGCGCAGCAGATTACTGGAAGTCTCGTCATCGGCGAGCACCAGGTCGGTTATGGAGGCGATCACCTTCTTGCTGGTTACAATATTCTCGGCCGATGGGCTTTCAAACAGGCGCTCCAACATGGTTTTCGAGTGTTGGTAGACCGCCTTGGCTTTCATATCGGAAGCCATACTGGCATCGTTCAGTGCCTCGAGCAGCTCGACGGGGGCGAGTGTTTCGGGGTTCCAGCGTTCAGGTACCGGTTGATCCTTGGGATCGAGCAGTGGTTCATCGGCCCCGTTTTCGGGGCCGGTTTGCGCGCATTCGGGTACCGCTACATCGCTCAGGGCGGCGTCAACCAGGATATGCGTCAGATTGCAGTCCTGGATCTTCCGGATCTGTTCCCGGTCCTTGATCTTGAACCGGTTTTTCAGGAACGGGTGCTTGCCCCAGGAGACCGGCAACTCCACAAACATTCCGATAGTCAACTGCTTGGTCGAAATCTTCTTCCGCATCAATGTCCCTGCCGATTATTGTAACCTGGTGCACACTCTTTAGCGGCAGACTTGCCGCGGTGTTTAGGAGTAAAATCGCGGGTCACTACTTGCCTCTATCCGCACCACGGAGACACAGAGAGCACAGAGAAGTAACGGAATTATTATTCGTATTCCATCGTTAAGCCCGTAAACTGTTTATCCCGTGATTGAGAGGGTCGGGATCAAGCCGCGTATATCCGGGAATCGGTTGATCCATTCCGACCGGCTTGACTCCGACCCCTAGTGCAATGGCTGCCCCAATAATCTGTTCCGTGACATCGTTCAGCTTCCCCTCTGTGTCCTCTGTGTCTCCGTGGTGCATCGGTGGGTTTCCGGTTAATGCATCGATTGAGCAGTGATGATCACGATTACCGTATTAGTTCCCAGAGGGCGGGGGTGACTCACCGGACCTGTTCAAGGATAATGAGCAGAACAGATTCCGTGAGGAGAGATACGGGTGGAGTTATCGAACTATTTTTACCGTACGCTGATCTATTCCGAGGTGAAAGGGCAGGTGCATGTTTATGAGAAACTGCCGCCGCACTCGCTGATTCCCCTGGATCCGTGGCTGGGACGGGTCATGCAGCTGGCGGACGGTCAGCACACCCTCCAGGAAATGATCGACTATGTGGCCAGCCAATACCAGGGGGATATTCCGGAAAATTATTTGAAAACAATCGGCTCGGTGATCGAGCGGCTGATCGAAACCGAGGCCGTGGCGCTTTCGCAGACCCCTTATACCTTGCCCTATCATCTGGCGATGCCGAAAGAGCACCAGGACCCGGCCGTGGCGGAGCGCTCCATGAAAGAAGCGGGTTATCCAACCGCCTGATACCGGCTTCAGCAGTCGATAAAATTGACGGCGAGCCCACCGCGAGACGTTTCCTTATATTTGCTCTTCATGTCCAGTCCGGTTTCCCGCATGGTTTTGATCACCTTGTCCAGGGATACGTAATGGCTGCCGTCGCCATACAGGGCCATCCGTGAGGCGTTGATCGCCTTTACCGCTGCCATGGCATTTCGCTCGATGCAAGGCACCTGGACCAGCCCACCCACCGGGTCGCAGGTCAGGCCCAGGTTATGCTCCATGCCGATTTCCGCTGCATTTTCCACCTGTTGGGGGG
>NZ_JAQGEI010000050.1 GCF_029017505.1 Sedimenticola hydrogenitrophicus
GTTGCCCCTACGGGAACGTTGAACACCGGGCGGGCGATCCGTTCGTAGGGGCAGGCCCCCGTGCCTGCCCGGGTTGGATGCAACCCGGAGATTAGGGCAACCACAGGGGGTTGCCCCTACGGACCGATGAATTTTTTTGGCAGATGAATCGAAACGCATGAACAAAAAAAGATACACCAGCCGACTGGACCTGAAAAACGGCACCGTCGACATGACCCACGGGGCCGGCGGACGCGCCATGGCGCAGCTGATCGACGAGCTGTTCGTCGGCCGCCTGGACAACGAGCTGCTGCGCCAGGGCAATGACCAGGCGGCCTTCGACGTACCCCGCGGGCGCATGGTGATGAGCGTGGACGGTCACGTGATCTCGCCGCTGTTTTTTCCCGGCGGCGACATCGGCTCGCTGTCGGTGCACGGCACGGTCAACGACGTGGCCATGTCCGGTGCCACACCGCTCTACCTCTCGGCCGGTTTCATCCTGGAGGAGGGCTTCCCGCTGGCGGATCTGAAACGCATCGTCGAGAGCATGGCGGCGGCGGCCAACCTGGCCGGCGTGCCGGTGGTGACCGGCGACACCAAGGTGGTGGAGAAGGGCAAGGGCGACGGCGTCTTCATCACCACCACCGGCATCGGCATGGTGCCCGAGGGGATCAACATCTCCGGCGACCGGGCGCGGCCGGGCGACCGGATCCTGGTCTCCGGCAGCATGGGCGATCACGGCGTCGCCATCATGTCGAAGCGCGAGAACCTGACCTTCGAGACCACCATCGAATCCGACTCCCAGGCGCTGCACGACCTGGTGGCCGCCATGGTGGCGGCGGTGCCGGATATCCACTGCCTGCGCGATCCGACTCGCGGCGGTCTTGCCTCGACCCTGAACGAGCTGGCCCAGCAGTCCGGCGTCGGCATGCAGTTGCGGGAGGAGGATATCCCGGTCAAGCCGGAGGTGCACGCCGCCTGCGAGCTGCTGGGGCTCGATCCGCTCTACGTTGCCAACGAGGGCAAGCTGATCGCCATCTGCGCGGCCGGGGATGCGGACCGGCTGCTGGCGGTGATGCGCGCCCACCCCAAGGGGGCGGAGGCCGCCATCATCGGCGAGGTGATCGAGGACGAGCACAACTTTATCCAGATGGAGACCAGTTTCGGCGGTAGCCGCATCGTCGACTGGCTGGCCGGCGAACAGCTGCCGAGAATTTGCTGAGTGATGAAACGATGAAAGTAACTACTCACCCCCCCGTCATCCCGCATGCCTGCCGACAGCACCCACGGGGAGCCTCATGACCTGTTTTTGGGGTAGGATGCTGGTGAGCTTGCGAACCGCATCATTTGCTCGTCGCCGGGCCGATGCGGTTCGTTTTACTCACCGCATCCTACGGGTTGTAGTTTTGTGGGTGGAGCTCCGCAAAACTGCACTGGATGCCCGCCTGCACGGGCATGACGGGGGGAATAGTTACCAATGAAGATCCTGTTACTGACCCACGCCTTCAACAGCCTCAGCCAGCGGCTGCATATCGAACTGAAGCAACGCGGCCACAGGGTCTCGGTGGAGTTCGATATCAACGACGCGGTGACCGCGCAGGCGGTGGATAAGTTCCAGCCCGAGCTGATCGTGGCACCGTTTCTCAAGCGCGCCATCCCCGAGTCGATCTGGCGCCACCACACCTGCCTGATCGTGCACCCCGGCATCAAGGGCGACCGCGGACCCTCGGCATTGGACTGGGCGATCCTCAACGGCGAGCCGGAGTGGGGCGTCACCGTGCTGCAGGCCAATGCCGAGATGGACGCCGGCGATATCTGGGCCAGTATCAACTTCCCGATGCGCGACGCCAGCAAGGCGAGCCTGTATCGCAACGAGGTGACCGAGGCGGCGCTGCGCGGGGTGCTGCAGGCAGTGGACAATATGGAACAGCCCGGTTTCGTCCCGGAGCCGCTGGACTATGACCGGACCGATGTCAAAGGCCGCCTGCGGCCGCTGATGCAGCAGGCCGACCGGCGCATCGACTGGCAACGCGACGACAGCGCCACCGTGCTGCGCAAGATCCGCAGTGCCGACGGCTTTCCCGGCGTGTGCGACTGGATCTTCGGCCAGGAGGTGATGCTCTACGACGCCCACCCCACCGAGGGGCTTTCCGGCGAGCCGGGCGCGCTGCTCGGTCACAGCGGCCAGGCGATCTGCCGGGCCACCGTGGACGGCGCGGTGTGGATCGGCCACCTGCGCGACAAAAACGGCGCGCACCCGTTCAAGCTGCCGGCCACCCAGGTGCTGCACCATCTGCTGGCCGATCTGCCGGAGATCAATGCGGGCTACAGCGACATCCGTTACGAGGAGCGGGGCCGGGTCGGTTACCTGCACTTCCCGTTCTACAACGGCGCCATGAGTACCGACCAGTGCCAGCGGCTGCGCGAAGCCTACTGCGCGGCGCGCCAGCGCGACACCCGGGTGATCGTGCTGATGGGCGGGCCGGACTTCTGGTCCAACGGCATCCACCTCAATACCATCGAGGCGGCGGAGAGCCCGGCCGACGAGTCCTGGGCCAACATCAACGCCATCAACGACCTGGCGCGCGAGATCATCACCACCGGGAGCCACCTGACCGTCTCCGCCCTGCAGGGCAACGCCGGGGCCGGCGGGGTGTTCCTGGCGCGCGCCGCCGATTATGTCTGGGCGCGCGGCGGCGTGGTACTCAACCCGCACTACAAGGACATGGGCAACCTGTACGGCTCCGAGTACTGGACCTACCTGCTGCCGAAGCGGGTGGGCGCGGAGCGGGCGCGGCTTATCACCCAGGCGCGCCTGCCCATGGGCACCGGGGAGGGGTGCGAGCTGGGGCTGCTGGACGACTATTTCGGCGGTGATAACCGGCAGTTCCTCGACCAACTGCAACAGCGGGCCACGGCCCTGGCCGAGGATGCCGATTTCGATCGCCTGCTGGCGGACAAGGTGGCGACCCGCGAGGCCGACGAGCGCGAAAAACCGCTGGACGAGTATCGCCGCGAGGAGCTGGAGCGGATGAACCTGAATTTCTACGGCTTCGATCCCAGTTACCATGTGGCGCGTTACAACTTCGTCTACAAGGTAGCCAAATCGAGAACCCCGATCACCATTGCCCAACACCGCGACATCACCCGACGCGCGGAGGATGACTGGAGTCAGGCATCATGAACGAACAACCCACCCTGCTGATTGTGGATGACGAGGTACGCGGCCTGGAGGCGCTGGTGCGTATCCTGGAGGACGACTTCGATGTGAAGACCGCCACCAACTCGCGCGACGCGGAGCAGATCCTGGAGCGGGAGTGGGTGCATATCGTGCTCTGTGACCAGCGCATGCCGGAGACCACCGGGGTGGAGTTTCTCACCAAGGTGCGGCGGCAGTGGCCGGATGTGGTGCGCATGATCCTCTCCGGCTATACCGACGCCGAGGACATCATCCAGGGCGTCAACGAGGCGGGCATCTACCAGTACATCACCAAGCCGTGGCATCCCGACAGCCTGCTGCTGACCCTGAAGAACGCCGCCCACCTGTTCGATCTGCAGCGCGAGAACGAGCTGCTCAATATCGAGTTGAAACGCAATCCCGATGTGCTGGAGAAGAAGGTCAGTGACAAACGCCGCCAGCTCAAGCAGCAACATCACAGCGATGACGGCATAGTGCGCTCCGACGGCAGTCCGATGGACAAGGTGTGCGCCAAGGTCAACCGGGTCTCGCCCTTCGACGTGACGGTGTTGCTCTCCGGCGAGTCGGGCACCGGCAAGGAGCTGTGCGCCCGCGCCCTGCATTACAACAGCCTGCGCGGCGACAAGCCGTTCGTGGTGGAGAACTGCGCCGCGCTGCCGGACGAGCTGCTGGAGAGCGAGCTGTTCGGCTACAAGCGCGGCGCCTTCACCGGCGCGGTGGAGGACCGGGCCGGCCTGTTCGAACGCGCCGATGGCGGCACCATCTTCCTCGACGAGATCGGCGAGGTGTCGCCGGCGTTTCAGGTGAAACTGCTGCGGGTGATCCAGGAGGGGGAGATCCGTCCCCTGGGCTGCGCACGCCGGCGCAAGGTGGATGTGCGCATCATCGCCGCCACCAACAAGGACCTGGAGACCGAGGTCCGGGCGCGGCGGTTCCGCCAGGACCTCTATTACCGCCTCTCCACCATCGCCATCCACCTGCCGCCGCTGCGCGATCGAAAGATGGACATCCCGCCCATCGCCCACGCCCTGCTGCAGTCGGCCATGCGCGCGCTCAACAAGCAGGTGGAGGGCTTCACCCACGAGACCCTCGCCTGCATGCAGGCCTATCACTGGCCGGGCAATGTGCGCGAGCTGCAGAACGAGATCCAGCACATGCTGGTGATGAGCAACGAGCCGGTGCTCGGTGCCGACCTGCTGTCACCCCGGGTGCTGCGTGCCGCGCCCCACGAGGACGAGGCGCAGCTCGATCTGCTGGCCACCCTGGACGGTTCGCTGAAGGAGCGGATCGAGTCGATCGAGGCGCGCATCCTGCGCGAGTCGCTGATCCGCCACCGCTGGAACAAGAGCCAGGCGGCACGCGATCTGGGGCTGTCGCGGGTCGGCCTGCGCAGCAAGCTGGAGCGCTACGGCCTGGAACAGACCAACGGCGAGGATGTGCTGTGCAATGAGGACGTCGAGAGTGAAGCCGGTCTCTGATTCAGTCCGTGGAACAGCCGTGGTACGCGGCAGGAATCCAGCTGGATGTAGGGTGGATAAGCCGGTAGGCGCATCCACCAATGCCACGGTGGATGCGCTGTCGCTTATCCACCCTACGGAGCTGCGTAGTTTTGTAGGGTGGGTTAGGCGCGCTCTGCGCAGCGGGTGGCCGTTTGCATGGAACCTTGCGCGCGCCGTAACCCACCGTTTGGCGGTGGCGGAGTTGGTGGGTTACGCGGCGCCCGGGTTTTATCGTGGCCAGGGTAGGGTGGGCACGCTTTTTGTGCCCACGCGGGTGCAATGGATGCCAACGTGGGCACACAAGGCGTGCCCACCCTACGAAACTCAAATCAGCAGGGAAGCAAGCGCAGCATGATTGCAGGGAGTGAGTACCATGGTGACTGATCAAGGCGTCAAGGGCGCCGGCAGCCTGATGTCCCGGCTGGGATCGGACGAGCAGATGCCGCTGGCCAGTAGCAGCGAAGAGGCGTGGATCGAGGTGATCCAGAAGATGGATCAGGTGTACGCCGACCTGGTGCGTTACCAGGTGGAGCTGGAAGAGAAGAACAGCGCCCTGGAAGAGGCACAGCGCTTCATCGAGAGCGTGCAGGCGGCGATGACCGACGTGCTCATCGTGTGCGATATCCGCGGCCGCATCCAGCAGGCCAACACCGCCCTGGAACGGATCACCGGGCGCCGCGAGGAGGAGCTGCTGAACCGCTCGTTCAAGGAGCTGTTCGGCGAGTCCTCGCAGTCCCTGGTGGACGGATTTGCCGACAAGATCCGCTCCGAGACCGTGTACGACTGCGAGGTCAACCTGATCCGGGCGGACGGCACGCCGACCCCCCTGGCGATGAACTGCAGCTCCCGCTACGACCCGAATGGGCGCCTGGTGGGCATGGTGCTGATCGGCCGACCGGTGGGTGAGCTGCGGCGCGCCTACGAGGAGCTGAACGCCACGCACAAGGAGCTGAAACAGGCCCAGGAGCAGCTGGTCCACTCGGAGAAGATGGCCTCCCTGGGGCGCCTGGTGGCGGGCGTGGCCCATGAACTGAACAACCCGATCAGTTTCGTGTTCGGCAACATGCACGCCCTGAAACGCTACGGCGAGCGCATCACCCGCTATCTGGAGGCGATCCACCAGGGAACCGATGACGAGACGCGCGAGGCGCTGCGCAAACAGCTCAAGATCGACCACATCCTGGCGGATATCGGCTCGCTGATCGACGGTACCCTGGAGGGGGCCGAGCGGGTCAGCGATATCGTGCTGGACCTGCGCCGTTTCTCCGGCAATCAGCAGGAGGATATCCAGCCCTTCATGCTGGCCCCGGTGGTGACCACCGCGGTGGACTGGGTGGTGAAGGCGGCGCGGCGCAAGCCCGACGTGACCCTGGAGCTTCCGGAAGGCCTGGAGGCGGTGGGCATCAAGGGACTGGTGCACCAGATCCTGGTCAACCTGGTGCAGAACGCCATCGACGTGATGGACGACCAGGACGAGCCGCGCCTGGTGATCCGCGGCTGGCGCGACTGGGACCAGGTGCGGATCGAGGTGCGGGACTTCGGGCCAGGTATCCCCAAGCAGGACTTGATGCGGGTGTTCGATCCCTTCTTCACCACCAAGGACGTGGGCAAGGGGACCGGCCTGGGACTCTATATCAGCTACGGCCTGGCCAACGACCAGGGCGGTTCGCTGCTGGCCTCCAACCACCCGGACGGCGGCGCCATGTTCACCCTGACCCTGCGGGCGGCCTGAGTGGTGGACAGGGGACGGAGTGTAGGATGGGTGGAGGCGCATAACCTCCGTTTTTTGAGGTTCCTAGCGGTCAGGGTGCGCCGTAACCCATCTTCGGATGAGGTCGAGCGATGGTTGAAGTGCCGGGAGGGTTCCGCTGGACCGATTGATGGGTTACGTCGTTCCTCCTCCACCCATCCTACGCCCTCGATAAATTTTGACTCCGACCCGAATGGCATTTACTTACGTCAATTACCACCGTCATCCCGGCGCAGGCCGGAGGAGTGGTGCAGGGATGCACCGTTTACGGACCAAAGGATGGCTCCAGACTGCTTAATGGGGTGTTCCTGGATTCCGGCCTGCGCCGGAATGACGTAAATCCTGCAATTCACTTTAAATAACGACAGCGTAGGGTGGATAAGCCGACAGGCGCATCCACCGGAATCAACAGCCAGCACAGGTGTTTTGACAATGAGCACTTTCACACGAAGGAGCAGCCGATGAACAAACAGACCGGTTTCAACGTGCTCTGGCTGCAGTCTGGCGGTTGCGGCGGCTGCAGCCTGTCGCTGCTGAATGCCGAATCGCCCAGCCTGCTGCACACCCTGGAAGACGCCGGCATCAACCTGCTGTGGCACCCGATGCTGAGCGAGGAGACCGGCTCCGAGATGGTCGCGCTGCTGGAGGCGGCGGTGGCCGGCACGGTGCGGCTCGACGCCCTCTGTATCGAGGGCGCCATCCTGCGCGGCCCCCGGGACAGCGGGCGCTTCCACATCATGGCCGGCACCGGGCGCCCCATGCTCGACTGGGTGCGGGATCTGGCGGGCGTGGCCCGCTACACCCTGGGTATCGGCACCGGCGCCAGCTACGGCGGCATCACCGCCGGCGGCGGCAATCCCACCGACGCCTGCGGCCTGCAGTTCGCCGAGACCGAGCGCGGTGGCGCGCTGGGCGAGGAGTACCGCGCCACCAGCGGCCTGCCGGTGATCAACGTGGCCGGTTGTCCCACCCATCCCAACTGGATCACCGAGACCCTGATGCAGCTGGCCCTGGGTGATTTCACCGAGGACGACATGGACGAGTGGCAGCGCCCCCGGGGCTATGCCGACCACCTGGTGCATCACGGCTGTCCGCGCAACGAGTTCTACGAGTTCAAGGCGAGTGCCGAGGGGCCGTCCCAGCTCGGTTGCATGATGGAGCACATGGGCTGTCTCGGCACCCAGGCCCACGCCGACTGCAACACCCGGCTGTGGAACGGCGAGGGCTCCTGCCTGCGTGGCGGCTACGCCTGCATCAACTGCACCGCGCCCGGCTTCCAGGAGCCGGGGCACCGCTTCCAGGAGACGCCGAAGATCGCCGGCATCCCCATCGGCCTGCCGTCGGACATGCCCAAGGCGTGGTTCGTGGCGCTGGCCTCGCTCTCCAAGGCCGCCACCCCGAAACGGCTGCGCCAGAACGCGGTCGCCGACCATATCATCGTTCCACCCCATACCAGGAAGAAGTGAGTAGATGAGTAGAACCATAGTCGGACCCTTCAACCGGGTCGAAGGCGACCTGGAGGTACAGATCGAGATCGCCCAGGGCGAAGTGAAGGAGGCCTGGGTGGTCTCCCCCATGTACCGCGGCTTCGAGCAGATCCTGCATGGCAAGGACCCGCGCGATGCGCTGATCTACACCCCGCGCATCTGCGGCATCTGCTCGGTCTCCCAGTCCATCGCCTCGGCCGAGGCGCTGGCCCGGGCGGCCGGGGTGGAACGTCCGCGCAACGGCGAGCTGGCACTGAACCTGATCCACGCCTGCGAGAACCTGGCCGATCACTTCACCCACTTCTACCTCTTCTTCATGCCCGACTTCGCCCGCGAGATCTATCGCGACGAGCCCTGGTTCGAGCCGGTGCAGAGCCGTTTCAAGGCGGTAAAGGGCCGGGCCGCCGGGGACGTGATGCAGGCGCGCGCCGAGTTCATGCACCTGATGGGCATCATGGCCGGCAAGTGGCCGCATACCCTGGGCATCCAGCCCGGCGGCAGCACGCGCGGCATCGAGGCCAAGGAGAAGGTGCGGCTGCTCACCATCCTCGGCGGCTTCCGGCGCTTTCTGGAACAGCGCCTGTTCGGCGCGCCGCTGGAGCAGATCCTGGAGATCGCCAATCAACAACAACTGGACGACTGGCTGGCGGCCGGCGATCCGGCAGAGAGCGACTTCCGCCGCCTGCTGCAGCTGTCCCGGGACCTGCAACTGGACCAGCTGGGCAAGACCGGCGGCCGCTTCATGAGTTACGGCGTCTACTCTCTGGAGGGCGAGCGTACCTTCCGCTCCGGTGTCTGGTACCAGGGCAAGCGCAAGACGCTGAATGCGGATCGCATCACCGAGGATATCAGCCACAGCTGGATGGAGGGGCAGGCCGAGCCGCAGCACCCCTACCACGGCGTCACCCTGCCGGACGCCGACGCCAAGGCCGGCTACACCTGGTGCAAGGCGCCGCGCCTGGACGGCGAGGTGGTGGAGGTGGGCGCGCTGGCCCGTCAGCTGATCGACGGCCAGTCGCTGGTCAACGACCTGGTGACCCGCAGCGGCAGCAACGTGCGCAACCGGGTGATCGCCCGCCTGCTGGAACTGCCCCGGGTGCTGATCGAGATGGAGCAGTGGGTGCGCATGCTGCAACCAAAAGAACCCTTCTGCAATGACAGTGGCGTGAAAAAGGAGTCCCAAGGCTTCGGCCTCACCGAGGCGGCGCGCGGCAGCCTCGGCCACTGGGTGCGAATCAAAAACGGCCGCATCCTCAACTACCAGATCGTCGCCCCCACCACCTGGAACTTCTCACCCCGCGACCGCCACGGTGTCTCCGGCCCGCTGGAACAGGCGCTGATCGGCGCCCCGGTCCGTGAGGGCGAAAAGGAACCGGTGGCGGTGCAGCACATCGTGCGGTCGTTTGATCCCTGCATGGTTTGCACGGTGCATTGATCCGCAACCATCCGGGCAATTGTAGGAGCGGTGCCCCGCCGCGAAATCGGCCCGGGGGCGGGCCTCCTACAGGGTGCAATGCTTGACTCGTTCCCACGCTCCGCGTGGGAATGCATACCACGCTAAAACTGCCCGGGGTAGGGTGCCGGTGAGGCACGAACCGCACCAACTCCTACCGCGAAGAGCGGTACATGGGGGCACCGTTTACGGACCTGACTCGTTCCCACGTTCCGCGTGGGAATGCATACCACGCTATAACAGCGTGAGCACAAAAAAACGTGCCCATCCTACGTGCCTTCACAGGCACATTTCTTGAAACAACGGCAGGCATTTTCGTAGGGTGGATAAGCCGGTAGGCGCATCCACCACATCTACTGGTATTAACGCTACGCCATGGGTATGCTAAGTGGACAAAAATCAAGACATGGTTAAATAGTAAAGATACTTAACTAGTTGATATTAAACTAATAAAAGTAATTTTACGGGCGGACATTTTTAAGGACTTTTTGCGTGGCGGGGGATAACCAATTCCAGCTAAGGATCGAAACCGACCGGTTTGGTCCCTTCACCTTTCAGCTCGGCGTGGACAGGCCTCGTCTGGACAGTCTGCTGCTGCGCGTCGACGATGCCCACAAGCGCTTCAAAGCCGCGCCTCTATCCCGGGTGGCGAGCCGCCTGGCGAAAGAGGTGGTGGTTAGCAGTATCTACGGCACCAATTCCATTGAAGGTGGCACCCTTTCCGTCGAGGAGACGGAACAGGCTCTGGATCTCACGCCGGCCCAGGTGAGGGATATAGAACAACGCCGCGCCATTAATCTTAAAAATGCTTATGAACTGGCTCAACGAGCGGCCGTGCAACCAGGCTGGCAGCTCGATATAGCGTTCATCAGACAGATCCATACCGCCGTTACCGATCAGCTTCCCCACGAACACAACCGGCCGGGACTGCTTAGGGATAATCCCAAGCGGATAACCACCCGTGTGGGCAGCCAGGAGCATGGAGGGATATACAGGCCACCACAGTATGGAAAAGATGTGGAGCGGCTGCTCAATGGTCTGGTTGAGTGGCATCAGCAATTGGTGGAGCACGGGGTCCCCGTACTGATCCGCGCACCGCTGGTGCATCTCTATTACGAACTGATTCACCCCTTCTGGGACGGAAATGGCCGCGTAGGCCGGGTGCTGGAAGCGACCTTGCTCCAGGCGGAGGGCTACAAATATGCCCCCTTTGCCCAAGCCCGCTACTACCTGGAACATATCCACGCCTACTTCACCCTGTTCAATGCAACCCGCAAACAGGCGGAGAAAAACACTGAAGCTCCCAATACCGATTTTGTCGCCTTTTTCCTGGAAGGGATGCTGGTCAGCATCAATGCCCTGCATGATCGGGTCAATGCCCTGATCGCCCAGATCCTGTTTGAAAACGAAGTAAAGCGCCTGCATGACGAAAAAGCGATCAACGCCAGACAATATGCTATCGCCAGCCAAATCATGGCGGCAGGTAAGCCGGTGTCACTGTCGGACCTGAGAAAAGCACCCTGGTATCAAGCGCTTTACGTCAAACTGACAGATAAAACCAGGCAGCGTGATTTAAAAGGATTGCGGGAGTTAGGTATCGTGATGCAGGATGACACTAATGAGCTTTGGTCTGGGCCGAACTGTTCTTCAAGCGGATCAAACAGAACTTGAAGACCTTAAGTTTCCTCAAGACCTTAAGTTTCCTCGGGTCTCAAAAAATGCCGTCATGACCCAAATCTGGGTTGCCCTGTGCATCTATCTGCTGCTTGCTTGTCTCAAGTTTGTCAGCCAGATCGGCCGTAGCGTTCAGCCAATGCTTTGGTTGTTACAGCCCACTTTGTTCGAGTGGCGTGACCTCCTGGCCTTGCTGCAAGGGAATCCACTGGAACCCAAGGCTTCAACGCTTCGGACAAGGCTGCAATTCTCATGAAAGGTTATGGGAGAGCATTGTGTCAACCAACATGTATTTATACAAAATTCTCGTTGTGATAGTATCCTACAGCTAGGAATGTTGGGAGGGGGCATGGAAGAAAAAGAAAAAGAAGTTAGTAAAGGCATCGACGGCTTGTTGACGGCCGCATGCTGGCAGGTACAGGATGCTGGCGCTACCATTCACGTTGACAATCTCGTGGGAATCGTGCGCGAAGAGTTCGGTAAATCCAGCGAATTCACGAATTATATCACCTACTACTATATGACGTGCGAAACGCCGGAACGGCAGCGTTCCACTTTTTTCATTTGCCGCCCCCGGTGGATAAAGAGATGGTGTTTGCAAAAAGGCGCCTCTGGATACCGAACAAGGCACAACGCCAAGGCTATAGACAAAGCACTGCAGATTACGTTAAATCAATGTACCCCTTATGGCCGCTCTTAAGAAGACATGCTTCCAGCGATGCGTCCGCGGCCTGAGAAAGACGCTGCACGAACACCAAGTCACTCCTCAAGCCGTCATTGGCGCTGCGTTAGCCAGTTGGTGCTCGGCGTCGTTTCCTGGATTGCCCCGATCAAGATTGCCGGCGCCTGATACCCTGCGTAATGCCCCCGCTGTGGTGGACTTCGTCGACTTCATCAAGTCCGGCGAGCTCTTGGAGTCGACGTACTGGTTTGCTTCCGCATATGCACAACTAGCCGGGGACGAGTGTCGTAAGAAACTAGCGATGTTCTTCACGCCGCCGTCGCTGACCAAGCGGCTACTGGATGATTTGGCCGTAACCGGGATTGACTTTTCCGATCGCAACTTTTGTGACCCCGCGTGCGGAGGAGCAGCATTCCTTGCGCCCATTGCAATGCGAATGCGCGATGCGCTGCGCGGTAAAGGTGCTACGCATGCGCAGGTGCTCGAGCACGTCCAGGCACATCTGCTGGGCATCGACAAGGACGAGACGCTGTGCAATCTGTCAAGGCACTTCCTGCTTATGGCGTTGCACGATGAAGTTGTGGCAGTTGGCGTAGTGCCGCAGTTCCAGGTGACCCTGGGTGATTCACTACTTATGGTACCGATCCTCGCAGGCACTCTAGACGTCGTAGTCTGCAACCCTCCGTTCCGCAAGATGTCGTCAGTCGAGGTGGAATCATATTTCAACGAGTTTTCCGACATTATCGCAGGACAGCCGAATCTCTATACCCTTTTCATCATGCTATGTGTGAAATTGCTAGTGCCCGGCGGCACCTGTGCCCTGGTGACGCCCACGAGTTTCTTGTCGGGGCAGTATTTCTCGAAGTTACGCACCTTTCTGATGACACAAACCAAGGTTATCAGCATAGGCATGGTAAGCGACCGCCAGGGTGTTTTTATCGATGTCGAGCAAGAGACCGCGCTGACCCTTGCGCGCCGTGAAGACAATGGGCATGCCCTCTCAACAGTCGCTGAGGTTAGTGTGGTTTCGAGAGATGGCAACTACGTCGACGTTGGAAAGTGCTCGTTGCCTAACTCTGGTGCAGCTTGGCCAATCCCGCGAGCGGAAAGCGACGTCGCATTGTTGCGTAGTGCCGCGACAGCGCAAGCCCGCCTTGCTGATTACGGCTACACAGTTCGAATTGGTGGCTTCGTGTGGAATCGCGACACTCGCCCCACCTACCCGTCGGCTAGGAGCGCTGCCCAAGCAAAGGGGGAAGCGGCTGTTCCGCTGCTGTGGTCCAGTGACATCGCAGCAGATGGAAGCCTGCGATTTGACGGCCTGCCTAAGCCCAATAAGGAGCACTGCTTCGTGAACCTGGGCTCCAAGTCACACCAGTCAGTAGTCCGGCGTCCCAGTGTATTACTGCAGCGCGTGACGTCGAACGAACAGCCGAAGCGACTGGTTGCGGCAGCAGTTCCAAAAGTCATACTAGACACCTATGGTGGATTCGTTGGAGAGAACCACACGGTCATTCTTGAGCAGGTCGTATCAGAGCCGGCGCTGTCTCCAAAGCAACTCGCACAGTTACTGGGAACCCCTACTGTGGAAAGGTACTTCCGCTGCATCTCGGGCGCAACCAATGTTTCAATCTTCGAGCTCAACCAACTGCGCTTGCCAGACCCTAACCGACTGAAGATGCACCTAACGCAGGGTCTTGATATCGCCGAAGCAGCAAGAAAAGCCTTGTCTGACTAGTAGCAATCGTATTGTTGCGAATCGACTTCTCCGAGGAGAAATTCCGTAAATCAGGAAAAACTATGGCATCGAGAAAACGGCTAAAGGACTTGCAAGAGGCAGAGCAAAAGCGACGAGAAGCTGCGGCACGAATTGTGAACCGTAAGCCACGTTACGTGCAAGCCAAACCGGCTAGCGCACACAAAACACACAAGCCTGTGTCCGAAAGTAAGGAAACGCCGCCCACACCAGCTGTGGTCCCGCGTGTCCAGGATTCATTGATTTCCATATTTCGCGATGACGAGCCGAAACCAAGTGCTCCGTCCAGCGCGCTCGTCGGGTTGGCAGACTTGTACCTGCACGCGGCAGAACACCGCACACGTCATATCGCACTTGTGTGGCCGGCTACCCTGAAGTCGCTGACGCTTGTGCATGTGCTGGCCACATTGGCACGGTGGCATGAAGGGGATAAGCATGGCGTTCGAGGGCTACTGTTTCCTGTTAAAACCAATGTGTTCCATTCGCTGAACCACATTCACTTCGACCGAGCTGCAGTGTTGCGCATTGCGAACGAGTTGGTAGAGGTCATCCCAAACAGCCGGGTGAAGCGCTCCTTTCCCGACAAGGACGCTTTCCTGTACTCACTTAGCGAGCACAACCTGACAGCAGTCGAAGGCGAGCCCTTCAATCCGACCATTGGCGAGTTGCTGCCCCACTTCTTGTCTACACCAAATTCCACCGAATGGAAACCATGTACGGATCAGCTGCTCGCACTCATCCGTGCTAAGCTTGTAAGGCGGGTTCAGGCCAAGGCACTAAGGGAACTGAGCTGCACCATCATCGGCGATCCCAGTACGGCTCCAGATGCTCTTTTCGCTCTTGACGGCCGAATGACGGAAGAAGAACTCCGTCGTGCGGTGGGGGCGCTTGCCGAATTCACGCCACCCGAGGTGGTATTGGTCTCAGCCACCCGGGCGGTGCGTTTCGAGGCTCGCGGCTGGAGGGGGGCGATTGCGCGGTTTTGCATGATGATTGAGGAAGTTTTTCACCCGAAGCCTCCGGGCATCGTCATTGTTACAGACGAGCCCCATGTTGCCTACAGTCTGAAAAACGAGCTCTGGAAGCGCAACGATAAGCGCGAGCCAGGGCGACGCTGGCAAACACCGCACGAGTTCAAGGTCTGCGGCTTCCCGAGCACGACTACATCTGATGGGCTATCGCCGGCGGGAGTGCCCGAGACGTTGCACCCGCTGCCCAGGGAGTTCGACGTTTATATCGTGGATGCTGACGTTGCCAAGGTAGCCCGCAGTCTGATGCGGATTGTCAACGCAGCCCATGGTAAGGAAGCAGCCAAACCCCTTACGGATGCTGCAGCCTACTTGTCGCGCATCGCTGCCCTACCATGTGGAGTGCGGTACCTGTCCGAATACCTGGCTGGGGAGGATGTATCAGAACGCACGCGTACTGCCTTTGACTGGCCCACGCACATCGCTGCCATTTACGATCTTGACCGCAGTGTAGGCGTCGGCGAAAACCGTCCCGCCTTGATGGAGTGCGTTGAGGAGGGCTCTCGGCTCTTTGAGAACTACTATGAGGCGACGCCATTTGCCCACAAGCTGGCCGAACTCGTGGCAAAAGCAGCCACATGCAAGAGATGCCAAGTCGCAATTGTGTTTACGAGTGCATTGTACCGGCGACTAGCCGAGCGCTTCCTGGCTGAGTACGACCAATACCCCGCGGACACAAACTTTAATACTTTCAGGGACCGCGTCCATCTCATCACCGCTGCGCATCTCAAGGAGTACCTGAGTGGGATTGAAGGCTCGAACCTTGTATTTGCTGGCCTTAACGAAGACTCTCTGCGCCTGCTTCTCACGGATGACCGCGTGCCTGCCCACACGGTTGTCCTGCTCACGCAACGAGCGGGCCAGTTCCTGCGAGCGTCGATCAAGCCTATCGTCGAGAACTTTCCAGAGTTCAGGTCTTTCAAGCCGCGGATGGAGTCCATTCTTCGTCAGCTGAGGGACCTCCCAGACAATTCATCGGTACTTTCCACTGGTGATTACGTTTTACCCACATTTCGCATCGAGCTGTCCTCAGACATCTCGGCGGATGGCAACGATATTGACCCCGATTCATGGGGCATCCGCCTGGACAATGGAGTTACACAGTACCGGCGCGACAGCTGCGAGATCTATGTCTACGATCCAGCATCGCAGTACTCATCCGACCGGGGATTCAGAACCTGTCAGGTTAAGTCGCTGGAAGTAGGTGACAAGCTCTTCGTCATGTCAGCCGAACTACGCGAAATGGTCGAACAGGCTTTGAGCGACGCTGGCGTGCACATCCAGTCTGATAAAACGTTTGAGGCGGCGCTGCGGAGCTATCACGAGCAGGTTCAAAAACGCCTGGATGAACGGTTTCCCGACGGAACACTTTCCGATAAGGTCAGGGCGCTGCATGAGGAAATGCTTGCGGTTGATCCCAGAATAGAGACGAACCTACCCAAAGAACAGGCGATGCGCCACTGGATCGATCTGGGTGAGTCACCAAACACACCCTTTGAAAAGTTGCGGCCACAGGCACCACTGCGCGAGGCGACCTTCAAAGCCTTTGCTCAGGTTCTGGGATTCTCGTCTCTGGAAGCCGCATACCTGTGGCAGCGCGTGATCATGGCCGTGCGTAATTCGCGGCGGATTGATGGGCGCCACGTCTCGGATATCTACGCTTACATGCTTTTGCAGCCAGAGTCGGCCATGTCCCATTCCAACATCAAGCGGCAGACACTGATGCAGCTGTTCGATAAGGCCATTGAGAGTGTGGTCACGGTCGAGTGGGTCGGCCCTTCCAGGGGGGCGAAAACATGAGCCAACTCGTCCTTCGCGTCGACCCTGCAGCTATTCCTTCGACGCTAAAGGAGGCCGTCGTCGACAGCGTACTGAACCTAACATATGCGCAAATAAGCGGTCAGGGCCGTACTGGGCAGTACTTATTCGGAGCGCGCCCGCGGACGCTGCTTAACTCCGGTTTTTTGCTGCCGCAGCGTAGCCCATCTGGCGATGACGAGGTGACATCACCCATCTGGGTGTCGTCTCACGGATTACAGTTGCAGCTTAACTCCGTCTCGCCATCGGTGATCACGATTCAGCCTCGACTTTCCCTTTATCTGCGTGTGCTGCCCAGCGAAGAGGACCTTACGCGTCCTAACTGCAGGCCCGTCTTCATGCTGCGCCAAGCGGTGGTCGACGAACTCAAGGCTGAGCGAAACAAGCGCCTTGATGAAGAGTGGGAAAAGGTCAAGGGCTCGTATACCTCAAAGTGGAAGCATCCTGGTTGGGGGGAAATTCGCAAGAATGTCGTCGATGAGGTGTATGCTGCCAAGGGCATCCCGAGGCATTTACTGACATCTGACCTGCCGCAAGAATCTACGGAAGCAGAAACGGAAGTAGAGGCCGAAGTGGACACAGCAGGTGAGACTGTGAAAGAAGCAGTTGCAGCCTCGGCTGCTGGAGCACTCCCTGTTAAGGACGAGCACTTCGAACCCCTAGTAGTTCCCCACAAGTGGATGAGGCTGGAGGTCGAACTACCGGCACTCGAACTGGATACCGCCAAGCTCAGTGACCAACTTCAACGCGACATAGACAACCATGCTGCACGCATGAATGCGACCATCGCCAAAAGATTAGATGAGTGGGCTAGTAGCGATGATCCTGAAACAGGAGGTAAGGTTTGGGGGTATCGCCGCCAGCTTACAATTCCAGCCAGCCAATACCTAAATTGGACGGATTTCCTCGACAGAGTGCGCAAGTCCAACTTGCTGCTAGCAATTCCTGACATTAATCTTGGCTGGGAAATACAGCTGAATACCGACTGGCTGGATAGCTCGAAGCGGAACATGTTCATCGCACTGGAAAACATCAGCCAAATGCCACACAAACATGTGGACGAAACTGAAGAGTCCGTCTTCCTGGTCTCATTGCGTGTGCAGTTACCTGCAGCGCTTCACCACCCGCTGAAGCTCGAGCGCATCGAGCCTTCATATCGATTCAACAAGTACTTGGCCTATCCGGCGATGGGTCACAACTGCGGGGTTGTTCGCATTCAGACTCAGCCCGGGCTACGAGTGCTGGAGACGACGTGGACGCCGCGCTACACCCAGCCGCGCATCGTACCGACCAGCGCCAACAGTGTGCAACGGAAAGTGCGGCTGTTTGCGCAGCTTGATGGCCTTGATAGCCTAGGGTCACTCGTGCCCGCCATGCAGGCGTGGCTGGATGCACTGCCTGGACATGTGAACCTGGCGGAGGGGCTTGATCCATCTGACAGTGAAGGCATCGTGCGCGAAACTGATGCCTTCCATCTTGACCGCGCCAGGTGGGCAACGGAGATGAACTCAGTCGCGGCTGGGCTAGAGTGCTTGCAAAAGTCCAAGGTGGCCTGGCAAGAACGAGGCCCGCAGTCTAACCCAATGGCTGTCGTCTACGAAGCTTGGCTCGCCATGAACGAAGCGATGGCGGATTTCATGCAGTCGCGCTTTAAGCACGACGATAGCGAGTGGCGCCTATTCCAGTTGGCTTTCATCATCGCCAACGTCCCTGCTCTAGCCTCCCGCATCCCTGAGTTCAGCCACTTCTACGACGAGCGCCGCGATGACGCAGTGACTCTCCTGTACTTTGCCACCGGTGGCGGCAAGTCCGAAGCTTTTTTCGGCCTACTTGTTTTCAACTTGATGCTCGATCGCCTGCGCGGTAAGCACCGCGGGATAACGGCGCTGATTCGCTACCCACTTCGTCTGCTTACGATTCAGCAAGCACAGCGGTGCGCACGCGTTCTCGCGCACGCTGAGCGTGTGCGCCGACGGTATGGTTATGTAGGAGGCAGCTTGTCTATCGGCTTTTGGGTAGGCAGCGGTGGCTCGCCGAACCGCCACAGCGCTAAGGGCGTCAAGAGTATTCCGCAAGTCTCGACTGCTCCTCCCCGGCCGGCAGATGAGAAGGCATTGCGCCAGGATGACGCAAAGTATTCTGCCGCGCTACGCGCTTGGCGCAAGCTACCCAAGTGCCCGTTCTGCCAAAAAGAGACTGCGCTACGCCTGTTTGTTGAGCACGGCAACCAGACGCTTGGACATGTCTGTACCGACATTAAGTGCGATTCTAATCAGGATCAGTGGAACCCGCTGCCTTTCTACATAGTCGACGAAGACATCTATGACCTAGCGCCGTCCGTGTTGCTTGGCACGGTCGACAAGCTAGCGCTTATAGGGCACTCCGGTCGGACCATCCGGCGTATCTACGGCATGTTCGGAGCCGCTCCATGGGTTAATCCCGCGAATGGACGGCTCTACATCCCCGACAAAAAGGAGCTTACAGTAGGTCCAACGGGAAAAGGCATGGAAGGCGTGTATCCCGCCTACAAGTCGGGGCTGCAAATCTTTCATGACCCCTTCCCTAGCCTCATCATTCAAGACGAAGCACACCTGCTCGATGAGTCTCTGGGTACCTTTGCAGGTCTGTTCGAATCGACGCTCGATGCCGTCTTTGCTCACCTGGCCAAGCCGTTGCACGAACTCATCGCAGTTGACCCGCAGGGGCGGAGACGTCGCGCCAAGGTTATCGCCGCTTCGGCGACGGTCTCCGACCCAGAGCGGCAGCTTGAGCATCTGTACCAGCGCTCTATTCCTGCGACTCAATTCCCAGAGCCGGGGCCTTCTCTGTACGAGTCCTTCTACGCAAAACCTGCAGAGGCGGCAGCCGAAGAGACGGATCGCCGAGCCAACCCCGACGTGGAGGTGGCCAGCTGCCAGGCGCGCGTGTACACGGCATTCATGACCAACGGCAAGCCCCACACCTCGACCAGTGTGGCGGTCCTTTCTGGGTTTCACTTCACCATCACGCGGCTGTTTGACGGACTCATGAGTGGCGATGCACAGCAATTTGAGGCAGTGCGTCAACAATTAGCCGACCATGTATCGTTAGGGCCGCTGCAGGCGCTGCACAGACAAGCACTGCTCGGGGCAGATGTCTCCGCACTGGCAACTCTCATCGACCTACACCGGATCGCGTTGACCTACGTTACCAACAAGAAGGGTGGTGACCAAATCATGGCCGCCGAGACCGAAGAAACACGTAAGCGCCACCTGAATGAAGGCATCGAGTTGGAAGGGCTGGATACCCGTCTCATTACCGGCTCGGTGGAGCAGGGCGAGATTCAGGCGGTCGTGGACACAGCGCAACTACGCGTGGACGCGGGACAGCCCTTGCCGCCCATCCGTGAGCAGTTGCGCTCCGTCATCGCTACGTCGGCCATCTCGCACGGCGTGGACGTTGATGAGTTCAATTCGATGTTCTTCGCAGGTATGCCATCGGACATCGCGGAGTACATTCAGGCCTCGTCGCGTGTCGGGCGCATGCATATTGGTTTCATCGTGCTGCTGCCTACACCGCAGCGCCGTCGCGACCGCCATATTGTCCACATTTTTGATATTTTTCACCGCTTCTTGGAACGCATGGTTCAGCCTGCGGCCATTGATCGTTGGGCTGAGCGCGCCATCGATCGAGTGTTCCCAAGTCTTTTCCAGGCGTACTTGCTGGGTGTAGTCCCTAGTCGTGAACTGCTGTGCCTGCCCAAAGACGAGAAGGGCAAAACCCCGGACTTTAGCTTCATCCCGAACGTGCGGCGCGAACTTTCCACCAGAGGCGATGCGTTCATAGATGAAATCGACCGATTCGTTGAACTGGCGGTAGGTCTGCACGGTGAGTTTGCGCCTGAAGGCAAGGAGCATTACAGCCGGCGAATCGACCAGCGAACGCGGAGCCTCATAGTGGATACTTGGAGCAGCCCGGTCTGGGGCAGTGGCACGATGGATGGATATTTCAAGGGCCAGACGAACCTTATGCTCAAGCCGATGACCTCGCTACGAGACGTCGATCAGGGAGGGATCATCCAAGCATCTTCGCGAGATGCGGAAGGGCACAGGCAGTCACCCAGCGAAGTGCAGTTGGTGATGGATTTGGTTCGCCATGGGGTTGCTGACAACGACGGCATGGACAACGCGCAGACGGGAGACTGACATGGCAAAAAAGGGAGTCTTCCTCGCGTTGGACGAGAACGAGAAGACACTGAGCGCGCCGACGATGGCGCGCTCACGCAGCCAATTGGGTTCTGCATACGCTCCCGGGGCATTCTTCACCTTCGAGGGCGGTCTTGGCGCTTGTATATCGATCCCTGACTTGTCGGCAACAGTCGACGATGCGCCCATCAGACCGGAGACCAAAGCGCAAGTCATCCTTCGCCTGCAGGAGGTCTGGCAGAGCTGGTTTGCTCGCGCCTATGCGGCGGGTACCACTACCCGTCAAGTCGATCCGCGGCAATGCCTCGATGAGGCTTTGCTCAAGGGAGCTACCGTCGTCCCGCTGGGAGGCGACCGTCTTGCATTTTTGAGTCCGCTTCGGATGAGCTACGCGCCAGCTCCTCTGACTTTTGTATGTAACAAGTGCCGGCTGTTCCGCCGATTCAAGTCGGCCTCCGACTTGGCGAGAAACATCGGCAATCTGCGCAAGTCAAAATGCACATCACCGGACGCCAAGGGGCCATGCCAATGGCGTCAGGTCGATGTCATTTTTGTACACTGGTCAGGCGATTGGATGTCGGCTACACCTGGGCGATGGGAGTGGAGCAGCCGCACGAACGAGGCGTGGCTTCCCGGTGAGGAATGTACGGTATGCGGAGGTAAAGATTTCAAACTCAATACCGACTCACCTCGAATAGGTCAATGGCACTTCTACTGCGCCAACCCGACTTGCGGCCACAAAGGTAGCAACGAGTGGCGCCAGAACGACCGCTTTACAACGGATATCTTTCGGGACCACGCTGGTTCGCGAATTGGTGAACGCCGCATGGAACCCATCTCATACCGGGCGTCATCAGCGTACTACGCGCAAGCCGAGCAGTTCGTGCTCTTTCCGGAAACAGAGCAACAGCTCATCACCCTTTTGGAGCCGCAAAGGAATGAGGAACTGGCTGCATTCATCGGAACAAAGTTTCGGTTCAGTGGTGCAGATCTCACGCTCGAAGAGATGAAGGAGGCGCTGTTAGCGGCCGGCAAGGAAAACGAATGGGAGTCCTACGAGAGTATTCTCCGCATGCGCGGGTTCGCGGAACACAGCGGTGACACGGAAGGGCTCAAACTCATGGAGGGCGAACTCAAGAAACTGGTCACACGCTGGACCACGAGCGAACCTCCCTTGGTGCGGCCCAGGGTCGACCTGCCCCCTGCAGTGATGGATCAGCTAACAATTCGAAGCAACTACACCAGTCGATTTGACCCGTTTGTCTTGAGTGTCGAACATGAGGCTCTCAATCGTGGCAAGCTTTCGGCTGCACCAGATGGCGGCCGTGCTCGGTTCGTGCGCTTTAACCACCTAGACAACGACCTGGCACCGAAGGACGCTATGGCCAAGGCCTTACAAGAGGCGGAAACCCAGCAACTGATGAACAAACTCGGGCTGGGCGACCTGGGATTAATTCGTGAGTTCGACCTGTGCCGCTTTACGCACGGCTACACTCGCGTGTCGGCAATTCCCACCTTGGAAAAGCGTGGGCAGAATATGCCGGTTCGACTACGCCTGTTTGAACCTCTGAGCAACGGCAAGCGCCCCATCTATGTCATCACCCAAGCTAACGAGGCTTTGTATGTGCGGTTGAACCCAGATGCCGTGTACGCGTGGCTACAGACGGTTGGTGTACTCGATCTGCCAGCGTGGGATTCAAGCGAATCTGTTCTATTCGGCGGGCAGCTGTTGCAAGTAGCGCAGCCGTTTGGACGGTACTTTTCCTTGCTCAAGGAGGGCGATGCGTCTACCTATCGCTACGTCTACACACTGCTGCACACCTACGCGCATGTGCTCATGAAGAACGTTGCGGAGCTATCCGGCCTAGACTTGGGCTCGATGGGTGAGTACATTTTTCCACTGGACCTGGCGTTTGTCGTGTATCGAAACGGCACAACGATGGACCTCGGTAACCTGTCTTCCCTGTGGCGCAATGAGAACAACCGCTTCCTGTCGCGGCTGTTGGAAGCATCCACACACCGCTGCAACTCTGGACGGCTTTGCGATAGTGCCGGTGGTGCATGCCCGGACTGCATCATGATTCCGGAGACTGCATGTATCGCGCAGAACCAGCTATTATCGCGTGCTGTGCTCAAGGGTGGGTCGGCACCACGTGAGGATGCGACCCATAAAGGACAGCGCATTCGCGGCTTCCTCGAGGTGGTCAACGAACATCATGATGGCTGACTTGCCCACCGCCTTCGACGCCCTTGCACCTCTTTGTGAGGTGAGTGCGCCTCTGTGTGAAGTAGCTGGTATGGGCGCGCTTGACTTGCCTCTTGAGCTCAGAACTATTTGCACGCGCATCGGAGTGCCGCAGGCACGAGCGGGCGATGTCGAACGGGCACTTATCGCCGGTCGATCAGTTGGAGTGTTCTCCAAGGCTACTGCACTGAACTGGCATGTGCGGGAGAAGTCCATCGCTGCGCAGTTGGCCCCTCTCTTGCGTGGTGCGCATCTCTACCGCAGCAGGGTTCACCGCGATGACGACCTCGTCGAAGTTGTGCTGACCAAGCCACCAGCGCCAAGTCAAGTGTCTCTACAACTCGAAAATATGCTCTCCGGTAGTTGGAGGCTGCGGGACACGAAGCAATTGCTGCCCTCAATTGCGGAGGCGGCGCGCATGTCATTCACCGTCATGACCCCATACCTTGATGAGGTCGGGGCGGCTATTGTACTCAACCTGTTCGAGCAGGCCGATGTGCGGGATAGGTGCCTCATCCTGCGTGCGACCCCCGATGGACAGGCGCCACCAGGTCTTGCAGGCGTACGGTCAGAACTACATCAACTCGGTGTGATGGTGTTGAACTTTCGTCTTGATCGGCCTGGCTACTCGGGTAACGAGACTTTTCATGCCAAAGTTGTTCTTGCGGATGATGCCTCAGCCTACATTGGCTCTTCAAACATGCATAAGTGGTCGTTTGAGTACTCGCTCGAGCTAGGCTTGCACGTGCGCGGCCGTGCTGCAGCACGCATAGCTGATATCCTGCTGGCTGTGCGGGCGGTTTCAGGTCGGATTCCGTAGCGCGGATGGATGGAGGAGGAACTTCGAAACCCATTACCCCATCGATAACATTTGTAAGGAAACCGATGAAACCAATAACGGGACATATATGGATGCCCGGCATGTGTCAAGACAAATCCTGCCCGTGCTGGTATCCACGATAGCCAACCTCTTGTGTATATCACTGGAGTCCTTGTCGAATGATGAAAACGGTCGTGCTGACATATATCCGGTCTACTCACCAATAATGG
>NZ_JAQGEI010000051.1 GCF_029017505.1 Sedimenticola hydrogenitrophicus
GTAACCCATCGATCCGGAGCTTTGTTGGCCACGTTCGCCAAAGGCGTAATCCGGCAACTGCGGACGCGGCATAATGCTGTACAACCCTTGCCCCTACTCCAGGGTATGGATCACCAGCGGCAGGCCGGTCCGCGCCGGCAGCCCCTCGGGACGACCGAACATCACGCGCAGTTCATACAGCGGCGCCCCGTTGCCGGCCGTCTCCACTGGCTCCAGTCCGACCCGGTCTATCCGCGCCTCGAGCCGCTGCCCGCTCACTTCCACGCTGGCCCCGGCACCGCTCTCCAGGCGCGCAGCCAATTCGGCACCGATGGCCGCGCGGGCGACCAGCCGGTCGTCCCGCGCCAGCTCGATCAGGGTCTCGGCACGCAGGCCATTGATCACCGCCTGACCCGGCTGGGCGGTCACGCTGATCACCAGCCCGGAAAAGGGCGCCTCGATACGGCTCTGCCGCAGCAGGATACGCGCCTCGGCCAGATCCGCCCGGGCCTTGTGCCAGGTCGCCTTGGCGCGTGCCTCGCCGATCTGGGCCAGCTGCAGGTCATGATCCGACAGCACCGTGCGGTCATACAGCTCGGTGGAGCGCTCCAGCTCCCGCGCCCCCTCGTCCCGGTTCTGCCGCGCCTCTTCGAGTTCGGCCTCGGCCCGGACAATCCGCGCCCGCAGATGGCTGTCGTCCAGGGCCACCAGCAGTTGACCTTTTTCCACCCGCTGGCCGGGCCTGACGGCAACGTCGGCGATCACCCCCGAGACGGTCAGCCCCAGGCCGACCCGCTGACTCCAGTCCAGGGTGGCGCTCAGCTCTTCAGCCGCCGCCGTATGCATCAGCAGCGTCGCCAGCACTAGCAGTATCCGCTTCATTATTGTTGTTCCTCCACAGCCCTTGCCTCGTGTTCTATAAGTGTCCCGCGCAGGGCATCGAGATTGGCCCAGGCCATGGCCAACTCGTAGTCGGCCATGGCCTGCTGCAATTGATAGTCGGATATCTGCGCCTGCGCATCTCCCAGGTCCGACTTCACCTCCAGCTCATAGAGGGCACGGCTGCGGTCGATGTAGAGATCGCGGTAGGCGCCCAACGCCGCCATCTCCTTCTGCTTGTCCCGCAGGACCTGGATCTCCAGCCAGAGATCCAGCACCGCCTGGCGTAGTTCCAGCTCACCGCTGGCGAGCAGCGCCTGCTGCTGTTGCAGCCGCGCAATCTGTTTGGCCAGCGCGGCGTCGTAACCGCTGCTGAACAGCGGCACCTCGATCACCAGCGCCGCCGCCAGCGGGTCGCGGGTACTGGTGACCCGGTTGTACGCCGCCGCCTCCACCTCGCCATGGATGGTGGGGCCATAGTAGGAGCGCGCCGCCCGTACCTCGGCCTGGGCCGCCTCCACCTGGCGGCGCAGGGTGCGCAGGCGCGGGTTGTTGTTCAGCGCCTCCTCGGTCAACGGGGCCACCTCGGGCAGCCCCCGCTCAAGCGCTAACGGCGGCGCGGCCAGGGTGCCGGAGAGTTGTTCGGGACGATTCAGGCTGATGGCCAGCTTCAGGCGGCTGGCACGCTGTTGATTGCGGCTGCGCTGCCACTCCGTGCGCCGCTGCTGAAACAGGCTCTCCAGCTCCAGCACCTCGATATCGGAAAGCTGACCCTGCTCTTGACGTTGCCGAGCCTTGTCCCAGTGCAGATAACCCATGGTCATCGCTTCGTTGTCACGGATGTACTGCAGGTCGGCCAGCAGCACGTCGAAATAGTCGCGCATGATGGACAGACGGCGCTGCTGGCGCGCCTCCAGATAGGACCACTCGCTGCCCTCCAGCGCGGCAGCGGAGGCCTGTTGCGCCGCCTCGCTGTGACCAAAATCGTACAGCCGCTTGCGCATCTTCAGGCGCAGGCTGCTGTCGTTGTTGGTGCCCTCCACGGCACGGTGGGAGGGGTGTACCGCGCGCAGCGAGCCCGTGAGCCCGACGTTCCAGCCGCCCTCCGCCTCGGTCAGATCCCGCATGGCCCGGCGCTCATCCACCCGCGCCTGCTGCAGGGTCAGCGCCGGGTGGGACTCATCGGCCAGCGACAGGGCGTACTCCAGGGTCAGGGGTTCCGGGAGCCTGGCCTCCTCGGCGGCCAGGGCGGGCGCCAGCAGCGCCACTGGAAACATCACCAGAGGCAGCAGTCGCTTGAGCATCGGTTTATGCTTCATTTATGCGCTCCGGCAGCGTTCAGTTGGCTTGTTGTCTGGCGCGCTTATAGCGGGTAAAACTCATCTCCCGGAACACCTCATCGACCACGTATTCGCCAAACCACTGAAACTCCTCCGGGCCGTTGGTGGCCCCGGTGTAGCGGGCACCCTTGATCGGATCGCCGTTGAGATCGAAGAAGGCGAACACCGGAGTCGCGCGGACCCGGTTGCCCTTGAAGGCAAAATCCTTCTCTGTGGTCAGATGGCCCTTGAAGTCGGTGATCTCGACATCGCCCTCGATATCGACACTCAGCACCAGGAAGTGCTGTTTGAAATAATCCTGGATCTCCGGCTGATTGAGCACCGTCTGCTTCATGCGATGACAGAAGGGGCACTCATCCATCTCGAACATGATCAGAATGGCCTTTTTGCCGTCCTGCCGGGCCGTCTCCAGCTCCTCGCTGAAATCCCCCAGCGTCTGGTCGAAAAAGTACCGGCCGGGATCGCGCGGAGTGCCGCCCTGGGCCGCCAGCATCACCAGAGAGAACACCAGGCCCAGACCGAGCCGTTGCATAAGTCGCATCATCACACCTCCTCCTCAACTGCCGCACGCTTTTCTAGTTATGTGTGCACAAGCCCCACCGGCCGACCCATAATACACCCGGCGTCCGTGAGGACATGACCGCAGTATATCTTCAGATCGTATCAACAAGAGATAGTGGTTTTCACCAACAAGCCCCCTCGGGATCACCAAAGCCGCAGACAGAAAGGATAGCTCCAACGCAATCGCAATTGTAAATCAAGTTTCGGAGTTCGCAGTACTTGTAGGGTGGATAAGCTTGCGCATCCACCGCCATCCGATTCATTGTGGATGCGCTGATGCTTATCCTCCCTACGAGAAGTGGTACAGGGATGTACCGTTTACGGACCTAAGGATGGAATTCAGCGATTCGGGCTTTGTGAAATGAACTCCGAAACTTGAGTTGTAAAAAAGGGTGGCGTGGGAATGCCACTGTGATCCCCCCTGGCCTTTTCTGAACCCCTGTCTCTGCCGCAAGCCCATCGTGGAGCCGGAATCAGTTAACGAGGGCGGTCGAAGTCTTGAACAGGCACAGTGTTCGTGTGTATTGTGGTCGCCAGGTAAATGAATCGAATTCCTCAGCACTTTACGAGGTTATTTCCGCAGGTCAGCGAGGTGGCTCGCTTAATACGGCAGCCGCCAGAGATAACAACAATAAATCAGGGATCGACCGTGGGCGTCACCAGCCGAATATTCCAGTTACACCAGCTGCTAAAAAAGGAACGCCGCCTCTCGCTGCAGCGGATGATGGAGCGTCTCGAGGTCTCCAGGGCGACCATCAAACGCGACCTGGACCTGCTGCGCGATCAACTCGGAGCCCCGCTGATCTACGACCGGCACGACAATGCCTACCACTACGATACCAACCAAGGCGAATTCGAGCTTCCGGGACTCTGGTTCAATAAAAGCGAACTCTACGCCCTCCTTGCCAGCGAGCAGTTGCTGGAGAGCGTACAGCCGGGGTTCCTCGGCCCTCACATCGGCCCGTTGAAGACCCGCATCCGCGCCCTGCTGGAGAAGAGCGGCCATACCAGCGACACTGTCACCTCCCGCATCGTGCTGCAGCCGATGGGCAGTCGCGGTCTGGAAAGCCACTGTTTCGGCACTGTCGCCGGTGCCGTGCTGGATGGCAATGTGCTCGATATCGACTACCACGGCAGGGGGAAGGGGGAACGGACCCGGCGACGGATCCACCCCTATCGTCTGCTCCACTACCGCGATAACTGGTATGCCATCGCCTGGTGTGAATCAGCGGATGCACTGCGCACCTTCTCGCTGGACCGGATCACGGATGCCCATATCCAGGCCATTCCGCAACGCCAGATCGATGAAGAGGCGCTCAAACGCCACCTCAATGCAGGCTTCGGTATCTTCGCCGACGAGCCGAACGACTGGGCGGTGCTACGTTTTTCGCCGCGCATGTCCCGTTGGGTCGCCGACGAACAGTGGCATCCCAAGCAGATCGGAAAGTGGCTTGGCGAATGCTATGAACTACACGTTCCCTATGCCAATCCCACGGAGCTGCTGATGGATATCCTCAAATATGGCCCGGATGTGGAGGTGGTGGCGCCGGTGGCGCTCAGTGCCATGGTGGAGGAACGACTGCGCCAGGCGTTGCGCCACTACAAAAAGACGTGAGCCGGACGGTCGCAGGATCGATATATGAATCGGTTATCGAGCCGAGTCCTCTCGGCGAATCGATCAGGCTCATTATATGAGTCTCTCATCCGCTAGAGTCGGAAGACCCAAGGCAACATCCGGCGAAGGTCGGAAAAAGCGCAAAGCGCCTTAACCGACTGAGAGTCAGCCCGAAGGCCAAGCGAAGCGAATAATCCAGGAGGGAGCAAACCATGTTACGACGTATATTTCTCAAAGCCCTCATCGGCTTGGCCGGTCTGCCGGTCGCCACAAGGCTGCAGGCGAAAGAGATCAGGCCCATCCCTGTGCAGCGGTCACCGGTTGCCGGACTCCAATACCATCGGGGCGAAGAGGTATGGCCGCAGCTGCAGGCCGGCATGCCGCTGGAGCTGAAGCGCGAACCCGAAAACCGCTACGACCGCAAGGCCGTCGCCGTTTACTGGCAAGGCGCGCAGTTAGGCTATGTGCCGCGGGCGGAAAACCACGCCGTCGGCGCGATGCTCGACCGGGGCCAACCGGTCAAGGCCAGGATCAGTGCATTGTCACCGGGGGCTAACCCGTGGCGGCGGATCCAGATGGAAATCTACATAGAAAGCTAAAAGGGAAATGCGCAGCATGGAGCAGGTAAAACCACTGTATTACCGGTACTGGGGCAAGACCGCCGAAGAAGGCGGATATCACCTGCTGCCGTACCATTGCCTGGATGTGGCGGCGGTGGGCGAGGTCTTTCTCCGCCGCAATGTGCATGTTCGCCAGCGGTTGGCGCAGTTGCTTGGCCTTGACGAGGAGGCCCTCATCGTCCTGGTGGTCTTCTTCCTCGGCCTGCACGACATCGGCAAGTTCGCCCGTCACTTTCAGGCGCTCAATCCAGAACTGTTCCAGGCTCTGCAGGGAGAGAAGGCGGAGCTACCCTATGTACGGCACGACATACTGGGTGAGCTGCTGTGGCGCACCTATCTGCGGCCCTACTGTGTCGAGCGTGGCGTGCTGGAGGTACAAGGCGGACGCCGTCCCTCCTTCGATACCGCTGCCGATTACTGGCTGCATACTGTACTCGGCCACCACGGCAAGCCGGTGAGCCACGACGATAGTTCGGTGCGTGCCGTCCCGGCCGACTACTTCCCGGTTACAACGCAGGAAGCAGTTAAGGCCTTTTTCGAGCAGTGGCACGACCTGTGTAAGGTGGGCGAGGTGGTGCTTCCTTTACCGGATCGGGTGAGCGCCGCCTCCTGGTGGCTGGCCGGTCTGGCGGTGCTGTGCGACTGGCTGGGGTCAAATCAGGCATTTTTCCCGCCGGTCAGTGACGAGATGGCGCTGGATGAGTATTGGCAACAGGCGTTGCGCCAGGCGGAGCAGGCTGTGGTTGACGCGGGCATGGTGCCTGCCGAGACGGCGGAGCGTCGAGAACTTCCCACGCTTTTTGGTGGTGACTTCAGGGAGCCAACTCCGCTCCAGGCGCACTGCCTGCAAATGCCGCTGGAGGCGGGTGCGGGCCTCTATCTGTTGGAGGATGTCACCGGGGCGGGCAAGACCGAGGCGGCCTTGATCCTTGTACACCGACTGATGGCGGAGCAGGTGCAGCAAGGGGTCTACTTCGCCCTGCCGACCATGGCCACCGCCAATGCCATGTTCGATCGTATGAGCGCGGTCTATCGGGGACTCTATGCCGATGAGACAAAACCGTCCCTGGTGCTGGCGCACGGAGCGCGGCGCTTGCACGAAGGGTTCCGGGACGCCATCGGGAAGGTGCCCGAGGCCCATGCAGGGAACTATGGTGACGGCACTGAACCGGCGGAGTTCCACTGTGCCGCCTGGCTGGCAGACAGCCCGAAGAAATCGCTGCTGGCCGAGGTCGGGGTGGGAACGGTGGATCAGGCGGTTCTCGGGGTGCTCCCCTCCCGTCACCAGTCGCTGCGCCTCTTCGGCCTACTCGGCAAGGTACTGATTATCGATGAGGTCCACGCCTACGAGGCCTATCTCTTCCGCCTGCTCTGTGCCCTCATCACCTTCCACGCCGCCTCCGGCGGCAGCACCATCCTCCTCTCCGCCACCCTGCCGCACGGCCAGCGGCAGAAACTCCTTAACGCCTACTATACGGGGATAGGGAAGGCCGCGAAGAAGATAGAGAAAGTCGGCGACAAGGATTACCCGCTGTTGACCTGCGCAACCCCCCTGGACAAAAGCGAGAGTGTGTTGGACTCGCGCAAAGAGGTTTGTCGTACTGTCGGCGTGAGTCGCATCAATACCTTCGAGCAGGCTGAGGCGTTGATGCAGGAGGCGGTGTCGCAGGGAAAGTGTCTCTGCTGGATCCGCAATACCGTCCACGATGCCCGTGAAGCGTGGCGTGAGATCAAGGTGCTTCACCCCGATTGGGATATCGACCTTTTTCATGCCCGCTTTGCCATGGGCGACCGCCTGACCATCGAAAAGAGGGTGGTCAACCGGTTCGGCACGAAGGGGGACGGGGCCGAGCGCAAGGGACAGATCCTCATTGCCACCCCGGTGGTGGAGCAGTCCCTCGATATCGATTTCGACGGGATGATCAGCGATCTGGCGCCGATCGATCTCATTATCCAGCGCGCCGGGCGCCTGCATCGCCACAGCCGCGACCGCACTGGTCGTCGTATCAAGGGCAAGGACCAGCGCGACAGGCCTGTCATTTACCTCTTCGCCCCAGAAGCGGTGGATGAGCCTGACAGGGAGTGGTTTGCCAACTTCCTTTCCAAGGCGGCCTACGTCTATGACAACCACGCCCAGCTCTGGCTGGGGCTGCGGCTGTTGTGCAACAAGGGGGCATTCACCATGCCCGATGATGCGCGGGTGTTGATCGAGGGAGTCTATGGTGACGTGGAGCTGCCGCCGGGCCTGGAGGAGAGCTACATCGAGTCCGAGGGGGTGCAGAGCAGCGAGGGGAGCCTGGCCGACTACAACGCTCTTAAGGTCAACCTGCACTACGGCGAGACCGCCGGGGGGCGCTGGTGGGCGGAGGAGCGGGCACCCACCCGTCTCGGCGACAGCACCACTGTTTACCTCGGTCGTATCGATGGTGAATCCATCGTACCACTGCGCGGT
Source organism: Sedimenticola hydrogenitrophicus (assembly GCF_029017505.1). Classification (GTDB taxonomy): domain Bacteria; phylum Pseudomonadota; class Gammaproteobacteria; order Chromatiales; family Chromatiaceae; genus Sedimenticola; species Sedimenticola hydrogenitrophicus_A. The sequence continues at coordinate 7,447 of NZ_JAQGEI010000051.1, forward strand.
CCGGGTGATTTTCCTTGGCACCTTTCATCGGTTTCAGTGCTCACCTCCCGCATCGCCAGCGCGAACAGGCCTGCTGGGATTTCGGAAAAAGAGTGGAAGCGAACGGTGGAACAGCTCCCCGCCAAGGGGAAGTGGGGCGTGTTGCTGGCGCTGGACGAAAAGCTGGAAGGCGTTGCAGTCAACAAACGGGGAGAGGCAGTAGCCGTGCGCTACAGCGAAAAGGAAGGGTTGTTGGTGGGGGATGAGTGTGGGGATTGACCCCACACTCACAAATCCCCGCTTAGCGGGGAACGAACTCTCATTACCTACTCTTAACGGTTCAACCCAAAAAATTTGGGAACAACACATAGGATAACATTTGTTTTTTTAAATTTTCTACACTTAACTTGCAAGTTTATGAATCTTGCCCTAGTATCTTCTCCATCGTGATGGGAGGAGAGCCTGTGATGTCGATTGTGGTGAAGATCACCCTGAAGCTGAAACAGTGGTTCAGTTTAGAGATGGAGCTTTCAAGGAAAACAGAAAAAGAAGGGAAATAACAATGAGTTATATAAATTTAATCACTGACCCATGGATTCCCGTGCGGCGCAAAAGCGGTGCCCGGGAGCTGATCGCACCATGGGCCATTACAGATGGGCACGACAGCAATCCAATCATCGCCCTGGATGCTGCCCGGGCAGACTTCAAAGGAGCGCTAGCACAGTTTCTCATCGGCCTGCTGCAAACCGCTGCGGCCCCGGAGCCGGACAAGGGGATTGATTGGAACCACTGGCTGGAGGAGCCGCCAGCACCGGAGACGCTGAAAACCCTGTTCATGCCCCATGCCGAGAGCTTCGAACTCGGCGGTGAAGGACCGAGGTTCCTGCAGGACTACACGCCGTTGAGTGACGAGCCCAAACCGATCGCTGCCCTGTTTATCGAGATACCAGGTGCCAATGCCCTGCGCAACAACACCGACCACTTTATCAAGCGTGGCGGTATCAACGGGATCTGCCCCGCCTGTGCGACTGCGGCGCTCCTTACCCTGCAGACCAATGCACCGAGCGGTGGCGTGGGTCACCGCACTTCACTACGCGGAGGCGGGCCACTGACCACCCTCGTGGTACTCGACCCAAAGGGGGAGCAACTAGAGGCGACCCTGTGGCGTGACCTCTGGCTCAACGTCCTGCCCCAGGCACAGGTTGAGCAGCTTACTGGCAACCGCAGCCTGGCCCGGTCGGCAGCCATCTTTCCCTGGCTAGCGCCCACCCGCACTAGTGAAAAGGATGGTATCGAGACCCTGCCGGATGATGCCCACCCCCTGCAGATGTACTGGGGGATGCCGCGGCGAATCCGGCTGGAGCTGGACGACTTGCGGAAGGGGGTGTGCGATATCTGTGCCACGCCGGATGTGCCGCTAGTTACCCGCTACGTGACGAAGAACTACGGGGTCAATTACAGTAGCGCCTGGGAGCATCCGCTCAGCCCTCACTATATCGACGAGAAGAGCGGGATGCCGATGCCGAGCCATGCCCAGCCGGGCGGCTTCAGTTACCGCCAGTGGAGCAGTTGGGTTGTGCCTGGCAATGGAAGAAAGCCCGCGCAGGTGGTTGCGTATTTTAGTAGGGAGCGCAACGCGCTGAAGGATGTCCAGCTACGTACGTGGGCCTTCGGTTACGACATGGATAATATGAAGGCGAGGGCGTGGTATGAAACCACGGTGCCGCTTTACCTCCTGCCCGAGGGGGAGGGGCGTGAGCGTTTCATCCGGCAGGTGGATAACCTCATCGGGGCGGCGACACAGACCGCCTACTACGTCCAGGGGGCAGTAAAGGAGGCGTGGTTCAAACGTCCTGGCGACGCCAGGGGGGATACCACCTTTTTGCGGCAGGAGTTTTTCGATCGCACCGAGGCCGAATTCTACAGCCTGCTGCGAGATAGTCATGAGGCGGCGTTGCACGGCGGTGAAGAAGTGTCCTTACGCGAGCGCTGGCTGCAGCGACTGCGTCGTGAGGCTGAGCGGCTGTTTGGCGAGCGGGCGGAGAGCGGCGCGCTGGATGTGGGGGAGCTAGCGCGCATCGCACGAGCCCATACCAGCCTACTGAAGAAGCTGCGCGGCAACAAACTCTATGAAATTCTCGACCTGCCAAAACCGAAGAAGGAAAAGAAAAAAGTGAAGGAGACAGCCGATGAAACTTGAGTTCAAGAGTGATAAGGCAGCGGGTGAAATCCTCGCCGCCTGGTGGGAGGCGCTACAGCGCGATAGCGGAGGCCGAGCCCAGCTACGCCGTTGCAAGAATCCAGAGGAGGTCATGCTCGAGCCGACCTTTCACCGCCTGCTAAACCGCCTTCAGCCTCTGGCCGAGAAGAGTGGGGAGGAGTTATGTGAGGGTGATCTCTATCGCCTCGCCGCTATCGCCGGGTTGCTTGCCCATGTCACGGGCAGAGACAACAAACCGCTGGCAGAGAGAATGGCTGAGTCGAAAGGGGGACGGCCCCTGTTCAGCTCCCTGCGATTTCGCCGTCTGCTCAAGGAGCCGCTGACCGATCTATATCCGGCGATGATACGCGTGATCCGCCAACTGGACAAAAAGGCCAACCTCTTCGATCTGGCCAACACAATTTTCTATTGGGGGGATACGGTGCGCAAGCGCTGGGCCATGGCCTACTTCCCGAAAGTAGTGGACTGACCAAACAGTATTCTATCGACACAAGGAGCAAGTCATGACCCGTTTTGTACAACTCCATCTTCTTACTTCATATCCGCCGGCCAATCTCAACCGCGATGATCTGGGGCGGCCCAAGACCGCCATCATGGGCGGTGCGCAGCGTCTGCGTATCTCCTCCCAAAGCCTAAAGCGCGCCTGGCGCACCTCCGATCTCTTTCAGCAGGCGCTTGACGGCCATGTCGGCATCCGCACCAAGGAGATGGGAAGGCAGGTATATAAAATACTCATCGACAGCGGCGTCACGGAGAAGAACGCCAAGGCGTGGGCAGGCGATATCGCCGGGGTGTTCGGCAAGATCAAGAAAGAGGACAAAAAGAACGATGATCTGCTGCACATGCTGGATATCGAGCAACTCGCCCACTTCAGTCCGGAAGAACGCGAGGCGATCAACAAACTGTGCAAAGTACTGGCTGGGCGCGACAGCGGACCGGACAAGGATGAGCTTGCTCTGTTAAAAAAGCAGCACAGCGCAGCGGATATAGCTCTGTTCGGCCGAATGCTTGCCAGCAATCCCTACTTTAACACCGACGCCGCTGCACAGGTGGCCCACGCCATCAGTGTGCACAAGGTAACAGTCGAGGATGACTTTTTTACCGCTGTGGATGATCTCAACACCGGTGAGGAGGACGTTGGTGCCGGACATATGGGTGAGACGGAGTTCGCCGCCGGACTTTTCTACCAATACATCTGTGTCGACCGTGAGCTGCTGAAGAAAAACCTGGGCGGTGACGGTTTGCTGGCCAACAAGACCTTGGCCGCCCTGACCGAGACGGCGGCAACCGTGGCACCCAGCGGTAAGCAGAACAGCTTCGCTTCTCGTGCGCGAGCTTCATATATCCTCGCCGAGAAGGGTAATCAGCAGCCCCGATCATTGTCGGTGGCGTTCCTCAAACCGGTAAACAGTGCCGATATGCTGGCTGAGTCGATCACGGCGCTGGAAAAGAGCGTATCGACGATGGATAAAGCCTACGGCGAGTGTGCAGACAGACGCTATGTGATGAGCCTTGCTTCCGGTGAGGGAAGCCTGAACGAGATCATCGACGGCATTACGGAGTGAGGCCATGAGTGACTATCTATTGTTTCGTCTCTATGGCCCTTTGGCATCATGGGGGGAGACCGCTGTCGGCGAGGTACGGCCCACGGCGACGTGGCCCGGTCGCTCAGCGATCATCGGTCTGCTGTCGGCGGCCATGGGCATCCGTCGTGATGAGGAGCAGCGCCTGCGTGAGCTGACCGACGCCTGTGGGGTGGCCGTCTGTGTCGAAAGGAGCGGAGAGCTGCTGCGGGACTACCACACCATACAGGTACCACCGGAACGCCGTGGTGTTCGCTACTTGACGCGGCGTGATGAACTCAACAGCGAGACGATCAATACCCTGCTCTCACAGCGAGACTATCGCAGCGATGCCTACTACCTTGTCGCGGTATGGGCCAAGAAAGCCGGTGATCAGGATACGCTCATTCGGTTGCAGGAGGCTTTGCAGAGACCTCGTTTCACTCTCTACCTGGGTCGCAAATCATGCCCGCCGACCCTGCCCCTGGCGCCGCAGATCATCCAGGCCGCTGACCTGCGCGAGGCATTCGACGAGGCCGATTTTGCCGATGTGCAGGTGCTGGCCTGGCTGCCGCAATCGGGGGAACGGATCTTCGTATGGGAGGACGGCACGAATGTGGGCATGGCGCCCATGCATGTTAGGCCCCGCCGGGACGAGCCGACCAGTCGCAAGCGCTGGCAATTCGGTGAACGGGATGAGTATTACCGTAGCGAACAACGCAAAGCCGTAACAGGGAGGGAGCTCTGATGTACTTCAGCCGAATCGAACTCAATCGCTCGGGAGCGGGTATTGCGCAACTGTTGAAAAAGATGTCGGCAGATGACTACCGCCACCATCAATTTATCTGGCAGCTGTTCCAGGGGGTGGATGAGCGCGACTTTCTCTATCGTCGGGAGGACGCCGGTAATTGGCCGCGCTACTACGCTGTCTCCGCCCGAGAGCCCAGCGACAACGGCGGCCTCTGGGCCATTGAGACCAAACCTTATGCGCCAAAGATCGGTGAAGGGTTGAGACTGGCTTTCAGCCTTCGGGTGAACCCGGTGGTTACCCGCAAAACCGATAGCGGCAAGCGTGTGCGTCATGATGTGGTGATGGACAGAAAGCGCCAGATTGGTTTTAAGACTTTGCCCAAAGCAGAGCGCCCCGCACTACAGGAGCTTATTCGTGATGCCGGGCTCGCTTGGCTCGAACAGCGCGCCTCCAACCATGGATTCCGGTTTGAAGAGGGGTTGGTGACTGTCGACGGTTATGAACAACACAAAAGTGTAAAGCGTAATGGCAATAATCCGATCAGTTTCAGCACTCTCGACTTTGGCGGGGTACTGACCGTGACCGACAAACAGGCATTTGAAGACATGCTCTTTTCCGGTATCGGTCCTGCGAAGGGCATGGGCTGTGGCATGCTGATGGTGCGGCGTATATGAAGTTCCGTCCGTAGTCGATAGCCTAGATGTGGAGGAATAACTCAAGTGCCACTATTTGAGAATAGCAACGGCTCGCTTGTCCCGGTGGAAAAGACCAATTTCGCCCTGGAAAAAGAGTTGCAGGGGCTGGTAGAGAGAAATCTGGGTGTGGTATTCAATTGTCGCTTCGTCGCCAGCGAGTTTTCCACTGGTCTGTTGCATTCGGGGCGTATCGATACCCTGGCGCTCTCCGAGGACAACAATCCCGTAATCATCGAGTACAAAAAAGTGGAATCTTCCGAGCTTATCAACCAAAGCCTCTTCTATCTGCACTGGATCCGTGATCACCGGGGCGATTTCGAGATCGCTGCCAGAAAGAGGCTAGGGGACGATGTAGTGGTTGACTGGAGCGATGTGCGGGTCATCTGTCTGGCGCCGGGCTATAAAAAGTACGATCTGCACGCGGTCCAGGTGATGGGCGCCAATATCGAGCTGTGGAGGTATCAGTTGTTCAAAAAAGGTGTCTTGCACCTCGAGGAGGTCTTTCAGGCCAACAAGGTGCAGACTACCATGACTGAAGTGGGAAAGAATCCGGTCATGGTGGAGGCTGGCAAAAAAGCAGCACAGGTAAGAGCCACCGCAAGCTATTCCGTCGAAGAGCACTTAGAAGGCAAGACTGTACAGGTGCAATCGCTTCTCCAAGGCGCAAGAGAGATGATCCTCGACTTGGATGAGGCCATCGAGGAAGTGCCTAAAAAATTCTACATTGCTTACAAGACTACGCAGAACCTCGTCTGTGTTGAGCCACAAAGCAAGGGGATTAAACTCTTTCTCAAGCTACGGGCAGGGGATGTGGTCGATCCGCCTACAGGCTACCGGGATGTCACCCAGATTGGGCACTACGGCACTGGCGATACGGAGTTCAGTATCACCACGGAATCGGAGCTCGAAGCGGTGAAGCCATTCATTGAGCTTGCCTATAACAAGTTGGGTGGGTAAACCCATGGGCTCCCAGCAGTCAAGTCCCTGACGGGCATTGCAGCGCAAGGGATGTACTGTACAATTAGATGTACATATTGCTTTTGAGAGTACTACGATGGACGCCATCCCCTACAGCACCGCCCGCGCCAACCTGGCGGGCACCATGGAGCAGGTCTGCGAAGACCACGCCCCGGTTATTATCACCCGTAAGGGCGCCGGGTCGGTGGTCATGATCTCGCTGGATGACTACCAGGCTCTGGAGGAAACGGCCTACCTGCTCCGCAGTCCGAAGAATGCCCGCCGCCTGCTCGAGTCCATCGCCGAGTTGGAGAGTGGGGGCGGCACCTTGCGAGAGTTGGCGGAGAAATAAATTGAGTTTACAGGGATGTAACCGATGAATCTGGTTTTCTCCGAGCACGCTTGGGAGGATTACCTCTACTGGCATAGCCGTGACAAACGGGTCGTAAAGCGTATCCACCAGCTGATACAAGCCATCATGCGGGAACCTTTTTCCGGAATCGGCAAGCCTGAGCCGCAGCGCCACGGCCTTTCCGGGTACTGGTCACGGCGTATCGACGAGGAGCACCGCATCGTCTACAAGATTTCCGACGACAGCCTCTTGATCGCCCAACTCAGGTACCACTACTAATGCTACCCGACCTCGGTCCTATCCCCATCAAGGAGCGCAACTCCATTCTCTTCGTTGAGCGTTGTCATGTCGATGTACGTGACAGCGCCTTTGTAATGATCGACAAAGAGGGCATACGCACCCATATCCCCGTCGGCGGCACCGCCTGCCTGCTGCTGGAACCTGGTGTCCGTTTATCACACCGGGCGGCTGCACTGGCGGCCAAGGTTGGAACTCTGCTCGTATGGGTCGGCGAAGGCGGTGTACGCCTCTATTCCGCGGGGCAACCCGGCGGTGCCCGCTCCGACAAACTGCTTTACCAAGCCAAGCTGGCCCTGGACGAACAACTGCGGCTCAAGGTAGTGCGTAAGATGTACGAACTCCGTTTCGGTGAGGAGCCACCCAGCCGCCGAAGTGTAGAACAACTACGCGGCATTGAAGGGGCTCGAGTCAAGAAAACCTATGAACTGCTGGCCAAGCGATATGGCGTGCCCTGGAAAGGGCGCCGCTACGACCAGCAAGAGTGGGAAAGCGCCGACATACCCAATCGATGCCTCTCTGCCGCCACTGCCTGTCTTTACGGCGTGACGGAGGCGGCTGTCCTGGCGGCCGGTTACGCACCTGCTATCGGATTCGTCCACACCGGAAAACCGCTCTCGTTTGTTTATGATATTGCAGATATTGTCAAATTCGAAACGGTTGTCCCGGTGGCCTTCAAAATCGCGGCCAAAGTAACGAGTAACCCCGAGAGACAGGTTCGCCTCGCCTGTCGCGACATCTTCCGTGAAAGCAAATTACTGGACAAAATAATCCCCCTGATCAACAACGTACTCGCAGCGGCTGGTGAAGAACTGCCAAAACCCGCACCGGAAGCAGTTCAGCCCGCCATTCCCAACAAAGAGGGCCTGGGTAATGATGGTCATCGTAACTGAGAATGCACCACCCAGACTTCGCGGCCGACTGGCTGTGTGGCTGCTGGAGATCCGCGCAGGCGTCTATGTAGGTGACTATTCGGTAAAAGTCCGCAATATGATCTGGGAGCAAGTTGAGGCCGGTATCGATGAGGGCAACGCGGTGATCGCTTGGCGTGAGAAAAATGAATCCGGATTTGACTTCAAAACACTGGGCGCGAACCGCCGAATCCCTAAGGAAGTTGATGGCTTCAAACTCGTATCCTTCCTACCTGAAATCCCTGAACAGGAGGATTTCAGTGCTCTTTAACAATATGGAAAAAACCTTCAAAATGTGTCCGGAAAATCGGTGGAATTTTATCGGTTCGATTTCCATCGGTTAATCAATAAGTTACAGGAAGTGTGTTCCCCGCACCCGCGGGGATGAACCAGGCGGTTTCATTTTTTGGCGGCGGCGCGAGTTGTGTTCCCCGCACCCGCGGGGATGAACCGTCTGTGACTCTTGCCCCAGGTCTGTGGCCTGAGTGTTCCCCGCACCCGCGGGGATGAACCGTCTATCGTCTGCTGGGTGACTGTCTTCAGCTTGTGTTCCCCGCACCCGCGGGGATGAACCGTGGAGATCGCCATCAACGGCCATGTGTGGACCGGTGTTCCCCGCACCCGCGGGGATGAACCGCCGCACCGGCACTGGTAATCCACGCCGGGTAGGTGTTCCCCGCACCCGCGGGGATGAACCGTTTGGGCATCAACTTGGTCAGGGTTGCGGTTGGTGTTCCCCGCACCCGCGGGGATGAACCGTCTATCGCTCCCCCGCCACGATTGCCAACGCCGTGTTCCCCGCACCCGCGGGGATGAACCGTTATCGGCCAGTGCCCGGAACACGCTGGACGAGTGTTCCCCGCACCCGCGGGGATGAACCGACAGGGAGGGGAAAAGGTGCATGATATCCGAAGTGTTCCCCGCACCCGCGGGGATGAACCGTGGAGTTGGCATATCTTTCTTCATGCCAAGCTGTGTTCCCCGCACCCGCGGGGATGAACCGCTATTCTGGAGGCGTGCTTCGTTATTACAACAGTGTTCCCCGCACCCGCGGGGATGAACCGGGTTTTCGGCTGCTACTGCTTTACTTGCTCAGCGTGTTCCCCGCACCCGCGGGGATGAACCGGATTTGAGCACACATATCCTCAGCACATCATGGTGTTCCCCGCACCCGCGGGGATGAACCGCGCGAATGCAACAGCAGATATGCGCGCAGAAGGTGTTCCCCGCACCCGCGGGGATGAACCGATGATAGTGCCAATATTGAGTACCCTGCTAAAGTGTTCCCCGCACCCGCGGGGATGAACCGCCATTTTCCCCTGCATATGTACGCGGCACTCGGTGTTCCCCGCACCCGCGGGGATGAACCGACTTCGATGGCCTTGTATCTGAGTTACAAGACGTGTTCCCCGCACCCGCGGGGATGAACCGGAATTTCATGATATTTCTCCAGTTTTGAATTAGTGTTCCCCGCACCCGCGGGGATGAACCGACACGGGGGAAAATGTTATTCCGGTTTTTAATGTGTTCCCCGCACCCGCGGGGATGAACCGTTATATCCAAGAAAACCAAGCGATTTTCATACGTGTTCCCCGCACCCGCGGGGATGAACCGTCTTCATTTGGGCCAAGCAAGTCAGCAACCATGTGTTCCCCGCACCCGCGGGGATGAACCGGTGCCTGAAAATATTGCTTATGTGGCAAAGAAGTGTTCCCCGCACCCGCGGGGATGAACCGAAATGGCTACTCTAACCGCACCGATTACCTGGGTGTTCCCCGCACCCGCGGGGATGAACCGGCGAGGCGACCGGGTTAGGCCGGTATTCTAGCGTGTTCCCCGCACCCGCGGGGATGAACCGTCACTAATTCTCGCGCTTGCTCTAATATCAATGTGTTCCCCGCACCCGCGGGGATGAACCGGCTGATGAACCGCTGCCACGGACGGCGGCATTGTGTTCCCCGCACCCGCGGGGATGAACCGGGCGAGATAACCAGACTGATTACTAAAGCCAGGTGTTCCCCGCACCCGCGGGGATGAACCGCAAGATGCTGGCCGACCTGATACCTGGTGCCGGTGTTCCCCGCACCCGCGGGGATGAACCGTCTATCGTCTGCTGGGTGACTGTCTTCAGCTTGTGTTCCCCGCACCCGCGGGGATGAACCGGACGCGATGCGCAGCGGCCAGGACACCGAGATGTGTTCCCCGCACCCGCGGGGATGAACCGGCCATCCGAGAGTCGCACATCGTCGGGGATATGTGTTCCCCGCACCCGCGGGGATGAACCGGCCTGATCCTGGCCGCCGCCGATGCGCACCAGGTGTTCCCCGCACCCGCGGGGATGAACCGTTATCGGCCAGTGCCCGGAACACGCTGGACGAGTGTTCCCCGCACCCGCGGGGATGAACCGGCCCGTGCTTATTAACCTTGGAGGGACGAATGGTGTTCCCCGCACCCGCGGGGATGAACCGTTACCGGTGAGAATGTTACCCAGCCCGCTGAAGTGTTCCCCGCACCCGCGGGGATGAACCGTTCGTAGCGTGGTGGGCGATGTCGCCCGCGCCGTGTTCCCCGCACCCGCGGGGATGAACCGAGTTAGACAATGAGCGACAAATCGAAATATAGGTGTTCCCCGCACCCGCGGGGATGAACCGTTTAGGGACCTAAACCGGGATACCAAGGCGCGGTGTTCCCCGCACCCGCGGGGATGAACCGCACTTGTGGGTGCAGGCTATTTGATGGTACGTGGTGTTCCCCGCACCCGCGGGGATGAACCGCTGTTGATCCATGCTTACGCCTACAATGCCACGTGTTCCCCGCACCCGCGGGGATGAACCGGGCGTAGACAGCGGCAAGAAGTGCCCGCGTTCGTGTTCCCCGCACCCGCGGGGATGAACCGGGATACCAGTCAGCTCGACAACTTCGACGGGGTGTTCCCCGCACCCGCGGGGATGAACCGACCAGACCGGAAACCGGCGATTCTGGCCCCTCGTGTTCCCCGCACCCGCGGGGATGAACCGGTCCGACGCCTCCGGCGAATGATGCCGAGATCGTGTTCCCCGCACCCGCGGGGATGAACCGATCGTGCGGCTGAAAGGCGGGCACGCTCTGGAGTGTTCCCCGCACCCGCGGGGATGAACCGCTCGACGGCGCGAACCTCGACGGCGCGTACCTGTGTTCCCCGCACCCGCGGGGATGAACCGGTATGGGGATCAAATGATCTGCGGCCGGTGCGGTGTTCCCCGCACCCGCGGGGATGAACCGAGTGGATCGACGTGCTACCAGATAGGGATTCCGTGTTCCCCGCACCCGCGGGGATGAACCGGTCGGCCAGGCGATTTATGGCGACGGCATGACGTGTTCCCCGCACCCGCGGGGATGAACCGTTTAAGGAGTTACGAATCCTGAAAACACTGGAGTGTTCCCCGCACCCGCGGGGATGAACCGTGGTTCGTTTGGCTAATCAGTTCGAGACTCGTGTGTTCCCCGCACCCGCGGGGATGAACCGACGTTTGGCCCCGGCTTGCTGGAAATGAGTAGGTGTTCCCCGCACCCGCGGGGATGAACCGCTACCCTCGGAATCGCTCAGCGGACGGTCGAGGTGTTCCCCGCACCCGCGGGGATGAACCGTGTTCGCTTTCTACTCCAGCGTGCAGGCGGATGTGTTCCCCGCACCCGCGGGGATGAACCGCGGTATGGCGTGGCGTTTCGGGCGGTGTCCACGTGTTCCCCGCACCCGCGGGGATGAACCGTTAAATACGAACCCACTTTTCGATCTGAAAAGGTGTTCCCCGCACCCGCGGGGATGAACCGCAGGGTCAACCCGATAATCCACGGAATCGCCAGTGTTCCCCGCACCCGCGGGGATGAACCGGCATTCATCGCCCCGAAGGCGCGTACCGAGAAGTGTTCCCCGCACCCGCGGGGATGAACCGGCATCAATGGCTTTTTGTATGTGCTCGTTCATGTGTTCCCCGCACCCGCGGGGATGAACCGCGAGGGGATAACGAGGAGCGGATTGCCGGGGAGTGTTCCCCGCACCCGCGGGGATGAACCGTCCCGGCGAGGGGTCGATAGCTCATCAATCAGGTGTTCCCCGCACCCGCGGGGATGAACCGACTTCGCCCTGGCGGCTGCCGTTGTGGATGCCGTGTTCCCCGCACCCGCGGGGATGAACCGGGAATCGCGCCATAGACTTGATCGCCGACCGCGTGTTCCCCGCACCCGCGGGGATGAACCGTACCGGGCAGCCGCGGCGCACCCAGCCATCGAGTGTTCCCCGCACCCGCGGGGATGAACCGGTCATCTGGGGAGACGAAAGAGTAGCGTGATAGTGTTCCCCGCACCCGCGGGGATGAACCGGCCAGTAGAGCCGGCTTGGCGGCGGCTCCGGTCGTGTTCCCCGCACCCGCGGGGATGAACCGCTGCGATCGTTCACGATGTCCCTGGCGATCAGGTGTTCCCCGCACCCGCGGGGATGAACCGACCGAAACTTTCTGATTCCGGACCACGACCGGGTGTTCCCCGCACCCGCGGGGATGAACCGTCTACTCCCGGCAGCAGCCACTTACCGTCGCAGTGTTCCCCGCACCCGCGGGGATGAACCGTCGCTTTTCATATTCATATTCAACGAACGTCTGTGTTCCCCGCACCCGCGGGGATGAACCGATCGCGAACCCCGCCGCGTCCCAGCTCTTGGAGTGTTCCCCGCACCCGCGGGGATGAACCGTTCGAGAAAAAATCCTGATTGGTTATACCCGGGTGTTCCCCGCACCCGCGGGGATGAACCGGATTCAGTGGATAGCGTCGCCGAGGCTTTCGCGTGTTCCCCGCACCCGCGGGGATGAACCGGATGAATTCGCGGAACTTTCCGAGCAGATGCGGTGTTCCCCGCACCCGCGGGGATGAACCGCCGGACTCACCGCAGCGGTTGCCGGTGACCCGCGTGTTCCCCGCACCCGCGGGGATGAACCGCATTGACGAATACCAGAAATATGACGGATTTTAGTGTTCCCCGCACCCGCGGGGATGAACCGGTCGACATCTTGCGGCGTCACCGGGAGAACCGGTGTTCCCCGCACCCGCGGGGATGAACCGCTCCTCGGTAGCATGGCCGTGGCGCTCACCGCGTGTTCCCCGCACCCGCGGGGATGAACCGACTACTGGCAGGTTGTTCAGCAGCTCGTGGTGGTGTTCCCCGCACCCGCGGGGATGAACCGCGGGGCGCGTAATGTCAATAATGATCAGCATCGTGTTCCCCGCACCCGCGGGGATGAACCGTGAGCGGGTCGCGCCATGACCGGATGGTTAACCGTGTTCCCCGCACCCGCGGGGATGAACCGCACTATGAGCGCGGCGACTGGCTGGCCGCCCTGGTGTTCCCCGCACCCGCAGGGATGAACCGTTTGATGGCGCCGATGGCCTGTACGGCGAACGGTGTTCCCCGCACCCGCGGGGATGAACCGCAGAGCCCGATCGAGGTATGGCGCGCCTGGAAGTGTTCCCCGCACCCGCGGGGATGAACCGCCCTGCTCTTCCAGCCAGCGTAGTTCGGTGCGGTGTTCCCCGCACCCGCGGGGATGAACCGGACCAGATCCAGGCCATCCTGGATGCGCTGAAGTGTTCCCCGCACCCGCGGGGATGAACCGGCCGCCATCGATCGGGTGGATGGCCGTGTGGGGTGTTCCCCGCACCCGCGGGGATGAACCGCCGACCAGCCAGAACACCGCCACCATCGAGAGGTGTTCCCCGCACCCGCGGGGATGAACCGTCAATTCGTACCAGATTCCAAGGTCAAAATACGTGTTCCCCGCACCCGCGGGGATGAACCGCCGCTTAGCAGCATCTATTAGTTCCGCTCTAAGTGTTCCCCGCACCCGCGGGGATGAACCGGTTCAGCCAAATAGCACAATCTCGACGCCGAAGTGTTCCCCGCACCCGCGGGGATGAACCGGACACCAGCAGCAAGCCGCTGCGAGAACAGTTCGTGTTCCCCGCACCCGCGGGGATGAACCGGACCCTCTGACCGAGGGCGGGAGATGACCACGGTGTTCCCCGCACCCGCGGGGATGAACCGACGAAGACGAGTACCGCCATATATATCTGGGCGTGTTCCCCGCACCCGCGGGGATGAACCTTCCGGTTTATGAACTGCATGCACGTCGTCCAGGTGTTCCCCGCACCCGCGGGGATGAACCGCGGGTCGCGGCATGACCGGATGGTTATTGCGGGTGTTCCCCGCACCCGCGGGGATGAACCACCTGACCGCTGTATATGGCATGCTGGCCCGTGGTGTTCCCCGCACCCGCGGGGATGAACCGGATGACACCGATGCCGTCACCTACGTGTCCGGGTGTTCCCCGCACCCGCGGGGATGAACCGAAATGGGAATATTTTAAAATGCAATGTCCGGGGTGTTCCCCGCACCCGCGGGGATGAACCGTCGGTCATCGGGGACCAAAGTACAACTGTTGGGTGTTCCCCGCACCCGCGGGGATGAACCGCATCTTTCATGGCGATGAGTGCCGCCCCGAAGGTGTTCCCCGCACCCGCGGGGATGAACCGCAGGGTATGAGTCTGCGGGACGAAGAGAAGGGAGTGTTCCCCGCACCCGCGGGGATGAACCGTCGTAGTGCTTGCCGATCTGGCGCCTGGCGAAGTGTTCCCCGCACCCGCGGGGATGAACCGGCGGTCAAGTGGTGCTCCGAGGTGGAAACGAAGTGTTCCCCGCACCCGCGGGGATGAACCGCCACGTTTCCCCTCGTTCGCTATGATCAGCTGGTGTTCCCCGCACCCGCGGGGATGAACCGGTAGGTTGTATCCCAGTTACTACAAGTAGCCGGTGTTCCCCGCACCCGCGGGGATGAACCGGCCACCCGGTCGGGACGCCAGAAGAGAAGATCGTGTTCCCCGCACCCGCGGGGATGAACCGATCGCGTCACCATGCTGGCTCCGGAACTGGTCGTGTTCCCCGCACCCGCGGGGATGAACCGAAGGTACGCTCTGCGGCAGAAGCCGGCGAGGCGTGTTCCCCGCACCCGCGGGGATGAACCGATCCAGAAGCCGAGCCATGCCAATCCAGTGTTGTGTTCCCCGCACCCGCGGGGATGAACCGTAGGTGTCACTGTGTATCTCTCCTGTAGGTACGTGTTCCCCGCACCCGCGGGGATGAACCGGATTGCTTTGTGCTTACGTGCGCCGTGCGCCGGTGTTCCCCGCACCCGCGGGGATGAACCGGGGCCGCAGCAGGGTAAGCCTGTGGAACGGTCGTGTTCCCCGCACCCGCGGGGATGAACCGATTCGACATTCGACGCGGTTGCTATGGTAGCGGTGTTCCCCGCACCCGCGGGGATGAACCGCGCCTGAAGCGTAACGAACCGACGAACACCAAGTGTTCCCCGCACCCGCGGGGATGAACCGAGAGTGACCTGCGCTACTTCAACCGGGCCCAGGTGTTCCCCGCACCCGCGGGGATGAACCGGAGTGGGGATGGCATTGGGTATTTCCAGCGGCGTGTTCCCCGCACCCGCGGGGATGAACCGCCTTACCGGTAATCCCTGCCATAAGGCCCAACGTGTTCCCCGCACCCGCGGGGATGAACCGTCGCCCCCAATATGGGGCGCCCTGACCCGGTTGTGTTCCCCGCACCCGCGGGGATGAACCCGTATATAGATCCCTTACAAGCACAAAAGAAACGTGTTCCCCGCACCCGCGGGGATGAACCGCAACCCCACTTTTCATATAGGGGTGGGAGGGGGTGTTCCCCGCACCCGCGGGGATGAACCGATACCCAATAACTCAAACCTAACCGATACCCAGTGTTCCCCGCACCCGCGGGGATGAACCGGTAAGTGTCCGAGTAGGCAACAGAAACATAGGGTGTTCCCCGCACCCGCGGGGATGAACCGGATCTCAAGCAACTCAGCATGCTTGGCCTTGGGTGTTCCCCGCACCCGCGGGGATGAACCGCCCGATATGAATACCGGGCTAAGAAATGGGCAGTGTTCCCCGCACCCGCGGGGATGAACCGTACATGAACAGACAGTTCACGAAACCGAAGGCGTGTTCCCCGCACCCGCGGGGATGAAAAGCAGCTGGATATGTTCTATTGATTCTGGCTGTGTGAGCATGCGTTTTATCCGATTTTGTCTGTTCATGCCGCCACT
>NZ_JAQGEI010000052.1 GCF_029017505.1 Sedimenticola hydrogenitrophicus
TTTAAGCCCCCGGCAACGCCGGGGGGCAGTCGACCCTGATCCGCTGACCGGTCCCGGGGCGGAGCGGGCAACGGATGCCGTTGCATCGGATCAGGTCAGGTTTTATCCTGCGCTATCTCTATTGCGCGGGTGATAAGCATGACAACAACAGCGATACCTTCCATCCCGGAGATGATGCGTACCACCGCCGAGCGGTTTGGTGACCGACCCGCCATCCTCTCGGCCGACAGCCACGTCAGCTTCGCCCAGGTCGACCGGCAGTCCGATGCGCTGGCCGCGGCGCTGGCCGGGCAGGGTGTCGGCAAGGGCGACCGTATCGCCCTCTACTGCGTCAACTGCGCCGAGTTTGCCATCGCCTACGCCGGCATCGTCAAGGTTGGCGCGGTGGTGGTGCCGGTCAACCTGCTGCTC
Source organism: Sedimenticola hydrogenitrophicus (assembly GCF_029017505.1). Lineage (GTDB taxonomy): Bacteria > Pseudomonadota > Gammaproteobacteria > Chromatiales > Chromatiaceae > Sedimenticola > Sedimenticola hydrogenitrophicus_A. The sequence goes on from NZ_JAQGEI010000052.1 coordinate 412, forward strand.
AAGCCGCGCGAGATCCTCTATATCCTCAATGACGCCGGTGTCAGTGGCCTGATCTATCACCCGCTGATGGCGGCGGGGGTCGCGGCCTTCCGCGACGAACTGGCGGCGCTGCGTTTTGCCGTCTGCATCGGTGGTGAAGCGGCCAGTCCGCGGGATCTCGACTTTACGGCACTCTGCGAGAGTACCGCTCCCGTGCCCCGGCCGCGCTTCGATCCGGCCGAGGACCTGGCGGCAATCCTCTACACCTCCGGTACCACCGGCCACCCCAAGGGGGCCATGTTGACCCACCGCAATCTGGTCTCCAATACCTGCAGCGTCAGGAGCGCCCTGCAGTTGCGGCCGGGCGAGGACCGGCTGCTGGTGGTGTTGCCCATGTTCCACTCCTTTGCCGCCACCGTCGGGACCCTGACGCCGCTGCTGCATGGATTGAGCCTGGCGCCGCTGGCGAAATTCGATCCGGTGGCCGTATCGGAGTTGATCGAGGCGGTGGCTGCCACGGTGTTTCTCGGCGTGCCCAGTATGTACAACGTGCTGCTGCGTCTGCCGGATGAGCAGGTCAGGCGCTGGTCGAGCATCCGCTACTGTGTCTCCGGGGGCGCCGCCATGCCGGAGGCGATCATGCGCCAGTTCGAGGAGCGCTTCGGGGTGCCGGTGTGTGAAGGGGACGGGCCGACCGAGTGTTCGCCGGTGACCTGTGTCAACCCGGTCGACGGGGTGAGAAAGCCGGCCTCGGTCGGGCTGCCGGTACCGGATGTGGAGATGGCGATCTATGACGACGACGGCCGGCCGCTCGGCATCGACAGCATCGGCGAGATCTGCGTCAAGGGACCCAACGTGATGAAGGGATACTGGAATCTGCCGGAGGCGACGGCCGAGAGTTTCTTTGGCGACTGGGTGAGAACGGGCGACCTCGGTTACCAGGACGGGGATGGCTACATCTTTATCGTCGACCGCAAGAAGGACATGATCATCGTCAACGGTATGAATGTCTATCCGCGCATGGTTGAGGAGTTGCTCTACACCCATCCGGCGATTCTGGAAGCGGCGGTGGTCGGGGAACCGAGCGAGCTGCACGGTGAGATCCCCGTCGCCTATGTGGTGTTGCAGGAGGGCGCGCGGCTCTCCGCCGCCGATATCAGGAGTTATTGCCGGGATAACCTGGGGCGGCATGAAGTACCGCGAAAGGTGGAGCTACGCCCGTCCCTGCCGAAAAATGCCGCCGGCAAGATCCTCAAGCGCGAGCTGCGCAAGAGCGGAGAGCTGGAGCGGGGCATCGACAGCCGCGGACCCCACTCTGATTAACCTGAATGGTAACTACTCACCCGGTCTGTAAGTGATTGGCCTGCCTTGCCGGCCTCACACGATGGCTTGTTTCCCCGAAACCGGCCCCATTTTCAGCGCCTGCCCAAGCCGCTCCCGGCCATTGCATCCTCGGCTCCGTAAACGGTACATCCCTGTACCACTCCTCATGGCCTCCGCGGCATAAGTCCATCCGTGGACAAAACTCGCTTCGCTCAAACAAGGGCAGGCTTGAATCTGAAAAAGGGGCCGGATTCGAGGCGCCATCAAGATCGGCCAACAAGGCAGGCCAATCACCCCGTGAGTAGTTACTTTGAATGATATTAGACATGGCCAGGCCGATCGGTATAATGCCCAGCTTCGTTCGCAGGGGGGGACGGCAGCGGGCCGGATCGCCGGTTTTTTCCTCCTCCCGGTGTACGAGGCGCGATTACTGATAAATTGACCGTTTCCGAACGGTCTCTCTATAATCACTCGCAACATGCCGTCCTGGTGGAATTGGTAGACACGCCAGATTTAGGTTCTGGTACCGCAAGGTGTGGGAGTTCAAGTCTCCCGGACGGCACCACCTTCTCTTTCCTGGTGACTTCTCCAGGCTTGCCGTTCAGCCGCTGGCGTTGACCCGGATTATTCTCACAGAGTCGCCTTACAGCTGTGCCTGATTCCACTTTGTCAGATTCTGGCGCTGTGTAGTGAGTTTCCCCCCACCCTGAAGGTCCAACGAAGCCGATCTGAGTAAATATGACAAAGCAGAACTAATGCCTGATTCCGCGGTTTTTACACGATGTGTCCGGGACTCCTGGCACTTTTTCCATCCCTGTTCCGGCCCCGGAGTCAAAATGCGCTTTAATATAGGTTGTTTTTAGGTACAATAGCCGGCTTATTTGCAAGCGACAGCGAGCATTTCCAGCCCGGTGGAAGTTGTCTAATAATTTGATTTACATGGGGTTAGTGGGAATGCGCCGACGCGTGGCCAGGTACTGAAACAGGATGCCTGATCGCTTCGGTCGCCGTCCGGTGGCAGCGCCCGACCCGGGCCAACTTTCGGCTACTGCTCCAGCGGTAACCACTTTTAACTAAAGACAGAGGAATGGCAGCAAACTCTGCCAGAAGAGGTTTTCATGCAAGTTTCGGTTGAATCGAGTGAAGGGCTTGAGCGTCGTATGACAGTTGAACTCCCTGCCGAGAAGGTCAATGCGGCAGTGGAGAAGCGGCTGAAAGAGATTGCACGGACCATCAGGCTGGATGGTTTTCGCCCAGGCAAGGTGCCTCTGTCGGTAGTACGTAAACGTTTTTCCAATGATGCCAAACAGGAGGTGTTTGGCGATCTGGTGCAGTCCAGCTACTTTGAAGCCCTGATGCAGGAGAAGCTGAATCCCGCGGGTGAGCCTTCGATCGAACCTGTGGAAAAGGGGACGGATGAAGGGATGGCCTATGTGGCGGTTTTTGAGGTGATGCCGGAGGTGAAACTCAACCCGCTGAGCGAGGTGACGGTGAAACGTCCGGTGGCCGAGGTGACCGATGAAGATCTGGCGGAGATGGTTGAGAAGCTGCGCAAGCAGCGGATTACCTGGAACGAAGTCGATCGCGAGGCGCGGGATGGTGATCAGATCACCATCAATTTCAAAGGCTACATGGACGGCGAGGCGTTCGAAGGGGGCTCTGCCGACGGTATCCCGCTGGAACTGGGCACCAAGGGCATGATCGCGGGCTTTGAAGAGGGCCTGGTCGGTGCCAAAGCGGGTGAGGCACGCACCCTGGAACTGACTTTCCCGGAGAGCTACCATGCCAAGCAGCTGGCCGGCAAACCCGCCACGTTCGAGGTTGAGGTCATCAAGGTTTCGGAAGCGGTGCTGCCCGAGGTCAACGAAGAGTTCATCAAGGCCTTCGGTGTCAGCGAAGAGGGCGTGGACGGCTTCTATAAAGAGATCCGCGCCAATATGACCCGTGAACTTGAGGACAAGCTTCGCGGTCTGGTCAAGGAGCAGGCAATGGATGCACTGCTGCAGGTAAATGAGCTGGTGGTGCCGAAGGCACTGGTCAGCCGCGAAGCCCAGGTGTTGCTGCAGCAGACCAAGGCCAACCTGGCCCAGGGCGGACAGGGAAACAACATCAACCTGCCGGTCGAGTTGTTCGAGGAGCAGGCCAGGAAACGTGTTACTCTTGGACTCATTATTGCCGAGGTGCTCGGTAGTAATAATATTGAGCTGGATGAAGCGCGTGTGCGTCAGAAGATTGAGCAGTTTGCCCAGTCCTACGAAGATCCCCAGCAGGTTATAGATTACTATTACAGCAATAAGGAGCAGCTTTCCGGAATCCAGAATCTGGTTCTTGAGGATCAGGTGGTGGATTGGGTGCTTGACCAGGTCAAGGTCGAGGACACCGCAAAGGGTTTTGACGAGGTGATGAACCCGTCAACGCCGGATGCCGAAGCCGCTAGCGAATAAGCACAGGTTAAAGGATCATTTCAGCATGACCGATATACGAAATATGGGTGGATTGGATGCAACGAATCTGGGACTGATCCCCATGGTGGTCGAACAGACCGCCAGGGGAGAGCGTTCCTACGATATCTACTCCCGGCTGCTCAAGGAGCGTGTCATCTTCCTGGTGGGCCAGGTGGAAGACAACATGGCCAACCTGATTGTGGCCCAGCTGCTCTTCCTTGAATCGGAGAATCCGGACAAGGATATCCATATTTACATAAATTCCCCTGGCGGCTCGGTGAGCGCCGGCCTGGCGATATATGACACCATGCAGTTTGTTCGGCCTCACGTCAGCACCATGTGTATCGGTCAGGCGGCCAGCATGGGCGCGCTGCTGTTGGCCGGAGGGGAGAAGGGCAAGCGTTACTGCCTGCCCAACTCGCGGATGATGATCCATCAGCCGCTGGGAGGCTTTCAGGGCCAGGCCACCGATATCGAGATCCATGCCAGGGAGATCCTCCTGTTGCGCGACAAATTGAACACTATCATGGCCACGCATACCGGTCAGTCGCTGGAAACCATTGCCAAGGATACCGATCGGGATAATTTCCTCAGCGGTGAGGGTGCGGTGGCCTATGGGCTGATCGATAAGGTATTGAACAGACGTCCGGAAGGCGCTGACGTCAAGTGATGGATTTATTGTAACTGATTGTTTTTAAGAGAAAGATTGATGGATGTGTTGTTGTGGCCCCGACTCGTCTGAGGAGGCGTAATTACGCCCGGGGGGTTGTAATGAAGATCGATCAGCCTTATACAGTATTTATGATCGAGAGCGGGTTGACTGAATTACCGAGAGGATGGCTTCATGGGTGACGACAAGACAAGAGGCGATGACGGCAAATTGCTTTATTGCTCGTTCTGCGGAAAGAGTCAGCATGAAGTTCGTAAACTGATCGCCGGACCCTCGGTATTCATCTGTGATGAATGCGTCGAGTTGTGTAATGACATCATTCGTGAGGAGATGCAGGAAGGCAGTGTGGAAGCTGCCGGAAAACTGCCGAAGCCGCACGAGTTGAGCGCCTTGCTCGATCAGTATGTTATCGGCCAGGCGCGCGCGAAAAAGGTGCTCTCGGTCGCGGTGTACAATCACTACAAGCGTCTGGATACCAGCAAAAACAAGGATGATATCGAGATCGCCAAAAGCAACATCCTGCTGATCGGGCCGACCGGTTCCGGTAAGACCCTGTTGGCCGAGACGCTGGCGCGAATGCTCAATGTACCGTTCACCATCGCCGATGCCACCACCCTCACCGAGGCCGGCTATGTGGGTGAGGATGTCGAGAATATCATCCAGAAGCTGCTGCAGAAGTGCGACTATGATGTCGAAAAGGCCCAGACGGGTATTGTCTACATCGATGAGATCGACAAGATTTCGCGCAAATCCGACAATCCCTCGATCACCCGTGACGTATCCGGCGAGGGCGTCCAGCAGGCGCTGTTGAAGCTGATTGAAGGAACGATTGCCTCGGTGCCGCCGCAGGGTGGCCGTAAGCATCCCCAGCAGGAGTTTCTGCAGGTGGATACCTCCAATATCCTGTTCGTGGTGGGCGGGGCCTTTGCGGGTCTTGAAAAAGTGATACGCAACCGCTCCGAGAAGGGGGGAATCGGCTTCTCCGCGGAGGTGCACAGTAAGGATGTCTCCCACAAGGTCGGTGAGATCCTGACCAGTGTCGAACCCGAGGATCTGATCCTATACGGGCTGATCCCCGAGTTCGTCGGCCGGTTGCCGGTGGTGGCCACGCTCGAAGAGCTGGATGAGGAGGCGCTGGTGCGCATCCTGACGGAACCCAAGAATGCACTGGTGAAACAGTATCACCGGCTGTTCGAGATGGAAGATTGCGAGCTCGAGTTCAGACCGGATGCCCTGTCCGCGATTTCACGCAAGGCGATGGAGCGGAAAACCGGCGCGCGCGGTCTGCGGACCATCATGGAACAGGTGCTGCTGGATACCATGTATGACCTGCCCTCACTGGATAATGTCTCCAAGGTGGTGGTGGATGAATCGGTCGTGACCGGGGAAAATGCTCCCTACATCATCTACGAAGGCGGGGAGAAGAAAATGGTCGCCGCCGACTGATCCGGCTATTGCGTTGTGTTCCGATAAAACCGCTGACCGGGGAACCGGCAGCGGTTTTTTTCTCGTTCCCATGCTCCGAGACTGTGAAAGAATTGCCAAATGACGCGAAAAGGGGGGTACCCAAACCCTTCCCGAGATGGCGATCGCCTCTCTACGGGCTTCTCAGGCGGTCAATTTTTTTGCCGCGTTGATCAGCCTGAATACTTTCACAGTCTCAGAGCGTGGGAACGAGGGGCAAAATCTCTGTGTGAATCCGCGGTTGAAACAGATAAATCCCTGACGAATCGGATCGCTAGCGGCGGGTTGACCCTATTTCCGCGTAAAGACCATTGTCTATTACCTTGAAATATTCCGCATAAACCCCCACCATCAACGGGACGGCAAAGTATTCATATACCGCTACCGATTTCGCACTGTTGGCAAACCGGAAATACATTCAGCGGGCAACCCTGGGTTGTCAGCGTCCAGTCAACAGGCCGCAACAGAAGGAGCACCCTCCATGGGTCAAGACGATACAAGTACCTCCCGGATTGATAGTTCTGTCAACCGAATTCCCGTACTCCCCCTGCGGGATGTGGTGGTTTATCCCTATATGGTGATTCCGCTTTTTGTCGGTCGTGACAAGTCGATCAAGGCGCTGGACGCGGCCATGAAGGAGGATAAACAGATTATCCTGGTGGCGCAGAAGAGTGCCGAAACCGATGAGCCGGCAGTGGCGGACATGCATACGGTAGGGACGCTGGCGAATATTCTTCAGTTACTCAAACTACCGGATGGCACGGTAAAGGTCCTGGTTGAGGGTGGCGCACGCTCCAAACTGAGCGATATTGCCGATGCCGACGGCTTTTTCACTGCCGAGTTTGTCCGCATAGAGGATGTCACTCCGGAGGATGACCGGGAGTTGGAAGTCCTGATGCGCTCGGCGATCGCGCTGTTCGATCAGTATGTAAAGCTGAATAAGAAAATACCCCCCGAAGTGCTCACGTCACTCTCCAGTATTGAATCTCCCAGCCGGTTGGCGGATACCATGGCTGCCCACATGTCATTGAAGCTGGACGAGAAGCAGAACGTGCTCGAGATGTCTAGTATCGGTGATCGCCTGGAACACCTGATGGGTCTGATGGAGGCCGAGAATGACCTGCTGCAGATGGAGAAGCGGATTCGTGGCCGGGTCAAGCGCCAGATGGAAAAGAATCAGCGCGAGTATTATCTGAATGAACAGATGAAGGCGATTCAGAAAGAGTTGGGCGAGATGGATGAGGCGCCCAACGAGATTGAGGATCTGGAGAACCGCATCGAGTCCGCGGGTATGCCCAAGGAGGCCAAGACCAAGGCCCAGGGGGAGCTTAACAAGCTGCGGCTGATGTCGCCGATGTCGGCCGAGGCCTCCGTGGTTCGAAACTATATCGACACCCTGGTGAATGTCCCTTGGAAGAAACGCAGCAAGATCCGCAATGATCTGAAGGCGGCCGAGGATGTGCTGGAAAAGGACCACTATGGTCTGGAGAAGGTTAAGGAACGGATCATCGAGTACCTGGCGGTGCAGCAGCGGGTGCGCAAACTGAAGGGTCCCATCCTCTGTCTGGTGGGCCCTCCGGGCGTCGGCAAGACCTCGGTGGGGCAGTCCATTGCTCGCGCCACCAATCGAAAGTTCATCCGCATGGCGCTGGGCGGGGTGCGTGACGAGGCGGAGATTCGTGGCCATCGGCGTACCTACATAGGTGCCCTGCCAGGAAAGATCATCCAGAACCTGTCGAAGATCGGTACCCGCAACCCGCTGTTCCTGTTGGACGAGATAGACAAGATGGCGATGGATTTCCGTGGCGATCCCGCCTCCGCACTGCTGGAGGTGCTGGACCCGGAACAGAATCACACCTTTGCCGATCACTACCTGGAAGTGGATTTTGATCTCTCCGAAGTGATGTTCGTGGCGACCGCCAACACCCTGAACGTGCCAGCCGCGTTGCTGGATCGTATGGAGGTGATACGCCTGTCCGGATACACCGAGGACGAGAAGGTCAATATCGCCATGCGTTACCTGGTGCCCAAACAGATCGAGAACAATGGCCTGAAGGCCAGTGAAATCGAGTTCAGGGAGGCGGTAATCCGTGACATCATCCGTTATTACAACCGTGAAGCCGGGGTGCGAAACCTTGAGCGTGAGATATCCAAGATCTGCCGCAAGGTCGTGAAGGATATACTCCTGACCAAATCAGGTAAGAAAATGGTTGTTACGCCTGCCAGCCTTGAAAAATACCTGGGGGTGAAACGCTTCAGGTATGGCGAGGTGGAGGACTACGATCAGGTCGGTCAGGTGACCGGGCTGGCATGGACCGAGGTGGGCGGCGAACTGCTGAAGATCGAAACGGCCCTGGTGCCTGGTAAGGGGCGGCTGACCCATACCGGGCAGTTGGGCGATGTGATGCAGGAGTCGATCCAGGCGGCGATGACGGTGGTCAGAAGCCGGGCCGCCGCGCTGGGCATCGAGAGCGATTTTTACCAGAAACTGGATGTACATGTGCATGTACCGGAGGGGGCGACCCCGAAGGACGGCCCCAGTGCCGGTATCGGCATGTGCACCTGCCTGGTCTCGGCCCTGACCCAGATCCCGGTACGGGCGGATGTGGCCATGACAGGCGAGATCACCTTGCGGGGTGAGGTGTTGCCCATCGGCGGACTGAAAGAGAAGCTGCTGGCGGCCCACCGCGGGGGGATCAAGACCGTGATCATCCCGGAGGAGAATGAGCGCGATCTGGTGGAGATTCCCAAGAACATCAAGCAGCACCTGGATATCCGCCCGGTGCGCTGGATTGAACAGGCGCTGGAGATCGCACTGCTGCATCTGCCGACACCGATACAGGAGCAGAGTGACATCGTCGAGGTGGCAAAGAGCAAGCCCCGCACGGCAAAGAAGGCCGCCAAGAAAGGCGGCGGGCTGACCCGGCACTAAGGGATGGCAGCATGATGCGCCGGGATGGGAGTGGTGGTTTCCTCCTGGCGCGCCGTGCTAGGAAGACGGATCCTATTTGTTGTCCGCTGCGGGAAGGGACCGTTGGTTCATGGAAACCGCGGTCCGAGCCGTTGCGGTTTTATTTTTGATGTCGAAGGGGCCAATTCCCCTGGAAACCGCATAAAATTAGGCTTTTGCGGCTTGTTTGCTTGACACTTCTTCCGAGCCACTGGTATAAATTGACCCCGTTTCGCACACCTGCAACGGTAGCAGATAAAGTATTTTACCCACGCTGTTCACAGCGTTTTTTTTATGACCTTAGGGGAGACGATTAATGAATAAGACGGAACTGATCGATGCGATGGCAGATTCTGCAGATATTTCCAAAGCAGCCGCCGGACGCGCACTGGATGGTATGATTGCAGCCATCACCGAGGCGCTGAAAAGCGGGGATCAAGTATCAGTCATCGGGTTCGGTTCCTTCGCTGTGCGTGAGCGGGCTGCACGCACTGGTCGGAACCCGCAGACCGGCGCCACCATCGAAATCAAGGCATCCAAAAATCCCTCTTTCAAGGCTGGTAAAGCCCTTAAGGATGCCGTAAACTAGCGCGCCTTCAACGGGTGCTTAGCTCAGCTGGGAGAGCATCGCCCTTACAAGGCGAGGGTCGGGGGTTCGATCCCCTCAGCACCCACCATTTTCGGAGCGGTAGTTCAGTTGGTTAGAATACCGGCCTGTCACGCCGGGGGTCGCGGGTTCGAGCCCCGTCCGCTCCGCCATAGGTGAGGAGAAGCGGGGTATCCTTGGATACCCCGTTTTCTTTACTGTCACTGTCAGATTTCTGATTTCAGGTACGACATGCTTCAGTCCATCAGGGAACGCGCCCAGGGAGTGATCGCCTGGTTCATAGTAATCCTCATCAGTGTGCCTTTCGCACTGTTCGGCATTAACTCCTATCTCGGTGGCGGCTCCGAGCCCGTTGCGGCAACGGTCAATGACCAGGAGATTACCCAGAGCGAGTTTGAAAAGGGTTATCGCGAATTCCGCGAAAACCTGCGCCAACGTCTGGGGGACAACTACCGCCCGGAGATGATCGACGAGAGAGAGCTGCGGCAGGAGGTGCTGGAGCTGATGATCCGTAACAATCTGCTGATGCAGAAGTCCGACGAGCTGGGTCTTCGGATCGGTGATGAGCTGGTGAAACGGGCCATTGCTTCGCTGCCCGGTTTTCAGATCGATGGCCGATTCAGTCAGGATGCCTATGAGCGCGGTGTGCGTTTGCAGGGACTGACGCCGGCCGGATTCGAGGAGCAGATTCGCCGCGGCCTGGTGAGTGAACAGCTCGCCAAGGCGGTCGCCGGCTCCGAATTCGCCACCCGGTCGGAACTGCAAAGCCTGCTGCGGCTGCGGCTTCAGCGGCGTGAGTTAGAATACCTGCTGCTGCCGGCCGCCAGTTTTCTCAGCGGTATCGAGGTGAGCGACGAGGCCGTAGCGACCTACTATGCCGCGCATCGAGACGAGTTCATCGCCCCGGAGCGGGTCAAGCTGAGCTATCTTGACCTGGATATCGCCGGTATCGCCGAGAGCCTGACGGCGGATGATGAAGCGCTGCAGGCCTATTACAACCAGAATCAGTCCCTCTACAAGGGCCCCGAGCAGCGGCGGGCGAGCCACATCCTGATCCCGGTGGAAGAGGGGAGTGACACAGCGGTGGTGACGCAGGCGCAAAGCGAGGCGCAGGCGATACTCGAGCGGGTGCGCAGTGGTGAGGATTTCGCCACGGTCGCCAAAGCGGTTTCCAAGGATCCCGGATCCGCCGAAGAGGGCGGGGACCTCGGCTTCTTTGAGTCCGGGGTGATGGAGCCGGCCTTTGACGAGGCCGTATTCAACCTGCAGCCTGACGAGATCAGCGACCTGGTGCGCACCCCGTTCGGCTTCCATATCATCAAGCTGACCGAGATTCGCGAGGGTGAGGGCAAGTCTTTCGCGGAGGCGCGGGATGAGGTGGAGCGGGCCTATCTGAAAGCCGAGGCCGAGCGTCTGTTCTACGAATACGCCGAGCGACTGGGCACTATTGCCTACGAAGAGCCGGACAGCCTGCAGCCGGCCGCCGACGCCCTGGGTATCGAGCCGAAAGAGAGTGACTGGGTTGCCCGCGACGGGGGGGAGGGGATCTTCGCCTCACCCAAGGTTATCGCCGCGGCATTCAGCGAAGATGTCCTGGTATCGGGAAACAACAGCGAGGCCATTGAGATCAACCCGGAACACATCATGGTGCTGCGTGTTGTCGCTCATGAGGAGGCTGCTGCCAAGCCGCTGGATCAGGTGAAGGAGGCCATCCGCGATAAATTGCGTGTCGAGAAGGCCATTGAGCAGGCTGGCCGGGAGGGGGCTGCGCTGGTGACCCGACTTGCGCAGGGGGAGACCCTGGCGGCACTCGCCGCGGAGCGAGGGGTTACGGTAACACCGCGCAAGGTGGTGACCCGGGATGAGCGGGATCTGCCGGCAGAGCTGGTCAGGGAGCTGTTTCTCATGCCGCGTCCGGAAGGGGAGGCACCGGTGTACGGCCAACTGGCGATGGCGAGTGGGGACCTCGCCCTGATCGCGCTACATACAGTCAGCGACGGCACTTTGACGGACGCCGAGCAGTTGGGGGGGGAAGCGGCCCTGAACAATGCCCTGGCGCAGTCGCGGGGAAAAAGTTATTTCCAGCACCTGCAGGGTAATCTGCGCGCCGCGGCCGATGTGACCGTCAGCAGCAAATCATCGGATAACTAAGGAAGCATCGCCACAGGCGGACTGTCGTACGCTGGAGGTCATGAACGTGCGTGGCCACGCGTTGCCTGACCTACCCCATCCGTATCCATCTGTGTGTATCCGTGGTTTGGCGCCAGTGTAACTGTGCCATATCCAGGAGTGAACCACGGATGGACACGGATAAACGCGGATTTTCGGGTTAAGCACGCACACTAAAAAAGCCGCTCACCCCGCTTGGGGTGGGCGGCTTTTTCGTTGGAATCACGCCATGCCGACGATATGGTAGCCGGAATCCACGTAAACAATGTCACCGGTGATGCCCGATGCCAGATCGGAGCAGAGGAAGGCGGCGGCGTTGCCCACCTCTTCAATGGTGACGTTGCGGCGCAGCGGGTTCTTCTTTTCCGCTTCGGCGAGCATCCCTTTGAAACCGCTGATGCCGGATGCGGCCAGGGTGCGTATCGGCCCGGCCGAGATGGCGTTGACCCGGGTCCCTTCCGGCCCCAGTGAATCGGCCATGTAACGCACACTTGCCTCCAGGCTGGCCTTGGCGATACCCATCACATTGTAGTTGGGGATGGTGCGTACGGCCCCCAGGTAACTCATGGTGATCAGGGAGCCGTTACGGCCCTGCATCATTGCGCGGCCCGCCTTGGCCAGGGCGGCAAAACTGTAGGCGCTGATGTCATGGGCAATGCTGAATCCTTCGCGGGTGACCGCATCGATATAACTGCCCTCTAATTGATCCCGGGGGGCGAAGCCTACCGAGTGGACGATGCCATCCAGGCCATCCCAATGTTTGGCAAGCTCGCTGAACACGGCCTCGATCTGCTCGTCGGAGGTGACATCCAGCGGCAGGACGATTTCCGAATCCAGCTCGGCGGCCATTTTCCGCACCCGCTCCAGCAGCTTGTCACCCTGTGCGGTGAAGGCCAGCTGTGCCCCCTCGCGGTGCATTGCCTGGGCGGTCCCCCAGGCGATGGAACGGTTGCTGGCCACGCCGACGATGAGGATGCGTTTGTCTTGTAGGAAACCCATGTGAAATCCTTGCAACTTCGTATGAAAGAAAGTTTGAATGCGCCCGACGCTCCAGGAGTCTGTGAGGCAGCCCTAAGGTACCGGAAAAGCATCGGCCCGAAAAGAACCCAACGGTTTTTTGTTGGTCTGTTCTAATATATGCTGCTGTACCGGCAGCACTTTTACTGGATGTTGGTTTTTCAGGCATATGCCGTTAATTCGTTTCAGGATCGCGCCAGCTCCTAGTGAGAGATAGCGCCTACCGAGTGATCAATAAATAAGAATGAGACAGCAGCGGAAACAAGTGGCCAGACGGGAGTGGAGCAGCGCTACGAACGCCGGGCGTGTGGTTGGCCTGTTGTTTGCGGTGCTGTTGTTGCTTGCGCTCAGCGGCTGTGGCGAGCGCGCCTGGAATGCCCCCCATCCGACCCGTGAGGCGAACTCAAACACCCTCTTCAGCTCATTTTCCGAACGCCCCAAGCATCTCGATCCCGCCCGCTCCTACGCAGCCAACGAGTACGCCTTCATCGCCCAGATCTACGAGCCGCCGCTGCAGTACCACTTCCTGAAACGCCCCTATCAGCTGGTACCGCTGGCAGCCGGGCAGGTCCCGGTGCCGCAGCTGATAGACCGGGCCGGCAACCCGCTGCCGGCGGATGCCCCGGCCGACCAGGTGGCCTTCAGCGACTATGAGATACGCATCAAACCGGACATGCGCTACCAGCCCCATCCGGCGCTGGCCAAGGACGCGGACGGCGCCTATCGCTACCACCGGCTGACAGAGGAACAGTTGCAAGGGGTCAACATCCTGGCCGACTTTCCGGAGACCGGTACGCGCGAGGCGACCGCGGAGGATTTCATTTATCAGATCAAGCGCCTGGCCAATCCGCGCCTGCACTCCCCCATCGCCAGCATCATGGGGGAGTATATCGTCGGTTTTAACGAATTCGGCAGGGAGCTGGTCGACGCCGGCGGCAATGGTGATTTTATCGACCTGAGGCAATACCGCATGGCCGGGGTCACCCAGCTCGACCGCTACCGCTTCAAGGTGCGGCTGCGGGGCAAGTATCCCCAGTTTGTCTACTGGCTGGCCATGACCTTTTTCGCCCCCATGCCCTGGGAGGCGGATCTGTTCTACAGTCAACCGGGTATGGACAAACGCAATATCAACCTGAACTGGTACCCGATCGGCACCGGGCCCTTCATGCTGGCGGAGAACAACCCCAATCTGCGCATGGTGTTGAGCCGCAATCCCAATTTTCACGGCGAGGCCTATCCTACCGAGGGGGAGCCGGAAGATGGTGAAAACGGCATGCTGGATGATGCCGGCAAACCGCTGCCCTTGATCGACAAGGCGGTCTACAGTCTGGAAAAGGAGGTGATTCCGCGCTGGAACAAATTCCTCCAGGGTTATTACGATACCTCAGGGGTCAGCTCGGACAGTTTCGATCAGGCGGTCCGGTTTGGTACCGGCGGCGAGGCCAACCTGACCCAGGAGATGCAGGAGCGGAATATCCAGCTGGCCACGGCGGTGGAGACCTCGATCTTCTATCTCGGTTTCAATATGGCCGATCCGGTGATCGGCGGCGACAGCGAGGAGAACCGCTACCTGCGCCAGGCCATCTCCATCGCCGTCAATTTCGAGGAGTATATCTCTATCTTCCTGAATGGCCGCGGGGTGGTGGCCCACGGCCCGCTGCCGGTCGGCATCTTCGGCAGTCGCCAGAGTTCGGACCAGAGCCCGGAGGGGATCAATCCGGTGGTGTACGACATGGAAAACGGCAGGCCGCGGCGTAAATCCCTGCAGGAGGCACGGGCGCTGATGGCCAAGGCCGGTTATCCCAACGGCAAGAGTGCCAAGACCGGGCGGCCGCTGGTGCTGAATTACGAGTCGGCCTCGGCCGGGCCGGACAGCAAGGCGCAACTCAACTGGATGCGCAAGCAGCTCAATCAGCTGGGGATACAGCTGGTGATTCGCGCCACCGACTACAATCGGTTTCAGGAGAAGCTGCGCAAGGGCACGGGGCAGCTGTTCATGTTCGGCTGGAATGCAGATTACCCGGATCCGGAGAACTTCCTGTTTCTGCTCTATGGACCCAACGGCAAGGTGGAGCATGCCGGCGAGAACGCGGTCAATTACGACAACCCGGAATTCAATGCCCTGTTCGACCGGATGAAGAACATGGAGAACAGCCCGCAGCGGCAGCAGATCATCGATCGCATGGTAGATATCCTGCGTCACGACGCCCCCTGGATCTGGGGGTTCTACCCCAAATCGTTTTCGCTTTATCATGACTGGTATGGGAATGTGAAGCCCAATCTGATGGCCAACAACACCCTCAAGTACAAGCGGGTCGATCCCGGGACGCGCAACGCGAACCAGCAGTCGTGGAACCCGCCCATCGTCTGGCCCCTCAATCTGCTGCTGCTGCTGCTGCTGGCCAGTACCGTGCCCGCGGTACTGGTGTATCGCCGCCATGAGCGGAGCGCCGCCCGATGATCGCCTATATCATTCGCCGGGTGCTGTATGCGATACCGATACTTATCGGCATCAACATCCTCACCTTCGTGCTGTTCTTCGTGGTCAATTCACCGGATGACATGGCGCGCATGAACCTCGGTATGAAGCGGGTGACACCGGAGGCGGTAGAGAGCTGGAAGGCCGAGCGCGGCTACGACAAGCCGTTGCTGTACAACGCCGCGCGCCAGGGAACGGCGCAGTTGACCGACACCATCTTCTTCCAGAAATCCCTGAAGCTGTTCCAGTTCGAGTTCGGGGTATCCGACAGTGACCGGGACATCGGCTACGACATATCCCAGCGCATGTGGCCGAGCCTGGCCATCGCGGTGCCGGTGCTGCTGGTGGGGTTGTTGGTGAATATCACCTATGCCCTGCTGATCGCCTTTTTTCGCGCCACCTATATCGATACCTGGAGCGTGGTGCTCTGTGTGGTGATGATGTCCATCTCAGGCCTGTTCTATATCATCGGTGGCCAGTATCTGGTGAGCAAACTGCTGCATCTGGTGCCCATCTCCGGCTACGACACCGGCTTTGCCGCGATCAAGTTTCTTATCCTGCCGGTGCTGATCGGCGTGGTGGGGGGCATCGGTGCGGGTACGCGCTGGTATCGCACGCTGTTTCTTGAGGAGATCAACCGGGACTACGTGCGGACCGCCCGGGCCAAGGGGCTTTCCGAGACGGTGGTGCTGTTCCGCCATGTGCTGAAAAACGCCATGATACCGATCCTCACCGGCGTGGTGGTGGTGCTGCCCCTGCTGTTCATGGGCAGCCTGATCACTGAATCCTTCTTCGGCATCCCCGGGCTGGGCAGTTATACCATCGATGCCATCAACCGGCAGGATTTCGCCATCGTGCGCGCCATGGTGTTCCTCGGCTCGGTACTCTATATCATCGGTCTGCTGCTGACCGATATCTCCTACACCCTGGTCGATCCGCGGGTCAGGCTGTCATGATCCTAAAAACCTCGGTTGACCGCTACGCACAGGATCAGAACGCATGGTTTTGATCGTATTTCCAGTCACATCCCGCTTCACCTTGGCGGTGAGCACGCTATGCAGCGGATTGCACATTTTTTGCGGCACATGGCCGCATTGTGAAACTCACCAAGGGC
Organism: Sedimenticola hydrogenitrophicus; assembly: GCF_029017505.1. Lineage (GTDB taxonomy): Bacteria > Pseudomonadota > Gammaproteobacteria > Chromatiales > Chromatiaceae > Sedimenticola > Sedimenticola hydrogenitrophicus_A. Next base: position 16,628 of record NZ_JAQGEI010000052.1, read on the forward strand.
GCGCCATTGGCCTCGTTTCACGCCTTGCCCTGCACCACAAAAAACGCACACTCCGCCGCATCCAACCGGGGTTTTTAGGATGATGGGCGGACTGGTGATCCTGTGGACCGACGCGCTGGTCTTCCTGCTGCTGCTGTTCGTCGGCGCCTTCGGTGTCTATGCCGCCGGCAAGGAGCATCTGCGCGGACCCTGGCGGCTGGTGGTGCGCAGCCGGGTGGGCGTCAGCACACTGGTGATTCTGAGCTTCTACGTGGCGGTCGGGCTGCTCGATTCGGTGCACTTTGAACCCTCGTACGTGGCCGATCCGCAGGCGCAGGACCGGGTGCAGTCGACCGAGGTGGTCAGCCTGTTCGACCGCCTGGTACTGCCGCTGCGGGAGCGCCAGGAGAAGACCTACTCGGCGCCACTGGCCACCCACCTGTACGCCAAGGAGAACATCGAGCAGCCGGGCGGCACGATGATCCGGGACTATCCGCGGCTGCAATATGGCGGCGCCCATCTGGCGAACCCCGCGCAGGACTGGGCCGGGGATGTCCTGCGCCTCAGCCTGATCGGTCTGGTCAAGGGGCTGGTGTTGACCCTGGTCCTGGCGAATATCCTGTTTGCCCTGCTGGCCCCCCGGCGCGCCGGGGGGTTCGCCGGGGCTGCCCGGGAGGTGTTGACCGGGAAAGGTCAGATCCCCTGGCGCTCCGCGCTGATCACCCTGGGGCTGTTGCTGATGGTGCTGCTGTGGGCGGTGGAGCTGTCGGGTCGTTACCACCTGCTGGGCACCGACAAGGTGGGTGAGGATGTCTTCTATCAGGCGCTCAAAAGTATCCGCACCGGCCTGCTGATCGGCACCCTGACCACCCTGGTGATGCTCCCCGCCGCCATCCTGCTGGGCATCATGGCCGGCTATTTCCGTGGCTGGGTGGATGACCTGATCCAGTACACCTATACCACCCTCAACTCGATCCCGGGGGTGCTGCTGATCGCTGCGGCGATCCTGATGCTGCAGATCTACATGAGCAACCACGCCGATGAGTTCGACAGCCTGGTGGAGCGTGCCGACCTGCGCCTGCTGTTCCTCAGCATCATCCTCGGCGTCACCAGCTGGACCGGGCTATGCCGCCTGTTGCGAGGCGAGTCGATGAAGCTGCACGAGGTCGATTACGTGCAGGCGGCCGTGGCCTTCGGCGTGGGCCATTTCCAGATTATCGTGCGGCATATCCTGCCCAATGTGCTGCATATCGTGCTGATCACCGTGGTGCTCGATTTCTCCGGCCTGGTGCTGGCCGAGGCGGTACTCTCCTATGTCAATATCGGCGTCGATCCCACCATGAACAGCTGGGGTAACATGATCAACAGCGCCCGGCTGGAGATGGCCCGGGAGCCGGTGGTCTGGTGGTCCCTGTTGGCCGCGATGATCTTTATGTTCACCCTGGTGCTGTCGGCCAACCTGTTCTCCGACGTGGTGCGCGACGCGTTCGATCCGCGTCTGCGCAGTAGCCGCTGATCCGCCATCCATGGAAGCCGTTGCCGCATGAGCGAAATCCTGCTGAAAGTTGAAAACCTGCAAACCTGGCTGGGCAGCGGTGAGCACCCGGTGCGCGCTGTGGACGGTATCGATCTGCAGATCCAAAAGGGCGAAACCTTCGCGCTGCTGGGTGAGTCCGGCTGCGGCAAGTCGATGACGGCGCTGTCGCTCATGCGCCTGCTGCCACCGGCGGGGCGTATCGTCGGCGGGGACGTCTATCTGGGCAAGACCGCACTTCTTGAACTGCCGGAGTACGCCATGCGCGAGGAGCGGGGCGGTCGCATGGCGATGATTTTCCAGGAGCCGATGACCTCCCTCAACCCGGTGCTGACCATCGGTCGGCAGATCGGTGAGGCGGTGAAGATCCGCGACGGCGGGGATCGCCGCGCCGTGGCGCAGCGGGTGGTGGAGCTGCTCCACTCGGTGGGCATTCCCGATCCGGTGCGCCGGGTCGGCGAGTATCCGCATCAACTCTCCGGCGGTATGAAGCAGCGGGTGATGATCGCCATGGCGCTGGCCGGTCGCCCGGAACTGCTGATCGCCGACGAGCCGACCACCGCGTTGGACGTGACCATTCAGGCCCAGGTGCTGGCGCTGCTCAAGGAGCTGCAGCAGCAGACCGGCATGGCCATCCTGTTGATCACTCACGATCTCGGGGTGGTGGCCGAGGTGGCGGACCGGGTGGCGGTCATGTACGCCGGTCAGATCATCGAGCAGGCGAGCCGCGACCGCTTCTTTGACAATCCCCAGCACCCTTACAGCCGGAAGCTGTTCCAGTCCCTGCCGGATGCCGGCAAGCGCAGCCGGCGGCTCGCCGTGATCAGCGGAAATGTGCCACCACTGAACCAGGTCTTTACCGCCTGTCGCTTTATCGACCGCTGTGACCGGGCCTTCGAGGATTGTGAAATGGCCCCGGGGTGGACCGAACTGGCGCCCGGTCAGGGGGTACGCTGTCACCTGGCCGGTTTTCAAGACGCCGTGTCGATCGTTGAACTGCCGGAAGTCGAGCATGCGCCGGTCAATGCCGGTTCAAGTCCGGGTTCAAATCAAGAGCCGCTGCTGCAGGTGGAGCAGCTCAAGGTCCACTTTCCCATTCACAAGGGGGTGTTCAAGCGTACCGTGGGTCATGTCAGGGCGGTGGACGGCATCTCCCTCTCCATCGACCCGGGCAAGACCCTGGCCCTGGTAGGCGAATCGGGCTGCGGCAAGACCACGGTGGGCAAAGGGATACTGCAACTGGTACGGCCCACCGCGGGCACGGTGCGTTTTGCCGGTGACGAGATGACCCGACTCAAGGGTAGCGCCCTGCGCAGTCGCCGTTCCGCGCTGCAGATCATTTTTCAGGACCCGGTCGCCTCGATGAATCCGCGCATGCTGGTGGGGGATATTATCGAAGAGGGGATGAAGGCGCAGCGTATCGGCCGTACCGCCGAGCAGCGGCGGGCCCGGGTGACGGAACTGTTGGGACAGGTGGGGCTCCCCGACGACAGCGCCAGCCGCTATCCCCACGAGTTTTCCGGCGGGCAGCGCCAGCGCATCTGTATCGCCCGTGCCCTGGCGGTGGATCCGAAACTGATCATCTGTGATGAACCGACCAGCGCTCTGGATGTCTCGGTGCAGGCGCAGATCCTGAATCTGCTGAAAATGCTGCAGAACAGTCGCGGCCTCGCCTTCCTGTTTATCACCCACAACATCTCGGTGGTGGCCTATCTGGCGGATGAGGTGGCGGTGATGTACCTGGGCCGGATTGTCGAGCGGGGGGAGGTCGGACAACTGCTGGCCGCCCCGCGACACCCCTATACCCAGGCGCTGCTCTCGGCCGTCCCGGTGGCCGACCCCCGGTCGAAGCATGAAGTGATCCGGCTGGAGGGGGACATGCCGTCGCCGGCGAATCCGCCCGCGGGCTGTCACTTCCATCCCCGCTGTCCGTTCGCCATGCCCCGGTGCCGGGAGCGCTACCCGGACCTGAACCGGCTGGGCGACGGCCGCCAGGTGAGCTGTTACAAGGTGGAACAGGAGGAGGCGTAAGACCCCCGTTCCCCGCCAAGTTCTACTTTGTCAAATTCTGGCGCTACGTGGCGGGCTTCCCACTCTGAAGGTTCAGCGAGGTCAGTCGGAGTAAATCCACCCAAGTCGAACTAGAGAGTCTGCTCGGCCACGTCGACAAACAGCTGCAGGCGTTGGCCGGGCTGCAGGTAACGTCCCTCCAGGGTGTTCCACTTCCTCAGATCCGCAACGGAGACATTAAAGCGCTGGGCGATAAGCGCCAGGGAATCACCCTTGCGCACCCGGTAACGCAGGCTGCTGAGGGTATTGACCGGTGGTGAGAGCGCCGGGGCGAGGCGGGCCAGCTTGTCCTGGGTCTTGCCGGCCTGTTGCCAGATGACCAGCTCCTGTCCCAGCCGCAGGGTGTCCCTGGGCGCCATGCCGTTCCAGCGGGCCAGGGCCCGGTGGCTGACCCGGTAGCTGCGGGCGATGTCCCAAAGCGTGTCCCCCGCCACCACCCTGTGGGTCAGGCGCTTGCCCTGGCGCTGCCGGTTCTTGGTCTTTGCCAGGCGGGCGTCCGCGGTCTGGGTGTACTGGTCCAGGCTCTTGACCGAGACCGGGATCAGCAGATGCCTGCCGGCGCGGATGTTGTTGCCCCGCAGTTTGTTTACCTGTTGCAGCAGTGCCACCGTGGTCTTGTGGCGTCTGGCGATGCTGCCGAGGTTGTCGCCCGAACGAATCTTGTAACGGGTCCAGCGCAAGCGTTCTTGCGGATCGAGGGCGTCGAGCGCCTCACTGAACCGCTCGGCCTGTTCAACCGGGATGCTCAGCCGGTGCGGCCCCTCCGGCGCGGTTGCCCAGCGATTGAAGCCGGGATTGAGCCGGTACAGCGCCTCAATGGATATCCCCGCCATATCGGCCGCCAGGGCCAGATCGAGCTGGGAGCCGATATCGATATTCGCGAAGTAGGGCCGGTTGGGGATCTCGGCCAGGTTGATGCCGTGGTGCTGCGGATCGGCCATCACCTTGGCCAGCGCCAGCAGTTTGGGCACATAGCGCATGGTCTCTTCCGGCAGCTCGAGCGACCAGAAATCAGTGGGCCTGCCCTGGCGCTGGTTGCGCTTGATGGCGCGTCGCACCGTGCCGCCCCCGGCATTGTAGCCGGCCAGCGCCAGCTCCCAATCGCCGTCAAACTGGGTCGCCAGGCTGCTCAGATAGTCGAAGGCCGCCCGGGTGGCGGCAACCACGTCGCGACGCCCGTCATACCACCAGTTCTGCTGCAGTCCGAAGTGTTTCCCGGTCGAGGGGATGAATTGCCACAGACCCGCCGCGCGCCCGGGGGAGTAGGCGAAGGGCTGGAAGCCGCTCTCGACGATCGGCAACAGGGCCAATTCGCTGGGGATGCCCCGTGCTTCGGCCTCCTCGAGAATAAAGTACAGGTAGGGGGCCGCTCTTTCCTGTACCCGGTCCAGGTAAGCGTTGTTGGCGGCGAACCAGCGGATCTGGCTGTCGATCCGCGGATGGTCGGGGATTTCCAGGCTGAAGCCGGCACGCAGCCGCTCCATCAGGTCCAGCGGCGGCTCGGGTGGCTGCCCGGCCTCGGCTAACTGCCGGGGGGTGGGCGCCGGTTCAACCTCGCTCTCCCCGGCACTGGCCACGACGACGGGTGGCGTTAGTGCCTCGGGGGTGGTCTCCGGCCGGGCAGCCACCCTGGAGTACTTCGGGGGGGGCACTGAGTCGGTCGCGGCTCCGGTCTCGGTTCGGGTATCGAGGGTATTGCACCCGCTCAGCGCCAGGGCGGAGAGGACGGTCAGGGTCATATATCTTTTTATCATTAAGCGATCCGCGGCTGTCTGGCGTTGGGTAAATTTGTCGGGACTATACGCAAATCACCTGTTTTTTTCCAGGAAACGGGTCATGTTCCGGGGATGACCCCTCGCCGATGATCTTTTTTGGATGAGGGCTGTCTGTTTAGAGGGTAGACTGGTCAATGTCGGCAGAGTGATACCATTGGTGCCGTGGGGGTGCCATGGCGTCATCCCGCAACGGGAATCGCCGGCTGGAATTAGGATCATGCCCAAGTAACCGCAGCTGCTGATGAAGAGACTATTTAACCGGATCAACACACCGCCCTCGACGGCTGAACTTCGGGCCTGGTTCAGTACCACGCCGGGAAAGGAGCTGCTGGCCGTGGAGCAGGTCTACCTGGAGCACCTGCTGGCCGAGTGTTTCGGCTACTATCTGCTGCAGGTCGGCAACCTGGGCCTGCAGCTGGATACGCTGAGGATGAGCCGGATCAAGTCCCAGGTGGTGCTGGTGCCCGACGCGGCGGATGCCTTCAGCAAGCGTTGTGTCGTCAGTGACTCGCAGAATCTCCCCGTGGCCTCGGATAGCATCGATACCGTACTGCTTTCCCACACCCTGGATTTCTCCAGGAACCCCCATCAGCTGCTGCGCGAAGTGGAGCGGGTGCTGATCCCCGAAGGCCATGTGCTCATTGTCGGCTTCAATCCCTGGAGCCTCTGGGGCGCCTGGCGGCTGCTGCGAATGCGCGGCAACAAGGTTCCCTGGTGTGGCCACTTCATCTCGTCCTGGCGGGTTCATGACTGGCTCTCCCTGCTGGGATTCGAGATCAAGGCGGAGCGGGCGGGGATGTTTCGTCCGCCATTGAAACATGAGCGGATGATGCAACGTCTGGGCTTTCTGGAGTGGATCGGCGGCCGTCTGTGGTCGCCGCTGTCGGGTGTCTATGTGATACTGGCGGTCAAACGGGTGGCGCGGCTGACGCCGATCAAGCCGGCCTGGAAGTTGCGCCCCCGGCGTATCCGCGGCGGCATGGCCGAGCCCACGGCAAATAACATA
>NZ_JAQGEI010000053.1 GCF_029017505.1 Sedimenticola hydrogenitrophicus
AGACGGTGGTTCTTGGCTTAAGTAAGTGCCATTCGGGTCAGAGCCGGCCCGATAAGCGTTGCTGCGGCTGTGTCGCCGATGGCGAGCAGTACGGATTGCATGCATGAAGATCGACTCCGCTGGCAGGTGCTGACCCTGGCGATTTGCAGCCCACCACTGGTCCGTTCCTTTTTTCAGTTAATCCTTATAGTTGCGCTTAACCAAGTGCCATTCAGCCCTGACCTTTTTAATCCGGGTTTGAAAATTCACAAATTCATCAGAAAACCTCCATTCCGACTTCAAGCTATTGCGATACCTCCGCCCTATCATTTCACCATGCAATCAACACCAACGGAGGGAAAATCATGACTGCATATCTACTGAAGAATGAATCGGCCGGCATCGCTGCCGGCATCGCCAGCGTATTGGCATCACTTGTCGCCGGCATGTCCTGCATAGGATGGCTGGCCGGTATTGCCCTGGGTTTTAGTGGTCTGGGTTGGATAACCAGCTACAGCTACCTAACCCTGCCGGCCGCTATCGTGTCGATGCTGCTTCTGGCCGCTGCGTTGTACCTGTTCTATAACAGCAAAACCTGCTGCACCAGCAAGCGTCGCCATTTCATGAAGCGTAATCTGTTAGCGGGTTGCACCCTGGTGGTAGTCGGCATCAATCTGTTTGAATTCGTCGTATTACCCAACCTGTAAGGTGACCGCATGAAGACCAAATCACTCACACTGCTATGCGCGCTGATCCTTGCGACAGGCGGGTTCACCCAGGCTCAAGCAGCACAATCCAAGGTGGTGCAACTACAGATTGGTGGCATGACCTCTGCAGCCTGCCCGGTGTTGCTACGCTCTGCAGTCAGCAGGATGCCAGGCGTGAAATCCGTTGCGGCGAGTCTGGAAGATCACAGCGCCACCATTGAATACGATGAGGAATTGACCAGCGTGGACGACATACAGGACAAAATCGAGTCAGAGGTCGGTTTCAGCGCCACTGTACGATAACTGCAACAGGTTCCCGATGATACCGTGGCGTCGGGAGCCTGTAACCGATCAAATGCTGTGCGGCACGCCCGCTTTTTCCAAACCATCGATGTACATTTCAATCTGTTCGGGCATCTTGAGGTAGAACAGCTTTTCTCGCGCAAAATCCAGACAGAAACCTGGATTATTCTTCAGCAAAGATTTCACGTTTCTTTTTGCGGCACCCAGGCGATCCAGATAAACCAACGCCACCGCTTTGTGGGCTGTGGTCCAGTATTGACAGTTGGGTATTGTTGCCGCCTTGTCCAGCCATTCCAATGCACGCTCGTAGTCATGTTTAAACAGCAATGACAACGCACCGTAAGTGTAAAATGCCCATAGTTGCGGATCATTCGGGCTGAGTTCAATCGATTTTTCAAAGCACGCCATCGATTCATCGTAGCGCCCCTCGTAAGCAAGCGAGTCTCCCATGCCGCAATGGGCTGCCGCTAAGGTGGGATTGAGTTGAATGGCTATCGCATTTTCCATCAACGCCGCATGGTATTCACAGCGCGCCAGCAAAATGCGTGCTTTCAAGGCATGAAAACTGGCGTTCTGACCATCCAGAGACAATGCGGTATCGCAGGCATCCAGTGCGGCATCCATCAGTTGCTGGGTTGGCGGCGTATCCCAGTAAACCATCCCCATAATCACTGCATAGGCCCACCATGCACAGGCTTCGCCAAACTGTTCGTCTTTCTCACAACTGAGTTTCAGCAGCCGCTGTGCCTCCAGATTGTCCGCCCCGGTAAACTTGAAGAAATGATAGATACCCAGGTAATAACAATCCAACGCCTGGAGATTGGCGGGACGGGAGCGCACCACGCGGTTACGTTCGGCATAACCTATTTCTGGCTCAATACGCGCAACAATCTTTTCGGTAATCTGGTCTTGCAGTGAAAAGATGTCTTCTACTTCACCATCGTAACGATCGGCCCACAGGTAGTGGCCGGTGCCGGCATCGACCAGGTGCGCAGAAACACGAATACGATTGCCCGCCCGCTGTACGGTTCCTTCCACGACATAATTCACTCGCAGCTCTTCACCCAGCTGACGCACATCGATAGCCCGGTTTTTGTAGCCAAAGCTGGTATTGCGCGCCGTCACATCAATCCAGCGATGCTTCGATAAATGGGTGATAATGTCTGAAGTAATGCCGTCGGAGAAATATTCCTGATCGGGCGCACCAGACAGGTTCTCAAACGGCAGTACCGCAACCGCTGGTCGATGCGTGTTATCGGATGCCTTGAGGGGCTTTGCCGGTGCCTCGGCAACTGTTTCCACCGCCGTCTCCGGTTCATCATCAACCGTTGCGATAAACTGAAACCCCTTTTTATGTACGGTTCTTATAAACCGCTGATTTCGCGCATCGTCACCTAACAGTTGTCGTAAAGATTTGATACGACTGCTCAGAGATGCTTCGGTGACGATACGTCCTCGCCAAACCGTTTCATAGATCTCATCCTTGCTTACTACCCGATCACGGTTCTCGACCAGTAATTTCAGCAATTCAATAACTTGTGGCTCACAGCGCAGTCGCTCTCCACTCTTGCTCAGCTCAAAACGGTCGGTATCGAGAATGAAAACATTGAATCGATATCGCATGGCATTCCCCTCCGTCCTTCTCCAAATATCGAATATTCAGAAATTCTCCAGAATTAAGTCAGTGCAACTTCAAGCATTAAATCGGAGAGAGCCCTATCCTTTTTTCCACACGTAACCACTCAATCATGTAATGCAAAAGGAGCACATCATGACTACTGCAACACAACAACGGAAGTTCCTTATTAACTGCACCAACGGTGCCAACAACGTCGAGAGCGCAACCGTATCATTTATTCTGGCGCTTTCTTGCGTTTCACACAACAATGAAACGGCTGTATTCGCCACTTCCGATGCAGCCAATCTTTGCATCAAGGGCGGCACGGATAACCTGGTCGCCGACGGTTATGAGCCGCTGCAGGATCTGGTTGAAGACTTCGTAGACAACGGCGGCAGGATCTGGCTGTGCCCGGTATGCGCGAAAGCGAAAGGGATTACTGAAGATGACCTGAGGCCAGGCGTGGAGCTCGCCGGCGCCCCCCGCACCATGGATTTCCTGGCAAGCGGTGCACAGGTGATGATTTAACCTCGGATTATTGACTGCGGGGTTAGCGTAATCCCGCAGTCAATACCATTAAATTTTAATGGTAATGGCCGATGAAAAAAGAACTCGCAGAATTTGACAACATTTCACCTCGACTGGAACAGTTGGGGAGCTATCTTGATCAATACATGCGCTTTCAACATGACGACCCCATGAAACATGCTGACGCATGGCGCACAGCACTGGATATCGATCTTCCCCAGCAGGGCATTGGCATAGAGCGGGTACTACAGGAAATGGGTGAAGTGATCATTCCCAACGGTTCACAAATTCCAAACCCTGGTAGCAGTGTGTTTATTACCACCGGCGCTACCAGCATGGGCGTACTGGCCAATCTATCCGCACTGGTCGCCGCGCCACAAAGACTCGGTCTGCACGCTTTTAATTATCTTGAAGAAAAATCCCTGCAGTGGCTGGCTGACTTATTTGAATTGCCCGCTCACGTGAAAGGGGTTTACAGCAGTGGCGGTTCAACCGCCAATATCATCGCCCTGGGCGCTGCGCGCCAGTGGGCCTACGAACAAATCGGCATTGACCCGGCGAAAGACGGAATTAATCAACCTGGCAGAATTTATGCTGCGGCTGCCAGCCACCATACCATTCAACGTGCAGCAGCCGTGCTCGGCTTTGGACGGGATGCCGTTGTCACGATTGAATCTGACGAACAGGGACGGATGAAACCGGAAAGCCTGCAGCGCCAACTCGAAGAAGATGCACGTAACCAACGCTTGGGCGTTGCCATTGTCGCCAACGCAGGCACAACCAGCACCGGAGCGATTGACCCTTTGCAGGAAATTGGCATGCTTGGCAAAGAGTACAACATCTGGTTTCATGTTGACGGAGCATACGGTCTACCGGGAATTCTCGATGAACGGGTTAGACATCTTTACCAGGGAATTGAACTCATCGACTCCGTTATCGTTGATCCACACAAATGGTTAGGCGCTCCGATTGGCATCGGCGCGGCCTTTGTGCGCGACCGGGCACTGTTGCATCGCGCATTCACCCAAGGCGCATCGGATTACCTGGAAGGGTCCTGTTCGCTGGATGAGGCTGAACATTCGATGGATCAGCTTGGCATTCCATACCACGATTTTGGCCTGGAGTTATCGGCTCCTTCGCGCGGTGTCGTCGTCTGGGCACTGATCCGGGAAATCGGCAAACAGGGTTTGGCAGAACGAATCTGCCGACACAATGACATGGCACGTGAGTTGGCTAGACTGGCATCCGAGTCACCACAGCTGGAAGTGGTGCAGGCACCGACGCTTTCTATCTGCTGTTTTCGCTATATCAGCCAAACCACGCAGGACCTGAACGACTTGAACACGCGTATTCATCGCAGGCTGGTCCATAATACTCGCAATATGCCGAGTACGGTCATGATCAATGGCAAACTGGCCATCCGGCCCTGTTTTGTTGGTGCAAGAGCGCATCATCGACAGGTAACTGACCTGGTAGATGAAGTGATCAACATTGGTAACGATCTCACCTCCACTGCACAGATTTCCAATTTTTAACGGAATAAAGAGAGGGCATTACGATGGGTAAAATCTACGACAGCATTTTGGACACGATTGGCCATACGCCGGTTGTCAGAATCAACAACCTTGGTCCCAAGCACGTTAATCTGTACGCCAAGCTGGAATCATTCAACCCGATGGGATCAGTGAAAGACCGTCTTGCTCTGGGTGTCATTGAAGATGCTGAACGTAGAGGCGAACTTAAACCGGGACAAACCATCGTTGAAGCCACCAGTGGCAACACCGGCATTGGGCTGGCGATGGTCTGCGCTCAAAAAGGCTATCCTCTCGTCATCACCATGGCGGAAAACTTCAGCATCGAACGTCGACGCTTGATGCGCTTTCTTGGTGCAAAGGTGATTCTGACCCCGGCATCGGAAATGGGATCGGGCATGGTCGCCAAGGCGAAGGAACTGGCAGAAAAACATGGCTGGTGGCAATCATTGCAATTCCAGAACCCGGCTAATGCGGAGATTCACGCCAGAACCACGGCACGTGAAATCGTCGACGACTTCAACGGCATGACACTTGACTATTGGGTCAGTGGATTTGGCACCGGCGGCACTCTGAGTGGCGTGTCCCGGGTATTGAAACAGGAGATACCCAATACCCGAATCATGGTCTGCGAACCCGACAATTCACAGATGTTGGCCACTGGCATTCCACAGCAACGTAATGCCGACGGGTCGCATAGTGCAAGTCATCCAGGTTTCCAACCCCACCTGATGCAGGGCTGGACGCCGGACTTTATTCCCAAGCTGGCTGAAGATGCATTTGCAGCCCATAACATCGATGGCTATATCCCGGTGAATGGAAAAATCGCCATGCAATGCGCCAGAGACCTGGCGTGCAAGGAAGGCATCTTCGTCGGTATCTCTGCCGGCGCAACTTTTGCCGGCGCATTACAACTGGCGGAGAAGGCCCCTGAGGGCACCAACATCCTGTGCATGCTGCCGGATACAGGTGAACGCTACCTGTCTACCCCGCTGTTCGATGGCATCTCCAACGACATGAATGAAGAAGAGATCGCCATATCGGTATCAACTCCACGCTTCCGTTTCGACGTCGAAGAAGCACCCGACGAGGAAGAACCTGCAGCCGCAGTGGAACTGGATGAAGCGGCGATAGCCGAGATCAGGAAAATCGTCGAAGATCGGTCAGAACCGGTGGTCATGTTCGCGCTCGAATGGTGCGAATTCTGCTGGTCGGTAAGAAAGATATTCGATCGCTATGGCGTCGACTATCGATCGGTAGATATCGACTCGGTTGAATACCTGGAAGGTGATCGCGGCAAAAAAATGCGTGCCGTATTAAACCAGCAAAACCAATGGAAGACACTACCGCAGATTTACCTCGGTGGAGAATTCATTGGTGGCTGCACCGATCTGTTTGATGGAATCAACAATGGCAAGTTCGCTGAGATCATGGACCGGTGCGACATACCGTACAACAAAGCGGAGAAGGTCGACCCCTACAGTTTGCTGCCAGGATGGCTGCATCCACGTTAACCCAATAGTGGCATTAATCATGGCCCAATGATTTATTTCACCCCGTTATCTGCCGGATGAAATAGACAGGTTGCATGGTTACCTGAAATGCACCCTGTAAGAGGCCCGCCCCCGGGCCGATTTCGCGGCGAGGCGCCGCTCCTACAGGTTGATTTTTGCAATGATCGGGTTAACGCAGTTAGGGGTTGGAGTGATCACTCCGGCCCCTGTCACACGACAAGTCCATCGTTATAAATTGCGCACGCCCGATTAACCATGATGTACATCCGGCCCGGCCTCCGATTGAGGCGAATGATCTGTCTGCATCCATTCATCCAGCGCCGCGATTTGTTCCGGGGTCATGCCCATGCCCTGCTTGGTCCGACGCCAGACGACATCCTCCGCCGATTCGGCAAATTCATAGCGCATCAGGTAACGAACTTCCTGTTCATACAATTGATTACCGAAGTGCAACCCCAGATCGATCAGTTGGCTGCAACCGGCCAGCAGTAGATGGAGGTCGGTGCCATAGTGGCCGACATAATGAGCGATCAACGCCTCGGGCAGTTCCGGATAGCGTTTTTGGGCCATCGACAGGAAGTGTCGGAAGTCGGCATCGGCCATGTCCCCGCCCGGCAGGTAACTCTCTGCCGTCCAGGCGCCTCCATCTATCGGCAGACAGCCGGAGAGTAGATCCAGCACCTCTTCGGCCAACTTGCGGTAGGTGGTGATCTTGCCCCCGTAGATCGACAGTATCGGTGCCTGCTCCCGGTCCAGATGTAGGTTGTAATCGCGGGTCACCTTCGATGCGTTGCTGGCGGCATCGTCATAGAGTGGGCGCACACCACTGAAACTCCACACCACATCCGCCGGTTGCACAGGTTTGCTGAAATACTCGCTCACCGCCTGACAGATATACTCCACCTCTTCGCTGGTGATCTCGGCTTTGTCCGGCAGCGACGCCAATTCGATATCGGTGGTGCCCAACAGGGTGTAGTCCTGTTCAAACGGGATGGCGAACAGTACCCGGCCATCGGCATGCTGAAAGATATAGGCATACTCGTGATCAAACAGCTTGGGCACGACGATATGGCTGCCCTTGACGAAGCGCACCCCCTTCGTCCGCCCGACCGCAACGCCGCTGGCCAGTACCTGCTCGACCCAGGGACCGGCGGCGTTGACCACGGCCCTGGCCTGTACCCGGGTGACCACTCCATTGCGTTCGTCCCGCAGCGTCGCCTCCCAATGGGACGGATGGCGGGCCAGGGAGATGCAGCGGGTGTGGGTTTTGACCGTGGCGCCACGCAACTGGGCATCACGGGCGCTGAGCACTACCAGTCTGGCATCATGTACCCAGCAGTCGGAATATTCGAAACCGGCGCGATAGCTCGACTTCAGCGCGGCACCGGCCGGGTGGCGGCGGAGATCCACGCCATTGGAGGGCGGCAGGAGTTTTCTGCCACCCAGGTGATCGTACAGGAACAGACCGATCCGGATCATCCATTTGGGACGCAGCGCCTGGTGATGCGGCAGGATGAAACGCATCGGGTGGATGATGTGGGGGGCTGTGCGCAGCAACACCTCACGCTCCTGCAGGGCGTGACGCACCAGCTTGAAATCATAATACTCCAGATAGCGCAAACCGCCGTGGATCAGCTTGGTGCTGGCGGACGAGGTGTGCTGCGCCAAATCATCCTTTTCACACAGATAGACCTGCAGCCCCCGACCCGCCGCATCCCGGGCCACACCCACACCATTGATACCGCCGCCGATAACCAGCAGGTCAAACAGGGGCTGTTGAGTCTCATCAAGCGACATGGTCAGCTATTCCGTTTCCGATACGGGCGGGTCACACCCACTTGAATACCGCAATGAAGTAGGCAATGGAGATAATCAGGGCGCCCCACAACGGCGTCCCCATCACCCCCAACCAGGCCAGATGAATGAAGGCACTGCCCAGTATCGAGATGAACAGCCGGTCACCGCGCGTGGTATCCAGACCCAGCACGCCGCGCCGGGGGTTCCCCCCGGGACTGAACTTTTCCCAAATCCCCATGGTGGTAATGGCCAGGGCAATGAAGATAAAAAAGGCGACGGTCGGCCAGGTCCAAGCCATCCAGGATAAGCCCATAATCGATCCTCCCAGATCAAACCCGACCAAGGGCAAAACCCTTGGCGATGTTATTGCGTACAAACCAGATCACAAATGCTCCGGGGATGATGGTCAGGGTGCCGGCCGCGGCCAACAGGCCGAGCTCATAGCCGGAGGTGCTGGCGGTTTTGGTCATGATCGCGGCAATCGGTTTGGCGTCGACCGAGGTCAGGGTCTTTGCCAGCAGGAGCTCGACCCACGAAAACATGAAACAGAAGAACATGGCGACACCGATACCGGCGGCAATGGTCGGCAGGAAGATCTTTATAAAAAATCGCCAGAAGGAGTAACCATCAACAAAGGCGGTCTCATCCAGCTCTTTCGGGACCCCGGACATGAAGCCCTCCAGGATCCACACCGCCAGCGGGACATTGAACAGTGCGTGGGCCAGGGCCACAGCAATCGGCGTATCGAACAGCCCGACCGCCGAGTAGAGCTGGAAAAAGGGCAGGGCAAAGACCGCGGGCGGCGCCATGCGATTGGTCAGCAGCCAGAAGAAGAGATGCTTGTCGCCCAGAAACCGGTAGCGTGAAAAGGCGTAGGCGGCAGGCAGTGCCACCGTGACCGAGATCAGGGTATTGATCGTGACGTAGGTGATCGAGTTCAGATAGCCGACATACCAGCTCCGGTCGGTGAAGATCGTAACGTAGTTCCGCAGCGTAAACTCCTGGGGCCACAATGAAAAACCCCCCAGGATTTCATTGGTGGTCTTGAACGACATGGTCACCAGCCAGTAGATCGGCAGCAGCAGAAAGAGAATATAGAGTGTCGGGGGGAGCCATTTAACGTGTTTCATCACTGCTCCTCGTTGCGCATCATCAGGGTATAAAAGATCCAGCTGAGCACCAGAATGATCAGGAAGTAGATCAACGACATGGCGGCCGCCGGACCCAGGTCGAACTGTCCAAGGGCTATCTTGACCAGGTCGATGGAGAGGAAGGTGGTGCTGTTTCCCGGACCGCCACCGGTCAGCACAAAGGGCTCGGTGTAGATCATGAAGCTGTCCATGAAACGCAACAGGATGGCGATGGTCAGCACCCGCTTCATCTTCGGCAGCTGAATGAAACGGAACACCGCCCAGCGGCTGGCGCCGTCAATCCTGGCCGCCTGGTAGTAGGCCTCGGGAATCGAGCAGAGTCCGGCATAGGCGAGCAGCGTTACCAGGGAGGTCCAGTGCCAGACATCCATCAAAATAGTGGTGAACCAGGCCGCCAGGGGTTGCCGGGTAAAGTTGTAATCGATGCCGAGACCGTTGATCATCTTGCCCAGCAAGCCGATCTCCGGCAGTGCGAAGATATTCCACATGGCGCCGACCACATTCCAGGGAATCAACAGCGGCAGGGCCATCAGCACCAGGCAGACCGAGACCCATACCCCCTTCTTGGGCATGGTCAGGGCGATGGCGACACCCAGCGGAATCTCAATGAGCAGGATGATGCCGGTAAACGAGAGCTGCCTCAGCAGCGAGGCATGGAAGCGCTCGGAGTGCAGCACCTCTTCAAACCACCGGACCCCCTCCCAGAAAAATACGTTGTCGCCAAAGGTCTCCTGGAC
This sequence comes from Sedimenticola hydrogenitrophicus, assembly GCF_029017505.1. Taxonomy (GTDB): domain Bacteria; phylum Pseudomonadota; class Gammaproteobacteria; order Chromatiales; family Chromatiaceae; genus Sedimenticola; species Sedimenticola hydrogenitrophicus_A. Next base: position 9,867 of record NZ_JAQGEI010000053.1, read on the forward strand.
CGAGTAGTTGACCACGGTCATCAGAGGTATCAGGGCGTTGAAGGCCACCAGCAGCACCACCGGCGTGACCAGCCACCAGGCCCTGTTGTTAATTGTCTTATTACTCATCGCGATACCCTCATGTCAGTATCCAGTGATCCGCATAGAGATGGGTATGTGCCGGATCGAAAAGGATGTGGGCACGATCCGCGGGGATCGCCTCATCCTCCGGGACCACAAGCTTGATCGCCTGCCGCTGGTAACGGGCCTCGACAATCCGGTAGCGCCCGACGTCGTTGACCTTGACGATATCCACGGCCAGCCCTTCGCGAGACAATTTGACGAACTCCGGCCGGATTCCGATCTGCAGTTGGACCCCCGTGTCGGGCGGGGTGAACGGAGCGGATACCTCCAGCGGGTGGCCGTCGATCGTCGGCTTGCCCTCGCGAAGATCGCAGGCCAGCAGATTCATGCCGGGGGAGCCGATGAAATGGCCCACAAAGGTGTGGTTGGGTCGCTCGAACAATTCCACCGGGGTGCCTATCTGAACCACCACCCCTTCGTGCATGACCACCACCTTGTCGGCGAAGGTCAGCGCCTCGGTCTGGTCATGGGTGACATAGATCATGGTGGCCCCGACCTGTTGATGGAGCTCCTTGAGCTTCGAACGCAGCAGCCACTTCAGATGGGGATCGATCACCGTCAGCGGCTCATCAAACATGATCACATTGACATCGGGGCGGACCAGTCCCCTGCCCAGTGAAATCTTCTGCTTGCCATCGGCAGTCAGGCCCGAGGCCCGCCGCTTGAGCGACCCCTGCAGATCCAGCATCTGTGCAATCTCATGCACCCGCTCCCGAATCTTGTCCGCCGGCATGCCGCGGTTGCGCAGCGGAAAGGCCAGATTGTCGTAGACCGTCATCGTGTCATACACCACCGGAAACTGGAAAACCTGCGCAATATGGCGCTGATCCGATGGCAGGTCCGTCACATCCACATCATCAAACAGTACCCGACCCTCGGTGGGTATCAGCAACCCGGAGATGATGTTCAACAGCGTGGTCTTGCCACAGCCGGAGGGTCCGAGCAGGGCATAGGCGCCGCCATCCGACCAGGTGACATCCATCTCCTTGAGTGCCCAGTCGCCCGCGCGCATCAACTCTGCGCTATAGCTGTGACGGATCTTGTCGAGGGTGATTTTTGCCATTTAAGCGCCGCCCGTCTGCGATGAGACCCCGTGGGATCTCGTGGTGAATGGAAAGTGGCTGCGGTTTGTCATGTTTCGATCCGCCGCAAATCCGAATCAAAGTAGAAACAGCGATTGGTCTGCAGATAGAGCCGGGCCATATCGCCCACCTGGTAGAGATGGATACCGTGCGACAGCGAGACCCAGGTCGACTCCGCCACCTGCACGTGTACCACGCTCTCCGAACCGCTGATCTCGGTAATCATTACCCGTCCCTCAACCTCGATAGCCCGTTCGCCGACCGGATGGAGATTGATATGGTGCGGCCGGAAGCCGAGGGTATAGTCACCATCGGCCAGTCCGGCAATCCGCTCGGGAACCGGCCAGCTGACCGATTCGGAGAGATAAAATCGACCACCGCGTTTACTGATGCGGCTGGTATTGATCGGTGGATCGGAGAAGACCTGGGCGGTGATCAGCGCCCGCGGGGCGTGATAGAGTTCCGCCGTGGGCCCGTACTGGGTCACCCGCCCCTCACTCAGGGTGGCGGTGTGCCCGCCCAACAACAGCGCCTCCATCGGTTCTGTGGTAGCGTAGACCACTGTCGTATCGGTGCCCTGAAACAGCTTGGGCAACTCCTCGCGCAACTCTTCGCGCAACTTGTAATCCAGGTTGGCCAGTGGCTCGTCAAGCAGTACCAGGTCGGCGCTTTTTACCAGTGCCCTGGCCAGTGCCGTGCGCTGTTGCTGTCCACCGGATAACTCGTTGGGCATGCGATCCAGCATCGGGGTCAGCCGCATCAGCTCGGCCACCTGGCCCACCTTCTCCTTTATCTGGCTTGCCGAGGTGCGCACCACCCGTAGCGGCGAGGCGATATTCTCATAGACGGTCATGTTGGGATAATTGATGAACTGCTGATAGACCATCGACACATTGCGTTTCTGAACCGCTATGCCGGTGACATCCTGGCCATTGAACCAGACCTCGCCCCGGGTTGGCCGCTCCAGCCCCGCCATCAGCCGAAGCAGCGTGGTCTTGCCGGAGAGGGTGGTCCCCAGCAGCATGTTGAATCCGCCCGCCTCGAACTTCAGGTCGGTTTCATAGATATGGGTATCGGCCCCCGACTGCTTGATCACCCTTTTCAGTTCAATAGACATCGGGGTTTCCTGTCTGATCACTGACCCACCGTGCCGGCACTGACTGGTGCTTCATATGGTCAAGCCTCGGAGGTGATGACAAGGGCCACATCGTGCGCCTTGCAGAGTTCGTGAAAGCCGTGTGGTGGGCGTGAATCGGTGACCAGATAGTCGATCTGGGAAATGTTCCCGATACGCACCGGCGCATTGCGCTCGAACTTCATGGCATCGGCCACCAGAATCACCGAACGTGCATTGGCGATGATCTCCTGAGCCACTTTGACTTCACGCGGATCGTAATCGAGTATGGTGCCGTCCTCCTCCAGCGCCGAGGCACCGATCACGGCGTAATCGACCTTGAACTGGCGGATGAAATCCACCGTTGCATCACCGACAATGCCACCATCCTCGCGTCGAACCACCCCACCCGCGGTCATCACCTGAATCGACTCGCAGTGACGCAGGGTATTGACGACATTGATGTTGTTGGTGATCACCAGCATGCCTATATGGTTGACCAGATGGCGGGCAACCTGCTCGGTGGTGGTCCCGATATTGACGAACAGCGAACAGTCATCCGGTATCAGCCGGGCGGCGTGTTCGCCGATTGCACTTTTCTCTTCACTGGCCAGTCGGCTGCGTGCCTCGTAACCTAGGTTGGAGACACCATCGTGGGCGATGGCGCCGCCATGCACACGCTGCAGCAGCCGCAAGCCGCAAAGCAGATTGAGGTCCCGCCTGATCGTCTGAGGCGTGACGTTATAGCGTAGCGCCAGTGAATCCACTTCAACTTCACCGTCGCTTCTTGCATGGTCGAGGATATTTCGTTGACGCGCATTCAGATTGGAATCTTTGGAAATCGTGATCACGGTATTTACTTATTCTCTCAAGTTTCGGAGTTCATTTCACAAAGCCCGAATCGCTGAATTTGTAGGGTGGATAAGCTTGCGCATCCACCATGATCAGATGGCGGTGGATGCGCCGATGCTTATCCACCCTACAGGTACCGCGAATTCCGAAGCTTGAGTTTGAACACCTTCATTTTACCCTGCGTGAGAAATACTTATTTTTGCAATCAATAGGTTAAGAGATATTTATTGCCGAATTTTAACCCCGAAACTTGAGTTATTTTGTTTTAGATCGTAACGGGAGAGGTGAAACCCGCCGCGGGTCGACCGGTCCATGAGCAGACCCGCGGCACCTCTTGGTTAGGCAGCCGTCAGCTTGCTGACTGCCAGCGCTTCACCAGCTCATCGTAATCGATGGTTTCGCCTTTCGGTTTCTCATTATCGAGCTTGGCCTTCGGGGATCCCGGTTTGTTGAGCCAGACCGCAGGGTCCTGCATTTCGTTCAACCGGGGACCGCAGCCGCCGTAGATATTGGCCTGCTCATCGGCACGCTGCATCCTGCCCATGGTGGTATCCATCTCCTGCGCCAGACGATCCATGGCCTCTTGCGGCGTGAAGGCTCCCGAGTTGACGTCACCAATCTGCTGCCACCAGATCTGTGCCAGTTTCGGATAGTCCGGCACATTGACGCCCGTGGGGGTCCAGCGGACCCGGTCCGGCGAGCGATAGAACTCGACCAGTCCACCCAGCTTGGGCGCCCGTTCGGTGAAGGAGGCATGGCGGATATCGCTGTCGCGGATCGGGGTCAGGCCGACATGGGTCTTCTTCAGGGAAACCGTCTTGGAGACCACGAACTGGGCATACAGCCAGGCCGCCTTGCGCCGATCGACCGGGGTGGATTTGAACAGGGTCCAGGAGCCGGCATCCTGATAACCGAGTTTCTGTCCCTCTTCCCAGTAAGGCCCGTGGGGAGATGGCGCCATGCGCCACAGCGGCATGCCTGCGTCATCCACGGTATTGTTGCCATCGCTCTTGGGCGCGACCATGGATGAGGTGAAGGCGGTATACCAGAAGATCTGCTGTGCGACATTGCCCTGGGAGAGCGCCGGTAGTGACTGGTAGAAGTCATAGTTGGCAGCGCCAGGCGGTGCATATTTACGTAACCACTCATCCCATTTGCGGATCGCGTAGACCGCTGCCGGACCGTTGGTGGCCCCGCCGCGGGCGACCGATGCGCCGACCGGGTTGCAGGAGTTCTCTTCCATCCGGATGCCCCACTCATCGACCGGACGACCGTTCGGCAACCCCTGGCTGCCGGCCCCGGCCATCGACAACCAGGCATCGGTCATGCGCCAGCCCAGATCGGGGGCCCGTTTGCCGTAATCCATGTGGCCATAGATTCGCTGGCCGTCGATCTCCTTTACATGCACGGAGAAGAACTCGGCGATATCCTCATAGGCCGACCAGTTGACGGGCACGCCCAGCTCGTAGCCGTAGCGCTCCTTGAACTGCGCTTTCAGCTCCGGACGCTGGAACCAGTCGTAGCGGAACCAGTACAGGTTGGCGAACTGCTGATCCGGGAGCTGGTAGAGTTTGCCATCCGGGCCGGTGGTGAAGGAGATCCCCATGAAGTCGTCGAGATCCAGCATCGGATTGGTGACGGCCTTGCCCTCGCCGGCCATCCAGTCGGTCAGGTTGATGGCCAGTTGCAGCCGGGAGTGGGTACCGATCAGGTCCGAATCGTTGATATAGGCGTCGTACAGATTCCGTTTGGTCTGCATCTGGGTCTGCACCGCCTGAACGACCTCACCCTCCCCCAGCAGCTGATGATTGACCTTGATGCCGGTGATCTCCTCGAAGGCCTTGGTCAACACCTTGGACTCGTATTCATGGGTGGGGATGGTCTCGGAGAGGACGTTGATCTCCATCCCCTTGAACGGTTCGGCGGCCTTGATGAACCACTCCATCTCCTCGAGCTGTTTATCCTTGTTCAGCGTTGATGGCTGGAACTCGCTATTGATCCATTTCTCAGCATCTGCCTTGTCGGCAAATACCCCCGGTGAGAAACAGAGTGCAGTTGTCGCGAGCACGACAGCAATATTGGTTCTCATTTAACTCTCCTCCGGTTGATTATTATGTCGCATTGAACGGTTGACACTCGCACATATAAATTTCGTTTAGGCTATAATATGTGTTCGTATGAGCAATAATATGACTTATTTCGAACATTGCAACCACAAAAAAATCACTTTTTATTCACATATATGTGCAGACAATGGCCAAGCATCCCCGTGGCTTTACTGGCTGCAAGGAAAAAAAGGCGATATTTGACCGGAATGGCACTTACTTAAGCCAAGAACCACCGTCATCCCGGCGCAGGCCGGAGGAGTGGTGCAGGGATGCACCGTTTACGGACCTAAGGATGGCATCCAGACCGCTTAGTGGTGGCGGTATTCCTGGATTATTCGCTTCGCTCACCCTTCGGGCCGACTTTCAGTCGTTCAACGCGCTTCGCGCTTTTGTCCGGCCTGCGCCGGAATGACGAAAATCCTGCAATTCGCCTTAAGTAAGTGCCATACATATTTAACCGATTTTCTTGGTTTGAAGTCGTACAATCGTCGGTTAGCGGAGTGGCTCACTCGCTACGAATATCCACTCTCGGGTACCCATTGGGCCAAAAACGAACCGATTGCGGCTATTATTTGTTCGTTTTTTCAGATTAACGAACATCAGCCGGTTGGGTTGCCGGCACAACTGAGCCACAATCTAAAGATAAATTGAGCCATGGAGCGTGAAATGTCAGACAATCCACTGATTCTCAGCATTGACCAGGGAACCACCAGTTCACGTGCCATGCTGTTTGAGCGGGATGGTCAGTCATGCTTCTCCACCCAGCAGGAGTTCGCACAGCACTATCCCCAGTCCGGCTGGGTTGAACATGATCCGGAAGAGATCTGGTCGACCACCCTGTCGGTGGCCCGGGATGCGGTCGCGGCCAGCCGGGCGATGGGCAGAACGATTGCCTCGCTCGGTATCACCAATCAGCGGGAGACCACCGTGGTCTGGGATCGTCGGAGCGGCGCGGCGATCTATAACGCCATTGTCTGGCAGGACAGAAGAACCTCTGAGCAGTGCCAGGCACTCAGACAGCAGGGCCATGAACCAACGGTCACGGAGAAGACCGGATTGCTTCTGGACCCCTATTTTTCCGGCAGCAAGCTGGCCTGGATCCTGGACCATGTGCCCGGGGCCCGCGACCGGGCCGAGCGGGGGGATCTGGCCTTCGGCACTATCGACAGTTTTCTGCTTTGGCGACTGACGGGTGGACGGGTTCACGCCACCGACGCCACCAATGCGTCCCGCACCCTGCTTTTCAACATCCATCAAAACCGCTGGGACGAGTGGATGTTGGCCCTGCTGAATATCCCGGCGGCGTTGCTGCCCGAGGTGAGAGACAGCGCCTGTGACTTCGGCCAGACCGACCCCGACCTGCTGGGGGAGGTGTTGACTATCGGCGGCATCGCCGGTGACCAGCAGGCCGCGGCGTTCGGCCAGGCCTGTTTTCAACCGGGGATGATCAAGAGCACCTATGGTACCGGCTGTTTTGTCGTGATGAACACCGGCGACCAGGCCGCGCAGTCGAAAAACCGGTTGCTTACCACCATCGGTTATCGCCTCGGCGGAGAGACAACCTACGCCCTGGAGGGCTCGATATTCGTAGCCGGTGCCGCCGTCCAGTGGTTGCGGGATGGACTGGGGTTGATCGGCTCGGCAGAAGAAACGGAGTCCCTGGCACAGGCTGCCGGACACAACAAGGGGGTCTACCTGGTCCCCGCCTTTACCGGGCTCGGCGCCCCGCACTGGGATGCCGAGGCCCGCGGCGGGCTGTTTGGCCTCAGCAGGGGGACCGGGATTCAGGAGATAGTCCGGGCGACCCTGGAGTCGGTCTGCTACCAGACCTACGATCTGTTTCAGGCCATGGCGGAGGATGGCGTCCAGCCTACCCAGCTTCGGATCGATGGCGGCATGGTGAAGAACAACTGGCTGTGCCAGTTCCTGGCGGACGTGCTGAATATTTCGGTGCAGCGCCCGCGGCAGACCGAGACCACCGCGCTGGGCGCCGCCTATCTGGCCGGTTTGCACAGCGGCATCTATGACTCGTTCGATGACCTGCAGCAGAACTGGCAACAGGAGGCCGAATTCAGCCCCAACCTGCCGGCCGCCGACCGGGATGCCCTGTTGCAGGGCTGGCAGCAGGCAATAAGACGAATAAAAAGTGACTACTGCCCTCTATCCGAATGATCGGCGAGGGGCTGGACGCACTGCAAGACCTTAGCGGCATGGCGGGCGGCGGGGCGCCGTTGTCGTAGTAATCGGCGTCGGTGACCGCCGCGATGGACGCGGCCGGATCGGCTCCGGCCAACGAAGGCCGGGGCGCGCCCGCCAGCAGACCGGCCGCCAGCACGCCGGCGTAGAGCCCTAAGCCGAACACCAGGTGGGTGTTGACGGTCACCACCGTCATGGCCCACCGATTGGGCAGGCGCCGGGCCATGACGCCGAAGCCGAGGGCGGGCTGCATGACCAGCCAGGGCGCGACCAGGGTGGCGAGGCCGAAGGCGAGCGCGCCAAAGAGGCCCGGACCCACCCCGGGCCACAGCCGGACGATCGCCAGATAGAGGCCCGCGTAGGCAATGCCAACCAGGTAGTGAAAGGTCCAGCCGATGGCGGCCTCGCCCGCCACGGGGGCCGCAGCGGCGATCGAGCGGTGGACGAACCTGCCGCGGGGCATACCGGCGACCCAGCGCCCGATCAGCCGCCAGTTGGCGATCGGCAGCCCGGCACCGCGCTTCAGCAGCTGTTGCCAGAGGTCGGCCAGGGTGGTGGCGATCACGCCGATGAGTGCAGCTCTCAGAATCTCCATCCACTGCTGTCCCATAAAATCTTGCATTGTGCCATTACAACCCATTGTTTATGAATGATATTGAAACCAACAACGAAACACGAAGACATGCAAAGGCAATTAGTGCGTCCCTTCTCCCCCAGGGAGAAGGACAGGATGAGGGGGTTCAAATAATCAACGAGTTACCTTATCCAATCCCCTCACCCCAACCCTCTCCCGGAGGGAGAGGGAGTTTATGGGACAGCAGTGATCTCCATCATTACTTCTCGCATCCCTTTGTGAGCGGGAGACGGCCCCGCTGGAGGCGGGCCGTCAAGCCTTAAGGTCGCGCTGCTACGTCTCTGCCGCCATCGCCATGCGCAGCGTGCCCTGTTTGCGCCAAAGCCTGGTGAAGTAACCCAGCATGCCCAGGCCAAAGGTTGCGGCTCCGGCGGCCAAGCCCAGCCAGAGCGCCAGGGCGCCCGTATCGAAGAGCACAATCAGGGCGACAGCCGTCGCGCCGCCGATCCCCCAGATGCTGACGAGCGAGATCATCATCGGTGTTCGCGTCTCTTTGACGCCACGGAGTACGCCGCTCAGCACGGTGCCCGCGCACAGCAGCGGTTGATAGGCGGCCAGCACGCCGAGAAAGAGAGCGGCCTGGTAGACCACCGGGGTCGCCGGGTCGCCGGTACCCAGCAAGGCTTGCGCGATGGCACCGCTCGCAGCATTGATGATGGCCAGGTAGGCGCAGCCGACCAGGAGCGCAAGCCACAGGGCCGTCTTCGCGGTGCACGCCACGGCGTCGTGGTCGCCGCTACCAGCGAAGTAGCCGATACGAATCGTGGCGGCATGCGCGAGGCCGAGCGGCAGCGCGTAGATGACGCCCGCGCAGCGCAACGCCACCGCATGGGCGGCCAGCGCATCGGCGCCGAAGACGCCCATGACCACGGTCGAGAGCAGCGCCGCGCCCACCTCGCCGAGGCTCAGGATGCCGATGGGCAGGCCGATGCACAGGATCTCCCGAAAGCCAGGCCAGTCGGGTGTCAGGAAACGGTCGAAGAGCCGGTAGCCGCGCGCCCGCTGGTCGCGGATCAGGCAGCCCAGCATGAAGGCGAACATCACCGCCGCGGCGATCGCCGAGGCCACACCGGCCCCGGCCAACCCCAGCGCCGGCATGCCCAGGTAGCCGAACATCAACGCGTAGTTGGCCAGCGCATTGAGCGGTAGCGCAAGCGTCGCGGCGGCCAGCAGCAGCCGCGTGCGCTGATGCGCCGAGAGGTAGTGGTGGCAGACCATGACGCCCAGCATGGGGACGAAGGCAAAGGCCAGCGTGTGGGCATAGGGCGCTGCGAGCGCGGCAATTGCCGCGTCAACACCGATCTGCTGCAGGACGAGCGCGGCGCTCCACACCAGCGCCGCCCCGGGCAGGCCGACGAGAGCCGCAGCCCAGAACCCTTGGCGGGTAACGCGTTCGATCGCCCGCGAGTCGCCCGCACCGCGCGCATGGGAGACGAGGGGTGCGACGGCGGCGACGATCCCCGCCATCAGGTAGAAGGCGATGGACTGCAGATCGCTGGTCGCGGCGCCGGCCGCCAGGGCGGTGCGACCCAGCCAGCTCATCATCACGACGTCGGTAACCGACATCGCCATGAAGACCAGGGAGGCCAGCACCAGCGGGCCGGCCAGTCGGCACAGGGCAAGCGTCTCTTTCGTGTACAGGGTCATGGTCTGTTCCCGTGGGTGGTGTGTCGTGCCGGTGCAGCGGACGGCGACAGTGCATGATCTGTCGAAACCAGTTCATTTCTGCCAGAGCAGTCCGGGGCGAGGTACCGTGTCCCGCGTACTGCCGCGGGACACGGCGCCGCTGGGTTACAGCCGCGCTTCGAGGATCAGGTTGAACGGCGTCTCGGCTGCGCGTCGAAAGTGGCTGAATCCCGCCTTGCGGAACACGTCGGCAATCCGCGTTTCGCCCGCCTGCGCGCCGAGTACCAGGTGCCCGCCCTCCGAAATCGAGTGCGCGCAGCAGAGCGTCGTCGATGCGGCATAGTAGAGCCGTGCGACCGGCGAAATGTTCTCTTCCACCCGGTCGTTAGCGAAGGGCTCCACCAGCATGACGGTGCCATCGGGCGCCAGTGCTTCGGCGGCGTGGCGTGCCGCGGCCAGCGGATCGCCCATGTCGTGCAGACAGTCGAAGAAGCAGATCAGGTCGTAGCCGCCGCCGGGATAACCGGCTGCGGTCTGCGTCGCGAAGCTAACGCGGTCGCCGACGCCGGCCTCTTGCGCATTGCGGCGTGCCTCGGCGATGGACTGCTCGTGCACGTCGAAGCCGTAGAAATGCGAACCGGGAAACGCCTCGGCCATCAGCACCGTGGAGTGGCCGTAGCCGCAGCCGATGTCGGCCACGGTGCAGCCGGCCTCGAGTTTTCCGATCACGCCATCGAGCGCCGGCAACCACTCGGCAACCAGACTGCCGCGGTAGGCGTTGCGGTAGAAGGCTGCGACACCGCAGTAAAGCCGTCCGTCATGATCGCCCCAGGCAACGCCGCTGCCGGTGCGGAAGGCTTCCACAGCCTTGGCTTCGTCGAGCCACATGGACGCCGGCACGTTCCAGGCATGGGGGATAAAGTACGGGCTGTGCTCGTCGGCCAGCACCACCGCGTGCTCAGGGGAGAGCTCGTAGGTGTCACTGATCGCGTGGAAGTCGACATAACCGCCGGCGACCTGGGAGTTCAACCACTCGCGCACATAGCGCTCGGCACAGCGCGCACGGCTGGCCAGCTCCTGCGAGCTGACTGGCCCGGCGCCGGCCATCGCCTTGTAGAGACCCAGCTTGTGACCGAGGCTGACCATCACACCGCCGTAACCGGCAGAGAGGTCGCCGACGGCGCGATTGAGAAATGTTTCCAGTTTGTGCTGATCGATTGTCAGGGCATCCATCGAGGTGTTCTCCTGCAGGTGGTGCGGACGGGACTATCCCGGCGCTGGAAGAATGATCGCCGGTGCCGCCCCGGGAGGGCAGAGCGTGATGAGTCAGAACCGGTTCGTTTATGTCGGTGCGGGCCGGTTTTGCGGAGCGGGGGCCGTTTTTGTGGCGCTTGATGGTCTTCGTTGCTAAGCTCAAACGCGATGAGAATCCAAACCCCCGTTCACGGCGCGGACCCGGTGCGCATCAGTATCGTCGCCATCCCGGATGCGGTGATCTCCACCTTGAGCGGCATCTACGACGTGATGAACGCATTCAAGATCATGGGCGCTACGGCAGCGGAGCATGCGCCCGCGGCGCCTTTTGACATCGAGATCGTCGGCGAGCGCCCGGGGCCGCTCGACCTGGCGAGCGGCGTGCCGATCAGCGTCCAACGCGGCATCGACGAGATCGCCGCGACCGATGTGATCATCGTGCCGTCGGTGCTGCTGCGGACGAACGCATGGGAGCGCGGACGCTACCCGCGGCTGGTCGCGTGGCTCACCGCCATGCACGCGCGTGGCGCGCTGCTCTGCTCGGCCTGTTCGGGGCTGTTTCTGCTCGCCGAGACAGGGCTGTTCGACGGCAAGGACGCGACGGTCCATTACGGCTATGCGCAGACGTTCGCCGCCACCTACCCGGCGGTGCCCATCCATCCGGAGCGTGTGCTGATGATCGCCGGGCGGCGCGAGGAGCTGATCAGCTCCGGCGCCTCCATGACCTGGCACGACCTGGTGCTCTACCTCATCGCCCGCTATGCGGGATCGACCGCGGCACAGGAGGTGGCACGGCTCTTCGCGCTGCAGTGGCATCAGGACGGGCTTGCCCCCTACATCGTCTTCGAGGGCCGCAACGATCACGGCGATAGCACCATCCTGTCCGCCCAGCAGTGGCTGGCGACGCACTTCTCCGTAGCGAGCCCCGTGGAAAAGATGATCAAGCGCTCCGGTCTCTCCGACAGCACATTCAAACGCCGTTTCACCCAGGCGACCGGGCTGGCACCCATCCACTACGTGCAGCGGCTGCGCATTGAAGATGCCAAGCGCCGGCTCGAACGCACGGAGGCGTCGGTCGATGAGATCAGCTGGCAGGTGGGTTATGAAGAGCCCGCGTTCTTTCGCCGCCTCTTCAAGCGGCTGACGGGCGTCACTCCGGGCGCCTACCGGCGCCGTTTTCGCATCCCGGATTTCGCCCGCTGAGCCCGGTTGTCACACCGTCAACAGCGTGTTGGATGGGGTGCTGAGCGCCGGGTCGGCATGAAAGTCGCGCACCAGCACGACGTAGTCGCCGCACAACAATTAAATCATGCCCCGGTTTTTCCGCCTTCTATTTTTCTCCGACCGCTATATAGACAAAGCCACCATACAATTCGGTGACGGTTACATTTCGGAAATAGGTCTTCATTACTTCCCATGGTTTTCGTTCAGCAAGGTCCAATGTAACGCCAAATGGTTTGGTGATAGCGACCCCAAGCTTCGCTACCCAAAGCGGCCACTGTTCAGGCTTCTTGAAATCCAAGAGTACGAACCTGCCGTCATCAGCGAGGGCGTGCCACGCTCGTTCAATGACGGCTTGATACTCTGGGACGAGCGTTAGAGCGAAAGAAGAAAAGATGCCATTAACATTACTTGGGAAAGAGTACATGGCTGCGTCGCTCTGAACGAGGAAAACATTTCGCCATCCACTCTTCCTAACTCTCAATTCGGCTTGCTCCAACATTGCATCCGTAAGATC
>NZ_JAQGEI010000054.1 GCF_029017505.1 Sedimenticola hydrogenitrophicus
CTTGAGATAACGGGAGAGGGATACACGGACCTACACAGAGAGGAGCAACCCGTGAGCACACGACTCGAACGTTTCACACAGAAGGCGCGTAGCGAACCGCACCTGCGGTTCATCGCCCGATGGATCTGCTGTTCGATCCGGAAGGACTGCACGCCAGCTTCGAGCGCCAGGACGGAAGAAAGGCGCCCGGAGTGGACGGGATAAGGAAGGAGTTCATGACCTTTATCCTGTGCCGAAGTGGAAGACTCAAGCTGGGAGCCGGATGGTGTAACACTCCAAGTCCGGTTCTGCGAGGAGCCGGGGACGAACCGATGCATGGCTGAGATATTGTGGCACCGCCGGGAAACCAGGCGGCAAACAGAGAATACAAACTTCGGCCTAACCGTTGGCAAGGAACCGGCTTACTCTCCGATGAAACTTTATTGTTAATAAGGGACTGGCTCTAGGTGGGGAACGATTCAAGAGTGAGATAGAAAAGTTGTATGGGAGGCGTGTGAGAGCGGCTAAGATGGGCAACCTGTCCTGTCGACACAGATGGATAAAGTTTCATCTGACCCCAGATATTCCAGATATTCAGATATTAAGTTTGATCTGACCCCAGATATTCGTCCTAAGTTTCTCATCGTCCGGAGTCACTGATCTGGCCGGTGGGCTGATTCTCTTGCTTGGAAAGACCGGATGGTTGCAATATTCGGCAATTGTATTAATATTTAATACAGATAGCCTTCAGGAGGCACTATGCCTAGAAACACCTCGGTCACGCTGGGTGACCATTTCGATAAATTCGTGTCCGACAAGATTGAGGAAGGTCGCTTCAGTTCAGTCAGCGAGGCGGTGCGTGCCGGGCTGCGCCGGCTCGAAGAAGATGAAGCGAAACTTGAGGCCTTGAGAGCAAAACTCCAGGCCAGCAAAGACAGTCCGCTCATAGAGGGCTTTGATCCTCAGCAATTCCTTGTTGAAATGCGTGAGAAGTCAGCCAAGTAATGGTTTCCTATCGTTTACGCGCTCTCGCCCGGAATGACCTCGAAACAATCTGGGATTACACACTTGAGGAGTGGGGGATCGAGCAGGCGGAGCGTTATTTAGCCGAGCTTTTTTCTTGCTTCGACGACCTGGCCCGTAATCCTAAAATAGGGAAATCACGGGATGATTTGATGCCGGGCTCTCGAAGTTTTCCCCAAGGCAGGCACGTCGTGTTCTACGAAATTGATCACACCGGCATAGAAATTCTCTGCATTGTTCACCAGACTGCCGATGTGCAGACACACTTCGGTTTGGGGCAGTAAATAGGGTAGAAAGCGAGCCCTGGCAGAAATCCATGTATTGCTACAGGATAGTTACGCACTGTCCTATCAGTGTCGCGCCCGGAAGTGCCACTCGCCTTCGTCGATTCGATTGATGACTGCATGCTTGAAGGATAAATCGATCTCATCCGAGTCCAGTTCGTAGAGGCCGCACAGCGACAGGGCGCGGTGGGTATCGACCGAACTGCCCAGGTATTCGTAGGTGACCCGCATGCAGCTGGGCATACGTTCACCACTCCCGGAAACCCCCAGCTTCAATCCATTGAGGCGCGAAACCCGATTCCTGAAGGAGGGGTAGAGTATTGTTTCGGTGATTTCATGGCCGGTCAGAGATTCGTAATCGATCATAAAGATCCGGTCGGTCAGGAAATAGGCGATGCCGAGATAGATACCATGGCAGGGTTTCTCTTTCGGATGCTCCCGAAGGCGCTCGGTGCGCTGGTAATAGATACTATCGCCCTGGCGCACCAAATAGATCAGGGTTCGCAAGATCCTTCCCGGACAAGCCATGGAGAGGTAATACTCGAAATAGTACCCCAGATATCTGTCCATGCCGGCGGTGCCGATCTGTTGCAACCGCCTCAGATGGGGAAACTCCGGCAGCTCGGCTTCCACGAAGCTCGATTTGCGTGGCCGCACCTGGATCAGCCGCTGAAATTGATTGTGCGGCAATAGAATCTCATGTTCTTCAACACCAAAAAAGTCGCAAAACCGCAGCATGGTGTGGGCCGAGGGCTTGTAGCGACCGGTGAGGTAACGGTTGAATTGGGGGCGGTTGATGTTGAGTCGGCGACACACCTCCGCGATCGATTTGTAATAGCTGCAAAGCAATCGCAGATTACGGGCAAAATCCTCATTCATGGATCGCTGACGCCTCCTGACGCTCAATCAATCGAGCCCCATGGTAGTTGTTAATGGCCATTTAAACTGACCCACTACTGGCCATTTATTTTGACCCACCCTGGGTGGCTTTGGCCACCCAGCCATGTAGTGTTCCCGGTCTTATCCAGAGGCCGGGGACAGATCATTGAAGGAGTGGGTTGTGATTCATAAAATCAAAGGGTTACACGATAACGGTCAAGGGCAGTCGGTTCGTGCCATTAGCCGTCAACTGGGGATCTCCCGGAACACGGTGCGCAAGTATTTGAAGATGGACGAAACGGCCATCAGTGCGGCCAAGGCCGATCCATCCAGGACCAAGCGACTGGACGAACATCGGGATTATCTCATCCATCAGCTCAAGGCCTTTCCGCAGCTGAGTGCCGTCAAACTGGCGCGACGGTTGCGGGACAGGGTGGGTCAGATTCCGGTCTCGGATCGCAGTATTCGGCGCTATGTGCAAGCACTCAAGCAGCAGGTGGCCGCCGGGCAATGGCGCTATTACGAGCCGGTCATGGAGCTGGTGCCCGGCGTGCAGTGCCAGGTCGATCCCGGTGAGCTGAGGGGCGTGATGGTCGCGGGGCTGGAGCGCGTGCTGCACTTCGTGGTGTTCGTGCTGTCCTGCACTCGCCTGATGTATGTCGGCCTGTCCTTCCGTCCGCTGGATACCGAACGCTTCATTCAGCTGCACGATGAGGCGTTCCGTTATTTTGGCGGCGTGCCGGAGGAGTGTGTTTACGATCAGACCAAGATGGTGGTGATTAACGAGCAGTACCGCGAGTTGACGCTGAACCAGCGCTTTCACCAGTATGCCACCACGGTCGGTTACCGCATTCACGCCTGTGAAGGCTATGATCCGGAGAGCAAAGGCAAAGTCGAATCCGGGGTCAAATACGTGAAGCGGGACTGCCTGTATGGGGAGGTCTTCCGGAGTGAAGCGGCTGTCCGTCAGCACCTGCATGAGTGGTTGGAGACCGTGGCCAATGCCCGTACCCACGGCACAACCGGTCGTCAGCCACGCGCGCACTTCGAGGCGGATGAGCGCGTCCACCTTAAACCCTACCTGGTGCCCCAGAGCCTGCTACAGCCAGACCCATCAGGGGAAACACGGCAGGCTGACAAAACCGGGTTGATCTCCTGGAAGGCCAACAAGTACTCGGTACCCATGGTCTGGCAACAGTCCAAAGTGGGTGTCTGCGCCCAGGACGGCCAGTTGCTGATCCATGACCTGGAGAGCGGGGAGCTGATCGCCACCCATGCCCTGTGTGCCGAGAAGGGGCGAATGATCAAGAACAACCACCACTACCGCGATCATGCCCAGCGCATCAGCGATCTGGAGATGGCCATCACGGAGCAACTGCCCGCTTCCCTGGGTGAAACCCTCTGCCAATTGCTCAAACGCACCTCACTACGGATCTACAAGGACCAACTGGTCGCCGCCCGTGACTTGCTGCGGGAACACGTGCCGGTGGATACGGTGCTACTCAGTGAGTTGGTGGAACGCAGTGAGCTCACGGCCACGGGTCTCAAGCGGCATCTGGTGGCGTGGCAACAAGCCCGGGTGCGGGGGCGCGCCATTCAGGACCGGATTTATGCCCCGCATACGGACAGCCCGGTTGACCTGAGTGCCTATGCACGGGTTGGCCAGTCGGGTGGCCAGGGGGTGAACCATGAGCCTGCTTGAACGCGCTGTAGCGCAATACCGAAGCCTGCGGCTGACCGCCACGGCCAACCACTTGGCCAGCCTGTTGGCCCAGGCGGAAGCCAATGAGCTGTCGTATCTGAACTTCGCTCAGCTGCTGGCGGAACATGAGCTCAAGGAACGCACTCACAGCCGTGTCACCCGCCATCTGCGTCAGGCCCAGTTCCCGTCAGAGAAGCACCTGGAGGCCTTCGATTACCGGCATCAGACCACCATCAGCAAACGCCAGGTCCATGCCCTGCTGGACTTTGGCTTCATCGACAACCGGGACAACCTGGTGTTCATCGGGCCGCCGGGGGTGGGCAAAACCCATCTGGCCATTGGCCTTGGCCACAAGGCGGTCCAGGCGGGGTATAAGGTGCTGTTCCGCACCGCGCTTGATCTGGTCGAAGATCTGGAACTGGCGGAAATGAAAGGCGAGCTGAAAAAGCGCCTGAACCAGCTGAGCAAGTATGACGTTCTGATCATCGATGAGCTGGGCTACCTGCCCATGACCCGGCAGGCCCGCTACAACCTGTTCCAGCTGATCAACAGCCTGTATGAGTACCGCTCCGTGATCCTGACCACCAACAAGGACTTCACCAGTTGGGGCGAGTTCTTCCATGACGACAACGTGGCGGTGCCGATCATCGACCGGATCATCCATCACTCACACATTTTTATGCTGGGAGGTGAAAGCTATCGTCTGAAGCAAAAATCAAGCACTTAGCGGAAGTAAGCGGGTCAATTTTATTGGCCAAAAGTGGGTCAAAATAGATGGCCATTGACAGTAGTACAACCCGGGAACCCAGCACAGAGATCACCCTTAACAGTTAGATGCTGTGACAGCACCAAACTGCACCAAAACACGCCACTTCGTCAAATTTTTTAACGCCCGGCCAATTGGTTAAATAGCGCTCCTCGTCAATAAAAAGCGATTTCGGTCGCACTTGGAGACTCATATGCTCGATCTACTCAATGACCTCCTCTGGGGCAAGGTACTCATCGCAGTACTGATTGGTATCGGTATCTGGTTCACCCTGTTCTCTCGATTCGTACAGTTCCGCTATTTCGGCAGCATGTTCCGCATACTGGGGAGCAAACACGCCTTCAAGCGGGACCAGCACGGTCACCTCAGCTCGTTTCAGGCCCTGCTGCTTTCCGTAGCCGGTCGCGTCGGCGGCGGCAACATCGCCGGTGTGGCCATCGCCATCACGCTGGGCGGACCCGGCGCCATCTTCTGGATGTGGGTAGTGGGCCTGATGGGCATGGCCACCAGCTACCTCGAGTGCACGCTCGCCCAGCTTTACAAACGGGCCGAACCGGACGGCACCTACCGCGGCGGACCCGCCTATTACATCGCCTGCGGGCTTGGCAGCAACTGGAAGTGGTTGGCAACGCTCTACTCCATCCTGCTGCTGGTCACCTTCGGTTTTGGTTTTACCGCATTGCAGTCCTACTCCATCGCCACCTCGTTTGAAGACGCCTTCGGCATCTCCGTCTATTACACCGGGACTGCCCTGGCACTGGTCGTGGGCCTGATTATCTTCGGCGGTGTCAAGCGTATCGCCAAGGTCGCCGAAGTGCTGGTGCCGGTCATGGCGCTGGGCTACCTGGCCATCGCGCTGGTGGTGCTCGGGCTCAATATCGACAAATTGCCGGATGTATTCATGTTGATCGTCAAAAGCGCATTCGGCCTGGAACCGGCTATCGGTGGCGGTATCGGCGCCGCCATTCTGATGGGCGTCAAACGCGGCCTGTTTTCCAACGAAGCGGGACTCGGCAGCGCCCCCAATGTGGCGGCCGTGGCCTATGTCCCGCACCCGGCCAATCAGGGTATCGTGCAATCCTTCTCGGTGTTTATCGATACCCTGATCCTCTGCTCCTGTACCGCCTTCATCATCTTGCTGAGCGGTATCTACGACCCCGCCACTATCGGCGATGTGGGCGGCGTCGCGCTTACCCAGATGGCCCTGGTCGACCACGTTGGCGAATGGGGACGGATGTACGTGAGTATTGCGCTGCTGCTATTCGGCTTCAGCACCATCCTCTACAACTACTACCTGGGTGAAAACAGCCTCAACTTCTTCAAGGAGGAGAACCAGACGCTGTTCAACTCGTTCCGGGTCGCCATCATCTGTCTCTGCTCCTTGGGCGCCATCATGGATTTGGGCACCGTCTTCGCCTTTGCCGATGTCACCATGGGGCTGTTGGCCCTGGCCAATCTGGCGGCCCTGGCGCTGCTGTTCAAGACCGGCCTGCGGGTGATGAAGGATTACGACCGGCAACGTCAGTTGGGCATTGAACAGCCGCTGTTCGACGCCGCCGCATTCCGTGATCTCGACCTTGACCCCGCGGCCTGGCAGTTGGAGCCGGAGGATCAAATCAATACCACCTACGAGCCCACGGAGGTCTCCCTGGCCACAGCGGAAAACTGAGTCATCCCCGTACTCCCGGAGGGCTATCACCCTCCGGGAGTACGGGATCTGAAACGAATGGTACTTACTTAAGTCAAGAATCACCGTCATTCCGGCGCAGGCCGGAATCCAGGAATACCGCCACCATTAAGCAGTCTGGATCCCGGCCTGCGCCGGAGAAGTGGTGCATGGGTGCACCGGTTACGGACCTAAGGATGGAATGACGAAAATCCTGCAATTCGCCTTAAGTAAGTACTATTCGGATCTGAAAGCAACCCTATCTACTCTCAATATCGGAACCCAACACCAATGAAAATGCGAATGGAACATGATCTTCTGGGCGACATGGAGATCCCCGCCGATGCCTGGTACGGCATTCAGACCCAGCGCGCGCTGGACAACTTTTCCATTACCGGCGTGCCGATCAGCCACTTCCCGCAACTGGTGAATGCACTGGCGATGGTGAAGGCCGCCGCCGCCAAGGCCAATACCGAGCTGGGACTGCTGCGTGCCGCCAAGGCGGATGCCATCGTGGCCGCCTGCGAACAGATCTGCGCGGGCCATCTGCACGATCAGTTTGTGGTGGACTTGATCCAGGGCGGCGCCGGCACCTCCACCAACATGAACGCCAACGAAGTGATCGCCAATCTGGCACTGGAAAAACTGGGTCATCGCAAGGGGGACGGAGTTCGCCGACGTGGTGAAGATGGGACGTACCCAACTGCAGGACGCCGTGCCGATGACCCTGGGCCAGGAGTTCGAGGCGTTTGCCGTCACCCTGAATGAGGATGTGGACCGTCTGCGGGAAGCGTGCACCTTGCTCTCCGAGGTCAACCTGGGGGGCACGGCCATCGGCACCGGCATCAACACCCATCCGCACTACTCGGCGCTGGCGATAGGTCATCTGTCCGAGATTTCCGGCAAACCCCTGACACCGGCCTCCAATCTGGTGGAGGCGACTTCCGATATGGGGGCGTTCGTGCTGTTCTCCGGCATCCTGAGACGCTTTGCGATCAAGCTGGGAAAGATCGCCAACGACCTGCGCCTGCTCTCCAGCGGTCCCCGTACCGGTTTTGGAGAGATCCGTCTGCCAGCCATGCAACCCGGTTCCTCCATCATGCCGGGCAAGGTCAACCCGGTGATTCCGGAGGCGGTCAATCAAAGCGCCTATCAGGTAATCGCCAATGACCTGGCGGTGACCCTGGCCGCCGAAGCCGGCCAGTTGCAGCTCAATGCGATGGAGCCCCTGATCATCTACAACCTGCTCAACTCCATGAAGATGCTGGGGGCCGCCTGTACCATGTTGGAACATCGCTGTATCCGCGGCATTGAGGCGGACGTCGAACGTTGCGCACAACACCTGAACAACAGCATCGGCTGCATTACCGCACTGGTGCCCCATATCGGCTACGCCAATTCGTCGCGCATCGCCGCCCAGGCGTTGCATACCGGCGCCACCGTGCGCGAGCTGGTGCTGGCGGAAGGTTTGCTCGATGAAGCGAAACTGGAGCTATTGCTGAGCCCGCAATCCATGCTGGCACCCCAACCCCAACATTCGCCCATCGGCCTGGCATGAAACCGCGCGTTCTGGTGCTTTACACCGGCGGCACCATCGGCATGCAACCCTCGGATCGGGGCTATGTACCGATCCGGGGATTCGGGCGCCTGATGAAGGCGCATTTGCAGACCCGCGCCAGCCACCAGTTACCCGAGTATGAGCTGATCGAACTCGATGCGCTCATCGACAGCGCCAACCTGGTTCCCTCGGACTGGGGCCGCATCGGTGGCAGGATCGTCGAGCAGTGGGACGCCTACGATGGTTTCGTCATCCTGCATGGCACCGACACCATGGCCTATACCGCCTCGGCTTTGTCGTTTATGTTGCGCGGCATCGATAAGCCGGTCATCGTGACCGGCTCGCAGATCCCGCTGACTGAAACACGTAATGATGCCCTCGACAATCTGGTGACCGCGCTGATGCTGGCCGGTCGCGCGGAGATCTCAGAAGTGTGCATCTACTTCGACGGCCGACTACTGCGCGGCAATCGCAGCACGAAGCTCAAAAGCGCCGGCTTTGACGCCTTCGATTCCCCCAATCACCCCTGGCTGGGACAAGTCGGTATTCATATCGATCTGAAACGTCACTTGCTGCTGAAACCTGGCAGACGTGAATTTCTCCTGCCGGCATTCGCTGCCGATGCGGTGAGCGTGGCGCAGATATACCCGGGCATATCCGCCCGGGTTATCGAAAGCCACCTGGAGCCGGACAACGTGCGTGGCTTGATCCTGCAGACCTATGGCGTGGGCAATGTACCCGATAATAACCCGTCGCTACTTCGGGTGCTGGGCCGCGCGGTAGAGCAGGGTAAAGTCATTCTCAACATCTCCCAATGCATCCAGGGAAAAATCGATCAAGGTGTCTACGCCACCGGCGCCAGCCTCAATCCGATCGGCGTTATCCCCGGCGCCGACCTGACATTGGAGGCCGCGTTCACCAAACTCCACACCCTGCTTGGAGAGGGATTGAACGCGAGCAGGGTTCGTCAGGCCATGAGCGTATCGATTTGTGGGGAGTGCACTTGTTAGCGACGGGTGTCCTGGAGTTCCCGCCGGAGTTACCGGCGTTCCTCAATTCGAATGAGTCTTCAGCGCTTGTCATAATATAAGCAAAGTCTTATTATCGTCGGCTTAGCCCAATGGTTGCATTAATTAGTGCCTATCCAGAAACTACAGAAATCGTCATTCCGGCGAATGCCGGAGGAGTGGTGCAGGGACGCACCGTTTACGGACCTGAGGATGGAATCCAGTAACTTGTTGAATCCCCTGGACTCCGGCCTCCGCCGGGGTGACGACAATTTAAACTACGTGCGTTTCTGGATGGACACTAATTAAGGCCTTATGATTTGTTTCAATCCGTCTTTCGCTGGATGAAATAGACCTGTTGCATGGTTTCCTGGAATGCACCGCCGGTGAAATCTGGCATTGCACCTGCAGGAGCGGCGCCGCGCCGCGATTTCGGCCCGGGGGCGGGCCTCCTACAGGCCGATTTTTACAACGATCGGGTTAACACAACCCACAAAAATCTCTTTATCAACTGGTACGCGTCGATACGGTGCTGTTTCGATCGCGTTGGAGTCCTTTGATGAGCCTCAAGTCCCCGCAAAACCCAACCTGGTTCCCCCTGGAACGTGTTCGCGCCCTGCGCGTCGAATTGGAGAACCACCCAGTTTACGCCCGGGTCCGGGACATGGAGAGTCTACGCGCCTTCATGGCCCAGCATGTCTTCTCGGTTTGGGATTTCATGTCCCTGCTGAAAGAGTTGCAACACTACCTCGCCCCGTCGCGCTCACCATGGACGCCGGTGAACTTGCTGCCGGACCATGCCCGTTACTGCCGTTTTATCAATGACATTGTCATCGAGGAGGAGTGTGACCAGGGGCTTCCGGGCGGGGATGGCGAGATCACCTACGCCAGCCACTATGAGTTGTACCTGCAGGGGATGAAAGAGGTGGGGGCGGATACCTCCCGCGCCGAAGTCTTCGTCGATCGGGTGCGCCGGGAAGGGATTCGCGATGTACTGCCGGTCGCCGACCTGCCGGAACCGGCACGGGCCTTCATGCACCAGACCTTCGCATTCATCGACAGCCGCCGGCCCCACGTCATCGCCGCCGCCTTTGCCCTGGGGCGGGAGCACATCATCCCGCCGATGTTCCGGGCCCTGATTGCCAGAATGGATATCGGGCCGGGGCAGGCTCCGGCCTTCCACTATTACCTGGAACGCCACATTCATCTCGACGGGGACCACCATGGCCCGTTGTCCCTGGCGCTTCTGGAACAGTTGTGCGGTGACGAACCCGACAGGATCGAGGAGGCGGAAGCCGCGGCGCTGACCGCCATCCAGGCCCGCATCGAGTTCTGGGACGGGGTGATGGCGGTGCTATAATCCGGCAGCCGGTTCCCGACAAAGAACGGAAAAGGGGACCCATTGAATGGCACTGACGTAAGCTCAAATGTAGGGTGGGTTAGCGTTTTTTGCGTAACTCACCAGGCGTTGCGCAGCAATACAACCCGTTTGTTTAAGGTGTGCCTGACGGCACGGTTGGTGGGTTACGGCGCAAACAACGCGCCTAACCCACCCTACATTGGATACGAATCCGCTTGAGTCAGCGCCATTCGGGACGCATTTATTTTTCTAAAGCATTACGGAGGTTGCTATGCCAAGGAAGGCAAGAGTATTGATGCCGGATATCCCGCATCATATTGTACAGAGAGGGCATAATCGAAATGCGGTATAAGTAGTGGACCAGGATTACCAATTCTATTTGGAATACGTAAGAGAATGGAAGATAGAACTGGGTGCAAAGCTGTATGCGTGGTGCTTGATGACCAATCATATTCATAGACCCCTTTAATATTTGTGCCGATAAAATTACCACGGAGTATGATGCGGTGGCGGACTCTGAACAGCATAAGTTAAGTTATCAGGCGTTGCTGGAAAGCGAAGCCTATTTTCGCCAATTGTTCGAACTACATCATGATGTCATGTTATTGATTGATTACCAGTTCGGCATCATCGTTGATGCCAATCCTGCAGCAGCGCAATTTTATGGTTACCCATTGGAAAGCTTGCGTGGTATGAGCGTAAGCCGGATCAATGCACAACAAGAGTCAGAAATCCATCCAATAAGAAAGAGAGCAATTACTGGGGAACAGAATATATTTACCTTTGAGCACCGTCTGGCCAATGGATCCATTCGTACGGTAGAGGCACATATTTCAACTGTGATCGACAAGGGCAAGAGCCTGTTTTTTTCGATCATTCATGACATCACTGAACGTAAGCTGGTCGAGAACGAACTTCGCATCACTACAGCTGCGTTTGAATCTCAGGAAAGCATGGTGATCACCGATGCGAATAGTGTGATCCTGAAGATCAACCGCGCTTTCACGAACACTACTGGTTACACATCAGAGGAAGTCGTTGGCCAAACACCGAATCTGCTTAAATCAGGTCGTCACGATGCGGATTTTTATCGTGAGATGTGGGAGACCCTCAATCGCACTGGAAAATGGCAGGGAGAAGTATGGGACCGACGTAAGAATGGTGAGATATATCCCAAGTGGCTTACGATCACCGCCGTCAAAGACGATGATGATGTCATCACCCACTATGTCGGGTTACATCTCGACATCACGGAACGCAAGCAGGCAGAAGAAATAATCAATAACATGGCCTACCATGACCATCTTACAAGACTACCCAACCGGGCACTGTTTTATGACCGCCTGCAACAGGCGATGGCACAGGTACATCGCAATAATAGTCTTATGGCCGTGTTGATGCTGGATCTTGACCACTTCAAACTTATCAATGATGAACTGGGTCATGAGTGGGGTGATCAGGCCCTTGTTGAGGTGGGCAATCGTCTTCTGCAATGTATCCGCGCGACAGATACAGTAGCCCGCCTTGGCGGCGATGAGTTCAGCATCATCCTTGTAGATGTTACCTCCGAAGAGGTCGTCAGCAAGATGGCGGAAAAAATAATTGCTGCCATTGGTCAGCCTTTCGTTCTGAAAGGCTCTCAGTATAAGATGGGCGTAAGTATAGGTATTTCCCTGCTGTCTCCAGATGATCAGGATATGGAAAGCTGTATAAAAAAGGCCGATACCGCCATGTATCAAGCCAAAGAATCTGGCAGAAACTGCTACCGAATATATGATTAGAGCCACGCCATCGGCTGATATCTTTGACTCAAGGTACTGACACACTGACCTGCATCACCTTGATTAGTGCATCTTCGATTTTCTCTCACGCAAAAAACCCGCAAAAACCAAAAACCGGGACATCCACAATTTAATTTGGATGGACCCCAATGCCCTTTACTGCAAGCATCCACCATTTGACTCGCAGTCCATACGTACACTCCCGAAAGCATTAAAAGCCATTCCCATCTCCTATATACTCGATACGAGAGAGACCTATCCCGACAATACCAAGATCATTTGGCCCTATAGCTGTAAAAAATTGTAGTAGGCGCAGATAGCGAAAGATTTCGGCTGGTTTATACTATGTAAGACCCTCGCCATTTCGTTGGCAGCGAATCATGGGTGCCCGGGGTTGTGTAAAAGCGGCCATGCTAAAGGATTATCCGCATGCTAAGTGAGGGACTGAACAGCGGTTGGGAATGGTGGTTATGTCTGCTGCTCTACGGCATTGGACTGTTGTTGGCCATGTGGGCCGCACCCTGGCGTAAGCTCCTCTCGCAACGGCTGTTGCAACACCTGTTTCTGGGCGCAACGGTGCTACTGATCGGACTCTGGCAGATGCGGGCGGGCATCTCCCCGGGATTAAGCATTCATATTTTGGGGGCGACACTGGTGGCCCTGATGTTCGGCTGGGCGCTGGCGGTGGTTGCCATGAGCCTGGCGCTGCTGGCGATGGTATTTGTCGGGCATCTGGGGTGGGATGATTTCCCGGTCAGGGGGCTGCTGATGATCCTGATACCCGTGTTGGTGCATATTCTGGCCCAACCTGAACACCCATTCCGGTTCAACGTGAACACCTGTTCTGGTCGAACGTGAACACCCATTCCGGCGCAAGATGAACACTTTTTCCGTTTTTCCGGAATCGGTGTTCACGATCCCGGAATCACCGTTCACGTTCGACCGGAATCCTTTCCAACGCATTGTTTTTCAATCTTTTTGGTACCCTCTCTCGCTTTTTGGGGAGAGGCCATGCCTGCGAAGAGGACTGCAATGCGAAAAATCCGAGATATTCTCCGCTTACGGTTGTCGGCCGGGCTGTCGATCCGTGCTATCAACGCCAGCACCAAGGTCAGTGTCGGCGCCATCCAAAAGCTGCTGGCCCAGGCCAAGGCACTGGAGCTTGACTGGCCGTTGCCGGCCGAGCTCGACGACAGCCAACTGGCCCGGCTGTTCTATCCCGAGGCCGACACCCGCGTCTCCTCCCGTTACCAGGTTCCCGACTGGGCGAGCCTCCACCAGGAGCTCAAGCGCAAGGGGATGACCAAGCAGCTACTGTGGGAGGAGTACACCCGGCAGTACCCCAATCGCTGCTACAGCTACTCCCAGTTCTGCGACCGCTACACGCATTGGCGGGGACTGCAGAAGCGCTCCATGCGCCAAAGCCACCGGGCCGGTGAGAAGTGCTTCGTCGACTACTGTGGCCAGACGGTGCCCATCATCTGCGCTGACACAGGTGAGTTCCGCTCCGCCCAGGTCTTTGTTGCGGTGCTCGGCGCCTCCAACTACACCTATGCCGAGGCGACCTGGAGCCAGGCGCTGCCCGACTGGCTGGGCAGCCATGTGCGGGCGTTCGAGTACTTTGGCGGCACCCCCGCCATGGTGGTCCCGGATAACCTCAAAAGCGGCGTCAGCCGTGCCTGTCGCTACGATCCGGACCTCAACCCCAGCTATCAACAGCTGGCCGCGCACTATCAGCTGGCCGTGGTGCCGGCACGACCCTACAAACCAAAAGACAAGGCCAAGGCCGAGGTGGGGGTGCAGGTCGTCGAGCGCTGGATACTGGCCCGCCTGCGCCATCACAGCTTCTTCTCCCTGGCGGAACTGAATCAGTGCATCCGCACCCTGCTTGATGAGCTCAACCTCAAGCCCTTCAAACAGCTACCCGGCAACCGTCGCGAGGCCTTCGCGCAGCTCGACCAGCCGGCGCTGCGGCCCTTGCCCTGCCACCCCTACCACTACGTGGCCATCAAGCCGGTCAAGGTCAACATCGACTACCACGTCCAGTACGAGCAGCACCACTACTCGGTGCCCCACCAGTACGTCGGCGAGACCCTGGAGCTGCACGCCAGCGATACGCTCATCCGCCTCTACTTCCGCGGCCAACAGGTGGCTGCCCATCCCCGCAAGCACCGCCCCGGGACTACCACCGAGGCGGCCCACATGCCCCAACGCCACCGCAAACACCAGCAGTGGACACCGGGGCGGCTGAAGAACTGGGCCCAGGATATCGGCCCGGAGGTGCTGCGCTGGGTCGATGCCCAGCTCCAGTCCCGGGACCACCCCGAACAGGCCTACCGGGTCTGTCTCGGTCTGCTCAGTCTCAGCCGCGACTATCCCACCCAGCGGCTCGACGCCGCCTGCCGCATCGCCAACCGCGCGGGGCTGGTGCGCCTCAAACAGGTCTCGTCGATCCTCCGGAGCAACCGCGATCGACTGCCCGAACAGCTCAGCTTGGTGGCCGAGCTTCCCCAGGACCACGAGAACATCCGTGGCCCGAAGAACTTCCACTGATCCGAAGGAGACCACACCATGAGCACACAAACCCTGACGCGGCTGCGTCAACTCAAACTCTCCGGCATGGCCGCCGCCCTGCAGACCCAGCTCGAACAGGTCGGCACCTATGAGCAACTGCCCTTTGTCGAACGCCTTGCCCTGCTGCTCGATCAGGAGTGGCTGAGCCGTGATCAGCGCCGCCACGAACGGCTCATCCGCCAGGCCCGTTTCAAGCTCGGCGCCAGGGTGCAGGAGATCGACTACCAGCATCCGCGCAACATCAGCCCGGCGCAGATCGCCCGGCTGGCCCAGGGTGAATGGATCCTGCGCGCCCAGAACCTCCTGATCACCGGCCCCTGCGGCAGTGGCAAGACCTACCTCGCCTGCGCCCTGGGACACAACGCCTGCCTGCAGAGCTACAGCGTGCGTTATTACCGTCTCTCACGGCTGTTCCTGGAGCTTACCCAGGCCAAGGCCGACGGCAGCTACCATAAGCAGCTCCAGCAGTTGGCCAAGATCCAGTTACTGATCATCGATGACTGGGGACTGGAGCCGCTGACCCCGGCCAACCGCAATGACCTGATGGAGATCATGGATGACCGTCACGGCCACACCGCCACCCTCATGATCAGTCAGCTGCCCACCGACCAGTGGTACGCCAGTATCGGCGACAGCACGCTCGCCGACGCCATCCTCGACCGGCTGATGCATAACGCCCACAGGCTTCAACTCAAGGGCGAGTCGATGCGCAAGATCCTCGGCCAGTTGACTGAAGATGAACACCTGGGGTAATAATCCCTCCGCGTGATGCGTTGTGAAATCAGGTGTTCACGTTCGTCCGGAATCGCTGTTCAACTTCGCCGGAATACGCAGTTGGTGAGCTACGGGCACCATTTGCTGATCCGGCGACTGCTGCCAAAAAACCTCTTCGTGTACCTGTTGGGTACTGTTTTTCTGGGAGCCGGCCTGTCGGTGGCGGCCATGGTGCTTGCGACGGTTTTGTTGTACTCATCGGCCGATGTCTATTCCCTGCAGAAACTCATGTATGAATACCTGGTGTTCCTGCCGTTGATCATGTTATCGGAAGCGATGGTGAACGGAATGCTGATGACAGGGTTGATGGCCAACTATCCCAATTTGATTCGCACCTTTGGCGCCAAAAACTACATCGATGGCCATTAGCCAGGCAGCGTGGGCAGCTCTCCCGTGCCCTGGCCACTCGATATGCCCGATGAACTACTACCGGAGGATCTCGGTGACAGCCGCTTCAGCGGATTGCAGGGCGCCCTCCATCCAACCCGAATAATCAGAGTAGTCCGATCCCGCGAGAACCAGTGGGCCTTCACGCAGCACCGGCGGCGAACCCCACGATCCTGCGGGAACATAGGTGTAAGCCCCGCCGATCAGTGGATTGGTCACCCAGTCTTCCCCGCGCGTCGTCACCTCTACGGTGCGCAGCAGGGGAAGTCGCTGCCTTAGCAGCCGGTCCATTGCCTGGACGCCGCTAAACCGCGCCTCCTGGAGCAGCGGAAGTTGCCGGTTGACCGCCGTGGCGTTGAGCACCGCTTTACCGTTCGCCGAATGCTCCGGAAGTAGCCACGTCATTCTCGGAAATCCAAACCCCATGATGTGCTGGCGGATTCCAAGCGCCGCGAACTCCTGGGCATCCACTTGCGCGTGCACCTTCAATTCATGCGCGACGACCCGCGCTTCACCCCAGCGCGACAGCCACCGTGGTTGCCCCGGCCGGTAGTCCAGGCTCAGTAACGGCCCGAGCGGCAGCGCCAGCACGACCTGATCGGCGACGTGGGCCACGCCACCGGCATCCAGGAGCGTCGCCGTGTTCTCGCCGATCATCACGGTCCTGATTGGCGTGTTTCGCCGGATCGATTGCGCATGTCGTGCGGCCAATGCCTCGGTCAGGCGATCGCTGCCGCCCGCCAGCACCTGCGAGTTTCCGCCGGCGGCCTCGCGGCGCACGATGCGCAGGAAATGCGCGGCGCTGGTTTGCTCCGGATCAACCGCGGCGAAGGCCCGAACGAACGTTTCGCCGCGTCGCGAAATCCCGAGATCCCGGAGCCACTGCAGGGCGCTTCGGGGGTCGTCATCGGCCACCGGGTCGGCATTCTCGGTATACGCAAGGTGCAGGCGGAACGGCCACCGGGTTTTTTCCAGCGGTGACAGCCCGTCGGTCAAATCGGCGGGGAGGTCGGACGGAAGACGGAAACGGACCATGCGGCCGCGGTGGCGGAATACGAGATCCCCTTGGAGGAACGGGTAGTCGATCAGCGGGATTCGCAAGTCGCCGGCGAGCCGACGCACGCGTTGGTGGCTTCGCATGACCTGTTCGCCGCCGGCTTCGGCGCGAAGCCCCGGCTCCAATCCGTCACGTATCGTCAGGATGCGGCCCCCGACGCGCGGCGACGCCTCGAAAAGTACCGCTTGCCGGCCAGCGGCCTTCAGCGCATCGAGCACCGCGAGCCCGGCCAGACCGCCTCCCACAATCAATACCGGCCGCTGAAGCGGCCCGTGGGTTCGTGCGAGCGATTTGCCCGATACCGCGAGTCCCGCGACGGTCTTGAGAAAATCCCTGCGCGATGAGGTTAAAAACTTCATTCAACAATCACCCGGATGACCGTCGTACCCGGTTGTACCGTGCAAGCAACGGAGGCAAAATGCTCGGTAACCCGTATTGCGGCATCGCTTTCGAGGCGATGCCTTACGCAGCCCAAAGGATATATTGTATGTGCCAGGTCCGGCGACTGTCTATTATCGCTGTTTTGATTGCCTGTTTCTTCCCGGTCGGTGCTCCGATTGCCGCGGAGGAGGCAGACCAATCCGTCGCGGAAGCGAAACATCCCCAACCGACCGTGGTCATCACCGGGGCCAATCGCGGGCTCGGCCTGGAATTCTCGCGCCAATTCGCGGCGGCTGGCGCCACCGTCATCGCAACCGTACGGCGACCCGAAGCGGCCGATGATCTGCGCAAGCTGGGGGTCAGGATTGAGCGGCTGGATGTAGCCGATAGCGCGTCCGTGAAACAATTCAGGGCGCGGATCGGCGATCTGCCGGTGGATATCCTGATCAACAACGCGGGCATTGGCAGTTGGCTGTACCGGCTCGAAGAAGTCGATGCCGACGCGCTCGACCGCTATTTTCAAGTCAATACGCTGGGGCCGATGCGCGTGACCCAGACGCTGCTGCCGTCGCTTCGCCGCGGCGACGGCAGGACCATTGTCAACATCACCAGCGATCTTGCCAGCCTCGAGCGCAACACGCGGGGGGCGGCGTACGGTTATCGGGAGAGCAAGGCCGCCCTCAACATGTTCACCCGGACGCTGGCCGCGGAACTCCGGCCCGAGGGATTCATCTGCGTCGTGATAAGTCCAGGCTGGGTCCGTACCGACATGGGTGGTCCGCAGGCGCCGCAAAGCCCGAGCGAAACCATCGCCGAGATCATCGGCGTGGTGCGCGGGTTGACGCCCAAGGACTCGGGGAAATTCCTGGATTACCGCGGTGAAGAACTCCCCTGGTGAATCCCCGTCATCCCGCAAGCCCGCTCGCACGAGAGACCAATGGGGTCCATTGATATGGACCCCATTGGTACAGTAGATCCAACCTCAACCGCGGCGCGCCGCCTCGATTGCAGCGATGTCGATCCTTGTCATCTGCATCATCGCATCAAACGCGCGCTTGGCCGCAGCAGCATCGGGATCGCTGATCGCTTTCGTCAGGGCGACCGGCGTAATCTGCCAGGATAAACCCCACTTGTCCTTGCACCAGCCGCACGCGCTCTCCTGGCCACCGTTGCCGACGATCGCGTTCCAGTAGCGATCCGTTTCGGCTTGGTCAGCGGTTGCGACCTGAAACGAGAACGCTTCATTGTGCTGGAACGCGGGTCCGCCATTGAGCCCGAGGCAGGGAATGCCCATTACGCTAAACTCGACCGTCAATACATCCCCTTGCTTGCCGGACGGAAAGTCTCCCGGGGCTCGGTACACCGCGCCGACGGATGAATCGGGGAAGGTCTTGGCGTAAAAGCGCGCCGCTTCCTCGGCGTCGTTATCGTACCAAAGACAAATCGTGTTCTTTGCTGGCTTCACCATGTCAATTCTCCATCGTCATGAGCTACCCGAAGCCGGAGTAAACGATGCACTCGCATATTTGTGTGGCGATACCTCAGGTCCGTCGGCGCACCCAGGCGAGCACTGCGAAGGCGAGGCCAAACAGGCTCAGCACGGCCGGTTCGGCCACGCGCTCCACCTGGCCACGAATGGCTCCGGCGGGAAAGGCGGGGGTATGCACGTTGATGTACAAGCCGGTGGCGAACAGGTTCGGCAGTTGCGCCGCCAGCGTCGTATTGAGGCCTTCGGCAAGATCCCAGGCGGAAAAGATCGTCCCGGCCACCGCATCGATCACGAGATCGCTGTTCGTATCGTTGTTCGGGTTGATGAAGCCGAACACGACCGCGCCGGCGGTGCCGGCCGGGGCACTGTGGATGTGTGCCGCGGTCACGTTGTCGAAGATGTCGGCGGTCTGCAGACCGTCGAGATCGAGGCCGAACAGCTGGATCGAGATCTCCAGGCGATCCATGGCGTCGTTGAGCACCAGCGTGGCACTACCGCTGGCCGTCGCATCGCCCGGCGTTGGCACCTCCTGGTCGGCGGTGAGATCCGCCTGGAACAGGATGCTCGCAAAGGACGGAATGGGAAGGCTCAGCAGCAAGCCCGTGACAAGGATTCGAAACGTATGCTGGATGTTCATTTCCTGCCTCACTCGGCGCTTTGCGCCACGCTATCTCCGCAGACGGGTAGGCAATTTTCGCGCCCAAATAACATTTTCAGTTAAACCAGATACTTGCGTGAGGGCTCGGCAGGGGCGTGTATAAAAATTCGACAGTCGAGCGTGCATCGTGGCTGTCCAAACGACCGCGCGGCCCGACAGAAATGCGCTAGGTGATCAAGCGCAAGCAGAACACTCAATATCTGCTGGACAAGTAGCCGGGGTGATTCTCGCGTGCTTTTTCTATGCGTTATGGCATCAGCAACCGATACGCTCTTAAAGTTAAAAAGGCCAGAGTCGAATGGCACTTAGTTAAAGCGAATCGCAGGATTTTCGTCATTTCGGCGCATGCCTGAATCCAGGAATACCGCCACCATTAAACAGTCTGGATCCCGGCCTGCGCCGGGATGACGGTGGTTCCTGGCTTAAGTAAGTACCATTCAGGCCAGAGACCTTTATTCGAAAAGGATCGGCCGCTATCGACCGATAACGAAACTTGACATCTCCCCACTGGACTAAAGGTCGTCTCAACCCGTAATCAGGGTCAGGTTTTCAGCACGATGGCGGTGTCTTCCCCTCATGGATCAAAAGATTTGTAAATATTAGGTATTTAAATGACTAATACCCTTATATTATTAAAGTTTATTGATGGATGGCCTATATAATACCTATAGATATGGAATGGATCTGTTTTTCCAAAAACAATAATAAATTGCTCCCATAGGATTCGAAGAGCAGCGGGATTATTAAAGGATAATCGTGTCCTTCCCTAGCCTGGATCAACGATAGATGCGGAGCGACTCATGAAAAAAATCTTCCGATCGCTTCGCGCTGAGAAAACAAACGTTACGGCCAGGGCATTAGGTGCATTAATCAAACAGGTCGCGAGCTGAGATGAAAAGCAACACAATCCTGTTGGTCGACGATAATCCCGCCAATCTCAAGCTGCTGGTTGACTGCCTTGAGGGGCAGAATATCAAGGTGGCTGTGGCACAAGATGGCCAGGGAGCCCTTCAACGACTTGGACGGGCTCATCTACCCAAACCTGACCTTATTCTGCTGGATGTGATGATGCCCGGCATTGATGGATTTGAAACGTGCCGCCGAATAAAGGCCGTACCCGAGTTGAGTGATATTCCCGTGATATTCATGAGTGCCTTGACGGACACTTCTGACAAGGTCTCCGGGTTTTCCATGGGTGGGGTCGATTACATTACCAAGCCGATTCAAATTGAAGAGATGCTGGCACGCGTCAAGACTCACCTTGAACTGGCCGAGTTGCGTAAAAGCCTTGATTTGGGCATCAGGATGCGAACTCAGGAGTTGGTCGATGTGAACAACTCTCTGCGGCATGAGATAGAGGAAAGAAAGCGAATAGAAGCGCAAGTTCGCTATATAGCGACCCATGATTCATTGACCGACCTGCCTAACCGGGTTTTACTTGAGGATCGCCTCAACCTGTTAATCGCACAAGCAGGGCGGCGTAATGAAAAAGTGATATTGATGTTCCTCGATCTGGATCAGTTTAAGATTGTGAATGATTCTCTGGGACATCATGTCGGCGACGAGTTACTGCGGGAAGTTGCCCTGAGGCTAAAGGATTGTTTGCGAAATGAGGATACTGTCGCAAGATTTGGAGGTGATGAATTTATTCTCTGTCTTCCCATTCATGATTGCGATGAAGAGATCAATCTGATTGCCAGGAAGGTTTTCGATTCGCTGCGTGAGCCTTTTAGTGTTGATGAATATAATCTCCACGTCGGATCCAGTATTGGGGTGGCAATCTTCCCGGATGACGGAATTGATGCTGATACACTGATGCGCAATGCCGATACCGCGATGTATCATGCCAAGCGATCTGGCAGGGCGGAAATCAAGTTGTATACCTCCGATTTAAACGAGAATGCGCATGCCCGTCTCAATTTGTCCAATTTACTCAGGGAGGCGATAAGGGACCGGGAATTGTATATGGAGTACCAACCACAGATCGATCTTGTTTCCGGGGAAATTATCGGCGCTGAGGCGCTTATGCGATGGTGCAGACAGGATGGCGCATTGATCTCTCCAGCGGAGTTTATTCCGGTGGCAGAATCAAATGGACTTATCAAAGAGCTTGGCGAGTGGGGGCTGCGTCAGAGTTGTAAGGAACTGAAGCGGTGGCATGATGCAGGATATGGCCATTTGCGCATGTCCGTTAACATCTCAGTTCCACAATTGCATTCGGCCGGCTTTGTAGAAGCAACTCATGGTGTCATCAATGAATTTCAGTTACCGCCGAACCAACTTGAACTGGAGATTACCGAAAGCCTGCTTATGCAGCATAGTGAAGCCAATCTGAGCATTTTGCGTGATCTCAGTGAAATTGGTATTCGACTCTCTATCGACGATTTCGGTACAGGCTATTCCAGCCTCGCCTATCTACAGGACTTTCCTGTTAATGTGCTGAAGATCGATCTTTCATTTGTCAGGAACATGGGTACTGAACATGGTAATGCGATTCCATCAGCCATTATTGCGATGGCTCATAGCCTGCATCTGAAAGTGGTTGCAGAAGGTATCGAGTCGGCTGCGCAGGAGAGCATGTTGAAATCGTTGGGTTGTGATTTTGCACAAGGCTTCTATTACAGCCGATCTGTTCCGGGTAAAGACCTTTTGGAGATGTGTGGCAACGGAATGCCCAGGATAACAAGGGAGAAATAGTTTGGCCGCTGGGTTCACGACCCGTATCGGAAACCAATTACTAC
>NZ_JAQGEI010000055.1 GCF_029017505.1 Sedimenticola hydrogenitrophicus
GTTCATTCTCCGAAGCGCCCTTCAAATCCCGAACCGCCCGCCCAATCCGCCGGGTATATCCCTGCCTGCACAAACCGATTAAACGATGAAAACGGCCAGTCGCCTACCCGAAGACAATGCCGATGTTTCACCGGATTGAAATGAATGTAATCCACATGCGTCCGATAATCCCGTTCATCCCGGATCGCGTGCTCCCAATAACGCCGCTGCCAGATACCCCGTTCACCCTTGATTTGCCGGCTTTGTGAAATACGCTCGGTATTGGGCAGACCGCGCGAAAACCGGGCCTTGATTTTTCGCCAGCGAGTGGAAAAATCAAACTCCCACGGCGGCAGCGACCAGAAGGTGTGCAGGTGATCCGGCAACACCACGATCGCATCTACCCGAAAGGGGTGTTCGCTCTGGGTTTGTGAAAAGGCCTGGCGCAAGAGATCGATGTGCGTTGTCAACAGTCGCCGGTTGCGATCCAGCAGATTAACGGTGAAAAAAAAAGTGCCGCCAGGGACAAAATAACGTCGATATTCGGTCATTGGTTTCCTTACCTATGGCATCGATGGGTTACGTCATTCCTCCTCCACCCATCCTACTCGCTTTTCTATTCCTATTCACGTTGCAACACATTCATTGCCCCATGTATCACGGCAACCACATTAATTTGTTCTGCCATAATGTGATATATAATTCTGTATGGGCCGGAGAATACTTCCCTGATTTGATCAAGCTCATATTCTGGAACTTTACGACCAGACAATGGGAATTCACCAATTTGTTGAGATCGCTTCGTAATTCGATCTACAGCGCTTAGCGCATAGGTTTCCGAGTCTAAGGCGATGTATGCATATATAGCATCCAAATGAGCCTCAGCCGTTTCGGTCCAATGAACTTTCATTCAGGCAATCCGTATTTCTTTCTGATTTCTGCAACATCCTTTGTTCTCCCAGCCTTGCTATCTTCGAGCCCTCTCTCGATCGCTTCTCGAACATAAATTTCATGCATCAGGTCATCCCATGTTGCATTGGCAGGAAGCTGATCAATCAATTTATGGGCATCTTCTTTACTGACTATCGTGGACATCTTCCACCTCCACACGAATCGATGCTACACAGGTCATCACTGGCCGAACGCCGCTAATCAGCCGCGCGGTTTTTTGCGTCGGCTGCATTAGTCTTGTCGGGTAATCTTGCCATTCGTAGGGTTCCCTCCTCGCGTTCTGTAATAATGAAACCCAGCCGCTCATACAAGCGCCTTGCGGGGTTGTCTGAAAATGTCGTAAGCCGAATAATCTCATTGCCATATCGATTTAATAGTTGCACAAGGATTTCAGTACCGGTACCCCTGCCCTGCAGGAAACGGGACAACTGGATATTTTCAATGTATACGCCTTGATCATCAAGTTTCACGCTCAGATATCCAACCCTTCGCCCATTCATGACCACAATGGAGACGTTTTCAGGATTGAAACCCTTGCGAAATTCAGCCGAATCACATCCGCCCCAATGGCGACAGAACAAATTAAACATGTTCCGCTTAGTAAGCCTGTAGCAGTACTGATAGTCTGCACTGCAGGCAGGGCGGATAGAATATTTAATTCGTTTACCATCGGTCATTCCGCAGCCAAACGCCTGTGTAAATTATCTTGGCATTTCAATCGAGTCTGACCCCATTGGTATGGTTGCCTGGCGGTTTCGGCGGCTGAGCCGAGTTATTCTTGTTTTTCCTACGGAAGGGATTCCACATGACCTTTCCTAATTGCTAACGACTAAGCTCTGTCGCGGCGGCGCGCCTGCGCCGACGTCGGCAGGAGCGAATTGTTGGGCCGCTCATAGTGTGAATGTGGTTCTTTCATTGAACGGGAACTTCGCTTTCACAAATTCAACAATGGCTGCCCCGATCGGTTTCCCGCACTGATCTGTGAGAGAGGAACCATAATCTCAAATGAGTCGTCCAAGATTTCCCATTTATCTTGCCACGACGTTGGGAAAGGGGCGTGTTGAGGCTGAATCAATGGCATAAGGCGGAGCACCATCCATCCAATTTCGCAGTAGCGATTTACGAACATAGAAAACTGCTGCTCAACGAAGGTAGGCAGAACCGGTAAAGGAGCCTCGCCCTTCATCCAATCTTGCGCCCAAGCCAATGAAAGACGTGCGCCATGTACTTCAAAATCGAATAGAGCGTCCCATTTAGCTAGTTCAGCAACGGTTGTAGCACTGAGCCCGCTTTGATCCCCAGTCATCTTGGCGCGAGCTTCAAATTCGGCCTTTTTTCTAATTTTCTTGATAGAGGCTAAATCTGGGGCCTTACCGGGTTCGACTCCTTCGATACTGTAAAAATCGGTAATCTTTTGTACAGCTGCCGATGTCAATACAACGTTGTCGAAAGTATTTCTTAATACGGTGTAGGCATGGAGCGGGTAACCACGCAAGGCGGTGCGCTCTGCAGCACGCAAAGACTGAAAACTATGGGCAATCCGTGGCACAAAGATCGCATAATGTTCGGAGATTGGAGTCGTGATCTTGGGGCGGCACTGGGTGTTAAGTATCTCGACTGTTTCCAAATAAAGGCATTTGAACGCATCTGTCAGCGCTAGATAGCCCTTATATTGCAGTGCAGCGTGGCCATACTCTTCCTCGCTATCAAAGAGCATATGGGCACGCCCATAAGGGACGCCATCTTTCTCAGAAATTGCGTCGAGCCGTTGCTGAAACTCACCAGGACTCATAGCCATTTTGATTATTCGGCCCAACATTTGATTACCCAGCAAATTCGCACAATCAATTGCAATACTGGACTTATCGTTCTATGCATGATCTCGCCTGCCTGTGGTAGATCGGCTTGGAAGGGATGCTGGCGCGATGATGGCTCAGCATCCTGCCGTTAGGAAATCCCTCAATTCTCAGCAGGTTACCAAAGTACCAGGCGAACGTGAACTAATTTCTCTCCTGACAAGGCATTACGCTAGAGATGGGCGCTACCCTTTTCGGTAATTGCCCCGTTTTCCGCTTTGGACCGGCGGCACCACGCTCTCACCCGGACAACGGTGCCCGGGTAATCACTCTACTCGCCTTGTGGGGTAACTCGGCCAGTTTCGGGCCACTGGCGCCATTGCTGGCGAAACAAGGCGGTCAATCGGTATGGGGTCACCAGCACAGCCAGCGGGTTATCACACCCCACCTCCTGCCAATACACCAATAATTCCCAGTAAATCAGCAACTAACAGAACGAGTAAGACACCCGCATACAGCCTTGGCGTTGGAAGCATGCTGGTGCCAATAAAATGGGCGTGCAGTTTTTAGTGGAGATGGCATACTATTGCCTGTCTGGGGACGTAGCTCAGCTGGGAGAGCGCGGCGTTCGCAATGCCGAGGTCGGGAGTTCGATCCTCCTCGTCTCCACCACTTCAACAAGATAGGCCCGCCCGGCAACCGCGCAGGATTGCCGGGCGGGCTTTTCCTTTTATAGTCCTTCAGCAACCGGCTGGCCCCCTCGCAGCCAAACCCATGGACGCCGCCGAATCCCTGATACTCAAAACCCGCTGGATAAGCTGGCCGCGCGGCGTTTCCATGCGGGCGTGGGGTCTCCCTGCATTGAATGATGGGCATATTAAGGTCAGTAGTCACGCAGCAACCAATTTCTTGACGTGCAGCTCATGGCGATGCTTCTCCGCATGCCACAGCTCGTACTGAGATTGCTGGTTAAGCCAGCTCTCCGCGGATGTATCAAAAGCGATAGACAACCGGATGGCCATTTCGGGACTTATGCCCGCATTACCATTAAGGATGGCGCTCAGGGTCTTCCGGCTAACGCCAAGCGCCTTGGCCGCTGCGGTAACAGAAAGCCCGAGCGGCTCAAGACAAAGCTCTCTAATGACTTCACCTGGATGTGGGGGGTTGTGCATCAACATGGCGACACCTCAATGATAATCTTCGTAATTCACGACCTCAGCGTCTTCGCCATCAAAACGGAAAGTTACGCGCCAATTGCCACTGACCGTCACAGACCAGATACCAGATCGATTGCCCGTGAGCTCATGCAATCGGAGCCCTGGCAAGTCCATATCCTTGGTACTGCTGGCGGCGTTGAGCCTGCCGAGGATGAGACGAAGCCGCTTGGCATGGGCCACCTGTATCCCGGCGGTACTGCCGGATTTAAAGAAATTAGCCAGCCCTTTAAGCCTGAAGCTTCTAATCATAGCCAAATGTAACCAGGGTCGTATCAGGTGTCAACGCAGAGTTGCAGTAGGCAGGATGGGGATGGGGATGGGGGCGGCATCCTGCCATACGCATATTCCGTAATTCACGACACGTTATCAAAGAACCTTGGTAAGGTGAACCAGTTTCTCCACAAGCAAGCGATCGCTTCGGTCCACCTTTCGGCGCTGTGCGTTTCGATGGTCAGCGCTGTTTTCCGATAAACTGTGGATGCATTGAATCGCCCTGCCCCGGGCCTGCATCACGCCACCAGACGAGGAGCATTAATGAAAGAAACCGCTGACTTTGACTCCGCCGAATCCCTGACACTCGAGACCCGCTGGATCAGACTGGGCGCGCGGCGTTTCCATGCGGGCGCAGGGCCACGGGTGATCGCCCTGCACGGCTGGCTGGACAACGCGGCCAGTTTCGAGCCGTTGGCAGCGCGGCTGCCGGGGCTGGATATCCTGGCACTGGATCTTCCGGGGCACGGGCTGTCGGATCACCGGCCGCCGGGGCAGCATTACCATTTTGTCGATTTCGTGGCCGATGTGATGGCCGCCGCCGACGCGCTCGGCTGGAAGCGGTTCGCGCTGATCGGGCACTCCATGGGGGCCGGTATCGCGTCGCTGATCGCGGCCAGTTTTCCAGAGCGGGTGGAGCGGCTGGTGTTGATCGAGGGGCTGGGGCCCTGGGGCGATGATCCGAAGGATTGCGCCAGCCACCTGGCCGAGGCGACGCGGCAGATCCTGGCGCCGACCGATGTGCGGCAGCGGCGTTATCCGTCGCTGGAGCCGATGGTGGCGGCACGGATGAAGGCCGGGGATCTGGACGAGGCGTCGGCCCGGTTGCTGGTGGAGCGGAACAGCGGGCGCGACGAAGGTGGGCTGTTTTGGCGCACCGATCCGCGGTTGCGGTATCGCTCGCCGATCTATATCACCGAGGAGCAGGTGCAGGGGTTCCTGCCGCGTATCAGTGCCCCGACACTGTTTATCCGCGATGCCGAGCGGGTGGTCCCGGCGCAGTACAATTGGGATGCGCGCGAGCGGATGATTGCCGGGCTTCGGGTGGTCAGGCTGACCGGGGGACACCATCTGCATATGCGAAATCCCGGGCCGGTGGCGGAGGCGATTGGGGCGTTTTTTGGGGGGTGAGGTTTTGAATCGGGGTCGGAGTCAAGCCATTTGGGCATATAGGCTAAATCCCGGACTCTGGATGGCTTGACTCCGACCCCTGGTTTTAGGGGAGCTGACTTCGACAACGGGCCTCGCGGAGCGGTGGGTTACGCGGCGCTTGGACCTTGTCGTGGCCTGGAAGTATGGTGCCTGTGCGCCGCTAACCCACCCTACTTGGATAACCCACCCTGGCTGCTGCATCCGCGTGGGCACAAAAAACGTGCCCACCCTACCGTGCTACCGACGTGGCTCGGCGAGGTCGTTCACCACCCAGCGCCAGACGATGGCCAGGCCCAGCAGGGAGACGGCCACCGACAGGTTGTACACCGTGGTGGGGCCGGCGCTCTCCCAGAGGAAGCCGCTGCTCACCGTGCCCAGGGCACCGCCGAAGCCGAAGCTGAGGCTGCTGTAGAGCGCCTGGCCGCGCCCCTGGTGGCGCCCGGTGAAGTAGTGGTGCACCAGGTGGATGGCCGATGCGTGGAAGGTGCCGAAGCTGGCAGCGTGCAGGATCTGGGCGAGGAACAGCAGCACCAGCGAATCTGCAAAGTTGCCGATCAGGTACCAGCGCAGCGCCGCCAGCAGCAGGCTGATCATCAGCACGTTGCGCGCCCCCAGGTGCTGCAGCAGCCGGTGCATGACCAGGAACACCAGCACCTCGGCGACCACCCCCACCGCCCAGAGCTGGCCGATCAGGGTCTTGCTGTAGCCCAGCTCCTCCATGTAGATGGAGTAGAAGCCGTAGTAGGCGCCATGCCCGGCCTGGAGCAGGAAGCAGGCCGCCAGGAAGGCGATCACCGCCGGTTTGCGCAGCACCGAGAGGATGCCCGGCTGTTCCTCCGGGTGCGGCACGCTGGCCGGATCGGCAACCAGCAGGCTGGCGCCCCACAGCAGGGCGTAGATGGAGAGCAGCACCGGCAGCACCGCCGCCGGGCCGTGCAGGTCCACCGCCACGCCGAGCACCATCACGGTGACGATGAAGCCGATGGAGCCCCAGACGCGGATCTGGGCATAACGGGCGACCGCCTTGCCCAGGTAGCTGAGCACCACCGCCTCGAACTGGGGCAGCACGGCGTTCCAGAAGAAGCTGAACAGCAGCATGGCGATGCCCAATTCCCAGAACCCCTGCAGCCAGAACACGGCGACGAAGATCAGCGTGGTGAGCAGCGCGCCGAGGCGCACGATGGCCATGCGCCGCCCCAGGTGGTCGCCCAGCCAGCCCCAGACAAAGGGGGCGACGAACTTGGTGGCCATGGGGATGGCCATCAGCTGACCGATGGCCACGGCGTTGAAATCGAGGCTCTTCAGGTAGAGGCCCCAGTACGGAACCAGCACCCCCAGGGCAGCGAAGTAGAAGAAATAGAAGCTAGAGAGGCGCCAGTACGGCATATGCGTCGGTTCGTTGATTTATGGGTTTTGGGTTGGGATGGTTGTCGGGCCGCCGATTCTGGAGACCTGGTACTTTTTTCCCTGGTATCGGCTGGACGGATGGGGTGGATGAATGTTGATTGTATATCCCCTCATCCTGTCCTTCTCCCTGGGGGAGAAGGGACGCCTTGATCCGTCCCGTGGGACTTGACTCAGACCCGAATGGTACTGACTTAAGCTCAAATGTAGGGTGGGTTAGCGTTTTTTGCGTAACCCACCAGGCGTTGCGCAGCAACACAACACGATTGTTTAAGGCGTGCCTGGCGGCAAACTTGGTGGGTTACGGCGCAAACAACACGCCTAACCCACCCTACATTGGATGCGACTCAGCCCCCTTTTCAGCCCGAAACGCCCTCGGGGGGACCCTGGACCGTGCTCGGGATATCCGGTGTGCCGCTCTGCACGTCCAGGTTCTGCGCCCGATGGCGCAGCAGGTGGTCCATCAGCACCAGTGCCAGCATCGCCTCGACGATGGGGGTGGCGCGGATGCCAACACAGGGATCGTGACGCCCCTCGGTCACCACCTCCAGCGGCTCCCCGGCCAGGTTGACGCTGCGCCCCGGCAGCCGCAGGCTGGAGGTGGGCTTGAAGGCG
Organism: Sedimenticola hydrogenitrophicus; assembly: GCF_029017505.1. Classification (GTDB taxonomy): domain Bacteria; phylum Pseudomonadota; class Gammaproteobacteria; order Chromatiales; family Chromatiaceae; genus Sedimenticola; species Sedimenticola hydrogenitrophicus_A. The sequence continues at coordinate 7,385 of NZ_JAQGEI010000055.1, forward strand.
ACGCTGGCGAGGATCTCCTGGCCGCTGGAGATGCCGCCGAGGATGCCGCCGGCGTGGTTGCTGAGGAAGCCCTCGGGGGTCATCTCGTCGCGGTGTTCGGTGCCCTTCTGCGCCACGCAGTCGAAGCCGGCGCCGATCTCCACGCCCTTGGCGGCGTTGATGCTCATCAGGGCGTGGGCGATATCGGCATCCAGCCGGTCGAAGATCGGCTCGCCCAGTCCCACCGGGATGCCGCTGGCCACCACGTTGATGCGCGCGCCCACCGAGTTGCCCTCCTTGCGCAGGGCGTCCATGTAGTTCTCCAGTTCGGCCACCTTGTCGGCGTCCGGGCAGAAGAAGGCGTTGTTTTCCACCTGTCCCCAGTCCAGCTTGTCGATGCGGATCGGCCCCAGCTGGGCGAGATAGCCGCGGATGGTCACGCCGTGCTGCTCGCGCAGGTACTTCTTGGCGATGGCCCCGGCGGCGACCCGCATGGCGGTCTCGCGGGCCGAGGAGCGGCCGCCGCCGCGGTAGTCGCGCAGGCCGTATTTCTTGGTGTAGGTGTAGTCGGCATGGCCCGGGCGGAAGCGGTCCATGATCTTGGTGTAGTCCTTGGAACGCTGGTCGGTGTTGTGGATGATCAGGCCGATCGGCGTGCCGGTGGTCTTGCCCTCGAACACCCCGGAGAGGATCTGCACCTTGTCCGCTTCGCGCCGCTGGGTAGTGTGGCGCGAGGTGCCGGGCTTGCGCCGGTCCAGGTCGCCCTGCAGGTCGGCCTCGCTCAGTGCCAGTCCCGGCGGGCAGCCGTCGACGATACAGCCGATGGCCGGGCCATGGCTCTCGCCGAACGAGGTGACGGTGAAGAGTTTTCCGTAGCTATTTCCAGACATAGTATTGCTGCTTGTTCAGGAGTCCAGGGTGACCGGGAGGGACGCCGCGCGTCTTCCCGGAACGGGGCCGAAACGGGTCTATTGCAGCCAGCTGTTGACCTGTTTCAGGTCTTCGCTGGTCAGGGTGCCGGTGGCCTGTTTCAGCAGCAGGCCGTTGAGGATGTAGTCGTAACGCACCTGGGCGTAGTTGTTGCGGGCGCTGTACAGGTCACGTTGCGCGTTGAGCACATCCACCATGGTCCGGGTACCCACCTCGAAGCCGGCTTGGGTCGCCTCCAGGGCGCTCTCGGCGGAGATGGTACTGGCCTTGAGCGCCTCGACCCGGCTGATACTGGACTGCACGCCGCGGTAGGCGTCGCGCACCGTACGGTTGACCGAGCGGCGCTGCTGGTCCAGGTTTTGCTGCGCCGCCTCGTAGTCGAAACGGGCCTGGCGGGTACGCGAACTGACTGCGCCGCCGGTGTAGAACGGCAGGTTCAGCTGCAGCCCGATGGTGGTGGTGTGGGCATCGGTGCTGGAGTCGCTGCTGCTCACGTTGAGCGCGTGGGAACCGACCAGGTCCAGGGTCGGGGAGTCGCCCGAGTCCTGCAGGTCGATGTTCAGGCGGGCGATATCGACCCCGTAGACCGCAGCCTGCAGGGTGAGATTCTGGGTCTGGGCGGTCTCCGCCCACTGCTCCGGATTGGCCGGCTGCGGCAGACTGAGGGGCAGCTCGGGCGCCAATGGAGCCAACTCGCCCACCGCCTGCTTGATGATCTCCTGCTGCGCCTCGCGGGCGTTGTCCAGGGCGTTCTCCGCCTGGATCAGGTCGGCCCGCGACTGGTCGAAGGCGGCCTGCGCCTCGTGCACGTCGGTGATGGCGATCAGGCCCACCTCAAAACGCTGCTTGGCCTGGTCCAGCTGACGGGCGATGGCGGCGTTCTCCGCGCGTGCGAACTCCAGGGTGTCCTCGGCCGAGAGCACGTTGAAATAGGCCTGGGCGACGCGAATGATCAGGCTCTGCTCCTCCGCCGCGAAGGTCACCTCGGCCTGGGCAATCTGCCTGTCCGCCTGGTCCAGCTGGATGCCGTTCTCCTCGCGGTAGACCGACTGGGAGAGGTTCAGCGCCAGGCTGGCGGAGCTAAAGTGGTCCACGCTGTCTCTGGAGGTGGAGCTGCTCCCCGAGCTGAAGTTACTCCCCGAGGAGCCGTTCAGGTCGGAGCGGATCAGGTTGGCGCCGCTGGAGAAATTGAGACTCGGCAGCAGCCGGGCCTTGGCCTGGGGCCTCGCCTCCAGGGTGGAATCCCGGGTCGCTCGGGCCGCCTGCAGTTGCGGGTCATTCTGCAGCGCCAGTTGGTAAACCTCCATCAGGTCTTCGGCCTGGGCGGCGGAGGCGCCCAGCAATGGTCCCAGTAACAGTGGCAACAATCTTTTTTTCATGGCTTATCCTGCTGCAAAATCGTGAATCGAGAAATTATATCATCAACTCAAGTTACGGAGCTTGTATCGGCAAGCCGAAATGTCTGAATTCGTAGGGTGGATAAGCTTGCGCATGCACCACCGACAGGTTAATGGGGGATGCGCTTATGCATATCCTCCCTACAAGTGCTGTGAAACCAGAAACATGGGCCATCGAACATTATTGGGCATGCTCGTTATTGCTCCATCGGCGGCACCAGCAGTTGCGGATCGATCTGGTACGAATGGAAATTCATGCGCCAGTCCAGGTGCGGACCGGTCACCCGTCCGGTGGCGCCCACCCGGGCGATGGGATCGCCCTGGCGGATGCGCTCCCCTTCCTTGACCAGGATCTCGCTCAGGTGCAGAAACGCGGAGGAGAGCTTCTGGCCGTGATCCAGGATCAGGGTGCCGCCGGAGAAAAACATGTCGGGATGCGCCAGGGTGACCAAGCCGTCGGCCGGCGCCCGCACCAGGGCGCCCACCGGGGCGGCCACATCCACGCCGAAATGGGGCCGGCGCGGCTGGCCGTTGAGTATCCGCTGACTGCCGTAGACGCCGGAGATACGCCCCTTCACCGGCCACTGCCAGCCGCTCAGGTAGTCGGTGCGGGGATCATCCAGTTTGCGCGCCGCCTTGACCAGGGCCGACTCCTTGCGGATCCGCTCCAGATCCATCTTCTCCGGGATCACCTTGCGCTTGGGCAGGTTGTCGATGCGCTGGATATCGTATTCGCGCCGGGCGATCTTCAGGGTCTGCTCCTCGCTATGGCCATCGGGATAGGTAAGCCGCAGCCGGCTCTCTGGCGCCTGGTCGCGGTCGAAGCCCAGCACGAAGTGGCCCTGCTCGGACACCCGCACCTCGATATCGTCCAGGCGGACCTTCACGCCGGGTTCGGTTTGCCCCACCAGCAGGCCGCCCTGCACGTAATTGCCCTCCAGGGTGTGGGAGGCGTTCGCCATGGAGGCGAAGAGCAGTAGGGCGAGCATCGGCAGGCTATAGCGAGTGGCTGGGATCAGTTTCATTTTTCTGTCTGGTTTTCAGTCATGCCGGGTCGAAACAATGGACAGAGACTGGACTCTGAACAATATGAGGATAAAGTGTTCTGGAGTACCGCATTAAATCCTGCTCCATATTCTCTTCAGGGCATCAGTTAATCATGAAATAATGCCAAAGCAAAAGCGCACATGGAATTTTCTGACCGCCCAAGACAGGGGTCGTTCCCGATATACCTAATTAAATGACAGACAACCGGCAGACAGAGAGCAATATACGTACCCGACACTACAGCTGGTCTGAAGTGGTCGGTATGGTATTGGAACACCGCAGCGAGCTGGTCAAGGCCAATATCATCGCCATTCTGGGAACCTTCATCTCGGTGCCCATTCCGCTGCTGATTCCGCTACTGGTGGACGAGGTGCTGCTGGACAAACCGGGCCCCAGCGTGCCATTGATGAACTCGCTGTTCCCCGAATCCTGGCACTCGCCGCTGCTCTATATCGGTGTGATCCTGCTGCTGACCATGCTGATGCGCCTCGCCTCGCTGATACTGGGCGTGTGGCAGATGCGCCAGTTCACCGTCATCTCCAAGGATGTCACCTTCCGCATCCGCCGCAGTCTGCTGAAACGGCTGGAGCGGGTCTCCATGGCCGAGTACGAGACCCTGGGCAGCGGCACCGTCGCCTCCCACCTGGTGACCGACATCGACGCCGTGGACAGCTTCCTCGGGGTCGCCACCAGCAAGTTCCTGGTGGCCGTGCTGAGTATCGTCGGCACCGCCGTGGTGCTGCTGTGGATGCACTGGCAACTGGCCATCGTGATCCTGCTGATCAACCCGATCGTGATCTGGATCACCACCATTTTCGGCCACAAGGTCAAGACGCTGAAACGGCGCGAGAACAGCGCCTACCAGTCGTTCCAGGAGAGCCTCGCCGAAACCCTGGACGGGATACAGCAGATCCGCGCCAGCAACCGCGAGACCCACTACATCCAGCGCATTATCGGCAAGGCCGACCGGATACGCCAGCACTCCGCCGCCTTCACCTGGAAAAGCGACGCCGCCCAGCGGCTCTCGTTCACCACCGTGCTGTTCGGCTTTGACTTCTTCCGCGCCCTGAGCATGGTGATGGTGCTGTTCTCCGGGCTCAGTATCGGCCAGATGCTGGCGGTCTACGCCTACCTCTGGTTCATGATGGCGCCGCTGCAGGAGATCCTGGCCATCCAGTACTCCTACAACGCCGCCAACGCGGCCCTGGAGCGGATCAATCAGCTGATCCGCATGGACCTGGAGCCCCGCTTTCCCCAAACCCGGGATCCGTTTCGCGGCAAGACCACCACCGACCTGCGGCTGGAGCAGATCTGTTTCCGCTATGGCGACGGTCCGCTGGTGCTGGACAACCTCTCGCTCACCATCCAGGCCGGCGAGAAGGTGGCGCTGGTGGGGGCCAGCGGCGGCGGCAAGACCACTCTGGTGCAGATCATCCTCGGGCTCTACCCGCCGGAATCCGGCGCCATCTATTTCAACGGCGTTCCGGTGACCGAGATCGGCATGTCCCGGGTGCGCGAGCATGTCGCCACGGTGCTGCAGCAGCCGGCCCTATTCAACGATAGCGTGCGTATCAACCTCACCCTGGGCAAGCCCTGCAGCGACGAGAAGCTGTGGCAGGCGCTGAAGATCGCCCAACTGGACGAGACTATCCACGAGCTGAAGGACGGCCTGGACACCCTGGTGGGACGCGACGGCATCCGCCTCTCCGGCGGCCAGCGGCAACGCCTGGCGATCGCCCGTATGGTGCTCACCGATCCCAAGCTGGTGATCCTGGACGAGGCCACCTCGGCCCTCGACACCACCACGGAGCAGCATCTGCACGAGGCGCTGCGGGAGTTCCTCAAGGGCCGCACCACCCTGATCATCGCCCACCGGCTGAGCGCGGTAAAACAGGCCGACCGGGCGCTGGTGGTGGAAAACGGCAGGATTATCGAGCAGGGCAGCCACGAGGAGCTGATGAGCAACCAGGGCCTCTACGCCTCGCTGTACGGACGCCAGGAGGTGTGAGCATCCTGGTAAGGGGCCGGACGGAGTCAAGCCGCCCACCGACGGCGGAAAATCCTCCCTGATCCGGGCGGCTTGACTCCGATCCCGTACGCCGATACCAGACGCGAAAAAGGGGGCCGAAGCCCCCCTTGATACTGCCTTTGTCAGCGTTGGTCGCCGGGGATTACTCGCCCTCTTCCACCGCTTTCATGCTGAGACGGACGCGGCCCTGCTTGTCCACCTCCAGCACTTTCACCTTGACCACATCGCCTTCGGAGAGCTTGTCGCTCACCCGCTCGACCCGCTCTTCACAGATCTGCGAGATGTGCACCAGGCCATCACGTCCCGGCAGGATGGTGACGAAGGCACCGAAGTCCATCAGGCGTACGACCTTGCCTTCATAGATGGCACCCACTTCCACGTCGGCGGTGATCAGCTCGATACGCTTCTTGGCATCCTCACCGGCGGCCTTGTCGACGGAGAAGATCTTCACCATGCCGTCGTCGCTGACGTCGATGGTGGCACCGGTCTCTTCGGTGATGGAACGGATCGTGGTGCCGCCCTTGCCGATCACGTCACGGATCTTGTCCGGATCGATCTTGATGGTGATGATGCGCGGGGCGTGCTCGGACATCTCTTCGCGATGGGTCTCGATCGCCTTGTTCATCTCCGCCAGGATAGTCATGCGGCCATCTTTGGCCTGACCCAGGGCGATCTCCATGATCTGCCTGGTGATGCCGTCGATCTTGATATCCATCTGCAGGGCATTGATACCGTTAGCGGTACCGGCCACCTTGAAGTCCATGTCGCCCAGGTGATCCTCGTCACCGAGGATATCGGTCAGCACGGCGAAGGCATCTTCCTCCTTGATCAGGCCCATGGCCACACCGGCCACCGGTGCCTTGATCGGCACGCCGGCATCCATCAGCGCCAGGCTGGTGCCGCAGACCGAGGCCATGGAGCTGGAGCCGTTGGACTCGGTGATCTCGGAGACCACACGGATCGAATAGGGGAACTCCTCCAGGGTCGGCATGCAGGAGAGCACGCCGCGCTTGGCCAGCCGGCCATGACCGATCTCGCGACGCTTGGGGGTACCCACCCGTCCGGTCTCGCCGACACAGAAGGGGGGGAAGTTGTAATGCAGCATGAAGGGTTCGCGGTAGGTGCCGTTCAGTGCATCGACGATCTGGGAATCGCGCTCGGTCCCCAGCGTGGTCACCACCAGGGCCTGGGTCTCACCGCGGGTGAACAGGGCCGAGCCGTGGGTCCGCGGCAGTACACCGGTGCGTATGCTGATCGGGCGAACGGTCTTGGTGTCGCGACCGTCGATACGCGGCTCGCCGGAGAGGATCCGGCTGCGCACCACCTTTTTCTTCAGCTTGCCGATGGCATCCTTGACCTCGCCTTCGCTCCACTTGGCGTCATCGCCGGTGCAGAGTGTGGCAACGGTAGCGGCCGCTACCGCATCCAGACCGTTATAACGCTCCATCTTGTCGGCCACCGAATAGGCCTGTTTGATGGCCTCACCGGCTGCCGCCGCAACCGCTTCATTCAGTTCCACATTGTTTGCCGGGACGCTGTACTCGATGATCGGCTTGCCGACTTCCGCCGCCAGTTCCTTGATGGTGTTGATGGCGACCTGCATCTGTTCGTGACCGAACAGCACCGCGCCCAGCATCACCTCCTCGGAGAGCTCGCGCGCCTCGGACTCGACCATCAGCACCGCATGCTCGGTACCCGCCACGACCAGGTCCAGGTCGCTCTCGTCATTGAGTCCGGTGTGGGCGGTGTTGAGCAGGTACTGGCCGTCCTTGTAGCCGACGCGGGCGGCGGCAATCGGTCCTTGGAACGGCAGGCCGGAGATGGAAAGGGCCGCGGAGACGCCGATCAGCGCCGGGATTTCCGGGTCCACCTTCGGGTTCAGGGACATCACGGTACAGATGATCTGCACCTCGTTGGTGAAGCCCTTGGGGAACAGCGGACGGACCGGACGGTCGATCAGGCGACAGGTAAGCGTCTCCTTCTCGCTGGGACGACCCTCGCGGCGGAAGAATCCGCCGGGGATCTTGCCCGCGGCGTAGGTCTTCTCCTGGTAGTCCACGGTCATCGGGAAGAAATCACGCCCTTCCATCGCATACTTGGAGCCGACCACGGTGCACTGCACCACGGTACCGTCCATGTCGATCATGATCGCGCCGTCCGCCTGACGGGCGATTTCCCCGGTCTCCAGGCTTACGGTGTGTTGGCCATACTGAAATACTTTCTTGATAGGGGTCACAATAGTGTCCTCAAATTTGGTTCAGGTTCAGGTTAACGACGCAGGCCGAGACGCGAAATCAGTGAGCGATAACGTTCAACATCCTTGGACTTCAGGTAGTCCAGCAGCTTGCGGCGAGAGTTCACCATGCGCACCAGTCCGCGCCGGGAGTGATGATCGTGTTTGTGGGCAGCGAAATGCTCGGTGAGCTGGTTGATGCGACCGGTCAACAGGGCTACCTGCACCTCAGGGGAACCGGTGTCGTTCGTACCCTGCGCATATTCGTCAACAATCGCCTTCTTCTGTTCTGCATTAAATGCCATTTTCATTTCCTCACTGTAGTTAATGTAGAAATCCGCGCCCGACAAGTGGGATCAGGCGACGGACTTTAGACCCGCTGATGCGGGCGGTTTTTGATCACCGAACAGCCTGGCCAGCCGCGCGGGATCTGCAAACGGGGGATTATGATGGGTTTTAGAGTGGCAATCAAATGCCGACGCCTTATTCTGCCATTAACAGGCTAAATCATCCGCTTCGGCGCCACCCGTCCATCATCCAGTATTTCACCAACTCCTATAAAGTTGTCCTTGTCGTCATAGATGCGTACCCGCCCCTCGGTGGGCGCCTTGGGCACGATCACCGGTTGCCCCTGGCAGAGATAGAAGGTGCTGTCGCTGTTCAGGTGCACCTCGGGCCAACCCGCCAGGGCGGTATCCGCCGGCAGCAGCAGGGCATCCAGGGCCTCCCGACCATCCTCCTGCCCGGCCAGCGCCTGCAGGGTTGCCAGGTCGACCATGTTTTCCCCGGAAAAGGGACCAACCTGGGTACGCCGCAGGCCCACCACATGGGCGCCGCAGCCCAGTGCCTCACCGATATCCTCCGCCAGGGTGCGGATATAGGTCCCCTTGCTGCAGTGGACCTCCAGTTCCAGCTCCGGCAGTTCGCAGCTGAGCAGGCGGATGTCATGGATGGTTACCCGCCGGGGTTCCCGCACCACCTCGACGCCTTCTCGCGCCAGCTTGTAGAGCCGCTCGCCCTGATGTTTCAGGGCCGAGTACATGGGCGGAATCTGCTCAATTTCGCCGAGAAATTGTTCCAGTGCGGCCGCTACCCGTTCAGCGGTCACCGACTCGACAGCGCGCCGCTCCAGCAGCTCCCCTTCGGAATCCGCGGTGGTGGTGGTTTCGCCCAGTTTGACCCGCACCCAATAGCGTTTATCGGCATCCAGCAGGAACGCCGATACCTTGGTGGCACCGCCAAAGCAGATCGGCAACAGCCCAGTCGCCAGCGGATCGAGGCTGCCGGTGTGTCCCGCCTTGTTGGCATAATAGAGCTGCTTGACCTTCTGCAACGCCTTGTTGGAGCTATCCCCCAGCGGCTTGTCAAACAGCAGAATACCCTGAACGTTGCGTCCCCGTTGACGTCTGCGTCCCATCAGTCGTCACGCTCTTCCTGATCCGGATGATCCGATTTCACCGCCTGCTCGATCAGCGAGCTGAGACGGCTGCCGCGCTCGATCGACTCATCGTGCACAAAATGCAGTTCCGGCACGGTGCGCATGCGCATGCGCTGTCCCAGCTCATGGCGCAAGTGGGGCGCCGCCTGTTTCAGCGCCTTGGTGACCGCCTGCTGGTCCAGCTCGCCACCGAAAAAGGTGAAGTAGACCTTGGCATGGGAAAAATCCCGCACCACCTGCACCGCCTGGATGGTGAGCATGCCCATTTTGCGGCTGTCGAAACCGGTGCGCACCAGCTCGGCCAGCTCACGCTGGATCTGCGCGCCCACCCGATCGGTTCTATTGAATTCGCGTGCCATCAGTTGGTCCGTTTATAGATGACGGGCAATTTCAGTACGCTCAAAGACTTCGATCTGATCACCCGGTTTAACGTCGTTGTAGTTCTTCACGCCGATACCGCACTCGGTACCCGCCTTCACCTCACTGACGTCATCCTTGAGCCTTCTCAGCGACTCCAGCACACCTTCGTAGATCACCACGTTCTCGCGCAACACCCGGATCGGACTGTTACGCTTGACCGCGCCTTCGATCACCAGGCAGCCCGCAATGGCGCCGAGCTTGGAGGAGCGGAATACATCTCGCACCTCGGCCAGACCGATAATCTCCTCGCGCACCTCGGGTGAGAGTAGACCGGACAGCGCCTTCTTCACGTCATCAATCACTTCATAAATGATGCTGTAGTAACGGATATCCAGCCCACGATCTTCCGCCATCCGCCGCGCGGCCGCATCGGCGCGCACGTTGAAGCCGATCACGAAGGCGTCCGAGGTGGCCGCCAGGTTGATGTCGGTCTCGTTGATGCCGCCCACCGCGGAGGCCACCACCTTCACCTTCACCTCATCGGTCGACAGCTTCAGCAGCGACTCACGCAGCGCCTCGACACTGCCCTGCACATCGGCCTTGATAATCAGGTTGATGACACCGACATTGCCTTCGGTCATCTTGGAGAAGAACTCGTCCAGCTTGGCCGCCTTCTGCGCCGCCAGGCGGTTATCACGATTGGTCTCCTGACGCACCGCCGCCAGTTCGCGCGCCTTGCGCTCATCGGCCACCGCGATCACTTCATCACCGGCATTGGGTACGCCGGAGAGCCCGAGCACCTCGACCGGGATCGAGGGGCCGGCCGATTCGATCGGCTGGCGATTCTCATCCAGCAGGGCACGGACACGGCCAAACTCCTGACCGCACACCAGCATATCGCCTTTCTTGAGATTGCCTGACTGGACCAGAACCGTGGCCACCGGGCCGCGGCCCTTGTCCAGGCTGGACTCGACCACGATGCCGCGTGCCGCTCCGTCTGCAACCGCGGTCAGCTCAAGCACTTCCGCCTGCAGCAGGATCGCATCCAGCAGGCTGTCGATGCCGTCGCCGGTCTTGGCGGAGACCTCGATGAATTGGGTGTCGCCACCCCAGTCCTCGGGGATCACCTCATGCTGGGTCAGCTCCTGCTTGACCCGGTCCGGATTGGCCTCCGGCTTGTCCATCTTATTGATGGCAATGATCATCGGCACACCTGCCGCCTTGGAGTGCTGAATCGCCTCCACGGTCTGCGGCTTGGCGCCGTCGTCGGCCGCCACCACCAGCACCACGATATCCGTCACCTTGGCGCCACGGGCGCGCATGGCGGAAAACGCCGCGTGTCCCGGGGTATCCAGAAACGAGATCATGCCGCGATTGGTTTCCACATGGTAGGCACCGATGTGCTGGGTGATGCCACCCGCCTCACCGGCCGCCACGCGGCTGCTGCGGATGTAATCCAGCAGCGAGGTCTTACCGTGGTCGACGTGTCCCATGATGGTCACAACCGGCGCACGATGCACCAGCTCGCCCTGAACCTCGTCCAGCGAGCTCATCACCTGAGCCTCGATACTGTCGTCCTTCTTGGTTACCGGCACATGGCCCAGCTCTTCCACCACCAGGGTGGCGGTATCGTGATCGAGCGGCTGGTTGATGGTGACCATCATGCCCATTTTCATCAGCTCCCTAATAACCGCAGCCGCCTTGATGGACATCTGGGAAGCCAGCTCGGCGGCGGTGATGCTCTCCGGCACCACCACTTCGCGCACCACCGGCGCCGTCGGTTTGACGAAACCGTGCTGGGAATCGCCCTGGGCAGCACCCGCCTTGCCCCGTCCGGCCTTGCCTTTGCGGCGCCCCCGCTTCTCGGCGGAGACATGGAGCTTTTTACGGCTGTCACCTTCGTCATCGCTACGCGCACGCACAGCATGAGTGCGGGTCTCTTTCTTATGCGCAGCGCGCTTGGCGGGACGCTCTTCAACCTCGGGTAGCGGGGTGACCTCCGGCTCGATGGGCACGGCAACTTGCTCTTCCGCCTCGGGCTTGTGCTTGCCGCCTTCCAGGGGTTCGTGTTCGGTGCGCTCCTGCGCTTCCAGCAGGCGTGCCACCTCCCGCTCCGCCTGCCGCTGTTGTTCTTCCTCTTCCCGCAGGCGCGCCTCTTCCGCGAGTCGCTTGTTCTCTTCTTCCTTGGACTTATCCAGCTCCGCCCGTCTCAGCGCCTCTTCGGCGTCACGCCGGGCCTGATCTTCAGCGGCGATCTGCTGCCGTTTCGTTGCCTGTTCGTCCAGCGCCTTGCGTGCCGCCTCGGCATCCTGCAGGGTCTTCTCGTCTTCGCTGGCCGAGCCGCGCTTGACGTAGGTGCGCTTGCGCCGGACCTCCACGCTTACGGTCTTGCCCACGACTCTGGCAGTCCCTCTGCCGCCAGGCCCGCGACCGCCGGCCGCCGGCTGCTGCAGCTCGCTGACCGTCTTACGCTTCAGGGTGATTTTACGGGGGCCGCCGGCAGTGGAGTCATCATCCTTCTTGCCATGGCTCTCCCGCAGATGCCCCAACAGTTGCGCCTTTTCGTCGACACTGATCAGGTCATCCGCGTCGTTTTTCATTACCCCAGCATCTTTAAGCTGGCTAAGCAGGCGATCTTCCGCAATACCGACATCTTTCGCGAGCTGCCTTACCGTTACATCACTCATAGGATATTACCTCCGGCAACCTTAGCTCTGCTGCTCATCCGCGAACCAGGGAGCGCGAGCAGCCATGATCAACTGCGCCGCCTTCTCCTCGTTCATACCATCAATAACCATTAATTCATCAACCGACTGTTCAGCCAGATCTTCCATGGTAATTATCCCCCGGCTCGCCAGTTCATAGGCCAGGTTCGAATCCATCCCGTCCATGCCCAGCAGGTCTTCCGCCGGCCCCTCACCCATCGCCTCTTCCTTGGCAATGGCCTGGGTCAGCAGAATCTCCTTGGCGCGGTCACGCAGGGCGTCGACGATCTCCTTGTCGAACTCTTCAATCTCCAGCATTTCACTGATCGGCACATAGGCCACCTCATCCAGGGTGGTGAAGCCTTCCTGTACCAGGATCATGGCCACTTCTTCATCCACATCCAGCTGCTTCATGAAGTTTTCCACAAACTCGCGCACCTCGGCCTCGCTCTGGGCCTCGGCGTCCGCCTCGTTCATGACATTCAGCTCCCAGCCCGTCAGTTCACTGGCGAGCCGTACGTTCTGTCCGCCGCGACCGATGGCCTGGGAGAGGTTGTCTTCGCTGACCGCCACGGTCATGCTGCCGGAATCCTCGTCCACCACAATGGAGGCGACGTCAGCCGGGGACATGGCGTTGATCACGAACTGGGCGGGATTATCGTTCCAGAGGATGATATCCACCCGCTCGCCATTGAGCTCATTGGAGATGGCCTGCACGCGCGAGCCGCGCATGCCGACACAGGCGCCGACCGGATCGATCCGCGGGTCATTGGTCTTGACCGCGATCTTGGCCCGCAGACCCGGATCGCGTGCCGCGCCCTTGATCTCGATCAGCCCTTCGCCGACCTCCGGCACCTCCAGCTTGAACAGCTCGATCAGCAGTTCCGGACGGCTACGGCTGACGAACAGCTGTGGACCACGCTGCTCCGCGCGCACATCATAGAGGTAACCCCTGACCCGGTCGCCGGTGCGTACCGGCTCACGGGGGATCATCTGATCACGCATCACAATCGCCTCGGCGTTGCCGCCGAGATCCAGCGTCACATTGCCGCGATCCACCCGTTTGACGATACCGGTCACCAGATCGCCGATGCGCTCCTGATACGCCTCGACCACCTTGGCCCGTTCCGCCTCACGCACTTTCTGCACAATCACCTGCTTGGCGGTTTGTGCGGCGATGCGGCCAAAGGCGATGGATTCCATCGGCTCTTCAATATAATCACCCACCTGGATTTCGGGATCGGCCTTACGCGCCTCATCGAGCAGGATATCCCTCTCAGGATTCAGCTCTTCGCCCTCTTCCACCGCCTCAATCACTTCCCAGCGACGGAAGCTGGAGTAGTCTCCAGTGACACGATCCACCGCTACACGCACGCCAATATCGCCACCGTGCTTTTTGCGGGTGGCGGAAGCGAGTGCGTACTCGATCGCCTCGAAAATGATCTCTTTCTCAATATCCTTTTCGTTGGACACGACATCAACGACAAGCAGAATCTCTTTATTCATCTGTCTCAACCCAATCAAAATTCAGGCACTAATCGCGCTCTATCAATCAAATCCAGCGGCAGGGCGGTTTCTTCACCGTCCATTTCCACCAGGACATTGCCATCCTGCACACCCTTCAGGACACCTTCAAAGCGTCGTCTGTCGTGCAGCTTCGTGCGTAACCGGACATTGATTCTCTGGCCGGCAAAACGCACGTAATCCTTTTCAAAAAACAGTGGCCTGTCCAGACCCGGCGAAGAAACTTCAAGACTGTAGTTCTCCTTGATCGGATCTTCAACATCCAGTACGCCGCTCACCTGATGGCTTACCGCCGCGCAATCATCCACGCCGATCCCGTTTTCATGATCAATATAGATGCGCAGCAGCGAACCGCCCCTTCCCTGACTCAGGTACTCCACGCCCACCAGCTCATAGCCAAGGGGTTCTACCGCCCCCCGGACAATCTCGATCAAACTTTCCGATGCGCCAGCCATACTCGTAGACAAAAACCAGAAACAAAAAAAGGGCCATTGGCCCAAGAATACGGGTAACCGGCCTTTTGGCCGGCGACACCAATAAAAAAACCCCAAACGGGGTCCTTCTTAACGCAATGAATTTACTGACTTTTCACTGCTAACCGCCATGGCGGCTACCGAATCCCGCTAATTATACCTGCGAGATATCCGTGATGCAATCAATCAAGCGCAACCGGGTGCAACTCAATCTCATGCGTCATCGCGCAGGCACCTGATTTTGCAGGGTGGGTTAGGCGCGCCCCGCGCAGGGGGTGGCCGTTTGCATTGCACCGTGTGCGCCGTAACCCGCCGTTTCGCGGTCGGGGACTCGGTGGGTTACGCGGCGCCCGGGCGGCGTCCCGGACTGGAAGTGTCGTGCCTGTGCGCCGCTAACCCACCCTACGGTTCTATTTTGATGTCGCAGGGTAACTACTCACCCGATCTGTAAGTGATTAGCCTGCCTTGTTGGCCGATCTTGGTGGCGGGGGCAGGATT
>NZ_JAQGEI010000056.1 GCF_029017505.1 Sedimenticola hydrogenitrophicus
TTGCCCATCAATCCGCCACCTCCTCCAGCTGCTCACGGCGCAGCCGCTCCTGCTCGTCCAGGTAGCGGATCACCTCGCGGGTCTGGTGCATCAGCTCCCGCTGGGTGTCGAGCTGCCGCTCGATCGGGTCGACCGCCGGGGGCGGGGGCGGTTCCGAGCAGGCGCCAAGGGCGAGGCCGCTTAGGGCGGCCAGCCAGGTGGTGACGGCAAGCCGCCTACGCATAACGGCACACAGTCCTGGTCAGCCGGGCTGGTTTCGTGCCGACAGGATCAGCCGGCCCTGTTCCAACTCGGGCCAGCACTCGCCGTCGAGTATCTGCAACAGCCGGTTGCCGGCGATCACCCGGCGCCAGCCGTGCATTAGCTCCAGCTCCCGCTCGCCGCCGACCAGGGCCTCGATCTCCTTGCGCCCGGCCAGGGCGGCCGCGGTGATGTTGTTCTGCTCCGCCAGCAGCCGCAGGCAGCCGTGCAGCAGATCGGTCAGCGCCTCCTGGTTGGGGTCGAGGCGGATGGCGCGTCGCTTGTCCCGGGGCCACTGCTCCTTGGGCAACGCCCGGGCATCGGCGATCAGCTTCAGCAGCAGTTCGCCGCGCCGTTTGATGGTGCCCGGCTCCAGCCCGCGGATCTTCTCCAGCTGCGCCAACTCCCCGGGCTGGCGTCGGGCAAGATCCGCCAGCACCTCGTCCTTGAGTATCCAGCGCTTCGGCCGGTTGGCCTGCTGGGCCTCCTGTTCGCGCCAGGCGGCCAGTGCCTGGAGTACCGCCAGCTGCACGCCCTTCAACGGCTGCCGACCCTTGATCCGTTTCCACGCCGCCTGGGGCGGATTGCTGTAGGTGTCGGGATTGGTCAGCTGGTCGAAGTCATCCTGCAGCCAGCCCTCGCGTCCTTGTGCCTGCAGCTGCTGTTTCAGCTTGAGGTAGATTTCTCCCAGATAGATCACATCATCCAGGGCGTAGCGCAGCTGGGCCTCGTCCAGGGGGCGGCGTGACCAGTCGGTGCGCGAATGGCCCTTCTCCAGGGTATGGTTGAGCAGCTGCTCCACCAGGTTGCCGTAGCCGATCTGATCCCCCAGGCCCAGCAGGGAGGCGGCAAGCTGGGTATCGAACAGGGGCTTGGGGAGCCGGCCCCAGAGGTTGTGGAATATCTCCAGGTCCTGGCGACCGGCATGGAACACCTTGACGATGCGCTCGTCATAGAGCAGTTCCAGCAGCGGCCCCAGCTCCTGGATCTGCAACGGATCGACGCTGGCGGCGATCTCGCCGTTGCTGATCTGCAGCAGGCAGAACTGTGGATAGTAGGTCTTCTCCCGGACGAACTCGGTATCCAGGGCAAGCCAGGGACTGTCGGCCAGCTGTTGGCACAGCTCGATCAGTTGTTGTTCGGTTTGTATGTGGCGTTCGAGCATAGGGATGATTCGTCAGGTTAGGCAGTTATTGCGCAAAGTGTTGGATGGCAAGCATAACAAATCCGCGCCAGCTGTTTGTCTGTTTTCGACCAAAAGGTATGATGGGGCAGATTTTGTCCTGGCCGGATCGGGCCCGGGGCGGGGCCGCAACAACCGGGGAACAGGACGTCAGTGAAACGCTTAATCAATCTGTATGTGGATATCTGCCTGCTGCGCGCGGCACCCCAGGATCTGCCGGTGGCCTCGGTTCTGGTGACCCTGACCCTGCTGCTGAATCTGCTCACCGGTACCGTGGTCATTGTCGGCCACTTCAACAGCGTGGTGCCGGCGCTGCTGGCCCAGCTGATGGACCTGGCGTTGCTGGCGCTGCTGGTGCGGCTGGCATTGAACTATCAGCGTCGGGAGGGGCGATTCACCCAGGCGGTCAGCGCGCTGTTCGGCTGCGGGGTGCTGATCAATCTGGTGGCCATGCCGCTGCAGCTGATGATTGGCGACGATCCCCGGGTGTCGCCCCTGGGCGGGCTGGGCGTGCTGTTCTACGTGGTCCTGGTGATCTGGGGCATGGTGGTGGTGGCGCACATCCTGCGCCACACCTTCGAGGTCCGCTTCGGTAACGGTATGCTGCTATCCATTGGTTATTTCATGCTGATCAACTGGCTGGTACAACTGATTTTTCCAAGGAGTAGTTGAGATGCATATCCATATCCTCGGCATCTGCGGCACCTTCATGGGGGGGATTGCCCTGCTGGCGCGGGCGCTCGGCCACGAGGTGAGCGGCTCCGACGCCAACGTCTATCCGCCCATGAGCACCCAGTTGGAGGCGGCGGGTATCCGGCTGTGCGAGGGTTACGATCCCGCCCACCTGATGCCGGCCCCGGACTGCGTGGTGGTGGGCAACGCCCTCTCCCGCGGCAACCCGGCGGTGGAGTACCTGCTCGATGCGGGGTTGACCTACACCTCCGGCCCCCAGTGGCTGGCCGAGCAGGTGCTGCCGGATAAGTGGGTGCTGGCGGTGGCCGGGACCCACGGCAAGACCAGCACCGCCAGCCTGCTGGCCTGGATCCTGGAGTACGCCGGCATGGAGCCGGGCTTCCTGATTGGCGGCGTGCCGCTCAATTTCGGCGTTTCGGCGCGCATCGGCGGCACGCCCTTTTTCGTGGTGGAGGCGGACGAGTACGATACCGCTTTCTTCGACAAGCGTTCCAAGTTCGTGCACTACCACCCGCGCACCCTGATCCTCAACAACCTGGAGTTCGATCACGCCGATATCTTCGACGACATCGGCATGATCCAGCGCCAGTTTCATCACTTGGTGCGCACCGTACCGGGCAGCGGCCTGATCGTCGCGCCGCGCGGCGAGATCGCCATGGACGAGGTGCTGGAGATGGGCTGCTGGACGCCGCTGGAGTTTTTCTCCGCCCAGTCACTGATCGAGCAACCGGCCGATTGGGGCACCCTGCCGATCAGCGCCGACGGCAGCCGCTTCACCGTGCTGTTCGAGGGGATGCCGGTGGGCGACGTGGCGTGGGAGCTGACCGGCCGGCACAACGTCAGCAACGCCCTGGCGGCGATAGCGGCGGCCCGCCACGTGGGGGTGCCGCCCGCGGTGTCGATCGCGGCGCTGGCCGAATTCCGCAATGTGAAGCGGCGCATGGAACTGCGCGGCGAGGTGGCCGGGGTGCGGGTGTATGACGACTTCGCCCACCACCCGACGGCGATCGAAACCACCCTGCAGGGCCTGCGCGCCCAGGTGGGGGAAGCGCGCATTTTCGCCGTATTGGAGCCGCGCTCCAACACCATGCGCATGGGGGTGCACGCCGGACAGTTGCCGGACGCGCTGGTGACGGCCGACCGGGTGCTGGTCTACTCCCCCGAGTCCCTGGACTGGGATGCGGAAATGGTCTTCGCGCCCCTGGGCGGGCAGGCGCGGGTGTTCGATCAGGTCGAGGCCATTATCCGGACCCTGGCCGATGAAGTGGCCCCCGGCGACCAGGTGCTGATCATGAGCAACGGCGGGTTTGAGCAGATCCACCAGCGCCTGCTGGATGCCCTGGCGAGCAGGAACTAATCTTTACCCCATGACCAAGCAAACCACCAAGCCCATCGCCCTGGCCATTACCGGCGCCTCCGGGGCCCCCTATGCCCTGCGTCTGCTGGAGTGCCTGGTTCAGGCCGACCGGCAGGTCTACCTGATGGTCTCCAAGGCGGCCCAGGTGGTGATGCCGATGGAGACCGGGCTAACCATCCCCTCCCGTGTCGAGGAGGCGGAACGGCTGCTGAGCGAGCGTTACGGTGCGGCGGCCGGCCAGATCCGGGTGTTCGGGCGTGAGCAGTGGACCGCCCCGGTGGCCAGCGGCTCCAATCCCCCCGAGGCGATGGTGGTCTGTCCCTGCAGCACCGGCACCCTCTCGGCCATCGCCAGCGGCGCCAGCAACAACCTGATCGAACGGGCTGCCGATGTGGTGCTGAAGGAGCAGCGCAAGCTGATCCTGATGGTGCGGGAGACCCCGTACTCCCCCATCCACCTGGAGAACATGCTGAAACTCTCCCGCCTGGGGGTGGTGATCATGCCGGCCAGCCCCGGCTTCTATAACCGACCGGAGAGCGTGGCGGAGCTGGTGGACTTCATGGTGGCGCGGGTGTTGAGCCACCTCGGCATCGACAATCCGCTGAACCGGCCCTGGGGCGGATAGAGCCTCCTAGCGGGACGCGGGCGCCGCTTCCCTGATGTGCAATAGGGCGTCCCCATCCTTGAGCTGTCGGCTGTCGAGCGATTGCAGATCGCGCCGCAGCTGCCCCAGCGCCTGATCA
Source organism: Sedimenticola hydrogenitrophicus (assembly GCF_029017505.1). Taxonomy (GTDB): domain Bacteria; phylum Pseudomonadota; class Gammaproteobacteria; order Chromatiales; family Chromatiaceae; genus Sedimenticola; species Sedimenticola hydrogenitrophicus_A. Next base: position 4,217 of record NZ_JAQGEI010000056.1, read on the forward strand.
AAGTTCGGGGCCGTCTGGGCATAGGTGAGAAAACCGAGCATCTTCACTTGTCGCTGCTCGCTGATATTGCCGATCCAGAGCGGCGTGCCGTTGCCGACAAGAAGGACATCGGTGGCCCAGAGCCGCAACACCAGTCGCCCATCCTGCGGCAGCGGCTTTTCCAATATCAGCGTCTCGTGTCGCCCATCATGCACCTGCGGCAACACCGGCAACGCCTGCAGCGGCTGTCCGGGGGAGAGCAGTCGTAGCCCGTCGGACCAGTCGAGGCGGGTGGCGGGTTGCCACCCGGCGGCATGCAGCTGCCGCCTCAGCCAGTCGATGGAGCCGGCATATTGCAGATTCAACGGATGCTCCTCTCGGTTCAGGAGATCGGCGCGGAATGCCGGCAGTGGCATGAGAGTCCCTTCCCACCAGGCGCCCTGGTCGACCTGCTGGATTGTCCGGGCCGGTTGGTAACGGGCCAGATTGCGCTCATGATGCAGCCCGGTTTCCACGCTGAACGCCGCGGTCGTCACCAGCAGGGAGACCAGCACCAGGCTGCGCCAGTGAGACTCCCGGGCCGCGTGGCGATGATAGGCAAGCCCCAGCAGGGCCACCCAGGCGACGCCCAGGGTGATGCTGCCGGACACATCGGAGAGCCAGTGCACCCCGAGATAGAGCCGCGAGCTGGCCACCGCCAGAATCAGCAGTCCGGCCAGGCTGTAGGGCAGCCAGCGCCAGCGATCGGACAACGGGCGCGCGATCAGGACCGCGAGAAAACCGTACAGCACCATGGCGCGCAGGACATGGCCGCTGGGGAAGGAGTAGGAGTCGGGCGGCTGCACCACGATATCCGGGCGCGGAATCTGCAGCCCCAGCTTCAGCAGGGGGGCGGCCAGGACACAGAACAGGATGGCGGCCAGCCAGTGGCTGGCGGTGCGGTAATGCCGGTTCCAGAACAGGTACAGCAGCACACCGCCGGCCAGGGAGAAGATGACCCCGACATCCGCCAGCCGGGTGAAATAGACCATCAGCTCATCGGCCAAGGGTGAACGCAGGCTCTGCAGCGTCTGCAATACCGTGAGGTCGATGCCGGTATGCAGGCCGCCGCCGGGCAGCAACCCGAGCAGCAGCACGAACAGGGCGGAGGCGATCACCAGCAGGGTGGCGAGGATCGACAGGCCGCGGGTCTCCGGGTGATTGGGGTCGGCCAGGGCGCTGGCGATCTCGCCCATAACCGGATGGGCCTCGCCCCACTCCAGCAGCCACTGCACCCAGCGGGTGGTGTAGGGATGCAGCAGCCGGAACAGCAAGCGGATCAGGTTGTACACCGCCCAGGCGAAAAACAGCAGCAGCAGGGCCAGGATCACCAGCCGCATTGTCACCTCGGAGGCCAGCTCCATGGAGGCACCGAAGACAATCCCCGGCAGCAGGTAGAGCGGCGCCCAGGCCAGGGCCGAGAGCACATTGACCAACCCGAAGCGCAACGCCGGCATATCCATCATCCCCGCGATCAGCGGGATTACCCCCCGGGTCGGGCCGAAGAAACGGCCCAGGACGACACTCTTGCCGCCATATTTCTCGAAGAAGTCGATGCCGCGCTGCAACGATTCAGGATGGCGGCTGAAGGGCCAGAACGTGGCCAGCCGCTCCCGGTAGTGGTGGCCGACCCAGAAGCTCAGCCCATCGCCCGTCACCGCCCCGGCCACCGCCCAGCCCATGGCCGGCCAGAAGGCGATCACCCCGCCGGCGATCAGCGCACCGATGCCGAACATGATCACCACCCCCGGCACAATCAGCCCGACAACGGCCAGGGATTCGGCCATGGCCACCAGAAAGATCACACTGTAGGACCAGCCCGGGTGGAGCGAAACCCACTCCAGGACCTGTTGAAAAAGATCAGTCATCGGCTTTCTTTGTTCTTTTAATGGTTCTATCCCAGTTAGTTGTTGGTGTTGATCAAGCCTGGTGAATCACCCCGTAGGAGCGCCTCTGGCGCGAAGGTTTTCGCGGCAAAGCTACAGGACAGGGGTCGGAGTCAAATTTGATCAAGCGAACGGGGCATTTCATACCACAATGTCCATCAAATTTGACTCCGACCCCTATGCGCGCCTCGCGATTAACACACTGTCAGATGAATCAAGAACTCAAATTTCGGAGTTCATTTCACAAAGCCAAAATCGCTGAATTCGTAGGGTGGATAAGCTTGCGCATCCACCGTCATCCCTGTAGGCGAAAATGGAACATACCCCGCCACGACGGCTAGTCTAACCCGATTTTCCAGTATGATCTTCATCCGGCCCAGCTACACCTGTCCGCCACCCCGCCGGAATGAACTGATGATGGAAAACAGGGACAATAGGCCATTGAATCGGGTAATGTGTCTGTCTGAAGAGACACCCGGATAAATCGTGAGACCCCTGTGGAAAGGAACAACAACATGAATCAAGAAATAAACCCGAAAACCGATCAGATCTGGATGCGCGGCCTCTACATGCTGCTCTTCGTACTGGTCCACAGCGTGGCCAAGGGAGTAGCCGTGGCCGTGGCGGTGATCCAGTTCATCCTGGTGTTGATCAACAAGGAGGCCAACCAGCCGCTGTGCAAGTTCGGCCAGGGCCTCAGCACCTACCTCTACGATATCACCCAGTTCCTGGTCTTCAATACCGAGCACAAGCCGTTCCCGTTCGACGACTGGCGAAACGCCCCGCCCCGGGAAGAGCCGTCCGAGCTGGATCAGGACATGGAGTATCAGGACGGGCAGTAGGTTGCCGGGAATCATCCAAGTGGGTTTGCCCTCGTTCCCACGCTCAGCGTTTCCCCCTCGTTCCCACGCTCAGCGTTTCCCCCTCGTTCCCACGCTCCGCGTTTCCCCCTCGTTCCCACGCTCCGCGTTTCCCCCTCGTTCCCACGCTCCGCGTTTCCCCCTCGTTCCCACGCTCCGCGTGGGAATGCATACGGAGGGTGGGATTGCAGTGCCATTGACGCAAATAGGTTTATATATTTTAATTAATGCTATAATTTATAAACCTTAGATGGATCTTCCCTGGAGTCCTTTATGTTTGCAGAACGCCTGATCCGTGCCCGCAAGGCCGCGGGCCTGTCCATGAGCGCGCTTGCCAGCGAGGTCGGTGTCTCGGCTAACGCCATCAAGAAATACGAGCATGGCGAAAACATGCCCTCCTCGACCAATCTGCTGAAACTGGCGAAGGCGTTGAATGTGCGTAGCGAGTACTTTTTCCGGCCGGTCAGGGTGGAGTTGAAGGGGGTGGAGTATCGAAAGCGGGCGAATACCCCGCAAAGGCTGATTGATCGCATCAATGGAGACGTGATGGAACAGGCCGAGCGCTGGGTTGAGCTGCTTGGGCTATTCCCGGATTCGGTTGTGCCTGTGCCGGGCTTCTCTCAACCTGGAGGGATGCCAGATAAAATCACTTCCCTGGAGGCCATTGAAGCTATTGCGGATCAGGTACGCTCGGAATGGTCGCTCGGGCTCAATCCGATTCCCGATATGATCGATACGCTGGAGTCAAATGGGGTGATGATTATCACCACAGCGGTAGAGTCGGATAAGAAATTCGATGGCCTGGCCGGTGCCATCGAAGGTGCGCCACTGGTGGTGATCTCGGCCCACCAGCCGGGGGACCGGCAACGCTTCACCCTGGCACACGAACTCGGCCACCTGGTACTGCAGGGCCGCCTGGCGCCCGGGATGGAAGAAGAGAAAGCCTGTAACCGCTTTGCCGGTGCGTTTCTGTTGCCGAAACAGGCCATTCTCCAACACTTGGGCACCAACCGGACCGCGTTGGAGCCGCAGGAGTTGCACCTGCTCAAGCACGAGTTTGGTATCAGCATGATGTCAATTCTGGTTCGCGCCGGTCAGTGTGGCGTGATTCGGGAGTCATTACAAAAGCGGTACTACTATCGTTTCGGTCAACTGGGTTGGCGCTCGCTGGAGCCGGGAGAACCCTATCCGAACGAACAGACCTACCTGTTCAGGCAGTTAGTGTATCGGGCGCTGGGTGAGGATTACATCGGCGAATCAAAGGCGGCAGAGTTGATGGGAGTGTCGCTTACCCATTTTCACAAGGAACGGAAACTGGGGGGCATGGGTGCAACTGCTGATCAGTGATGCCAATATCCTAATCGACATGGAAGAGGGGCGGCTCATCGCCCCGATGTTTAAGCTCCCGTACCAGTTTGTCATACCGGAAATCCTGTTTGCGGAAGAGTTGGAAGAGGCGCATCAGTATCTGCTGAAAGCAGGGCTGCAACTGGGAGAGCTGGATGCCGATGCGATGCGGGATGTCGCCGGGCTGACGCAGCGGTATAACCGAACCAGTCGATATGACTGCTTCGCCCTGGCGCTTGCCAGGGCCAGGGCCTGTCCGCCGTTAACCGGAGACAAGGCCTTGCGAAACGCGGCGGAGCAGGAGGCCGTGACTGTCAAGGGGACGCTCTGGCTGGTGGAAGAGATGGTGCGATGTGGACTGCTGACCATCGCCGAAGCCCGCTTTGCCTATGGCAGGATGAACGCCGCCGGCAGTCGACTGCCCTGGGACGTGGCAGAGGCGAGACTGAAAACCCTGGAAAAGGGACAATAGGGGAACCCTGACAGAATAGCCATAACCGCAAAGCGGAAGGTGCTCAATGAGCGATAACGATAAAAAGCGGCTCTCGGAAACCGACATCCGCAGCAAGTTCATCACTCCGGCCACCTCCGCGCCGGCCGGGATCTGCATACCCAGATCTGCGCGGAGGTGGTCCACCCGGGGCAAGGATCTAATGGCTGGGAAGAGCTCATCAAAAATACCTTGATTACTATTTCAGTTGATGCAACTATTTGAAATAGTAAAGCCGGCTGATTCAACCAATGAAATAGTGCGATGGAAAGGTCTCTCCAGGGAAAATACATCACCATCTCCACGGTCGGCGAGACCGTGGAGGCGTTTCTCCCCGCTCCCCTGCCGCCCGTGCCGGATATCGAATGGAGCAGTGAGCTGCGCCAGCAGTTTGAACGCGCCTACCTGGCATTGGGGCGGCTGGACAGTATCTCCGGTCTGCTGCCCGATGCCGGGCTTTTCCTCTATATGTATGTGCGTAAAGAGGCGGTCCTCTCCTCGATGATCGAGGGAACCCAGTCGTCGCTCTCCGATCTGCTGATGTATGAACTGGATCAACCCTCGGGCGTTCTGCTGGATGACGTCCAGGAGGTCAGCAACTATGTGGCTGCCCTGACTCACGGCCTGCGGCGCCTGGAAGAGGGGTTCCCTATCTCGGTTCGTCTGCTGAAGGAACTGCACCAGATTCTATTAAGCAGCGGCCGGGGCAGCAGCAAGCAACCGGGGGTATTGCGCCAGAGCCAGAACTGGATCGGAGGCAGCCGTCCGGGGAATGCTGCGTTTGTGCCGCCACCGGCAAAAGAGCTTCCCGATGCGCTCTCCGATCTGGAAAGGTTTATTCATGATGAGAATCAGGTGACACCGGTAGTGCTGAAGGCGGCGCTGGCGCATCTCCAGTTTGAAACCCTGCATCCCTTTCTGGATGGCAATGGCCGTCTGGGGCGATTGCTGATTACATTGATACTGGTTGACCAGAAGATTCTGCAACAGCCGTTGCTCTATCTTAGCCTCTACTTCAAGTCGCATCGGCAGGAGTACTACAGGCTGCTCAACCAGATACGGCTGACCGGTGACTGGGAGCGCTGGTTGGCATTTTTTGCCACGGCTGTCGAGGAGACGGCCAATGCGGCCGTAACAACGGCACGTGCATTGATGCAACTGTCGGCTGCGGATGCCGAAACGCTGCATACACAGCAACGCCAGTCGGGTACCCTGTCCAGAATGCATCAGGCGCTGCTGAAACGCCCCATCGTCACCGCCGCCTGGCTGCAAAAACAGACCGGCATGGCCCCGGCAACCATACAGTCCGGCCTGCAGAAACTGGAACAACTTGGGATAGTTCAGGAACTCACGGGTAAACAGCGGGACCGGGTATACGCCTATAAAAACTACATTGCCATCCTTGATCAAGGCAATGAGCTGCCCTGAGCATCCGATGAAGTTGTCGGGAGCAGCGAGCTATAACCGCACAGCGGAAGGTGCTCAATGAGCGATAACGATAAAAAGCGGCTCTCGGAAACCGACATCCGCAGCAAGTTCATCACTCCGGCCATTACCCGCGCCGGCTGGGACTTGCAGACCCAAATCCGCGAGGAGGTGGCCATCACCCGGGGCAAGATCCTGGTGCGCGGTCGTAAGCACAAGCGGGGCAAGCCCCGTTACGCCGATTACATCCTCTACCACAAGCCCAACATCCCGATTGCCGTGATCGAGGCCAAGGACAACAGCCATGCCCTGGGCGACGGCATGCAGCAGGCGCTCGCCTATAGTGAGATGCACGGCGACCTGCCGTTTGTCTTCAGCTCCAATGGGGATGGCTTCCTGTTTCATGACCGTAGTGTCACGCAAGGCACTATCGAGTCCGAACTGACCCTGGATCAATTTCCCGGACCCGAAGTACTGTGGCGGCGCTACTGCGCCCACAAGGGATTGACTGAACAGCCAGCCCGGGAGCTGGTTGCCCAGGAGTACCATCTGGACGGTAGCGGCAAAGCCCCCCGTTACTACCAGCTCAACGCCATCAACCGCACCGTCGAGGCGATCGCCCGGGGTCAGCAGCGCATCCTGCTGGTGATGGCCACCGGCACCGGCAAGACCTATACCGCGTTCCAGATTATCTGGCGGCTGTGGAAGTCCGGCGCCCGCAAGCGCATCCTGTTCCTGGCCGACCGCAATATCCTGGTGGACCAGACCAAGAGCAACGACTTCAAACCGTTCGGCTCCGCCATGACCAAGATCCAGAAGCGCCAGGCCGACAAGTCCTACGAGATATACCTCTCCCTCTACCAGGCAGTAACCGGCACCGAAGAGTCTCAGAACATCTACAAGCAGTTCTCGCCCGATTTTTTCGATCTGGTGGTGATCGACGAGTGTCACCGCGGCAGCGCCGCCGAGGCCTCCGCCTGGCACGAGATCCTCGACTACTTCGCCTCCGCCACCCACATCGGCATGACCGCCACGCCCAAGGAGACCCGGGATGTCTCCAACATCCACTACTTCGGGGAACCGGTCTACAGCTACACCCTCAGGCAGGGCATCGAGGATGGCTTCCTGGCCCCCTATAAAGTGGTGCGCATGGAGCTGGACAAGGACTTGTTCGGCTACCGGCCGGAGAAGGGCAAGGTCGACAAGTACGGCCAGGAGGTGGAGGACCGTATCTACAATCAAAAGGATTTCGACAGGAACCTGATCCTGGGACAGCGCACCCAGCTGGTGGCCCGACAGATTACCCGTTTCCTCAAGGGCACCAACCGCTTCGACAAGAGTATCGTCTTCTGTGAGAACATCGATCACGCCGAGCGCATGCGCCAGGCGCTGGTGAACGAGAACGCCGACCTGGTTAAAGATAACGCCAAGTACATCATGCGCATTACCGGCGATGAGCAGGAGGGCAAGGCGGAGCTGGATAACTTCATCGATCCCCAGAGCCGCTACCCGGTGATCGCCTGCACCTCCAAGCTGATGAGCACCGGCGTCGACGCCCAGACTTGCAAGCTGATCGTGCTTGACCAGAGCATCAGGTCGATGACCGAGTTCAAGCAGATTGTCGGTCGCGGCACCCGCATCAACGAGGCCTACGGCAAGTTCTACTTCACCATCATCGACTTCAAGAAGGCCACAGAGCTGTTCGCCGATCCCGACTTCGACGGCGAGCCGGTGCAGATCTACACCCCCGGCATCGAGGATGATCCGGTGCCGCCGGAGGACTTCGATGAAGAGACCTCCGGGGCCGGGGAGGTAGCCGGGGTCGAGGATGATCCCGGCGAGTGGGTGACCGATGACGGGGGAGTACGAGAGGCGCGGCCGCGCTATGTCATCAACGACGTCCCGGTGCAAGTGATCGCCGAGCGGGTCCAGTACCTGGACGCCAACGGACGGCTGATCACCGAGTCGCTGCGCGATTACACCCGCCGCAACGTGAAACAGCTCTACGGCTCCCTGGACCAGTTCCTGCAGAGTTGGACAGGGGCTGACAAGAAAAAGCGGATTCTCGAAGAACTGGAGCAGCAGGGCGTCCTCTGGGAAGCGCTGCAGGAGGAGGTGGGCAGGGCGCTCGACCCCTTCGACCTGATCTGCCACATCGCCTTCGGCCAGCCGCCGTTGACGCGCAGGGAGCGGGCCAATAGAGTGCGCAAGCGCGACTACTTCACCCGGTACGGGGAGCAGGCCCGCCTGGTACTGGATGCCCTGCTCGACAAATACGCCGACCAGGGGATCGAGAACCTGGAGGAGAACAGCGTACTGCGGGTGCCGCCGCTGGACCGCTTCGGCACACCGATGGAGATCGTGCGCCTGTTCGGTGGCAAGTCGGGTTATCAGACGGCGATCCGGGAACTGGAGGCGGCTATCTACCAGGTGGAACAATGAGCGGGCTGCGGCCACCCCCTCCCCAGCGTCTCGATATCGAGCTGGGCAGTTTCGGTGTAGACGGCTTCCACCTGGAGTACCGGGATGGTCAACTCCGCTACGGCCGGGGGGGCGGCTACTACCGTGAGTACGAAACCGTGGCGCCGCCCAGCGAGCCGCAATTGCTAGCGTTTCGTAATGCCCTGGAGGCGCTGGATGTCTGGCACTGGCAGCGCAGTTACGACAACATAGCCGTCCTCGACGGCACCCAGTGGGAGGTCACCATCAACTGGGGCCGGAAACGGGTCAGCAGTCACGGCAGCAACGCCTACCCAAGGCAATTTGGAGCCTTCCTGGACGCTGTCAGGGCACTGATCCACCCGCACCCGTTTTATGACTTGAATAGCTTTAATGAAGCACCGTAAATGCCACCGACAACCAGCCGGGGCATGATGCCGATATTCACGAAATGGCGTTTGAGCTATACACATAATTTAATATAATATGTGTATCGACCCATGGGAGAACCGGAATGAGAGCAGATAGTGACACCACCCGCACCAATATCGTCCTCGATACCCACCTTGTTGAGGCGGGATTGAGCCTCACCGGCCTCAAGACCCGGCGCGAACTGGTCGACCTCGCCCTGCGCGAGCTGGTGCGCCACCAGCAGCAGAAGAAGCTGCTCGCCCTCAAGGGCAGGATCGACTGGGAGGGCGATCTGGAGGCGATGCGCACCGATATTGCCGAGGATGACAACACCTGATGCTGGTCGACACCAGTGTCTGGATCGACCTCTTTGCCGGTCGTGACACCCCCCGGGTAAAACACCTGGAGCAGGCGATTCTCGACGGCGCCGACATCGCCCTGTGCGGCATTATCCTTACCGAGATCCTGCAGGGCATCCGAGACGATAAGCAGCACCGACAGGTACGCCAGCATCTCAAGCCGTTGCTGATGCTGCCGATGGAGGAGGAGACCTTCGTGCTCGCCGCCGAGCTGTTTCGCGAACTGCGCAAGCGCGGCCTCACCATCCGCAAGACTAACGACTGCATCATCGCCGCCACCGCCATTGCCCACGGCATCCCGCTGCTGCACAACGACCGCGACTTCGAAACCCTGGCCCAACACACCAAACTGGAAACCATCGCTGTATGAGCATTACCTCTGTTATCAAATCCATTCAGGACATCATGCGCAAGGATGCGGGCGTCGACGGCGACGCCCAGCGCATCGGCCAGATCGGCTGGATGCTGTTTCTCAAGATCTTCGACGACCAGGAAACGGAACTGGAACTCACCTACGACGACTACCGCTCCCCCATCCCGGAGCACCTGCGCTGGCGTAACTGGGCCGCCGACGCCGAGGGGATCACCGGCGACGCACTGCTCGACTTCATCAACGACGACCTGTTCCGCAAGCTCAAGACCCTCACCAGCCACACCGGCGACAACCCGCGCGGTTTCGTGGTGCAGGGCGTGTTTGAGGATGCCTACAACTACATGAAGAACGGCACCCTCATCCGCCAGGTGATTAATAAGCTCAATGAGATCGACTTCAACCGCAGCGCCGACCGCCACACCTTCAACGACATCTACGAGAAGATCCTCAAGGACCTGCAGAGCGCCGGCAACGCCGGTGAGTTCTACACCCCACGCGCCGTTACCCAGTTCATGGTCGACATGACCGACCCCAAGCTCGGCGAGACCATTCTCGATCCTGCCTGCGGTACCGGTGGTTTCCTCGCCTGCGCCATCGAGCATGTGCGCAACCACTACGTCAAAAGCGTCGAGGACCGGGATCAGTTGCAGCAGGCGATTAACGGCGTCGAGAAGAAACAGCTCCCGCACCTGCTCTGCACCACCAACATGCTGCTGCACGGCATCGAGGTGCCCAACAAGGTGGTGCACGACAACTCCCTTACCCGTCCCCTGCGTGACTACGGACCGCAGGACGAGGTAGACGTGATTGTCACCAATCCCCCCTTCGGCGGCATGGAGGAGGATGGTATCGAGAAAAACTTCGGCAGCTTCAGCACCCGGGAGACCGCCGACCTCTTCATGGTCCTGATCATGCGCCGCCTCAAGCCCGGCGGCCGCGCCGCCGTGGTGCTGCCCGACGGCTTTCTGTTCGGTGAGGGCACCAAGACCCGCATCAAGCAGAAGTTGCTGGAGGAGTGCAACCTGCACACCATCGTGCGTCTGCCCAACGGCGTCTTCAACCCCTACACCGGTATCAAGACCAACCTGCTCTTCTTCACCCGGGGCGAACCGACCCAAGAGATCTGGTACTACGAACACCCCTATCCGGCAACCTACAAGTCCTACTCCAAGACCAGACCGATGCACATCGAGGAGTTTGAGATCGAAAAGGATTGGTGGGAAAAGCGCGAGGAGAGCGAACAGGCCTGGCGGGTCGACATCGACACCCTCAAGGCCAACAACTACAACCTGGATATCAAGAACCCCCACAACGCCGACGAAGGCCCCGGCGACCCCGATGAACTGCTGGCCCAGTACCGGAATTTGCAGGCCAGCATCGCCGGTATTCAGGAACAACTCAAGACACAGCTCGCCCAAGCCCTTGATCGGAACGATGCTCCCCAGCAGGATGCCACCGCCCTCTCTTCTCTCCCAAGGGGAGAGGACCGGGGTGGTGAGAAAAGCCGTGTAGCCACCAAAGCCAAGACGACAAAGCGCGCCAAAGGAAAGGTCGCATGACCAACGAACAGTTCCTCCAACAGTTCGGCCACTTTATCGATGCGCCCAACGGCATTAAGAAGCTGCGGGAGTTGATCTTGCAGTTGGCTGTGCGGGGTAAACTGCTGCATCAAGATCCCAATCACGAACCAGCCAATGAACTGCTGAAGAGAATACGCGCTGAGCAAAATCGACTTATGACTCAAGGCAGAATTAAGAAGGCAAAACATCTGCTTGAGATTAGCAAGGAGGAAATACCTTTTGATCTTCCGCAAGGTTGGGAATGGGTGCGTTTGGGATCGCTTATGGAGATGTTTAATGGACGGGCGTTCAAACAGTCGGAGTGGGCAGATGCAGGTTTACCAATAATTCGAATCCAGAATCTCAATAATTATTCAGCTCCATTTAACTATTTCGCTGGCAATATTGAAGAGCGGCACAGGGTGCGCCCAGGAGATTTCCTCATAAGCTGGTCTGGTACTCCTGGCACATCGTTCGGTGCCTTCATTTGGCGAAAAGGACAGGGCGCACTAAATCAGCACATAAATAAGTGTGTAATATTCGGGTCAGAAATTGACAGAGACTATTTGAAACTATCTGTAAATAGCTGCATGGGTCATTTGATTTCACGAGCTCAAGGGGGGGTAGGTCTCAAACATGTAACCAAACGCACTTTGGAGAATATTGTTTTTGGGTTGCCTCCACTCAAAGAGCAACACCGCATAGTAGCTAAGGTCGACCAGCTGATGGCCCTCTGCGACCAACTGGAGGCCGAGCGCAACGCCCGCGAAGCGACTTACCAGCGCCTCATCCGCGCCTTTCACCACCCGCTCACCGCGGTCGGTAGCGACAACAACCACAACGGCATCGACGGCCTCCCCGCCTGGCACCGCATCCGCGACAACTTCGCCGACCTCTACACCACCCTCGAATCGGTCCAAGCCCTGCGCCAGACCATCCTTCAGCTTGCGGTGCAGGGGAAGTTGGTGGGGCAAGTAGTAGGAGATGGCGATGTTAATACTCTGCTTACAAGAATTAAAAAAGAGCAAGATGAGCATGTACGCATGGGCAGTACAAAATATTACAAATATACAAAGGAAGACCCAGAGGAACTTGGCCTTCCATCGATTCCTGAACACTGGATATGGACATATTTGGCTGAGCTGCTAATTTTTGGACCTCGAAACGGCTATTCGCCAAAATCTGTTGATTACAAAACTGGTGTTAAGTCGTTAACTCTGACAGCCATCACACGCGGCACCTTTGATCCTGAACAGTTCAAGTATTTGGATATTGACCTGGAGGCTGATTCGTACCTGTGGTTGCGCGCTGGAGATATCTTAATGCAACGTGCAAACTCGATGGAATATGTTGGTGTAAGTGCAATATTTAACGGAAATGAGGGTGAGTTCATATATCCTGATTTGATTATGAAAATGCGCCCATCCAACGAATTAAGCGCAAAGTACTTGAAATTGGTTCTTTCCTCTGTGTATGTACGCGGGTATATGCGGGAAAGAACTACTGGCACATCGGGAAGCATGCCAAAGATAAATCAGCAAGTAGTAAATTCTATTCCGGTTCCCTTACCACCTCTGGCTGAACAAAACCGCATCGTAGCCAAGGTCGACGAACTGATGACCCTCTGCGACCAACTGGAAGCCAATATCCGCAACAAAAGCGACATCGCCGCCCGCTACGCGGAGGCCATTGTTCAGCAGATCGCGGCGGCTTAAACCTAGTCATATGCCCATCACCCGGGAGCACACTGATGGCGATTTATGAAATATCCAGGGACCGTTTCGAGCGAATCCCTGAGACCGATTTTCTCAGCGAAGGCATCAAGGAGCGAAGTGATCTGCAGCGGATTCTGCGTGATCAGGTGGATGTCCTGTCACCCAACACCCTTGTGATCTCGGAGGAGTTCGGCGAGTGGGAAGACAGCCGGCGGCGCATCGACCTGCTTGGGCTGGATAAACAGGCCAACCTGGTCGTCATAGAGCTCAAGCGGACGGAGGATGGCGGCCATATGGAACTGCAGGCTGTGCGCTACGCGGCAATGGTATCCACGCTCACCTTCGACAAGGTGGTCGAGATATTCGGTCGTTTTCTCAACAAGCTGGGCAAGGATGACGATCCGGAAGCGTTGATCCTGGACTTTCTGGATTGGGATCAGCCCATCGAGGATGAATTTGCCCAGGACGTAAGAATTATACTGGCCTCCAAGGAGTTCTCCAGGGAATTGACCACGGCCGTGATATGGCTCAATGCCAGGGGGCTGGACATTCGCTGCATACGCATGAAGCCGTATAGGGATCAGGGCAAGGTACTGGTGGATATTCAGACGGTCATTCCCCTCCCGGAGGCGGAGGATTACCAAGTGCGGATTCGGGAAAAGCAGCAAAAGGAGCGGATCTCGCGTACCGACTCCAGGGATCTGACCAAGTATGTGGTCACCATAGACGGTAAAGAGTCCATCCCGCTCGCCAAACGGCGCGCCATCTTTGCCATTGTCAGCCACCTCTGCGCGAACGGCACGACACCGACCGAAATCCACAAGGTGCTTTCATGGCGCGGTAACGGCCTGTGGCGAGTGGTAGAGGATAAAGTCGACGCGCACACCTTCAAGCAGCGGGCAGCGGAAGCGGCGGAATCGGGTGGCCCGGCGTTCGAGCCTCGCCGTTGGTTCGCCGAAGATGACCAGTTAATCCATGCCGAGGGCAACACCTACGCATTCACCAAGATGTGGGGGATTCGCACGGAAGAGGCCATGCGCGAGTTGCTAGATCGGTTTGATGGGGATGACATTACTTTTTCCCCGGCCAATGAGTAATGGCAACGGATTTTTAGTCGAGAACAGGAACTTGTATCGTCGGAAGCAACAATCCGGAAATTCCGGAGAGTTCTTCAGGAAGGCCGTCGGCAGGTACGGCGTGACATAGATCATTACAATCTCGATACGGTGATTTCTGTAGGGTGCCGGGTGAATTCGAAAAATGACACCCAATTCCGCAGTTGCAGAATCGGCGCGCGGCCAAATAGAAACCGTGATTGAGCTGATCATGAACATGCTGGCGAGTGAAGTTAATGATGTATAGCAAAAATTGACAGGATAAAACCGGAATGGAAGACACCAAATATCTCTCCACCACAAAACTCTCCCAGAAGCTCGCAATACCCACAAAGCAGCTTTTTGGCCGGCTTCAGGAGCTGGGCTATATTAACCGGAAGGATGAAGTGTGGGTGCTTAATCAATCCGGTATGGATGCGGGTGGGAAATACAAGGTCAGTGAAAAGCTGGGCAAGTATATTGTTTGGCCTGAGACATTCCAGCTTGAGCAGGCCACGCCGAGTGGCATGTTGACCGCCACCACCCTGGGGCAGAAGTTCGAACTTTCCGCGCGACGCATCAACCAGATTCTCTCCGAACACGGTTGGATTAAACGGCATGTGAAAGGCTGGCTGGTTACCCCGATGGGTCAGCGTGTGGGTGGCGAACAGCGGGAGGATAACAAATCGGGTATCCCGTTCGTGTTGTGGCCTCCCGCGGTTGCCGCTAATCCGTCGCTGAAAAACACCATCGAAGAGTTGAAAGGGGACACCAAGGAGGCCAAAGAATTCCCGGTCAATGCGCCCTCAGCGGACAAGTCTTCCGGCTTCCGCGACAAAATGAAACCGAAGCTGCGCACCGCGGATGGTCATTTTGTCCGCTCGCGAGCGGAAATGCTGATCGATAACTGGTTGTATACAGCCGAGATTGTCCATGCCTATGAACGCCGTCTGCCGATCGAGGAGGGGGTGTACTGCGACTTTTATCTCCCGGCCGGCAAAGTCTATATCGAGTTCTGGGGTATGGAGAGCGATGCGAAATACTGCGAAAGAAAAAAGCAGAAGATCGCAACCTATGAGCAGTACGGTTTCAGTCTGATCGAGCTGAATGACCAGGATATCAGTAACCTGGATGATGTGTTGCCACGCCTACTACTGAAGCATGGGATTACGACCTATTAGGTTTGTGGGAATTTCTGGAGTCTGCGCCGTTTTTCGAAACAAAGGTTTGTTGTCCTCTTGATTTTACTCCCCTCGCTGCTATTCTTTATTCGCGAATAGCGAATAAAGAATAGCTGGATGAACCTGAAGCCACAAGACATTTTGTTTTTACTGAAGCTCGTTGCTATAGGTGAAAACCATTGGTCATTCAATAAGTTGGCTACCGAGCTGGGAATGAGCGCGGCAGAAGTTCATGCGGCGGCGAAGCGCTCGCTTGCTGCACGGCTCGCCGGTAAGGATGCCGGTAAAATCTCCGTGAATATCAAAAACCTGGAAGATTTCTTGCTGCACGGCATAGCGTATGTGTTTGTCCCGGAACGTGGGGAGCTTACCTACGGGATACCCACCGCACAGGCGGCTGCGCCTTTGGCTTCCATGGTTGTGCCGGATAATGAACCCCCACCTGTCTGGCCGGACCCTGAAGGCGGGGTGCGGGGTGAGTCTTTTTCGCCCTTATATAAGTCCGTCCCCGTTGCGGCGAAGAATGATCCCAAGTTGTATGAGTTGCTGGCGTTGGTGGATGCCATTCGCGGTGGGCGCGCACGTGAGCTTGAGCTCGCCAGGAAAACATTGAAACAGCGCCTGGCAGTGGCGGCGAGACAACGGGAGAAACCCATGATCAATGACAAGGATCGACTGGAGATCGGTGGTGTGCTGGTGATTTCGCGTGCCGGCTTACGCAAGCTGGCACAGCGCTATCATATTCGCCGGCTGGTGTTGTTCGGTTCGGCGGCGCGGGGCGAACTCCGGCCGGATAGCGACATCGATCTGCTGGTGGAGTTTGAAAACGGTACGGCGCCTTCTTTGGGTGGCATGGTAGGTATTCAAGATGCCTTATCCAAGTTGTTTGATGGGCGCAAGATAGACGTGGCGACAACCGCAATCCTGAAGAACCCCTATCGTCAACGCGCCATCGAAAAGGAGATGGAAGAACTCTATGCGGCCTGAGGATCGAGATCCCGCCCATCTATGGGACATGCTGCAAGCAGCCAGGGAAGTGGAGACGATGCTGGCGCAGCATGATCTGGCGGCGTTTCTGGACGATCTTGTATTGCTGCGGGCCATCGAACGCAGTGTTGAAATTATGGGTGAGGCGGCGCGCCGGGTTTCGTCAACTTATCAGAGCGCTCATCCTGAAATTCCCTGGCGCGAGATTATCGGTCAACGCAATATACTGGCGCATGAATATGGGCAGATTGATCACGCTTTGTTGTATAAAACCGCGACGGAGGATATCCCTGCATTGATCAGCCAGATCGAGGTGCTATTGCCGCCCCTGGATGATACAGAATCCTGAATCTGATTTTGCGTGTGAGAAAATATAGCTGATTAGAAAGAGAGGTCAGCCAAGTTCCGTCATTCCCGCGAAGGCGGGAATCCAGGGTTTGCCGGCGCCTCGGGTTGCGGTTGGGTTCCTGATTCTGCGGGAATGACTGGTGCTGATGCTCCGGTCCGACAGGCGTAGCTGACGTTCATTGCTAATCAGGAAAATATAACCTCATTTGAATACCCATTTAACTCAGGCAATGGTGGATGCGCCTACCGGCTTATCCACCCTACGAGACTACCCGATGTAGGAACGGCGCGCCCGCTGCGATATCCGACCCGGTGGCGGGCCTCCTACAGTTATGTCTGACATTCCGGTTGTTTTTGGGAGACACTGGAATACATGAACATGACCACCTGCATCATCGGCATCGACTGTGCCACCGACCCGAAACGGGTCGGCCTGGCGCGTGGCCGGGTGACGGCCGACGGCTTGGTGGTGGATCGGCTGGGTAAGGTGGCGAAGGGGGAGCCGGTGGCGGATCGGGTGGTCGACTGGATAGCCGATGAACCCCGGGTGTTGCTGGCGATGGACGCGCCGCTGGGCTGGCCGGCTGCCCTAGGGGATGCCCTGGCTGTGCACAATGCCGGTGATTTTCTCCCGGCAGAACCCAACCTTCTGTTCCGGCGTGAGACCGACCGTTTCACCCACCGCCAGATAGGCAAGCTGCCGCTGGACGTGGGGGCGGATCGCATCGCCCGCACCGCCCATGCGGCGCTGACACTGCTGCATGAGATCAGTGAGCGACGGCAGTGCGCCGTTCCGCTTGCCTGGGCGCCTGAATTCCCAGGCCCGCTGGCGGCTATCGAGGTCTACCCGGCGGCCGTTCTCAAAACCTCGGGGATGGTGTTTCAGGGCTATAAAGGCGCCTCGCAGACGGCGCAACGGGTGGGGATCGCCGCCCTGTTGCGGCGGCGGATGACGTTTGCAACCGATACCGTGATCCTGCTGTCCGATGATGATGTGCTGGATGCGGCAGTCTGCGTGCTGGCGGGTTATCATTTCCTGCAGGGTTTGTGCATCCCGCCGACGGATTCGGATCTGGCCCGTCGGGAGGGATGGATCTGGTTTCGGGGTGGTTGAGCCATGAGCCGAACCGGTAGGAGGCCCACCCCGGGCCGAATATCGCGGCGGGGCGCCGCGCCTACAGTGATATTATTTATGAATTT
>NZ_JAQGEI010000057.1 GCF_029017505.1 Sedimenticola hydrogenitrophicus
TCAGGCCCTGCCGGAGCTGGCGGAGCGGTTGTGACTACTGGCATCATGGGGGTTGGAAGGGGGCGGGGTTCATGAACGGGATTCTGCCTGTTCGAAGTGTTCGGTACAGGCTGGGAGGCGGCAATGAAAAGAATGATGAAAGGCGTACTGGGGCTACTCTGCCTACTGTCGATTTTTCCCCTGGGCGCGGCAGAGATCGCCAGGGTGACGGTACCCGATAAGATCACCCTGGAGGGGGATGGCCACCGGCTGGTGCTGAACGGGGCGGGCATTCGTTACAAGTTCATTTTCAAGATCTATGTCGGCGCGCTCTACCTGCCGGAAAAAATACCGACCGCCGAGGAGATCATTGCTTCGACCGGGCCAAAGCGGATCCTGATGCGTTTTCTCTATGACAAGGTGGATAAGCGGGACCTGGAGCAGGCCTGGCGCGAGGGCTTTGCGGCCAACCATGATGAACAGGCGATGCTACAACTGGAGGAACGGCTAAGCCGTTTTTCGGCACTGTTCAGCGATGCGCTCAAGGGGGATGAGTTCTGGCTCGACAATATTCCCGGCGTCGGAACCCGGGTCTCTGTCAATGGCGAACCGAAGGGCACCATTCCCGGGGATGACTTCTATCCGGCCCTGTTGCGTATCTGGATAGGCAGTGAGCCGGTCACTGCTGAGCTAAAGCGCGCGATGGTGGGGCAGGAGTAGCCAGACACCTGGCACGAATCTTCCACAAATCCGCACCGAGCGCGCTGGTCCCTTGCTGGCGCAGGAAATATTTGTCCAGGCAAAATGGTCGGGAATTTCCATGTTTTTTGATCCGATGCCCATTTTTCAGCCGGGTTGGCCGTTGCGGTCGTCACCAGATGGCATCAAATTACTGATTTCACTCGAACACCTGATATGATGCGACACGAAACCTATAGAATACCAGGTAGAAAACATGGTTTTAACGGACTACTTTACGGACGATGACGCTGGTCTGCGGTTTACCCGAGAGCAGGCGAGTCGGTTTGCAAAAGAAATTGCGCATGACTTTAACCCGCTGCACGATCAGGATGCGAAGCTGTTTTGCGTTCCCGGAGATCTCCTGTTCGCCGTGACCCTGGCCAAATACGGTCTGAGCCAGCGGATGTGCTTTACCTTCTCCGGTATGGTGAGTGACGGGACCGGGCTGCATTATCGGGAGCGGGACCGGGAAGGCGGTGACCTTGTCCTGGTGGACGGCCAGGAGAAAAACTATCTGGAGATCGAGCGCCACGGGGCGGTGTCCCAGGAACCAGACCTGATCGCGGATTTCACCCGCCACTACGTTGAGTTCTCGGGGAAAAACTTTCTCCAGGTTCTGGTCCCCCTGATGTCACGGGAAGGGGTAATGATCAACCCGGACCGGCCGCTGGTCATCTATCAGCAGATGTCAATCGATCTGCAGCGTCTGGATATAGACCGCCCTTCCCTGGAGCTGACCGACACCCTCATTCAGGTGGACGGGAAGAAGGGCGATGTGCGGATGCGGTTTTGCCTGAAGTCAGGCAACGAAGTGGTCGGAGCAGGCGAAAAACGCATGGCACTGCGCGGCCTGCGGCCGTACGATCCAGCCGGGATGGACCGCATGGTTGAATCCTATGTCGGTTATCGCAGGGCGCATACCGCCTGATGCGTTGTTCGGCCAGGCGGTGCCTTCCGAGAGACCCGGGACGCACGGAACAGCACGCTCCTCTCGCCACTTTCAGCGATGCCCCGGCGAAATCGACCCTATCGGACCATTCAGACAAAGAACAGCAGTGAGAGCAGGCCGCCGAGAATGATCAGCACGTAGGCGGCCGGGGAGATGCCCTGGTTCTTTGAGCGCATACCGATAAAACCCTCGAACCGGTCCTTGGTGACGATACTTAAAATCCCCAGCAGGATGAAAAAAGTCCCAGTGTAGGCGCCAATCTGTTTCAGGATGGCGAGCTTTTCCGGGTCTGTCCCGCTGACGCCGCCGCCAATGGTGGTGAACTTGTTGGCGAATGACATATCCGGAATGACCATAAAGGCGACCGACACAAGGAATAGCGTAATGGTGAGTTTACTCATGCTGTCTTGATCCCGTGCTTCAGGCATGTACCCAAAATTAGGACGCGCTGCGATTGTTGTATAGCACGAATTATAATTGTCCTCAATCGCCGTGGTGTTCACCCGGTGGGTTGCGGCGGCAGGAGAGCGGAAGCCGCTAACTTGTCAAAACCCCATGTAATCGGAATGCCGGTGAGGCACGAACCGCATCCTTAAAGGTCGGGTGCAAAGTCATTGAGACGCTTCCCGGTGCCGTTAAATAACTGTAATTTATGGGTTTGAATTGGGTCAATCACCCCCTGTTGATGAGCGGCGCTAATCGTTATTATGGCCGTTATTATAGCGACGGCGTCCGCGGATGAAATACGCTTGATGTGCGTGGGGTGCCCGGGTTGGCGCTCGCCAGTGCGCGGTGTGCCGGACGGAAAATCGAAATGAGGATTATATGAACTACGACATCGTCATCATAGGTGGTGGGCCGGCCGGCCTCAGCTTCGCCCGTTCTCTCGCGGACAGCAGATTGCGGGTGCTGATAATCGAACGCAGCGGAGCTGCCGACCTGGAATCGCCGATGATCGACGGGCGGGATATTGCGCTGACCCATTTGTCGAAAAAAATCCTCACCGGGATGGGGGTGCTTGCGCGTATTCCGGCCGATCAGATCGCCCCGATCAGACAGGCCAAGGTGATCAATGGCAACTCATCCTACTGTCTCGATATCGACAGTAAACGGGAGAATGTGGAGGCGCTGGGCTATCTGGTCCCCAATTACCTGATCAGACAGGCGCTGTATGCCGAGGTGGCCGGGGGCGGAAATGTGGAACTGCTGACCGATACCACGGTCAGTGATGTGCGGATCGAACAGCAGCAGGCGACGGTCTTTCTCTCCAACGGGGATAGCGTGTCGGCCGCGCTGGTGGTGGCGGCCGATAGCCGATTCTCGGAGACCCGGCGCAAGGTGGGCATCGCCGCTTCCATGCTGGATTTCGGGCGGGTAGCCATCGTCTGTCGCATGAGTCACGAAAAACCCCATGAGCAGATCGCCTATGAGTGTTTCCACTACGGGCGCACGCTGGCGGTGCTGCCGTTGAACGGTAATCTCTCTTCCACCGTGGTCACCGTCTCGGCCGATGTGGCCGGCCGGATCCAGTCGCTCAGTGATGAAGCCTATGCCGCGCAGGTACAGGCGCGATTCGATAATCGCCTGGGTGAGATGCGGTTGGTGGGGAAGCGCCACGCCTATCCCCTGGTGGCGGTGCATGCCGACAAGTTCGTCAAGCCCCGCTATGCCCTGATCGGGGACGCGGCGGTGGGGATGCATCCGGTCACGGCCCACGGCTTCAATCTGGGCCTGCGTGGCCAGGACACCCTGTTCAGGGAGGTCATGGCGGCGCAGCTGCAGGGCCAGGATATCGGTGCGCCGGCGGTGCTGGAAAACTACCAGCGCAAACACATGCGCGTCACCTGGCCCCTGTATACCGGCACCAATGAGATCGTCAGTCTCTATACCAACGATTCGCTGCCGGCAAAAATCCTCCGGGGCCTGGTGTTGCGGGTGAGCGACCACTGTCCCCCGGTCAAACAGATGATCACCCGCAAACTGACCGAGCTGGGAGGCCAGGAAGAGCCCGGCCTGCCGTTTCTGTAGGTGGTGGTTTATTCAGAGCGGCTCGTGATCAGCGCTTCCAGTACTTTTGTGGGTGGATAAGCGACAGTGCATGCCATCCTCAGGTCCGTGAACGGTACATTGCATCCTCGGCTCCGTTATCGGTACATCCCTGTACCACTCCTCACCGCGGCAAGGTAGGCCCATCACCCCGTGAGTAGTTACATTGGAAGACTCCCGGGCAGAGGATTATTCGGGGCGGCTCATGATCATCTCTTCCAGGGTCCGGGATTTGAACTCGCGGCGGTAGAGTACCCAGACGATACCCCCGCTCAGGGTGATAAACAGCCACGGATTGATAAACCAGCCGAGCACCGCCAGACTGAAATAGTAGGTCCGCAGTCCCTGATTGAAGTTGTTGGCCGCCAGCGAGGCGACATGGGCGATACGGATGGCCGAGGCCCTGCGCTCTCGTTCCGAGACCGGGGCATCCGGGGTCGGGGCACCGCCCAGCATGACGGCACAGAAACCGTATTGCCGCAGGCTCCAGGTGAACTTGAAAAAGGCGTACATGAACAGGCCCACCAGCAGCAACAGCTTGAGCTCCCACTCTGAACGGCTGGCATGAATGGCGAAGGGCACATCCGCCACCAGATCGATCACCTTGTCGGTGGACCCCATGACGGTCACCACGCCGGCCAGGATCAGCATGGTGGAAGAGGCGAAAAACGTCACGCTGCGCTCCAGATTGGCCAGCGCCGTGGTGTCCGCGACTCGCACATCCCGGGTCAGCATCTGTTCCATCCACGCCTGCCGATACTGATGCAACACACTGGAGAGGCAGTGGGTGGTCAGCGCCATGCGTTTGGAGTAGATCATATAGCCGTAAAAACAGACCATGAACCAGACAAAGGCGATGATGCTCTGCCAATGCTCCTCGGCAAAGATGGTGATTACATTCATGGAAATGGCCGTGCTGCGCTATTGGGTTTAACGGCTGCCGCTGCAGGAACCATGTGATCAGTGGCCATTGTAGATCTCGGCGATAATCCGCTGGCAATGCTCAATAATCAGCTTCCGCTTGGTCTTGAGCGTCGGGGTCAGGTAGCCGTTCTCGACACTCCATGGCTCGTTCAGCAGCACCGCCTTGCGCACCTGCGCATAACCCGGAAAATCGCGCAGTTGATCGGCAATTCGCCGATACACATGGTCCATCACTTTCGGGTGCTGCAGCGAGGCCGGATCCTCGGGATCGAGCCCCAGTCCTTCCGTCAGACCTTTCCAGTGCTCCGCTTCCGGAACGATCAGTACGGAGAGGAAGGATCGTCCCTCGCCGATGACCAGCACCTGTTCAAACAGGGCATCCATGGCAATGGCGATCTCCATGTCGGCGGGTGATACCTTCTCGCCATTGGCCAGCACGATGATGTCCTTGATCCGCCCGGTGATGTAGACATGCCCCGTAGCGTCGATCCTGGCCACATCGCCGGTGTGAAACCAGCCTTCCGCATCGATGACCCGGGCCGTCTCCTTGGGGTTGTTCCAGAAACCCAGCATGATGGCATCGCCGCGGGCCAGCAATTCACCATTCTCGGCGACCGACAGCTCGGTGCCGGGAAGCGCCAGTCCCACGCTTTCCGGAATATTGTCGTCGATCCGGCTTACCGCCAGCACCGGGCTGGTTTCGGTCAGACCATAGCCCTGCAGTACCGGTACCCCCAGTGCCAGGAAGGTCCGTGCCACATCCGGCGGCAGCGGGGCTCCGCCACTGATGGCGGTGCGCAGACGACCGCCCAGCTTTTCCGTGATCTTGCCGGCGACCAGCTTGTCCAGCAGCGGCCAGAGCAGCAGCCAGGGCGACCAGCCGCCGCGTTTCTGCTGATACTCGAAGCGTCTCCAGCCGACATCGACCGCCAGCTTGAACAGCTTGCGGGCAATCGGGGGCTTCTCATCCAGCCCCTCCTGTATCCGGGCGTAGACCCGCTCATAGATACGCGGCACGCTGATCAGGAAGGTGGGGCGGACAATCAACAGGTCCTCGGCGAGCTGCAGGATGGAGCGGGCATAGGCCACGGTGATGCCCGCCATCATCGCCAAATAGTACCCCCCGGTCCGTTCCAGCATGTGCGACAGCGGCAGGAAGGAGAGCAGGATGTCATCGTCATTGATGGTCGTGGTCAGCAACGCCTGGTAGGTGTTGCTGAGGATATTATGGTGACTCAGCATCACACCCTTGGGGTGACCCGTGGTCCCCGAGGTGTAGACGATGGAACAGAGGCCGTGGGGGTCCAGGTCATTCAGCACCTGGTATTCGCCAGCCGTGGCCGGCAACCACTCCTCCAGGTGCCGGACCCGGTCGTCATGGGCCAAACCATCGAGTGACTCGATGGAGACGATGCGGTGCACGGTCGGCAGCTCATTCCTGACCGGTTCCAGACTGGCCCACTGCTCCCGGCCATGGATGACCAGCAGTTTGACCGCCGCGGCCTCGGCTATATAGGCGACGTTGCCGCCGCGGTCGTTATAGAACAGGGGGACGCTGACCAGTCCCAGGCCCAGGGCGGCCTGATCGAACATTACCCATTCGCGGCGGTTTGGCATCATGATGCCCACCCGGTCGCCGCGTTTCAGCCCCTCCTGCAAAAACGCCGCCTGCCAACGGGCGGTTTCGCTGCGCATTTCGGACCAGGTACTGTTTTTCCAGGCAGCCTGCTCCGGGTCGTAATAACGATAGGCGATGTGGTCGGGGGTACGTTCGGTGCGCTCCTTAAACAGTCCCGCCAGTGTAACGGCCTCGTCCAGGGCGATGATTTCCTGGTTGGGTTTCATAATGCTCTCCTCTCTTGAAGCTGTCTGGCATCACCAGGAGTGGTCCTGGAGATACACCATCGGCTTCATTGCAACCTTGGTGGTATGTTTTATTCCGGTTGTTAGGGCCTGGAAAGAAATAATTGCTACGTATTGCGCCGGATTTTCGTTTGCCTTCAAGGCACGGCAAGGCGCGCATAGTCGTTCTATGTAAGTCTTGCCGTAACGCCGAAGGCGGACGAAAAGACCAGCAAGACGTAGTAGTTATTTATTGACAGGCCCTTATGGTGGGGGGGCTTTATCACCTGCTTTTCCGGACGAATTAATATTCGGGTTGTTATTGTTATAGCATGGTGCCGGCGTCAGGGCCGGGCTGCGGTCAGCTGTTGTGTTATCGGTCTTTGGCTGGCGGCTCCTCTCGGTTCAGTTGGTATGGGGCAGGCGCGATGCTCAGATGACATTTCACGGCTAAGCCGCGGGTGGTGCGCTGAGCCCCCCCTTCAGGAAGGGCAACAGACGCTGGATGATGCCCTCGATATCCGCAGGGTCACAGAAGCGGCAGGATTCGATCATCTCCAGGGCATCGGTGCCCGCCAGGGTGAAGGCGATGGTGCCGATGACGAAGTGGACGCGCCAGGAGAGTTCTTCCTGTGACAGTTCAGGCAGGGCCCTGGCCAGGGCCTTGCGATAGCGATCCTTTACCTCGTCATAAAGCCGCGGCAGGAAATCGTGCACCTCCGGCCCCGGTTCGGCGTGCGTCCGTCCCAGCAGTTTGATGAAGTTGCTCCCTCCCTGCCGCGGATTCATGCTCGCCTGCAGCGCCGGCTCCACAAAGGCCCGCAATATGTCTTCCAGCGGGAGTGGCGTGTCGCCAGACTTCTGTTCCAGGGCTTCAAGCGCCTGGATGCGCTTTTTATTCATCGGTGCGACACGGCGTTGGAAAACCGCCTGGTAGAGCTGCGCCTTGGAGCCGAAGTGATAATTGACCGCTGCCAGATTGACATGGGCACTGGAGGTGATAGTCCGCATGGAGGTGGCGGAGTAACCTTTCTCGGCGAAAATCTCCTCGGCGACATCGAGGATGCGATCCTTGGTATCGGGCGGTGCCTTCATATGGCGGCCACTGATTTCACCGCTGGCGACATTTGCTCTGAATGGGTTCATTGGGTCATATTACCCTGTCGGTTGGGTGATTCAGTTAAACGTTCGTTTTAATTTTTGTCAAGTCGATTTTTCCACCAGGCTGTCGATTAAGCCATTTGTCATATAGACTCACATTTTGCGATCCGGTGATCCGGGAGGTTATGTTGACTGAAGCCATTGAAGCGTTGCAGTGTGACCAGCAGCTGGATGTCAGCGGTCTGATCTGTCCGCTACCGGTGCTGAAGACCAAGGCGACACTCTCACGCATGGCGGTAGGTGAGGTGTTGAAGGTGATCGTTACCCATCCGGACTCGCGCCGGGAGTTTCCGGTACTGTGCCGACTCCCCGAGTTCGAGCTGGTGGCCAGCAGTGAGGAGGGGGACCGTTTCCTCTACTGGATCAAGAAGGTGGCGGGAAAAACCGTCTGATACGCCGGCGAAGTTTCTGTATACTTAGGATCTGTCCATAAATAACTGTCGCATCTTGCTGGTCTTTTCGTCCGCCTTCGGCGTTACGGCAAGACTTACATAGAACGACTATGCGCGCCTTGCCGTGCCTTGAAGGCAAACAAAAATCCGGCGCAATATGCGGCAGTTATTTCTTTCCAGATCCTTAACCGTCTTGTTCAACCGAGAAAAATGGTTTCGTATGAAATTTACCGTAATACCTGTAACCCCGTTTGAGCAGAACTGCACCCTGGTCGCCGATGAAGAGACACAACTGGCGGCCGTCGTCGACCCCGGGGGTGACATCGAGCGCATCCTGCAGGAGGTGGAGGCCCAGGGGCTGACCCTGGAGAAGATCCTGATCACCCATGCCCATATCGATCATGCCGGTGCCGCCGGTGAACTTTCCAGGCGGCTGGGAATCCCCATCGAGGGGCCGCACAGGGAGGACAAGTTCTGGATCGACGACCTCGCCGAGCAGGCGAAGATGTTCGGTTTTCCGCCTGCCGAGAGCTTCGAGCCGGCACGCTGGCTGGAGCAGGGGGATGTAGTGCAGATCGGCAATCAGCAGCTGGAGGTACGGCACTGTCCGGGACACACCCCGGGGCACGTGGTGTTCTTCAACCCCGGCGCGAAAGTGGCCATTGTCGGGGATGTGCTGTTCAATGGATCGATCGGCCGCACCGATTTCCCCAAGGGGGATCACGCCACCCTGTTGCACTCCATCCGCGAACAGTTGTGGAGCATGGGTGATGATGTGGAGTTTATCGCCGGACACGGGCCGGTCTCCACCATCGGCCATGAGCGGGCCACCAACCCCTTCCTGAACTGAGGGCCTGTCAATAAATAACTACTACATCTTGCTGGTCTTTTCGTCCGCCTTCTGCGTTACGGCAAGACTTACATAGAACGACTATGCGCACCTTGCCGTGCCTTGAAGGCAAACGAAAATCCGGCGCAATATGTGGCAATTATTTCTTTCCAGGCCCTGAGTGACCTGCCGACCAAGGCCTGTCCCGTGAAACGCAGTGATCATCTGAAAAAACTCTCCTGGGAACATCACGATGCGCTGAAGTTTGCGCGGCGCATCCAGCGGGGCATGGGTAACGGCACCCCGGAGGAGCGGATTGCCCGTTATGTGATCTTTATCGTAGAGACCCTGTTACAGCCCCATTTCGAGCTGGAGGAGGTGTCGCTGATAAAACGCCTGCCCCCCGCGGCGGCAGAGGATGTCGCGGTGACCCGGGTGATTGACGACCACCGGGAATTCAACCGGCTGGTGACGGCAATCGAGGGCGGGGGAGGCGAGCTGAGGCCGTTGCTGGAGTCCTTGGTCGACCTGTTGAAACGGCATGTGAAATGGGAAGAGCAGCGCTTCTTTCCCTATTGCGAACAGGTGTTGTGCGATACCGATCTCGAGCTGATCCGCGGCGAACTGGATCAGGGTCATCTGCCGGGTGAGGTTCCCTGGGACGATCCCTTCTGGGGCTGACACCTTGGGATTTCAGATCAGTAGCGTAGCCCGGATGAAGCCGCTGCCTCCGAAACAGGAAAAGCCGCATGCCCCACAGCGGAGGAATCCGGGGAATATCCGCGACGCAATGACAACCCGGATTCCGCCCGCACGGGTTGGTGTGTATGTCGGGCTCCCGTGGGCGGGCTTCATACGGGCTACACACTACAGAACGACACCCTTTGTGGGGCGGGCACGGTTTTGTGCCCACGCGGATGACTAGTATGCTATGGCCGCACTGGCCGCCACCCGGTGGCCACCCGCGTTGATCAGACCGGCCAAACGGCTGATTCCCTCATCGATCATGGCGGCACTGCTGTTGGAGAAGTTCAGGCGCATGCTGTTGTCCGACTCGCCATTCACATAGAACGCCTCGCCGGGGACAAACGCAACCCCCTCGGCGACGGCGGCCCGGAACAGTTCCAGGGTGCTCTCGTTACTGGTCAAGGTGGCCCAGATGAACATCCCGCCGCGCGGTTTGGTAAAGTGGATATGCTCGGACAGGTGGCAGGTGAGTGCCGTGGCCATGGCTTCAAGCCGGGCACCGTAGGCGCTACGGATCCGTTGCAGATGGGGCGCCAGGGCGCCGCTCTCCAGGAAAGCCAGTACCAGCTGCTGGTCATAGCCGCTGGAGTGCAGATCGGCCGCCTGTTTCAGCTTCTCGACCACCTTGATCACCTCGCGGGGGGCGCTGATCCAGCCCAGGCGCAGGGCCGGGGCGATGATTTTGGAAAACGAGCCGAAATGGATCACCCGCTCCGGCAGCAGTGACTGCAGTGAGGGGAGGGGCTCGCCCGAATAGTGCAGGGCGGCGTAGGGCGCGTCTTCAAGAATCCAGAAATTGTAACGCTCGGCCAGCGCCACCAGCCCTTTTCTGCGCTCCAGCGAATAGCTGGTGCCGGTCGGATTCTGGAAGTCGGTAACGGTATAAAAACAGCGGATCGGGTCGCGTTTGACCACCGCTTCGAGCGCCTCCAGATCGGGGCCCTGTTCATCGGAGGGGATGGAGAGCAGGGTCGCCTGATTGGCCCTCAGCACCTGCAATGCGCCCAGGTAGGTGGGGGCCTCGACCAGCACCTTGTCGCCCGGGTCGATCAGGCAGCGCACCACCAGGTCCAGCCCCTGTTGCGAGCCGGTGGTGATGATGGTCTGTTCCGCGTGGATCCCGGTATCGGTCAATTGATCGGCGATATAGCGGCGCAACGGCAGCAGCCCGGGGGTCTCGCTGTACTGATAGAGCCGGTTGCCCAGGCGCTGCTGCATCTGCAGGGAGGCCTGCTGCAGTGCGGTGACCGGAAACAGCTCGGGATCCGGCAGGCCACCGGCAAAGGAGATCATGTCGGGCTGCTGGGTGACCGCCAGAATGTCGCGTATGAAGGAGCTGTTCAGATTTATGGTGCGCTGTGCAAACATCCCGCCGGTCCCTGTGGTATGAATCTGCTGGCAGCATATGCCAAAGCGGCAAATCCGGTGTTGATGAGAAGGGGTAAAACTTTTGTCCAAATGTGCTATTTTTCTGCCATGAGCCTGCGTCGAAACACCGCCTACGAGCATCAGACCCGTATCAACGAGGCGCTCTACCGTATCCACGCGGATCTCTCCAGCTCCCTGGAGATCGCCCGGCTGGCCCGGAGTGCTTGCTACTCGCCCTACCATTTCCAGCGTATCTTCAAGCAGATCACCGGGGAGAGTGTGCATGACTACATCCGCCGATGCCGCCTGGAGTGGGCGGCCAACCTGCTGATCTACAACCCGAATAGGGTCATTGTTGAGATTGCGGAGGAGTGCGGCTTTCATTCCAGTGCCTCCTTCAACCATGCCTTCAAGTCCTTTTTCAACTGCTCACCCACCCTCTGGCGCCAGGGCGGCTATGAAAACAGAAGCCGCCGCCTGAAAGCGGCCTGGTCTGAATCCGCGCTGAATCCGCATCGCCGCTATTACCGGGACACCCTGGATGGTGGGAGGCACTCCGTTCCCCAGCAAGTGGAGATCAAACGCCTGCCGACTCAGCCGGTGGCCTATATCCGGCATGTCGGATACGACCTTCGGATCCGCGAGGTATGGGCGCGCCTGCTGGACTGGGGAGGCGCCCACGGGATCGATGTGGAAGCCCAGCAGATGATCGCCCTGCACCACAGCAACCCGGACCTGATCCCCTTTGATCAATGTCGTTATGTCGCCTGTCTGACCCTGCCGGAGAAGATCTACCCCGGGGACGGTGTCGGGGTGATGGAGCTCCCCGGCGGACTGCATGCCTGTTGTCAGGCCGAAGGGGTGTTTGGGGACCTGCTCTACCTGATGCGGGATCTCTATATGCACTGGCTTCCGGCCAGTGATTATCAGGCGCGCAGCATCCCCCCCCATGCCCTGTACCGGGAAAATCACTTCATCAATCAGAGCGGCCGCTTCAACCTGGAGTTCCGCATTCCGGTGGCCGGAAGGGTCATCGGCACGCACGGCTATTAAGTTGATAAATATGATATAAATCAGTCGTTTAAGTACGCTAATTCCTGTAGCTTCCTGCGCTCACTGACCCACGTCACGAACAGGGCCGTATGCGCTCGGGATCACTGGACAGCCGTGTGCCCCAGCTCTATGCTGAAATTACGATGAGATCGCATAACCCATTGATGTTTGGTGTGATTCTCTTCCTCCTCTGCGGCGGTGCGGTGCTGTTTGTGCTTTTTCCGGAAGCTCGGTGGCCTTACCCGCCCCTGCATGTCTTTGTGGAAAGCCTGGGGGCCTTCACCGCTCTGCTCACTGCCGCACTGATCATGATGCTGAAAGTCTATGAACGGCTCCCGGCGCGTTATATCTGGATTGTCGCCGCGCTGGCGGGGATGGGGGTGCTGGATGGTTTTCACGCCCTGTCCGATGAGCTGCAGCGCTTTGTCTGGCTGCACACCCTGGCGATGTTGTTCGGCGGGGTGATGGCGGCCCTGATCTGGCTGCCCGAGTCGGTTGCCCGGCGGGCAGTGGAGTATCGCTTTCCCCTGATAGTGGTGGCGGTGGCGCTGCTGACGGGAGGCGCGACACTGATCCATGAACCAGCGCTGCCGATGCTGAATGCAGCAGGTGGCTTTACCCGGCAGGCCGGCCTGATCAACACTGCGACGGGGGGGTTATTTCTGTTTGCCGCGGCGGCTTTTATGTTCGGAAAACCGCCGGGTACGGGCCGGGACAACGGCATTTTCGTCGGCCACTATCTGCTCCTCGGCATCGCCGGACTGCTGTTCCCCTTTTCCACTCTCTGGGATCTGCTGTGGTGGAACTGGCATCTGCTGCGGTTCGTGGCCTATGCCGCGGTGCTCTACTACCTGTTTCTGTTATCCCGCTCAGAGGAGCGGCAGCTGCTTGCGCTCAACTCCGAACTGGAGGAGCGGGTGCAGCGGCGAACCAACCAGTTGCATAATGAGCTGAAGGCGCGCAAGCGGATTGAGAAGGAGCTCAAGCATCAGGCGACTCATGATCCATTGACCGGACTCTATAACCGGAATGCACTGGAGCGGCGCATTGCCGACGACCTCGCCCGCGCCAAGCGCTATCGGCATTCGCTGTCTCTCTTCATGGTGGATATCGATCACTTCAAGGAGATCAACGACCACTACGGTCACGCCAGCGGCGACCGGGTGCTTCGCAGTATCGCCATAGAGCTGGAGCGTTCCTTGCGCAAGACGGACTACGTGGCCCGGTTTGGTGGCGAAGAGTTTCTGGTGGTACTGCCGGAAACGCCGCTGGTCATGGCAGTCGAGCTGGGTGAACGATTACTGCGACTGGTTTCCAGCCACCAGGTCGGGCTGGAGAACGATTCGGTCAACCTCACCATCAGCATCGGGGTGGCCAGTTACCCTGAAATTGCCAAGAACTGGCATGAGCTGCTGGATGCGGCGGATATGGCGATGTATCAGGCCAAGCACGATGGACGCAACTGTCTGCGTACCGCCCGGAACGAGGTGAATTGATCGATCATCAGGGGATGCCGGCGAGCTTTCGCTGCTGTAGTTCACGTTTCATCCGGTAGCGCGAATCCAGGGTAAAGACCGCCAGACCGAGCCAGATGAGGATAAAGGTGTTCAGGTGGTGCCGCGAGAACGGCTCGTTGAACAGAAACACCGCCAACAGGAACTGGCAGGTGGGATTGAGATACTGCAGCAGGCCGACCGTGCCCAGCCGCAGCCGCTTGGACGCCGAGGTGAAGAGGATCAGCGGCAGGGCCGTGATCAGTCCGGAGCCGATCAGCAACAGGTCCAGATCGACTCCCCGGGTAGCAAACACCAGCATCCCCCGCTGCTCCAGGAACAGCAGGTAGCCGAGCGCCAGGGGCGCCAGTATCAGGCACTCCATGGTGAGGCCCACCAGAGCGCTGACTGCCACCTTCTTGCGCACCAGGCTGTAGAATCCGAAGCTGACGGCCAGCAGCAGGGCGATCCAGGGGAGTTGGCGGAGAGCGATCAGCAGATTCAGTACCCCCAGACAGACCAGCAGTAGCGACAGCAGCTGATTCCTGTTCAGCCGTTCATCGAGAAACAGCCGCCCCAGCAGCACCATCACGATCGGCATGATGAAATAGCCCATGCTGGCCTCCAGGGCCTTGCCGTTGTTGACCGCCCAGATGAAGCCGAGCCAGTTGACCGAGACCAGCAGCGAGCTGAGCAGCAGGACCAGCAGGATTCGGTAATCGCTGAACAGCCGGATGAATGCCCGGATCTGCCCGCTGAAACCGAGCATCAGCAGGGTGAACAGCAGCGACCAGAGGGCACGATGGGCGATGATCTCCAGCGCCGGTGCCGCGCCGACAGCACGGTAATAGAGCGGCGACAGGCCCCAGATGAGAAACGCACCCAGGGCGCTCAGGACGCCGATTTTTATCTCACGATCCGACTCGATGCTATGCTTCATGTTCGGCAGAAGTTCCGGGCGTACTGTCAGTTACGAATGCAACAGTCAGCCATCAGCGTGGGTGGGCTTGGATCCTGGACCGGCAGACTCCTGGGAGCCTGTCGGCAGCCTCGAATATTACCCGATCCAGCGAGATCGGGCTGTGAAATTTACGCATACTGGACTACTGGTATAGCACCTTCCGGGGAAAGGCAGCATAGGCCTGCCTGTCGACCCAAGGACCGGCTTGGGGTATCCGGGGCGTCCGGGGGGAGGATTTTTCACCGGGAATGTTAAACTCGCCTCCAGGTGCCGCCGATAGGGTCTTAGCATTACGCTGAACCGGCCGGGGCTGGGCATGATATTCTTGTGGATGACAGGGCCGTCGCCGGGCGGTCAGGAAAAAACCGCAGTATGAGAAGAACTGAATGGCCCCCAGAATAGAGCAGCTGAGTTTTCTGATAGTGGATGATTATGCGGATATGCGCGGTGTTTTGCGCAACATGCTGCAGTCATTCGGGGTAACCGATATCGATTCGGTCGCCAATGGACGCGAGGCCATCGCGCATATCGAATCCAAGCGTTACGATGTCATTCTGTGTGATTACAATCTCGGCGACGGCAGGGATGGGCAGCAGATCCTGGAGGAGGTGCGGGCCCGGAAGCTGATCGGCGTCAGTTCGATCTTTGTCATGATCACCGCGGAGAATACCCTGCTGATGGTGATGGGGGCGGTGGAGTATGAGCCGGACTCCTACCTGACCAAGCCGTTCACCAAGGATCTGCTGGCCCAGCGACTGGAGCGGCTGCTGAGTAAAAAATCCGACCTGCGGGAGATAGAGCAGGCCATTGATGGACGGGATTATGAGCGGGCCAATGAACTGCTCGACCAACGCATCGCGGAGAACCCCCGGAACCTCAATGAGTTCATCAAACTCAAGGCCGAGCTGGCGCTCAAGGCCGGCGCCTATGATCAGGCGGAGGCGATCTATTCCGGGGTGTTGGCGCAGCGTGAAATCGCCTGGGCCAGGATGGGTATCGGCAAGGCCTATTACGGCAACCGCCGGTATGCGGAGGCGGCGCAGGTTTTTCAAGGCTTGATCGACGGTAACGAACGCTTTATGGTGGCCTACGACTGGCTGGCCCGGACCCAGCAAGCGCTGGATGAGCCGGAGGCGGCACAGAAGGTGCTGGAAGCAGCCACCGCCCACTCCGCCAAGGCGGTTGTGCGGCAGCGCGCCCTGGGCGAACTGGCGTTGCGCAACCGCGATGAAAAGGTGGCCGAGCGCGCCTTCAGTCAGGCGATTCGCCTCGGCAGACACTCCATCTACAAGCACCCCTCCATCTATGCCAATCTGGCCAGGGTCAAGGCGGTCACCAGCAGCGGCGATGCGGCCATGATGGTGTTGCGTGACCTGAAAAAGGCCTACAAGGGGGACAAGGAAGCCAGTCTCTACGCCGCCATGACAGAGGCGGTCATCCAGGAGGATATGGACCATGGTGAGCGCGCCCGTAAATGCATGGTCGAGGCCCACGAACTCTACAAGGAACTGGGGACCCAGGCGGCTCCGGAACTGGCCCTGGACATGGCGCGCACCTGCAACCGGATGGGCGAAACCGGGCGCGCCAGCGAACTGCTGCATCAGGCGGTGAAGAACAACCACTCCGATGAACTGTTTCTCAAGGAGGTCGGGGCAACCATGGGCGATCTCGGCCTTGCCGAGGATCCGCACGCGATGATCGCCGGCATCACGAAAGAGATCGTCAGGCTCAACAACCGCGGCGTCGAATTGGCCAAGCTGGGGAAACTGGACCAGGCCATGCTGCTGTTCGAGGAGGCGGTGAACGGCATGCCCGGCAACAAGGTGGTGAATCTCAATGCGGCACGTATCTTCATGCTGCACATGAACGAGACGGGGATAGAACCTGAACTGATAGCCAAGGTGCGTGACTATCTGGAGCGGGTGCGACAGATGGACGCCGAGGATCGTACCTTGCATAAGATGCAGCGGATGTTGAACCAGTTGCTGCAGAAATGAAAGGTTCCTGACAGGGGGAGGAGGCGGATGAAATTTTATGATGTACTTGCGTCACTGATTCATGACATGAAGAACTCCCTGAGTATGGTGATCCATACCCTGGATGAGATCACCGCCGACCCGTTATCCGGCTACGACCAGCCGGCACGTATCACCGCGCTGCAGAACGAGGCCAAGCGGCTGAATAACAATCTCATCGAGCTGCTCACGCTCTACAATATCGAGAACGAACGCATCTCGCCCGCCATTGAGGATGTGGACGTGGCAAATTTTCTTGCCGAAGTGATGGCGGAGAACCGCTCATCCGCCGAGACCAACCACATTAATCTCACGGTGGAGTGTGATCCCGATCTGTTCGGCTATTTCGATGAGAACCTGATTCGTAATGTGCTCAACAACCTGGTGGGCAACGGCATCCGGTATACCCGGGACCGGTTGCTGGTCACCGCGGCCCAGGAGGAGGGGTATCTGGTATTCCGGGTCGAGGACAATGGCAGTGGATACCCGGAGCGGATGTTGACGGCGCACTCGCCGGAAGGTGGCTATGGCGACTTGGCCGAAGGCCGCACCAAGCTGGGCCTCTATTTCGCCACCATGATTGCCGAAATGCACCGGAATGGAGAGCAGCGGGGCTTCATCCGGCTGGAGAACGGGCATGGGCTCAGTGGCGGCTGTTTCTCGATCTGGTTGCCCTAAGGCTTAATCGCCCTTTTTGCCGTAGGCACCCATCATGTTGGCGAACATCTTCTGGAAACCCTCCATGGAGCTGGCGGACTGGGCGAAGAAGGGCTGCATCAGGCTCAGCGGGTCGTAGCCTTCGGCTCCGGCGTTCATCTGCTCGCGGATCTTGTTGATCATCTCTTCCTGCAGTCCCTGCACATCGGGCCAGCCCATCAATGTGCGCATCTCTTCCGGTGTGATGTCGATTGAGATCTTCATGCTGCCTCCTGGTCAATCCCGAGTGATGGTTGTCGCCTGCCTGCTATGCTTGCTCTAAGGTAACTACTCACCGGGTGATTGGCCTGCCTTGCCGGCCTCATACGCCATCAAGATCGGCCAACAAGCCAGGCCAATCGCTCGCAGGCCGGGTGAGTAGTTACGCTCTAAGTTACCAGTGTTTGAGGTATTTGGACAATGTTGAAGCACATCCCGTTCTCCCGGTTATTGCCACTCCTGCTGCTGTTTTACTTCTGGGCGGCGTCGGCTGCGACTGAAGGGCGTTTTTTCGGCGCCAGGGAGACGGTCTATCCCGACTGGTTCAAGGAGAGCTTTCTGGATATCCGCGAGGATGTGGCGGAGGCGACCGCGGCGGGGCGGCGGGTGCTGTTGTTCTTTCATCAGAACGGCTGCCCCTACTGCAACCTGATGGTGGAGCGCAATCTCTCCCAGCGGGATATCGAGGAGCGGATGCGCCGCGAGTTCGATGTCATCGGGGTCAACATGTGGGGCGACCGCGCGGTGACCGACATGGCCGGCGAAGAGCTGACGGAAAAGGGCTTTGCCGCCGCGCTGCGGGTGCAGTTCACCCCGACCCTGCTGTTTCTGGATGAGTCGGGGCAGGCGATCCTGCGGCTCAATGGTTACATCCCCCCGGCCACCTTCGCGCTGGCGCTGGAGTATGTCGGCGGACGGCACGAACAGCAAACGGCCTACCGGGACTTCCTGGCTTCCCGGCAGGTGGCGGCAGCGGCGGACGGTCAGCTCCACTCCCAGCCGTTTTTTATCGCCGGGCCGCATGATCTCAGCCTGGTCCAGGAGCCGCTGGCCATCTTCTTCGAGCAGCGCGACTGTCCAGCCTGCGGTCGCATGCATCGGGAGTTGTTGAGTGATCCCGAAATCAGCGATCTGGTGAGCCGGACCCACGCCATTCAGCTCGACATGTGGGCCGCCACGCCGATCATCACCCCTGACGGGGCGCGCACCACCGCGCGGGAGTGGGCCAGGGCGCTGTCGATCAACTATGCCCCCTCGGTGGTGTTGTTCGATCCGCAAACGGGGGAGGTGATCCGTTCGGAGGCGTTCTTCAAGCAGTTTCACACCGCTGCAATCTTTGACTATCTACTCTCGGGCGCTTATAAAACGGAACCCAGTTTTCAGCGCTATCTCTCGGCCAGGGCAGAACACATCCGTGCCCAGGGTAAGGATGTGGATATCTGGCGATAATGGCGACTGAATGAATGGGCGATCCGCCCTGAATCGAAAACCGTCGTCAACCAGGAAGCATTGGTGTCAGAACAACCCACACTCCTCGGGGTGGCCGCCGCCGCACCCGAACAGCAGCCCGCGGCAAAACAGTTGGCCACCGCGCTCTCGCTCCCCTTCCAGCAGTTGGAACGGGTCGAGGCCGGTCTGCTGTTATTGCTGCAGGCGGATCGCCTGGTGCTGCGACAGATCGGCCCGGATGCCCCGGGGCCGGTGGCGGTCGACTTTGTCGAGGGCCGGGCCGCACACCGCAGAAGGTTCGGCGGCGGCCGCGGCCAGCCGCTGGCGCGGGCGGTCGGGCTGAGGAAGGGCTGGACACCCCGCGTGCTGGATATGACCGCCGGTCTCGGGCGCGACGCCTTCGTGTTGGCCACCCTGGGTTGCAGCGTGGAGATGATCGAGCGCTCGGCCGTGGTCCACGCCCTGCTGGCGGATGGCCTGCGGCGGGCCCGGGAGCACCCGGAAGTGGCAGCGATCGCAGACCGCATGCACCTGCACTGCGTGGATGGTCGTGACTATCGGCCGGCACCCGGCGAGTGGCCCGATGTGGCCTATCTCGACCCCATGTACCCGCACCGGGAGAAGTCGGCCAAGGTAAAGAAGGAGATGCGCCTGTTCCAGCTGCTGCTGGGGGAGGACGGCGACAGCGGGGCGCTGCTGGAGCGGGCGCTCGGCATCGCCGGCCACCGGGTGGTGGTCAAGCGCCCGGTCAAGGCGCCGCCGCTGGGCGGACGCGTTCCCTCGCTCACCATCGGCAGCCCCAATACCCGTTATGATGTCTACCTGACCCCGACACTGACCCCGACCCTGGCCGCGCCGCGCCGTGCAGCTATTTGACGCCCCCGCCGGACCCCTCAGCCTGCGCCGTTATCCGTTGCGCCAACGCGAGACCTTGCGCGCCTGGGATGCCGCGGATGAGTATCTGCTGGAGCATCTGGGGGAACAGATCAGCGGCCGGGTGTTGATCCTCAACGACGGCTTCGGCGCCCTGGGCTGTGCCCTCGCCGCGTACCGACCGACCCTGCAGAGTGACTCCTACCTCTCCGTCTTCTCGACCCGGGAGAACCTGGCGGCCAACGGTATCGAGCCGGACCGGGTCCACTTCATCAGCTCCCTGGAGCAGCCGTCGGGGGAGTACGATCTGGTGCTGATCCGGGTCACCAAGACCCTGGCGCTGCTGGAGGAGCAACTGATCCGGCTCAGGCCGCACCTGAACCCGACCAGCCGGGTGATCGGCGCCGGCATGGTGAAGCAGATCCACAGCTCCACCCTGCAGCTGTTCGAGCGCCTGATCGGACCGACCCGTACCTCGCTGGCGCGCAAAAAGGCGCGGCTGATCTTTGCCGACGTCGATCCGGGGCTGGAGATCCCCGTCTCACCCTACCCGGTCTGCTACCGGCTGGAGGGGAGCGATTTTCAACTGGTCAACCACGCCAACGTCTTCTCTCGCGACCAGCTGGATATTGGCACCCGGCTGCTGCTGGCGCATATCCCCGCCGGCGACGGCTACCGGGACATTATCGACCTGGGCTGCGGCAACGGCGTGGTGGGGCTGATCGCGGCACAGCGGAATCCCGTCGCCAGCCTCCATTTTGTCGATGAGTCGGCGATGGCTGTGGCCAGCGCCGAGGCCACCTTCGCCGCTTCCGGCCTGACCAATCCCGCCCGCTTCATCCAGGGCGACGCCCTGAGCGGATTCGCCCCCGCCAGTGCCGACCTGATCCTGTGCAATCCGCCGTTCCACCAGGGCAGCGTGGTGGGGGACGGGATCGCCTGGCGTATGTTCAGCCAGGCGCGCCGGGTATTGCGCCAGGGGGGCGAGCTGCGCATCATCGGCAACCGCCATCTCAACTACCACGTCAAGCTGAAGCGGCTGTTCGGCAACGTGCGGCAGGTGGCCGAGGACCGCAAGTTCGTGGTGCTGCAGAGTTTCAAGGCAGGCTGAAGTTGTCGTGGCAGGGTCCGTCCTATGGACAGTGTGGTCGTTGTAGGGGTGGGCCCCCGTGCCTACCCTGGTCCCAGA
>NZ_JAQGEI010000058.1 GCF_029017505.1 Sedimenticola hydrogenitrophicus
GTCGTTCCTCCTCCACCCATCCTGCCGATCCCCCGATTCGTAGGAGCGCCTCTGGCGCGAAGGTGTTCGCGGCGAAGCCACTCCTACGGTGCATGGAACGACGTCAGGTCGACGGGTCGTTCCCTCTCCACCCGCTCCTACGGCGCTGCATCGCCGGCCGGTTGGCCGCACTGGATGCAGAAACGGTTGCCCGGAGCCAGCTCGGCGCCGCAGTGGATGCAGAACTTCTGCGGTGCGGTGGGTTGTGCCGCCCTGGGCGGTGACAGGCTCTTGCCGAGTTCCTCGATCAGCCGGTCGACGCCGTAATGGAAGTAGGGTTCGCCCGGGATGATAATGGCGTTGCGATAGGCCAGCGGTTGCAGGCTCTCCGGCAACTCGTCGGCATCAGGCATCCGGCTGTTCTTCACCAGCACCGGGATTACCGGGATGCCCTTGTTCAGGGCGGTCTCGATTTCGACCCGCAGCGGATCGCCGGCCAGCTCCAGGCGGCGTTCACCCTTTGCATTTTTCGCCTCCAGCCATTGGTTGCCGATGATCGCCACCAGCACGTTGCAGTGGTCGATGGTGTTGCCGATATGTTCGCGAAAATCGACCCCGGCGGGGATCGAGTCCACGTCGCGAAACACCGTCTCCTTGCCGAACTCGCCGTTCAGCCGGTCACAGATCCGGCCGGTGACCTCGCGACTGTCTTCGCGCCGATAGGAGACAAAGATACTGCCGGAATGCCTTTTTCGCGCCGCCGCGGCCTGCGGCCGGGCAACCGCATCGGCGGTGCGCTCCGGCGGGGGAGGCGGGCGCTCCCCGCTCTGTTCCACATAGAGATACTGGCTGGGCTTGACCACGGAGTTGATCGATTTCTCAATCCCCTTCAGGCTGAAGATCTCTTTCAGGTTCTCCGGTGAACGGTCACCGCAGCGCAGCGCCAGCTCCTGCTCTGGCTGCAGCAGGATGGACAGCGGCCGGCTTTTGTAGAAGTCCAGTTTGACCGCGATGAGATGGGGACCGGCAGGCACCATGAACTGTTTGGTCTGGCCCGACTTGATCTTGCCGATGGACCGGTTGTCCAGGGTGATGGTGAACTGGCGCAGCTGGTTGGAACTGGTCCGGCTACGCTGCAGCGTGATGGTGGCGGAGGTGTTGCTCATCGACTCACCTGTTGCGTCCGGCTACAGGTCGCCGCTGATGATCAGATAGAAGACCATGATGGCGATACTGGCGTAGAGCCAGAGTTTGCCGGCATCCTTCTTCGCCTCCGACTCGCCCTGCACCAGGTAGATGATGCCCATGGCCAGGCCGATGAACGGAATGAACAGGGTGGCCACCAGGATGCCGTACTTCAGGCCATTCGGGACTGTTCCCTGCGGCTCGGCGCCAAGCTCGACCACCGGGCTCCCCACGTGCCCGCCACCGGCCGGGCTGGCCAGCGGATGGCGGCAGTTGCCACAGAAGCGGGCGTTGTCTGGGTTCTCTGTTCCGCACTCCGGACAAAACATGTTGCGCCTCTCCCTGTTGATTGATGGAGTGATCGCTCCATCCACCCGGCCCCGAAGCTCGACATCCGTGGGGCCAACCTGCCGTGCGCCGGCAGTTAAAATTGTAGACCACCGGACCCGTCGCGGCAGGCGGCGTGGCCAAAGGGCGTCCGACTCTACTCAGGACGTAGGATGCGGTGAGTGAAACGAACCGCATCAAGGGGTGCTGTAGTTTCCGATGCGGCTTGGTGCGGTTCGCGGGCTCACCGGCACCCTACGTCCGGAAAGTGGGCCGAAGGGGTGGCCCAATGCTTCCCTTTGATTGCGAGGCCGGTTCCCCGGTCTAACGGTTCTGTTCGGCACGTTGCGGCAGCACGCCTGGGCCAAAGGCGCTTGACTATACTCAGCTTGTAAATCGGCGGCTAGACGTCGGGTCCGGTTCCCGGCACAGGGAGATTGCCTCACCATGGACAAACGCAAGGAGATCAATTCAGCACTGGTGGGCCGGGCGCGGGCGGTCCTGCGCGGCCAGGCGATGGAGGCAGGGGAGGTGGACCGGTTGGCCCGGGAGCTGATCGCGGCCGATCTCCACTACTGGGCACGGCGCCTGTTGCTGAAGGTGCTGGCGCGCGGCGATATTGAGCGCGCTGCGCGCATCCGCCTGGTGCAGGGTTTGGCCCTGGCCACCTACAAGGACCACAGCCTGTTGCAGCTGCAGGCGTTTGACCGGGCGCTGGAGTTGCTGGCAGCGGAATTCGATCTCCCCACCACCCGGGACCAGGAGACCCTCGGCCTGGTCGGTGCACTCTACAAGCGGCGCTGGCGGATCGACAGCCGCCGCCAGTGGCTGGAGCAGTCGCTGCACTACTACCGGCGCGGCTTCGAATGCGGGGTGGCCGGCGATGGAGGTTACACGGCGATCAACGCCGCCTATATCCAGGATGTGCTGGCCTGGCTGGAGGCCAGCAGCCACCAAGCCAACACCGCCATCGACAGCGCCCGGGCGCGGCACGACGACGCCCTGGCGATACGACGCCAGGTGATCGATGCCCTGGCCGAGCGCCTGCCGTCCCCCGCCCAGGTGACCACGGAGGATTACTGGTTGCTGGCGACCCTGGCGGAGGCACACCTTGGGGTGGGTGACAGCGAACGTGCCGACAGCCTGCTGGCACAGGCCGCCCGGCTGCACGGGGTGCCGGACTGGTGGCGCAAAAGCACGGTGGAGCAACTGGTCCACCTGGTCCAGGTGCAAACGCCGCTGGAGGATCCCGATGCCATCCGCGACACGCCCGCGTGGCGGGCGCTCATCCCGCTGCTCGGCGAGTCGTCCGCCCGGGCGGCCCACACCCTGGCTGCGGGCAAGGTGGGGCTGGCCCTCTCCGGCGGCGGTTTCCGCGCCTCGTTTTATCATCTGGGGGTGCTGGCGCGACTGGCCGAGCTGGACATGCTGCGCCACCTGGAGGTGCTCTCCTGTGTCTCCGGCGGCTCCATCGTCGGCGCCCACTACTACCTGGAGCTGCGCCGGCTGCTGCAGTTCACCCGGCATCGGAACGATCCGGCCCGGCGCGGCCTGGGCGATGCCGAGATCAGCCAGCGCGATTACCTCGACCTGGTGGACAAGCTGATCGATGATTTCCTCGACGGGGTGCAGAAGAATCTGCGCATGCGGGTGCTGGCCAATCCCCTGGCCAATCTCAAGATGCTGTTCCTGCCCACCTACTCGCGCACCGAGTATCTGGGTGAGTTGTATGAGCAGCATCTCTACAGCCGGGTCGATGACGACGGTTCGCCGCGGCGCTATCTGGACGAGTTGGCCATCCGGCCGCCGGACGAGGCCGAGGGTTTCCGTCCCGGCGATGTCAACTGGCGGCGCTGCCACAAGATCCCCCAATTGGTGCTCAACGCCACCACCCTCAATACCGGCCATCTGTGGCAGTTCACCGTCAGCTGGATGGGCGAGTCGCCCAACATCGTCAACCGGGAATTCGACAAGAACCCGCGCCTGCGCCGGCTCTATTACCAGGAGGCGCCGGAGCCGCGCTATCGCCACTTCCGGCTTGGCCACGCGGTGGCGGCCTCCTCCTGCGTACCCGGCCTGTTCGAGCCGCTGGAACTGCCGCGGCTGTATGCGCGGAGCAATATCCGCCTGGTGGATGGCGGGGTGTATGACAATCTGGGGGTGGCCGCACTCACCGAGCAGGACTGCGCGGTGATGATCATCAGCGATGCCAGCGGCCAGCTGAGCGCCGACGATGATCCCGCCGGCGGAATCCTGGGGCCGGTGTTGCGCAGCATGTCGGTGATGATGGGGCGGATACGCGGCAGCGAATACGAGGATCTGCACGCCCGCAAGGAGAGTGTGTTGCTGAAGGGCATGACCTATGTGCACCTGACCCAGGGGCTGGAGGGGCGGGAGCTCGACTGGAAGGGGAGCGGGGTGCCGGCGGATCCCGCCGCGACGGCGCCGGTTACCCGTTACGGCATCCGCAAAGAGGTACAGCAACGTCTGGCCATGATGCGCACCGACCTGGATTCGTTCACCGACGTGGAGGCGTTTGCGCTGATGAACAGCGGTTACCACGCCATGTCCGCGGCGGCCGGCGAGTTGCGCGCGTTTCCCCTGGCGCGGGATGTCACCCGCCCCTGGCCGTTCCGCGAACTGGACGCGGCCATGCAATCGATCAACGCATCCGGCAACGGCCTCGGTGCCGCCGCGCTTGACCGGCACCTGGCGGTCTCGCACCTGAAGTTTTTCAAGGTGTGGCACCTCAGTGCCGCGCTCAAGACGCTGGCGGTTGCGCTGGCCCTGTTGCTGCTGGGCGGTGTCGGCTACTGGTTCATCGACGGACTGCTCAGCCATCCGCAACTGAGCCTGATGGAGACGGCGCCGATGCGGGCGCTGTGGGGCTGGCTGGTCAACGCCCTCACCCTGCGGAACCTGGCCGGCGGTGGCGTGCTGTTGCTGGTCGGCTACCTGGTCCTGGCGCTGTTCGGGCAGCATTTCGGTAAACGTATCATGCAGTTTTTCCGCCTGCGTTCGATCCTGCAGCGGGCCGCCATCGGCGTGGGTATCGGCCTGATCGGATGGATACTTCCCCTCCTGCACCTGGCGCTGTTCGACCGCCTGTTCCTGCGCCTGGGACGGCTGCGTTCAGCGCCGCGCAAGGGCGCTGTCATGACATCAGTAGACGGAACTCCCTGAACCAGCGGGCCAGGCGCTCGTGGTAGTGATGGGCGGCATATTGCGGGCCATTGTAGAAGCGCGCCACCTGATGAAAGTCCGCTTCGGCGGGGTCGCGCTTGCGGGTCTGGGCCTGTTTCGGTTTCAGGAAGCGGGCCACATAGGCCACCTGTTCATCCAGCGGTGCGGTGAACAGCGTGCCGGCATCGGGCGCGCCCACGGCGCGGTAATTGCTGCCAATGATCTGACCCAGCCCCAGGCTCATCGAGCGCATGCGCAGCTCCGCCAGGTCGCCATCCGGATGGGCGCGATTGAGCCGGGAGAGGTAGTGCTGTTCGAAGCGCGGGCGGATGATCCCCGCCGTCTCCTGGCGGATGATGGAGAGTACCCACTCGGATCTCACCTCAACGCCTTCGGTGTCCCGCAGGCGACGCGAGGCGGACTCGGCCGCGGCGCCGTAGCGCTCCAGGATCGCCCGGCAATCGAGGAAGCGGTTCTGCTGCAGGGCGTTGAGATGGAAGATGGCCAGCTCGAAATCACCCGCCATGATCCGCTGCTGTTCGCAGCGCCGGATCGCCTCCTGCAGCATCGCCCGCAATGTGGCCTGGTCGAGGGTGGCGTCGGGGATGCTGTCGATCAGGCGGCGGGCGCTGTTCCACTGGCAGGGATAACACAAGTCAACGCGGGAGATCTCTCCGCTGAGACGATGCTCGTATTTGAACTGGGCGATGCCCCGGTTGGTGCCACGGCCGAAGTCACCGTCGATCAGGAAGGCGCCGCTGGCCGCGGTGGAGTAACCGAGAAAGATCATCAGCCGTTGCAGCGCGCCGATGGCCGACTCGCCGGCCGATTGCCGGGTCAGTCGAACGTCGGCGACAAGGAACTGCGCCAGCGCGGCGCGCCAGGCGCTGCCGTCATCTTCGGGGTGGGTGAGGATCCGCTGGATGCGGGGGTCATTGATCAGGGTGACAAAATCCATTTTGCAAGTCCGGTCTGCACGGCAGTACAGGGGAAAGTATGG
This sequence comes from Sedimenticola hydrogenitrophicus, assembly GCF_029017505.1. Taxonomy (GTDB): domain Bacteria; phylum Pseudomonadota; class Gammaproteobacteria; order Chromatiales; family Chromatiaceae; genus Sedimenticola; species Sedimenticola hydrogenitrophicus_A. The sequence continues at coordinate 5,675 of NZ_JAQGEI010000058.1, forward strand.
CACAGCCGGGCAGGCTGCATGGCGTGCAGGCGGGGGTAGTCAGCTATTCGGCGTCAGCGGGCGCGTACATGGCGTGAAACCGCTCCGCCGCCATGCAGTAGCCATCGGTTTCGTCGGCCTGGTTGAACACCAGGTAGTCCCCCGCCGCGTAGTGTGACTCGCCTTCCCGGGTGGGTAGCGTACCGGCGCTCTGCGCCCGGCGTGCCCACACCGGCGTGGTCTTGATATAACGGCCGGGGGCGATCTCCCGGTAGGTGCGGGCAAACACATCGGCGGCGACGGTATAGACGTCGCCCCGGTTGTCGACCAGCCAGTCGCCCCCCCGACCCCATTGCTCGGCCCCCCATTTGCGATAACGGAGACCCTCGGTGTCCAGCTCCAGGCGGATGGCGGTGACCGCCTGGTCGGGACGTTTGCGATAGCGGCGAAGGGTGGTCATAGACTCAATTTGGATCATGCCGGGGTCGGAGTCAAGCCGCTCGACCCGGAGCGCTTTTCCACGGTGATGCAGTCTGTTGGTATATGATTTCGATCATACGTGCGGCCGGTTCCCCGCTCCTAGAATGGTGCCTTTCCAGAGATCTCGTGAGGCGTCCCATGTCCAGTCCATACCGCTTGGCAGTTGTCCTGTTCTCCCTTCTGCTGGTTACCCCCGCCCACGCCGAGCCGGATGCCCGGGTGATGGTGGAACTGCCGGCGCCGATGAAGGCGCACATGCTGCAGAATATGCGCGGCCACCTGGTGGTGATCGACCGGCTGTTGCTGCAGCTGGCCGAGGGGCGGCTGGATGAGGCCGCCGAACTGGCCGAGGCGGAGCTGGGTATGAGCTCCCTGGACAAGCACGGGGCCAGCCATATCGCCCCGTTCTACCCGGAGGGGATGCGCCAGGCGGGCACCCGGATGCACGGGGCCGCCAGCCGTTTTTCCCGCACCGCCCAGGAGGGCGATGCGATGGCGGCGTACCAGGCGCTGCAACAGGTCACCGCGGCCTGTGTCGGCTGCCATGCGGGTTACCGGGTGCAATAAACGGGGGGCGGGATGCCATCGCCGCACTGTCCCCCCATTTTGTTGATGGGTTACGTCGTTCCTCCTCCAGCCATCCTACGTCCGCCATCGTAGGATGGGTTAACGGCGCACAGGCACGCCACTTCCAAACCGTGACAACGCCTAGGCGCCGTGTAACCCACCGATGCCGCAACCACCATTGAGGATTCGGCCGACCGGGTGAACCCACCCCGATCCCGACAAGCGTACTTTCTCCATGTTGTTACCCGCCGATTCCCTGTCTAGTATTGATCTGTAGTCCCCGCCCGATTCGAACCGCCCGTGCAGCATCGTCCGGTGGCCGGTTTGGGCAGGAGGGAGGAGTTGGCAAAATTGCGTCAGGTCGATACGCGGTTACAAGGAGAGAATAATGAAAACGCTCAGAGCCCCGCTGCTGCTTTTACTGTTGTTGGTTTCCAGCCTTGTCGTTGCACAGATGCAGCGTACCCCCGCGCCGCAGGAGGCGTCGGTCTACATCATTTCGCCGGCGGATGGCGAGACGGTACCGACCACGTTCAGCGTGATCTTTGGATTAAGGGGGATGGGGGTGGCGCCCGCCGGTACCGAGAAGGAGAGCACCGGTCACCACCACCTGATGGTGGACGGTGAGATGATGCCCGCTATGGATCAGCCCCTGAGCCAGGAGATCAAGCACTTCGGTGGCGGGCAGACCGAGGCCGAGCTCACCCTCAGTCCCGGCAAGCACACCCTGCAGCTGATTCTCGGTGACAAAGCGCACATTCCCCATGAACCGCCGGTGGTCTCCGACCCGATCACCATCACCGTGAAGTGATCCTCCCACACCGACGGCCAGGCTACCCGTGGACAGCGGCAGACTGGCCGTTCCTATCTGGCCGTAAACAACCGGGGTCAACAGCTCCCGCGCGGCTCCTGCCATATGTAGGGGCAGGCCCCCGTGCCTGCCTGGGTCGGAAGCGCTCGCGCGGACCCTGCGCCAGTTTGAAGCAGGCCGGGCCGCGAGCCATGTGGCCGCGCACAAATATTGTGCGCGGTGTCTGACGCCGTTTCCGAGATTCCTTACCAACTCGTTGTATTACCGGGTCTTTTAGGATTTGGCACAGGGCGTGCTGAGTGATCGGCAGCCAACCGCGCCCACGTGTCCTGTTGGTCCAGGGAGGGAGGAGGTAGAGCGAAGCAGGAAGCCAGAGCCGAGGGAGATGCGGGCGTGTTTGATCCATCACACTACTAATGAAAGGTTGATCCAATGAAGCTGAAAAAAATTTCCATCGCCTGCTGTTTCATGGTGGGTTCATACAGCGGTCTGGCCCTGGCCGAGGGTCCGATCAGCGGCAACGTGGCGTTGACTTCCGACTATGTCTGGCGGGGTACCTCGCAGACGGATAATGGACCGGCCATCCAGGGCGGCTTTGATTATGCCCATGCCAGCGGGTTCTATGTCGGGGTCTGGGGTTCCAATGTCGATTTCAAAAGCGATGCCAATGTGGAGCTGGATCTCTACGGCGGTTACAGCACCGAACTCGGCAATGGCCTCGGTGTCGACGTGGGCGTGATTCACTACGACTATCCCAGTGAGTCCAACCTCAACTTCGAGGAGGTCTATCTGGGTCTGAGTTACGACTTCCTCAGTGCCAAGGTCTCCCATGACCCGGACAACGACAACACCTACTGGGAGGCGGGGGCCGATTTCGCCCTGCCGCAGGATTTCAGTCTCGGGTTGCATGTCGGTTATACCGATCCGGATGCCGGCAATGAGGTGACGGACTGGAAAGTAGCGGTCGGCAAATCCGCCTTCGGGGTCGATTTCGAACTGGCCTATACCGATACCGACAGCGACAACAACTCCCTGGCCGATGGCCGGGGTATCTTCACCGTCTCGAAGAGTTTCTGATCCTTTCCAGACCGGGGGCGGTGTCCGCCGCCCCCGGGGTTAAACAGCCCTCGTCCAGCCTACCTCTGGTATCGATCATACCCCTCAGTGAATCTGCTCGTTCCGCAGGCGCTGGCCGAATGCCTCAGCCGCCAGCGGACGATCGAACAGGTATCCCTGGGCGAAGTCACAGCCCATCCGCTGCAGGCAGTCGCGCTGTGCCTCCTGCTCCACCCCTTCGGCCACCACCTGCATACCCAGGTCATGGGCGAGTGCGATGGTGTTGCGGACAATGGTGGCGCTGTGTGTCGAATCCGGCAGCTCGCGGACAAATGCCTGGTCGATTTTCAGCCGATCCACCCGCAGTTCGCGCAGCCGTATCAGGGACGAGTGGCCGGTCCCAAAGTCATCGATCGAGCAGCGGATGCCGCATTGGCGCAGCCATCGCATGGTGCGCCGTGCCCGCCGGGGCAGTGAGCCCATGGCCGATTCGGTCACCTCCAGTTCCAGCGCCTCGGGAGGTGTGTGGTGATGTGACAGTGTGTCATGCGCGCCGCGCAGCCAGCGCCTGTGTGTCAGCTGACGTGGCGAGACGTTTACTGCCAGGTAAAGACCGGCGTTGATCCGGCGCCAGTCGTTCAGCAGACGGCACGCCTCCTCCAGCACGAACTCGCCCAGCGGATGTATCAGGCCGGTCTCCTCGGCCAGGGGGATGAAAGTGGACGGCGGCACCATGCGCGCCTCGTCGCACCAGCGCGCCAGCACCTCTCCACCGACCGTCCGCCCGCTGCACAGCTCGATGATGGGCTGGATCTGCACCGAGAGCCGCCGCTCCTCTATCGCCCGATGCAGGCGCGTCACCAGCCGGGGCGCCGACTCAAGTTGTGCACGCTCCATGGCATGGCTGTAGACGGCATAACCGGCGCTGCTGTTCTTGGCCTGATACATGGCATGGTCGGCGTAGCGCAACAGGGTATCCGCATCCCGGGCATGCTCGGGAAACTGGGCAATGCCGATGCTGGCCGATACATAGAGGTCGCTCGTACCGATGTGGCACGGTTCTTCGAATGCCTGTCGGACCTTGCGCGCCACGCGTTCAGGCAGCAGCTGCTCTTTTACCGCCGCCACGGCCGGCGTGGAGAGCACGATGATGAACTCGTCACCTCCCTGGCGCGCCAGCAAATCCTCCTCGCGCAGTATATTTCGCAGCCGCCGCGCCACCTCCACCAGCAGGGCATCGCCCACCGGATGTCCCAGCGAATCATTGATATGTTTGAAGCGGTCCAGGTCGAGAAACAGCACCGCCACCTTCGCGCCATGGTGATGGCGCCGTTCCTGCGCCAGCAGCAGCTGCAGGTGCTGCATCAGAAAGGCGCGGTTGGCCAGCCCGGTGAGACTGTCGTGAAACGCCAGGTGATGGATGCGCCGCTCATACTCCTTGCGCTGGCTGATATCGGTGAAGGCGATCACCGCCCCGGTGACGGCCCCCTCTTCCATGATAGGCGTCGAGTGGCACAGCACCGGGAAACGGCTGCCATCACGCCGGGTGAAGGTCTCCTCGCCCTGATAGGGCTCGGCCCGGCTGAATACGCCCAGCATCGGGCATTCATGTCGGGCCAGCGGGGCGCCGTCGGCACGCTGTCCGTGGAAGATGTCGTGGGCATTGCGGCCGATTAATTCGGCCTCGCGCCAACCGAGCAGCCGCTCCGCGGCCGGGTTCATGAACAGCAGATCGCCCTCGGCATCCACGCTGAAGAGTCCCTCCCCCAGGGTGTCGATTAGCTGGCGCTGGTAGTCATGGGCCTGTCGCAGGGCCTTTTCCATCTGGTGCTGCCCGGTGATGTCGCTATAGATACCGATGTACTGGTAGGTCGTGCCATCCGCATCCTTGATCGCCGAGATGGATAGACGCATCAATGCCAGTTCGCCGTTGCAGCACCGGTTCCACAGGCTACCGCGCCACTCCCCGGTGGTGTTGACGGATGCCCAGATGGCAGCGTAAAACGCGGCGTCGTGGCGCCCCGATTTGAACAGGCGTACCGGCTGGCCGATAAGTCCGTCCGCGGAATAGCCGGTGATTTCGCTGATGGCGGGGTTGACCGCCAGGATCACCCCGTCGGGATCGGTGACCAGGATACCCTCGCGGACGTGGTCGAATACCTCACGGGCGAGGCGGTGGCTCTGCTCCCGCTGTTGGATCAGGTCGACCAGGTGCTGGAAGCCGGAGGCCAGGCCGCCGGCGTGGTGGGGATCATCCATAACATGAATCGGTGCCTGGAGGTCATCCCGCAACTGCGCTATCGCCCGGGTGACGGACTGGATAGGCAGCAGGGTGCGACGTAGCTTGCGCCAGGCGATGACTGCCAGCAGCCCGGGAATGATCAGGCCGGCCAGTATCAGCCATGCGGGATTTTCAGGTAAGTCGGGCGTGCCCATTGCCACGGCCCAAGCGGGAATGGGGAGGCCTGAGAGCAGCGTCAGCGTGCCTGCCGACCGGATGAAAGCCACCTTGTTAACATCAATCATAGGGTGGTTATTATCTAACCACAGGGCTGCTCTCGGCCATTGGCCTGGCGCCTAGATGAAAATAAGAAATTGCTTATATTTCCGAGGTGCCGGAGTCAGTAAGAGGGCGCCAATATGCCCTGCCGCAACGCGATATGGACCAGCTGCACCAGGGTGCGGACTTCCAGTTTCTGCATGATGTGGGTCTGGTGCACGCTGACGGTTTTCGGGCTGATGCAGAGCAGTTGCCCAATCTCCATCGCCGAACGTCCGTCGGCCAGTAGCCGGAATACTTCGAACTCCCGTTGGGTGAGGCGTTCGAGCAGCCCGCCCTTGCGTCGCAGCATGCGCCCGGAGAGCTCGGGATCAAGAAACATCTGGCCCCGCTGCAGGCTCTGTATCGCCTCCAGCAGCATCCCCGGGGCGGATTTTTTGGTCAGGTAGCCCCGTACGCCGATCTCCAGGGCTCGGGCCAGCATCTCTTCATTGTCATGCACGCTGAACACCAGGATACAGGCTTCCGGGTCCTGGCCCAGCAGCCGTCGTGCCGTTTCCAGTCCGCCCATGCCCGGCATGATCAGGTCCATTACCACCAGGTCGGGTTTCAGTTCGGGGTAGATCCGGCAGGCCTGTTCGCCACTCTCCGCCTCGGCAACCAGCTCAATGGTGTTGTCCGTGCCCAGCAGGCGCCGGAAGCCGTGGCGTACAATAGGATGATCGTCGACCAGCAGTATCCTAACAGGAGGCATCAGCAGTTAACCGGTATTTAATACAGGCGATAGCATGACGTCAGCTGGAGAAAAAGTGTATTGGTATCATGCCTATGTAAGACTAAGGCCCTCCTTAGGTGGTTGGGTGATCCCAACAAGCGGGAGTCTGGGTCCGGAGTTTTGTAGGGTGGATAAGCCGGTAGGCGCATCCACCATCGCTACTCGTCAGGGTTGACCTACTTTATGGATTGCGCGTCTCTGAATGACAGGCGACTTGCCGACCGCCAAAACGGTGGGTTACGGTGCGCGCAAGGTGAAATGCAATCGGCAATCCCTTGCGCGGAGCGCACCTAACCCACCCTACATTCGCTAAGCGCCTCCTTGGGTGGTTGGGCCGTGGAGGTAGGGGTCGGAGTCAAGCCACACCATGGCAGAGTGAGAGGGTAAACGGTCGGGTGGCTTGACTCCGACCCCAGAAGGTTCAGGAACGAACAATACCGTGACGCAACGCCACATGCGCCAACTGCACCAGGGAACGCACCTCCAGCTTCTGCATGATATGGGTCTGGTGCACGCTGACGGTTTTCGGGCTGATACAGAACAGGGCCGCGATCTCACCCGGGGTTTTGCCCTCGGCCAGCAGGCGGAATACCTCGAATTCCCGCTGGGTCAGCCGCCCGATCAGGCCGCCGCCATAACGTATGGCTTTGCCCGCCAATTCGGGATCGATGTACATATGCCCCTGGGCCACCTTGCCGATCGCGTCCAGCAGGATCGCCGGGGCCGACTTTTTCGTCAGGTAGCCGAGCACCCCGACCTTGAGGGCACGCGCCAACATCTCCTCATTGTCATGCACGCTGAATACCAGGATCCTGGCCACCGGGTCACCGACGAGGATACGCCGCGCCGCTTCCAGTCCCCCCATGCCCGGCATGATCAGATCCATCACCACCACATCCGGCCGTTCCAGCTTGTAGAGCCGACAGGCCTCCTCACCGTCAGCGGCTTCACAGCAGAAGCGCAGTGTGCCGTCGGTACCCATAAGGCGACGAAAACCGGCACGGACGATGGGTTGGTCGTCCACCAGCATTACGGAGACAAGTTGATCGGTCATCTATCGCCTCCGGGTTGTTGCAACTCCAGAAGCGGCAGCTCGACAAGGATCGTCAGCCCCTCCCCCGGGGCGGAGGTCAGATTAAAGCGTCCGTTCAGCGCCAACGCCCGCTCCCGCATCCCCAACAGGCCGTAGCCGTGGCGCTTGCGCTCGGGATCAAGTCCGCAGCCGTCATCCCGGATCACCAGCTCCAGACGGTCGGTCGGCAACCGCCGCAGCTTCAGCTGTACCTGGCTGGCCTGGGCGTGTTTGGCCACATTGGTCAGCGCCTCCTGGACAATCCGGTAGGCGGTCAGGCGAACCTTGCAGGACAGCTCGCCGATCTCCTCCAGGTCGGCCTGCAGCGCTACCTCCGCATGCTGGCTGCTCCAGCGGCTGAAGACCATCTCGCGCAAAGCGGCGATCAGCCCCAGGTCATCGAGCAGTGCCGGGTGCAGGCGCTGCATGATACCGCTCACCACCTCATACACCTGATCGGCGACGCTGCTGATGGCACCGGCGCACTCGTCAATCACCGCGTTGTGCACGCCGTTCAGCCGGCGGATGGTGCGTGCCTCGGTGCGGATCGCGGTCAGGCTCTGGCCCAACTCGTCGTGCAGTTCGCGCGCCAGCTGGCCCCGCTCCTCCTCCTGAATATTGAGCGCCATGCGCGCCAGCCGCTGGTTCTCCTCGGCCAGTCGCAAAGCCCGCTCCTCCACCAGCTTGTGTTCGGTGACATCCGCACCGATCGACTGAAACTCGCAGATTTCGCCTTGATCGTTGAACAGGGCGCGGTCGACCCAGCGTTGCCAGCGCAGGGTTCCGTCGGGCAGTGTCACCGGGAACTCCACCTCCACCACGGGATTATCCAGGTATGGCTTGGGATCGATCCTGCCGTCGATGGTCATTTGGCCGTAGTGAAACAGTGACAGATTGCTGTTGCTCAGCAGCTTGTCGGCGGAGATGCCGAGATAGTTGCAGTAGTGTTCATTCACGTAGCTGATGCTGCCATCCGGTTTCCAGCGGCAGATCATTTCGGGGATGTCCTCCAGGATGGTGCGATAGAACAGCTCCCGTCCGCGTTGCGTGGCCACTTCGTCGTGCAAGGAGAGAATGCGCTTCTCCTGCAGGTCATGGCTGTCGGTCAGTTGTTTACGTGCCGCCACGACACTGCGCCATTGGCCGATGGCTAGCAGCAGGAGCGGCAAGGCCAGCGCCAGAGGCAGCCATGGGGCACTCTCGCTCGGATTGTGGCGCATCAGTAAAATCAGCTCAAGCAGGATCAGTGCGATGAGCGAGAACAACAGCCAAGGGCGTTCAGGGGACACCGGCGGTCATTCCAGCTCGGGACCGGGCCGCCCGATGGCGTAGCCCTGGGCATAGCCGATACCCGCGTTTCTCACCTCGGTCAGTACCTCGTCCGATTCGACGAACTCGGCCACGGTGCGGATGCCCAGCTCCTGGGCCATGGCCGAGATGTGGCGCACGAATATCTGGTCATGCCGGTCGTGCATCAGATTGACAATGAACTCGCCGTCGATCTTCACAAAGTCGATCGGGAAGTGCTTGAGATAGTGGAACGAGGAGAAACCGGAGCCGAAGTCATCGATGGCGAACTGGAAGCCGCGCAGTTTCAGTTCGCTGACAAAGCGTTGCAGCAGGGTCAGATTGCGCACCGTTTCGCGCTCGGTGATTTCGAACACGATCTGTTCCGGCCTGATGCCGTGGTGGTCGACCAGGCGCATCACCTCGGGGACGAATTCCGACAGAATCAGCGCCTTGGGTGACAGATTGACAAACAGCAGGCCGCTGTAGCCCTGGTGGCTGACCCGCTCGAAGGCGCGGTCCATGATCTGGTAGTCGATCTGATGCACCACCCCCATGCGTTCCGCGACTTCGATGAACTCACCGGCGACAATGATTTCGCCCTCCTCGCCCAGCATGCGGCTGAGCACCTCGAAGGCAAACTCGCCGGCATCAGGACTGGCCACAATGGGTTGAAAGTAAGGGATGAAACGCTTGTTCTCCAGGGCGGCAAGAATGGTAAAGCTCTGCGCACCGATCGCCCGATAGACCTCCGCGACCTCTTCACTGCCGGCCAGTTTGACCCGGTTTTTCCCGCCTTGTTTGGCCCGGTACATCATGTTGTCGGCAATCATGAACAGATCGCGGGACGGTTCGGCGTGATCGGGATAGAGGGCGATGCCGATGGAGATGGTGGCGTGCACCGGCTGGCCGTCGTCGGCGGCTATCGCCAGTTTTCTGGACTCCTCCACTAGCCGCAGGGCGACGCTGTAGGCCTGGTTTTCCGGGGTATCGGCCAGCAGCACCACGAACTCGTCACCGCCGTAGCGCGCCACCAGGTCGCCCTGGCGGAAGTGGCGTTTGAGCAGGTCGGCGAAGGCCTGCAGAAACCGGTCGCCGAAGGCGTGGCCATAGTTGTCGTTGATGTTCTTGAAGTTGTCCAGGTCGATAACCAGCAGGCCCAGCCGCTCCGGTTTGCGCTCGCAGCGGCTGATCTCGTAGTCGATCAGCTCCCAGAACACCCGCTGATTATAGAGATCGGTCAGGGGATCGCGGGTGGCGTAGTACTCCAGCTCCTTGGTGTATTTGTAGATTGCCTTGACCGAGCCGACCACGTTGAGCAGGGTCGAGAGGATGCTCTCGGCCACCAGCAGGCGTATCGGATCCCTGCCCAGTCCGGCCTGTACCCCGATGCCGACGATACCGCCGATTTTCGGCATGTCGACGAACAGGCTTTTGCTCTGCAGTTCGATATCCTCATTGGCCAGGTAGGTCAGTTCGCGGCTGGGATCGGCCACGTTGTGTTTCACCTCGATGGCAGCCGCCCCCCGGAAGTAGGGGTGGCGTTGCAGTACCGCGCGGACATTGCGTTCCAGTACCTGTTGCACATGGGGTGCCGGCTGGTTGCGCCAGAACACTTCGAGATCGAAGGTCTCCTCCTCCACCTTGAATACGGTGAACAGCATGTAGGCCTCCAGCACCTCGTTGATCTCGGTGAGCAGCTGGCAGACATACTCGCGCCAGTCCCGCACCACCTCCGAGGTAATGATGAAGCGCTCCATCAGCCGCATTTCGAATTCGAGCAGCTCCCTGTCCACAGCCACCGCGCGCAGCCGGGTGGCCAGCTCGTTGAACTCATCCTGGATCTCATCCAGCTCGCGGAACTCGGCCGGTTCGTATTGCAGATCGAAACGCGCCAGGTCGGAGACCTTGTTCACCTTTCTGACGCAGTCGCGCACGCGTCCCAGTGACCGGTCGACGCGCCGGTGGATCAACAGCGCCACCAGGAGGGCACCCGCCAGCATCAAGGGGACAATCAGGGAGAGCGAAGTGATGAATTGGGAGCGGGCCTGATTCAACACCGGCCGCAGGTTCTGGCGCAGGTCGATGACCCCGAGGACATCCCCTGCACTGGCATTCTTGTGGCAGACCAGGCACTCCTCGCGTGCTGTCAGGGGTTGTACATGGCGCAGCCCCTCGTCATTTTCCGTCACCAGTCGCTGTCCCTGCTCGAAGACCTGACGGATAATCGGATCGGGATCGGGTTGTTCAATCGTGCCGAAGCGCGCCTCCACAATGGCGCCGCGGTAGATCTCCAGGGAGTAGGGTGTATCCTGGAAGCGCTGGCGCATCGCCTCGATGAACTCCTCCAGCTCCTCCCGGTTCCAGCCACGGCGCATGACCTGAAACATGCTGTCGAATGTCTGGCCGGCAAGGATGCCGGAGACCGTGCGGGCATCACTGCGTACGCTGCGATCGTACACTTCGCTCACCACCAGATAGGCGCCAAGAAACAGGACCAGTGCACCCGCCAGCGCCGCGACCAGCATGAAACTTTTGATCGTGTGGAGTTTTAGCATCCTGCGCATCTATCGCTGATCCTCAATTACCGGTCCAGTCCCGGGAATCTTTCGGCCAAGCCAGACAGGCTCCTGGCATCGCGGCCGTGGCCGAACCCGGTCCACATTACTTTGTTTCTCTCTGAAGCACTACAAAGAGTGGGCTTATAGGTCCATAAAATCAGCCGGGATTTTTTTCAGCCTGGCCTGGTAACCATCATGTCGTCAGCCGGTGCTTGAAGAAAAACGGCACTCTTATCCGAATGGCACTTAGTTAAGCCGGGATACACCTGTTTCCGTCATTCCGGCGCAAGCCGGAGGAGTGGTACAGGGATGTACCGTTTACGGAGCCGAGGATGCCATGCACCGTTTATGGACCTAAGGATGGAATCCAGGAAAACCGCCTCCACCGAGCCGCCTGGATCCCGGCATTCGCCGGGATGACGGTGGTTCTGGGCTTAACTAAGTAGCATTCCACTCTTATCCTTGTTATCCAGAGTGTCGGCCACGGCCGCTGATTACTTTAATGCCGATTGGTGGCGGCCTGGGATGTGCCGGAAACCATGGCAAACAGGTGTAGTGACCGCGGCCCACTGCTACTATCCTTGGCGAAGTGGCTTAGCGAAGGAGGTTACGGATGAAACCGAGAATCAGCATGATCACCCTGGGTGTCCGGGATCTGCAGGCGTCGGTACGGTTCTATGAGCAGGGGCTGGGCCTGCCGCGCATGGAGTCGCCGCCGGAGGTGGCGTTCTTTACACTGAACGGCAGCTGGCTCGCGCTGTTCGGGCGCGAGGCGCTGGCCGAGGATGCCCAGGTTTCGCCGGAGGGCAGTGGATTCGCCGGCTTCGCCCTGGCGCACAACGTGGAGAGCGAGGCCGAGGTGGATCAACTGCTGGCACAGGCGGTGGCCGCCGGAGCGACCCTGGCGAAACCGGGGCAGAAGGTTTCCTGGGGCGGCTATTCGGGTTACTTTAAGGACCCCGACGGCCACCTCTGGGAGATCGCCCACAATCCGTTCTTCTGGGCCGGGCCGAGGGACTGATGGGTCTCCTCCAGGGGTCGGAGTCAAACCGCCCGCAGGTGGTGACTTTTACAGCGAACTTGGGGCGGTTTGACTCCGACCCCTCACGTAGCGCGACCCCTCGTGGACCGGCATGAAAACACCCCCGCGAACAGGAAAACCGATGCAGCAGAGTGAATTTGTTACCACCGGTGTCTATCCGGAGATGATCTGGTTCGAGGACTTCGCCGTCGGCCAGGTGTTCGAGTATGGCGACTGGGTGATGCGCCGTGACCAGATGATCGCCTTTGCCACCCTGTATGACCCGGAGCCGTTCCACCTGGACGAGGCGGCGGCGGTGGCCCAGGGGTGGGGCGGTCTGATCGCCTCGGGTCCGCAGGTGGCGGCGATCTGGCGACGCCTCAGCAAGGAGGCGTTTCCCAACGCCGAAACGGTGATCTCGCCCGGTTGGGACAATATCCGCTGGTTGAAGCCAGTGTTCGCCGGTGACCGGCTTTCGGCCCGCACCGAGATCGCCGAGGCCCGGGAGCTGGGCAGTCGTCCGGGCGAGGGTATGCTCAAACTGCGGAATGAGATCCGTCGCCAGGGCGGCGAGCTGGTGGCCACCCTCAGCTCCACCTGGTTTGTGCGGCGGCGTCCCGGCTGGGCGGAACGAGCTAACCACTCCGACTGACGGACAAGCGGCCTATACTTTTAGCTGAAAGGCTGTAGCGGTTGGATCGGAATCGGGAGTGACTTGACCATGTTGTCTCATGAAGAACTTGGCGCTGAGTCATTTGAGTCATTGATTCTTCGTTTACGTCAGGTGAACGCAGCCCCCCTGCGGCTGGAAAGTAGATGTAGGGTGGATAAGCCAGAGGCGCATGCCATCCTCAGGTCCGTAAACGGTACATCCATGTACCACTCCTCACCAGTGCTACGGTGGATGCGCCTACCGGCTTATCCACCCTACAAAAATATCACTTGCTCTTGCTTGATCCAGGTCCGCGTAGCAGGGCATTGTGCTCGCAAGGCCGTAATCGTCTTATTGTGTCTGTTGCTGGCGCTGGTCGGCTGTGCCTCGGTGCAGGAGCTGCGGGATCGGCGCATTGCCGAGAACCAGGCGTTGTTCGACTCATTCCCGGCGGAGATCCAGGAGCAGGTGCGTCAGGGGCAGGTCGAGGTCGGTTTTAACGCCGATATGGTGCGGCTCGCCTGGGGGCCGCCGGACCAGGTCTTCACCCGCACCAGCCGTGATCGGCATGCCACGGTGTGGGGCTATACCCGGGTCAGGCACTACCCCTACACGGACCGCATGAGCATCCCGGTCTATTTCCTCGACAGCGAGGGTCGGCGACACATCTCCTTTCACAGTGTCTGGATCAACTCGGAGACCCGTGAGGAGTACACGGTGGCGCGGGTCGAATTCGTCGCCGGGCGTGTCTCGGCCTTCGAACAGTTACAGACGGACGACGGGTACGGGTTCTAGGCATCGGTCGGACAAGCCCAACAGCACTGTAGGATGCTGGTGAGCTTGCGAACCGCATCATTCTCGGAAAGACTTGATGCGGTTCGTGTTACTCACC
>NZ_JAQGEI010000059.1 GCF_029017505.1 Sedimenticola hydrogenitrophicus
AACCCGAATGCTACTTACTTAAGGCGAATCGCAGGATTTTCGTCATTCCATCCTTAGGTCCGTAACCGGTGCATCCCTGCACCACTTCTCCGGCGCAGGCCGGAATCCAGGAATACCGCCACCATTAAGCAATCTGGTAGGAGGCCTTCGCCGGGATGACGGCGGTTCCAGGCTTAAGTAAGTGCCATTCGGCTCTAACCCTTTAATTATGCGTCTTCCTCGCTCACATAGGTAAATATTGCAGCAAGCACGCTTGGTTAAGTGAATAATCCGACTTAATGCTTCCCGCGATATTGCGCCCTTTCTGACTCAACCAACCTGGTCAGATGACTGATTTTATAGAAAATATTTCGCCTCCTGCCGCACAGATCACCCGATAATCCCTGACATTACCAAAGATTAATATAGGAAGGAACCTGTTCTTGCCTATTTAGGCGTCTACAGGGCTCTGCGCCTGTGCGCGGGTATCCCGGCGCACCCTTCCTTGGAAAAAAGATGGCCTTTTCAGTGGGATAGCGCGCTGTTGATTTGTCAGCGGGGGTCGGAGTTGACGCGACGACTCCGACCCTGATCGGGAGCGGGCTGGACCAGAGCCTGCACCCTGCCCCGCTGTGGAGCTATTTCTTCTCTTTCGGCAACCTGCCCAGCAAATAGAACTCATCATTAGTACGCATGCTGGTCAAGTTGACCATCCGGTTGGAGAGCCCAAAGAACGCGGAGACAGCGCCAATATCCCAGATATCCTCGTCGCTGAAGCCGTGGCCGCGCAGCAGTTCGTAGTCGGTATCGTCCACTTCGTAGGCGCGCTGGGAGACCTTGATGGCGAAGTCGAGCATCGCCTTCTGGCGCGGGGTGATGTCGGCCTTGCGGTAGTTGGCGGCGATCTGGTCGGCGATCAGCGGGTTCTTTTCGCGGATGCGCAGGATGGCGCCGTGGGCCACCACGCAGTAGATGCACTGGTTGGCGCTGGAGGTGGCGACCACGATCATCTCGCGCTCGCCCTTGGTGAGGCCGCTCTCTTTCTCCATCAGGGCATCGTGGTAGGCGAAGAAGGCGCGGAACTCGTCCGGCCGGTGCGCCAGGGCGAGGAAGACGTTGGGGATGAAGCCGGATTTCTCCTGCACTTCGAGGATGACGTTTTTGATGTCTTCCGGCAGGGTGTTGATATCGGGGATGGGGAATCGGCTGATGGGTTTATCTGACATGGATACCTCCGTTGTTAATGTAATGGATTATTGTTGTCTGTATTGTCCGCTGTAGCGCGGGTGCATGGGCCTTGGTGTGGTGGATGCGCCTGTCGGCTTATCCACCCTACTTCCTGCGATCTCTTCGCGGCGGAGCCGCTCCTACAGTTACTGGCTTGCGGTCGTTTGGTGCCACGCCGCGTGGGCACAAAAAGCGTGCCCACCCTACGAAAGTCACTCCTTGGCAGCCAGGGCGCGGGCCACTTTCGAGGCCGGTTCGCGTTGCAGGTGGTCGCTGATGTAGTGCCCCGCCTGCAGCAGTTTCGGCAGATCGATGCCGGTTTCGATGCCCAGGCCGTTAAGCATATAGACCACGTCCTCGGTGGCGACGTTGCCGGAGGCGCCCTTGGCGTAGGGACAGCCGCCGAGGCCGGAGATGGAGCTGTCGATTACCGCCACGCCCTGCTGCAATACTGCGAACAGGTTGGCCAGCGCCTGGCCGTAGGTGTCGTGGAAGTGGGCGGCCAGTTGTTCCACCGGCACCACCTTGGTCACGGCGTCGATCATCCGTTGCGCCTTGAGTGGCGTGCCGACGCCGATGGTGTCGCCCAGGGAGATTTCGTAGCAGCCCATGTCGTGGAGCCGCTGGGCCACCTCGGCCACCCTGGCCGGGGCGATCTCCCCTTCGTAGGGGCAGCCCAGTACGCAGGAGACGTAGCCGCGCACCTTGAGGTGGTGCTGTTGCGCCTGCGACATCACCTCGCTGTAGC
Source organism: Sedimenticola hydrogenitrophicus (assembly GCF_029017505.1). Classification (GTDB taxonomy): domain Bacteria; phylum Pseudomonadota; class Gammaproteobacteria; order Chromatiales; family Chromatiaceae; genus Sedimenticola; species Sedimenticola hydrogenitrophicus_A. The sequence continues at coordinate 1,955 of NZ_JAQGEI010000059.1, forward strand.
GGGCGATGCTCTCTTCGATGGAGCAGTTGATGTTCTTTTGGGTGAAGCTTTCGGAGGCGGCGGCGAATATGGCGATCTCTTGCACGCCCACGGCCAATGCTGCTTCCAGTCCTTTTAGATTGGGTACCAGCATGGGGTAGCTGACGCCGGGTTTCGGCTGGATGGATTGGTAGACCTCGGCGCTGGAGGCCATCTGCGGTACCCATTTGGGGGAGACGAAGCTGCCGGCCTCGATCACCGACAGGCCGGCCTGTTCCAGTTTGCGGATCAATTCCAGTTTGACCTCGAGGGGGACCGGGGTGGGCTCGTTTTGCAGTCCGTCCCGGGGGCCGACTTCGACGATCTTGACCTGTTGGGGTAGTTGCACGGTTGTTCCTCTGGCTTGCGGTTTTGGTGCCGTTCCACGTGGGCACAGACAACGTGCCCACCCTACATTTGCCCCCTCATCCCAACCTTCTCCCTGGGGGAGAAGGGGCCGTTCGTTTATATCTTGATTCCCTCATCCCAACCTTCTCCCTGGGGGAGAAGGGGCCGTTCGTTCAGGCTGTGCGATGGATTCTTTGGTGAATGCGCCTGTTGGTTTATCCACCCTACTCGATCACCAGCAGCGGTTCGCCGTCTTCCACCTGGTCGCCGACGGCGAAGCGGATCTCCTTGACGACACCGTCGCTGGGGGCGGTGATGGTGTGTTCCATCTTCATCGCCTCGACGATCATCACCGCGTCGCCCTGTTTCACGGCGTCGCCCTCGGCCACGTTGATGGCGATGACATTGCCGGTCATGGGGGCCACCAGGCTGCCGCCGGCACCCTCGCCCTCCAGTGCCTCCAGGCGCGGGTCGGTCAGTTCGATCTGCCAGGAGCGTCCCTGGTGCAGGATGGTCAGCTCCTGGTCGTGCTTGATCACCGCCACCTGGAAGCGACGGCCGGCGAGGTCGGCCAGCAGGTCGCCGTCGTCCAGGATCTCGCCCGAAACCAGGCAGTCGCCGCCCGGCAGCTCCAGCAGAAAACCGCCGTCCCGGTAGTGGGCCACCAGGCTGCCCTGCGCCTCCCCGGCGGCCCAGTGCAACTGGTGAAAGCTGTCCTGGTTCATGCGCCAGCCGGTGGCGCTGCCCCAGGGGGAGTAGGGATCATGGGAGCGCGACTGCCGTTGTTGGGTCTGCCGCTGCTCGCCCAGCAGTTCATAGAGGGCGGCGATGGCCAGGATGTCGTCCGACATCGCCTCCGCCGCCGGAAACAGCTCGGCCGCGTGCTTGTCGATAAACCCGGTATCCAACTCGGCATTGGCGAAGGCCGGCAGCGCACACAGGGTGGAGAGGAACTCCAGGTTGGTGGTGACGCCGACGATGCGGTAGTCCGCCAGGGCGGCGCGCAGCCGGTGCAGGGCACTGGCCCGGTCCTCACCCCAGACGATCAGCTTGGCGATCATCGGGTCGTAATGGACGCTCACCTCGTCGCCCTGCTCCACCCCGGTATCAACGCGCACACCCGGCCCCTGCTCCGGGGTCTGCAGATAGCGCAGCTTGCCGGTGGCGGGCAGAAAATCCTTGGCCGGGTTTTCGGCATAGACCCGCGCCTCGAAGGCGTGGCCGTTGATGCGTAGCGCGGCCTGGTCCAGCGGCAGGGGTTCGCCGGCGGCCACCTTGAGCTGCCACTCCACCAGGTCCTGGCCGGAGATCATCTCGGTCACCGGGTGCTCCACCTGCAGCCGGGTGTTCATCTCCATGAAGTAGAAGCGGCCGTCGCGATCGAGCAGGAACTCCACCGTGCCGGCGCCAACATAGCCGATCGCCTTGGCGGCATTGGTGGCCGCCTCGCCCATGGCGGCGCGCAGCTCCGGGGTCATGCCGGGGGCCGGCGCCTCTTCCAGCACCTTCTGGTGACGCCGCTGTACCGAGCAGTCGCGCTCGAACAGGTGCACCGCGTTGCCCTGGCTGTCGGCGAACACCTGCAACTCCACGTGGCGCGGCGATAGCAGGTAGCGCTCCAGCAACACCTTGTCGTCGCCGAACGAGGCGATCGCCTCGCGTCGGGCGGCGTCCAGGCCGGTGCTGAAATCCTCCGCCCGCTCCACCACCCGCATGCCCTTGCCGCCGCCACCGGCGGTGGCCTTGATCAACAGCGGGTAGCCCATCCGGTCGGCTTCCCGCCGCAGGGTCACCGGCGACTGGTCGTCGCCATGATAGCCGGGCACCAGCGGGACGTTGGCCTCGCCCATGATGCGCTTGGCCTCGCTCTTCGAGCCCATGGCGACAATGGCGGAAGCGGGCGGGCCGATGAAGACGATGCCGGCCGCCTGGCACGCCTCGGCAAACACCGCGTTTTCCGACAGGAAGCCGTAGCCGGGATGCACCGCCTGGGCGCCCGAGGTTTTGGCCACTTCAAGGATCTTGTCGGCGCGCAGATAGCTCTCCTTGGCCGGCGCCGGGCCGATCAGGTAGGCCTCGTCGCACAGCGCCACGTGCATGGCATCGGTGTCGGCCTCGGAATAGACGGCGACCGTGGCGATGCCGAGGCGGCGGGCGGTGCGGGCGACCCGGCAGGCGATCTCGCCGCGGTTGGCGATCAGGATCTTGTCGAACATCAATCGTTCCCCTCTGCAATGCCTTCTGTAATCCAGGCCGGTGCACGCTTGTTGAGGAAGGCGTTCAACCCCTCCCTGCCCTCGTCCGACGCCCGGGCGGCGGTGATTCTTCTGGCGGTATCCTCGATCACCGCCGCACTGGTGGGCTGGTGCGAGACGGCGAAGATGAGGGACTTGGCCTCCGCCAGGGCGGAGGGGCCGCCGTTCAACAGTTCGTCGAACAGGGCGTCCACCCGGGCCTCCAGTTGGTCCCGCGGCACCACCGCGTGCAGCAGGCCCAGGCGCAGTGCCTCGGCGGCATCGAAGCGCTCGGCGGTGAGGAAGTAGCGGCGCGCGGCGCGCTCGCCGATGGCGGCAATCACATAGGGGGAGATCACCGCCGGGATCAGCCCCAGCCGCACCTCGGAGAGAGCGAATTTCGCCTCCTCCGCGGCCACCGCCATGTCACAGCAGGCGATCAGGCCGACGCCGCCGCCGAAGGCCGCACCCTGCACCTGGGCGATGGTGGGCTTGGAGAGGCCGTTGAGCTTCTCCATCAGCCGCGCCAGCATGCGTGCATCGGCCAGGTTTTCCGCCTCGCCGTAATCGGCCATGCGGCGCATCCAGTTGAGGTCGGCGCCAGCCGAGAAGCTCTTGCCCGCGGAGCGCAGCACCACCACCCGCACCTGGGGATCGACGTCCAGCGACTCCAGGACCTGGATCAGGCGCTGGATCAGGGCATCGTCGAATGCGTTGTGAATCTCCGGGCGGTTGATGGTGAGGGTCGCCATACCGCGCTCGTCCACCGCCAGAATTACCGAGTTTTCTGCCATCATCTTTGTCATTTCCCGTTTACATTCTGCCCGAGTAACTACTCACTCGAGGTGTGCATTAAAGCCCCTCCAATGCACCACGGAGGCACGGAGGACACAGAGGTTAGCTGAACAACGTAGCGTGGCGGATAATTGGAGCCGCCGTTCCATTCCCCCCTCGACCCCGGATTGCACCGCTTACTTACCTGAGGATGAAGCCTGCAGGAGGAGAATGGCACTTACTAAAGCCTAATCACAGGATACTCGTCATCCCGGCGCAGGCCGGGATGACGGTGATTCTTGGCTTAAGTAAGTGCCATTCCTGCAGAAGGATATTGTTGTTTCTCTGCGCTCTCTGTGTCTCCGTGGTGTTGATAGGGGCGAGTAGTTACCTGCCCGATTACATCCTGAAGATGCCGAAGGTGGTCTGCTCCACCGGCGCATTGAGCGCCGCCGAGAGTCCCAGCCCCAGCACGGTGCGGGTCTCCGCCGGGTCGATAATACCGTCATCCCACAGGCGGGCGCTGGCGTAGTAGGGGTGTCCCTGGTATTCGTACTGGTCGCGGATCGGCGCCTTGAATGCCTCCTCGTCCTCCGTCGCCCAGCTCTCGCCGCGCGCCTCCAGGGCGTCGCGCTTGATCTGTCCCAGCACGTTGGCGGCCTGCTCGCCGCCCATCACCGAGACCCGGGCATTGGGCCACATCCACAGGAAGCGGGCACCGTAGGCGCGGCCGCACATGGCGTAGTTGCCGGCGCCGAAGCTGCCGCCGACGATGATGGTGAACTTGGGCACCTTGGCACAGGCCACGGCGGTGACCATCTTGGCCCCGTCCTTGGCGATGCCGCCCGCTTCATACTTCTTGCCCACCATGAAGCCGGTGATGTTCTGCAGGAACACCAGCGGGATACCGCGCTGGGCGCACAGTTCGACGAAGTGGGCGCCCTTCTGCGCCGACTCGGAGAAGAGGATGCCGTTGTTGGCGATGATGCCCACCGGGTAGCCGTGGATGTGGGCGAAGCCACAGATCAGGGTGGTGCCGTAGAGCTTCTTGAACTCGTCCAGTTCGCTGCCATCGACCACCCGGGCGATCACCTCGCGGATATCAAATGGTTTGCGCAGATCGGTGGGCACGATGCCGTAGATATCCTCTTTCGGATAGCGCGGCTCGACCGGCTCGCGCAGGGTCACCCCGGGCCGCTTGTCGCGGTTCAGGGTGTTGACCACCCGCCGCGCCAGCCCCAGGGCGTGGGCGTCGTTCAGGGCGTAGTGGTCGGTGACGCCGGAGATGCGCGAGTGCACATCCGCCCCGCCCAGCTCTTCCGCCGTCACCACCTCGCCGGTGGCCGCCTTCACCAACGGCGGACCGCCGAGGAAGATGGTGCCCTGCCCCCTGACGATGATGCTCTCGTCCGACATGGCCGGCACATAGGCGCCGCCGGCGGTACAGGAGCCCATCACCACGGCGATCTGCGGGATGCCCTGGGCCGACATGTTGGCCTGGTTGTAGAAGATGCGGCCGAAGTGTTCGCGGTCCGGGAACACCTCATCCTGGGTCGGCAGGTTGGCGCCGCCCGAGTCCACCAGGTAGACGCAGGGGAGCCGGTTCTCGCGGGCGATCTCCTGGGCGCGGATGTGTTTCTTCACCGTCATCGGGAAGTAGCTGCCGCCCTTCACCGTGGCGTCGTTGGCGATGATCATGCATTCCTGGCCGCAGATCCGGCCGATGCCGGTGATGACACCGGCCGCCGGCACCTCGTTGTTGTACATGCCGTAGGCGGCGAACTGGGACAGCTCCAGAAACGGCGAGCCGGTATCCAGCAGCACGCGGATACGTTCGCGGGGCAGCAGCTTGCCGCGCTGGAGGTGTTTCTCCAGGGCGCGCTCGCCTCCGCCCTTGGCGATGCCGTCCACCTTCTCCCGCAGATCGGCCAGCAGCGCCTGCATGGCCGCCTGGTTCTCCCGGTACTGTTCGCTCTTGCGATTGATACTGCTGTTGATGACCGACATTACCAGCCTCCTGTCGCCAACCAGCGGTCGACCTGCTCCAACCGGTCATTGCCCCAGAAGGGTTCACCGTCCACGAAGATATAGGGCGAGCCGAAGACACCGCGCTCGACGGCAGTCTCGGTCTCCTGCTTCAGCCGTGCCTTGGCCTCCGGGGTCTGGATCGCCGCCAGTAGCGCCTCGCGATCGACGCCCAGCGGGGCCGCCAGATCCGCCACCAGCTGTGGATCGGTGCCGTCGCGCCCCTCGCCGAAGGTGGCGTGGTAGACCGCCCGGGCCAGCGCCTTTGCCGTTTCCGGCTGCGTGTCCGCCAGCCAGTAGAAGGCGCGGGAAGGCGCCAGGGCCGCCTTGGGAAAGTTCTCCGGCAACTGGAACGACACCCCCTGATCACGGGCGCAGCGCCGCATGTCGTGCAGCGAATAGTCGCCCAGCAGCGGAATATCCAGCAGCGGGCGCGTCCCGGTCAGGGCAAAGGTCACCCCCACCAGGAAGGGGCGCCAGATCACCTCGCGGCCATGTTTTTTCGCCAGCGCGTCGATGCGGGTGCTGGCCAGGTAGCCGTAGGGCGAGTAGAAATCGAAATAGAACTCCAGCGGTGCGGCCATGGGTTACTCCTCGGCAATGGCACGGGAGATGACGATACGCTGTATGTCACTGGTGCCTTCGTAGATCTGTGAAATGCGCACGTCGCGGTAGATGCGCTCCACCGGAAAGTCGCGCAGATAGCCGTAGCCGCCCAGGGTCTGGATCGCCGCCGAGCAGATCTGCTCCGCTGCCTCCGAGGCGAACAGCTTGGCCATGCTCGCCTCCTTGAGACAGGGCCGGCCGGCGTCGCGCAGTTGCGCGGCGTTCATCACCATCAGGTGGGCCGCCTCCAGCTGGGTGGCCATGTCGGCCAGGCGGAAGGCGACCGCCTGGTGGTTGATGATGGCGGTGCCGAAGCTCTCCCGCTCCCTGGCGTAGTCGAGCGCCACCCGGTAGGCGGCCCGCGCCATGCCCACGCACTGGGCGGCGATGCCGATGCGTCCGCTCTCCAGGTTGCTCAGGGCTATCCGGTAGCCCTGCCCCTCCTCGCCGATCAGGTGATCGGCCGGGATGCGGCAATCCTCAAACACGATCTGCGCCGTGTCCGAGGCGTGCTGGCCCATCTTCTCCTCGATACTGGCCACCTGGTAACCGGGATTGTCGGTGGGCACCAGGAAGGCGCTGATCCCCTTCTTGCCGGCCGCCGGGTCGGTGACGGCAAATACGATCGCCACCTGGGCATGTTTGCCGGAGGTGATGAACTGCTTGGTGCCGTTGAGTATATATTCGTCGCCGTCACGCACCGCGCGCATCTTCAGCGCGGCGGCGTCGGAGCCGGCCTGGGGCTCGGTGAGACAGAAGCAGCCGAGCATGTCGCCGGCGGCGAGCGGCTTGAGGTAGGTTTCCTTCAGATAGTCGCTGCCGAACTTGAGCAGCGGCCCGCAGACCACCGAGTTGTTGACGCTGAGGATGGTGGAGCAGGCACCGTCACCGGCAGCAATCTCCTCGATCGCCAGGGCGAAGGAGACATAGTCGGTACCGGCCCCGCCCCACTCCTCGGGGATGGTCATGCCGAACAGACCGAGCGCGCCCATCTCCTTCAGTTCGTCCGAGGGGAAGATGCCCTCCCGGTCCCACTCGGCGGCGTTGGGGGCCAGGCGCTCCCGGGCAAAATCCCGCGCCATGTCGCGGATCATGCGCTGTTCTTCGGTGAGGATCATCAATGACTCCTGTGGATCATCATCTTGTTATTGAATACCGGCCCATGCCAGGCCGGTGATTCGCGGCAGAGCCGCTCCTACAGTTGATGTAGGCAGTTGACGTAGGGCGGGCACGTCTTTGGTGCCCACGCCGTTGATTCATGCCGTGCTTCCGCGTGGGCACAAACAACGTGTCCATATAGGGTCTCTTCCCCTGCACGAGAGTGTAGGATGGGTGGAGGAGGAACGACGTAACCCATCAATCGGTCCCGCAGCACCCGCCCGGCATGTCAGCCATCACCCGGCCTCATCCGAAGATGGGTTACGGTGCACCCTGGCTACAGAGCATCTCCAACCACGGAGGTGGTGCGCCTCCACCCATCCTACACGTTGTACACAATCCATAGTGGATTCATGCCGAGCGTCCGCGTGGGCACAAACAACGTGCCCACCCTACTTCTCTGAGTCTCCAGCTAGCGGCAGGGTGGATAAGCGACAGCGCATCCACCATGACACTGGTGGATGCGCCTACCGGCTTATCCACCCTACTGTACTTCTCTTATCCAACCCTACGATATCGGGAGGTGAACGTCATGCGTCCGAACCTGCCCGTGTCAAACCCGCTCGATGGCCACCGCGGTGGCCTCGCCGCCGCCGATGCAGAGCGAGGCGATACCGCGCTTCAGCCCTTGCTCTTCCAGCGCCGCCAGCAGGGTGACGATGATGCGCGCGCCGGAGGCGCCGATCGGGTGGCCCAGGGCGCAGGCGCCGCCGTTGACGTTGACCTTTTCGTGATCCAGACCCAACTCGCGCATGGCCGCCATGGTGACCACGGCGAAGGCCTCGTTGATCTCCCACAGGTCCACGTCGTCCTTGTTCCACTCCAGCCGCTGCAGCAGGTCCTGCATGGCATAGACCGGCGCGGTGGTGAACCAGCAGGGTTCGCCGGCGTAGCCGGCATGGCCGTGGATCACCGCCTTGGGCGACAGGCCGCGCCGTTCCGCTTCCGAGGCGCGCATCAGCACCAGGGCGGCGGCGCCGTCGGAGATGGAGCTGGAGTTGGCCGGGGTCACGGTGCCGTCCTTGCGGAACGCCGGACGCAGGTTGGGGATCTTCTCCGGGCGGGCATTGCCCGGCTGTTCGTCGATCGCCACCCGGGTGTCGCCGCCGCGCCCCGCTACCGTCACCGGCACGATCTCGCGTTCGAAGCGGCCCGCCTCGATGGCGGCGTTGGCCCGGCTCAGCGAGGCGATGGCGAATTCGTCCTGCTGTTCGCGGCTGAACCTGTAGTGGTCGGCGCACTGCTCGGCAAAGGTGCCCATCAGCGCACCGCGATCGAAGTAGGCGTCCTCCAGGCCGTCCAGGAACATGTGATCCAGCACCTTGCCGTGGCCCAGGCGATAGCCGCCGCGCGCCTTCTCCAGCAGGTAGGGGGCGTTGCTCATGGACTCCATGCCGCCGGCCACCATCACCGCGTTGCTGCCGGCCTTGATCAGGTCATGGGCCAGCATCACCGCCTTCATGCCGGAGCCGCAAACCTTGCTGATGCCGGCACAGGGCACGCTCTGGGGGATGCCGGCCGCGAGCGCCGCCTGGCGCGTGGGGGCCTGGCCGATGCCGGCGGTGAGCACGTTGCCCATCAACACCTCTTGTACATCTTCAGGCGCAATACCGGCGCGTTCCACCGCCGCGGCGATGGCCGCTGCGCCCAGCAGGGGTGCGGAGACTGAAGAGAGGGCGCCCTGGAAACCGCCCATCGGGGTGCGGGCGATATCGACGATGACAATTGGATCACTCATGGGATTACTCCGGTTCGTTCTGTTGCTCAATTTGGCCTGTCGCACTTCGGCCATTCGGTGGTCTGGAACATTCAACACCGTAGGATGTGCTGAGCGCAGCAATGCGCATCACCCGGCGTTTGATGCGGTTCGTTTCACTCACCACATCCTACGATTGAATGGCACTGACTTAAGCTCAAATGTAGGGTGGGTTAGCGTTTTTTGCGTAACCCACCAGGCGTTGCGCAGCAACACAACCCGTTTGTTTAAGGTTTGCCTGACGGCACAGTTGGTGGGTTACGGCGCAAACAACGCGCCTAACCCACCCTACATTGGATACGAATCCGCTTAAGTCAGTGCCATTCATCCTACGATTCATTTCGCGCCACCCCAGGGGTCGTCAATCTACCGGGTCTCGTTAAACAGCTCGCGGCCGATCAGCATGCGGCGGATCTCCGAGGTGCCGGCACCAATCTCGTAGAGCTTGGCGTCGCGCAGGAAACGGCCGGTGGGATACTCGTTGATATAGCCGTTGCCGCCCAGGGCCTGGATCGCCTCCAGGGCCATCCAGGTCGCCTTCTCCGCCGCATAGAGGATGGCGCCGGCGGCGTCCTTGCGCGTGGTCTCGCCGCGGTCGCACGCCTTGCCCACCGCGTAGACATAGGCCTTGCAGGCGTTCAGGGTGGTGTACATGTCGGCCAGCTTGCCCTGCATCAGCTCGAACTCGCCGATGGGGCGGCCGAACTGCTCGCGCTCGTGGACGTAGGGCACCACCACGTCCATACACGCCTGCATGATGCCCAGCGGCCCGCCGGAGAGCACCGCACGCTCGTAGTCGAGGCCGCTCATCAGCACCTTGACCCCCTGGTTGAGGCCGCCGAGGAGATTCTCTTCCGGCACCTCCACATCCTGGAACACCAGCTCGCCGGTGTTGGAGCCGCGCATGCCGAGCTTGTCCAGCTTCTGCGCGCTCTTGACGCCGAAGCCGCGCTCGATAATGAAGGCGCTGATCCCCTTCGGTCCGGCCCCAGGATCGGTCTTGGCATAGACCACCATGGTGTCGGCATCGGGGCCGTTGGTGATCCACATCTTGTTGCCGTTGAGGATGAAGCGGTCACCCTTCTTCTCCGCCTTCAGACGCATGGCCACCACGTCGGAACCGGCATTGGGCTCGGACATGGCCAGGGCGCCGATATGCTCGCCGCTGATCAGTTTCGGCAGGTACTGCTCCTTTTGTGCCTGGGTGCCGTTGCGCTTGATCTGGTTGACGCAGAGATTGGAGTGGGCGCCGTAACTCAGGCCGATGGAGGCGGAGGCGCGGCTGATCTCTTCCATGGCGACGATGTGGGCCAGGTAGCCCATCCCGCTGCCGCCGAACTCGTCGGAGACGGTGATGCCCAGCAAGCCCATGTCGCCCAGTTTCCTCCACAGCGGGTTGGGGAACTCGTTTTTCAGGTCCGTCTCGGCGGCGATGGGGGCGATCTCGACGGCGGTGAACTCCTGCACGGCATCGCGCAGCATCTCCACGGTCTCTCCCAGATCAAAATTCAACGAAGGCAGGTGGATCATTCAGATATCTCCTCAACCGAAGCTGTCGCATCCAGACAGCCCCACAGAAACGGGTGGGATGGCCGGGCACGCTCGAACGCCCCACCCTCATACCGGTAATCGCCGGAACCCGGACAACCGATGCAAAACATATATTACGTTTACGTTAACGTCAACTGCTATGGTGTAACTATAGTACCCGTTGCAATTCAATGATAGGAGAAGAGGGAAAACAGTGTTTTGGGTTCAGATGGTATAGCGCCGATACGCCCGCCCCGTAACTTCTCAATAACCCGGGGTAAGGTGCTCCAAAACCGTTCGTAGGGGCAGGCAGGCCCCCGTGCCTACCCTGGGTCGGTGCAACCGGAGGTCTTGGGCAACCACGGGGGGTTGCCCCTACGGGGACGTTGAACACCTGAGGGGCGACGCCGTTCGTAGGGGCAGGCCCCCGTGCCTGCCCTGAGTCGATGCAACCGGAGGTTTCGGGCAACCACGGGGGGTTGCCCCTACGGGGACGTTGAATACCTGAGGAGTGACGCCATTCGCAGGGGCAGGCCCCCGTGGTTGCCCAATTCTCCGGGTTGCACCAACCCGGTCAGGCCCGGCGTTATCAGCCGTCGCTGTCCAGCTCGTCCAGCACGCTCAGGGCGCGTTTTTCCACGCTCTCCATCTCGTGCAGTACCGCCTCGATGTCCTGACGCTGCTGTTCCAGCATCTCGCGCCGCGCCTTGATCTTGTCGAGCAGGAAACGCAACTGGCCGGTCTCGCCGGGCGAGGTGTCGTAGAGATCGAACATCTCCTTCACTTCGGAGAGGGCGAAACCGAGCCGCTTGCCGCGCAGCACCAGCTTCAGACGCACCCGGTCACGCTCGCGGTAGACCCGCCGGCGCCCCTTCCTGGTGGGGGAGATCAGGCCCTGATCCTCATAGAAACGGATGGCGCGCGGCGTGATATCGAACTCTTTGGCCAGTTCGGAGATGGTGTAGGTGGTGCCCTTCATGGTCTCGACATCGTTCGCCGGATCGTGGTGTAGTTTTTCCATTAGCATATTCTATCCCGATTAACAGTGCTTTTTATACACCAGCCCGGCCCGCCGCCGGTTGCCGGGCACTGCGTAATTTCCGGGCAATATCGCCCGCTTTTTGCCTTTCCGGTGCCATACTCAACGGTGACGTCGCCAAGGGCCCGCGCAAGAATAAGTTCCTGTATTCGGTCGCCCCTGGACGGCAAAATCTGTTGTTTACTGTTATAACCTACGTTTACGTAAACGTCACTATACTTTCTATTCCCAGACTGGTCGAGCCGCCCGATTTGCGACTCCCATCAACCGACAGCATAGCATTGACGTTTACGTTAACGTAATATAGATTTAGTCTGATATGAGGCTGCAGGAGTGCCCATAAGCCTGGGCATTCTATCATCAGTCAAACGCTTTCTCGATTATTTACAGCGAGTTACAGATTCCATTTGGAGACATTATGGCCAACGTTCCGCAGGCAGACAATGTGGTCGGCATTGCTCAGCAACAGCATAAAATCCGCTTCGTAACGGCGGCCAGCCTGTTTGATGGCCATGACGCCTCCATCAACATCATGCGCCGCATCCTCCAGGCCCAGGGTGCCGAGGTGATCCACCTGGGCCATAACCGCTCGGTGGCGGAGATCGTCAATGCCGCGCTGCAGGAGGATGTCCAGGGTATCGCCATCAGCTCCTACCAGGGCGGCCACGTGGAGTACCTCAAGTACATGGTGGACATGCTGAAGGAGCGCGGCGGAGCAGAGATCCGGGTGTTTGCCGGCGGTGGCGGCGTGATCGTGCCGGAAGAGATCCAGGAGCTGCATGAGTACGGGGTGACGCGCATCTTCTCACCGGAAGACGGCCAGAAGATGGGCTTGCAGGGGATGATCCAGTTCGCCATGGAACAGAGCAATTTCGACCCCGGCCGGTTCGCCCCCGACAGCCTGGACCCACTCCTGGAGGGTAACTGGCGGGCGCTGGCCCAGATCGTCACCCGCCTGGAGAACAGTGACGGCGACCCCACCCTGGCGGGACAGATCGGTGAGGCCCTGCAGGGCGTTCGCAAACAGATCCCGGTGTTGGGCATCACCGGCACCGGCGGTTCCGGCAAATCCTCCCTGACCGACGAGCTGATCCGCCGCTTCCGCCTGGGCCAGCAGGACCGGCTCAATATCGCCATCATTGCCGTCGACCCGACCCGCCGCAAGACCGGCGGCGCGCTGCTCGGCGACCGCATCCGTATGAACGCCATCGAGCACCCGAATATCTTCTTCCGCTCGGTGGCCACCCGTGACGCCAGCGGCGAGGTACCGGACTATGTAGCCGACATCATCAAGGCGTGCAAGCTGGCCGATTTCGACTTCATCATCGTGGAGACCCCGGGCATCGGCCAGGGAGACGCCGGCATCGTGCCGCTGGTGGATGCCTCGCTCTATGTGATGACCCCGGAGTTCGGCGCCCAGAGTCAGCTGGAGAAGATCGACATGCTGGACTATGCCGATTTCGTCGCCATCAACAAGTTCGACCGCAAGGGCGCGGAGGATGCCCTGCGCGACGTGCGCAAGCAGGTGCAGCGCAACCAGGAGGCGTTTGGCACGCCGCCCGAGGAGATGCCGGTCTACGGCACCATCGCCGCCCGCTTCAATGACGAGGGGGTAACCGCCCTCTACCATGGCCTGCGTGACCGGCTGGCGGAGCTGGGTCTGGAGGTCGTCGAGGACGCCCTCCCCCGCGGCAGCGAGAAATGCTCCACCGGCAAGCAGGTGATCGTGCCGCCACAGCGCGCCCGCTACCTGGCGGAGATCGCCGAGAACGTGCGTGGCTACAAGCAGACCGTAGCCGAGCAGGCGCGCATCGCCCGGGAGCGGCAGCAGCTCAGCGAGTCGAAACGCATGCTGGGCGAAGCCGGCAACACCCTGGAGGCACTGGATGAGCTGATCGCCGAGCGCGACGCCACGCTGGACCCGCGGGCAAAAAAGCTGCTGGAGATCTGGCCCCAGGTGAAGCAGAGCTATGCCGGGGACGAGTACGTGGTGAAGATCCGCGACAAGGAGATCCGCACCCAGATTACCCGCACCACCCTCTCCGGCACCAAGATCCCCAAGGTGGTACTGCCCGGCTACGAAGACCACGGCGAGCTGCTCAAGTGGCTGCTGCTGGAGAACGTGCCGGGCAGCTTCCCCTACACTGCCGGGGTGTTCGCGTTCAAACGCGAGGGCGAGGACCCGACCCGCATGTTTGCCGGCGAGGGCGATGCCTTCCGCACCAACCGACGCTTTAAGAAGTTGTCGGAACATGCTGATGCAAAAAGACTTTCTACTGCATTTGACTCGGTCACCCTGTACGGCTGCGACCCGGATGAACGGCCCGACATCTACGGCAAGGTCGGCAACTCCGGGGTCTCCATCGCCACCCTGGACGACATGAAGGTGCTGTATGACGGTTTCGACCTGTGCAGCCCGAGCACCTCGGTGTCGATGACTATCAATGGACCGGCACCGATGATCCTGGCCATGTTCCTGAATACCGCCATCGATCAGCAGATCGTGAAATTCGAGGCCGACAACGGTCGCCAGCCCACCGATGAGGAGATCGAGAAGATCCGCGCCTGGGCGCTATCGAATGTGCGCGGCACGGTGCAGGCAGACATCCTGAAGGAGGACCAGGGGCAGAACACCTGCATCTTCTCCACCGAGTTCGCGCTCAAGCTGATGGGCGATATCCAGGAGTATTTTGTGCACCACCAGGTGCGCAATTTCTACTCGGTCTCCATCTCCGGTTATCACATCGCCGAGGCCGGGGCCAACCCGATCTCCCAGCTCGCCTTCACCCTGGCCAACGGCTTCACCTACGTGGAGACCTACCTGGCACGGGGCCTGGACATCGACGAGTTCGCCCCCAACCTGTCGTTCTTCTTCAGCAACGGCATGGACCCGGAGTACACGGTGATGGGCCGGGTGGCGCGGCGCATCTGGGCCACCGCCATGCGTTTCAAATACGGCGCCAACGAGCGCAGCCAGAAGTTGAAATACCATATCCAGACCTCCGGCCGCTCACTGCACGCCCAGGAGATGGATTTCAACGATATCCGCACCACCCTGCAGGCGCTGATCGCCATCTACGACAACTGCAACAGCCTGCACACCAACGCCTATGACGAGGCGATCACCACCCCCACCGAGGAGTCGGTGCGGCGCGCCCTGGCGATCCAGCTGATCATCAACAACGAGTGGGGCCTGAGCAAGAACGAGAACCCCAACCAGGGCGCCTTTATCATCGACGAGCTGACCGAGTTGGTGGAAGAGGCGGTGCTGAGCGAGTTCGAGCGCATCTCCGAGCGCGGCGGCGTGCTGGGCGCCATGGAGACCGGCTACCAGCGCGGCAAGATCCAGGACGAGTCGCTGCATTACGAACACATGAAGCACGACGGTTCGCTGCCGATTATCGGCGTCAATACCTTCCTCAACCCAAAAGGTCACGGGGAGTTCACCATCGAACTGGCCCGCTCCACCGAGGAGGAGAAGCTGAGTCAGATCAAGCGGCTGCGGGAGTTCAATCAGCGCCATGAAGGTGAGTCGGCCGCGGCGCTGGAGCGTATCCGCATCGCCGCCATCAACAACGAGAACATCTTCGTCCAGCTGATGGATGCCGTCCGTTACTGTTCCCTGGGGCAGATATCCAACGCCCTGTATGAGGTCGGTGGCCAATATCGCCGTAACATGTAGACCGGGAAGGGGGCGAATACCGCCCCTTTTTGGAAATATTCACATCCCAAGTTTCGGAGTTTGCAGTATTTGTAGGGTGGATAAGCTTGCGCATCCACCGCCATCCGATTCATGGTGGATGCGCTGATGCTTATCCACCCTACGAGAAGTGGTACAGGGATGTACCGTTTACGGACCTAAGGATGGAATTGAGCGATTCGGGCTTTGTGAAATGAACTCAGAAACTTGAGTTTACATTAATAAACATCAATTAACATATTGTTTATATTCGCTTTATCATGGACAGTTAAAGTATTGGCGAGAAGACAATCACACCACTCAAGGCGGAAAGACTATCTTTACGGCCGGGCGCTGGGCTTTGCACCCCATCCAAAAATCCTATGTAATATGTAATATATTTCACTTTTACCAGAGGTTGATATGCAAGTTAATTCAGTTGGCGTCATCGGGGCCGGCACCATGGGGAACGGCATTGCGCAGGTCTTTGCCGCATCCGGATTCCAGGTCATCCTGCACGACATCGCCGAGGCACCGTTGCAACGCGGTCTGGACAGCATCGAAAAGAGCCTCGACCGGATGCTGAAGAAGGAGAAGATCAGCGAGGCCGACAAGGCTGCCACCCTGGCCAACATCCGCGGCGTGACCCGTCTGGAGGAGTTGGCCGGGGTCGACCTGGTGGTGGAGGCGGCCAGCGAAAACCTGGAGATCAAGAGCAAGATCTTCCAGGAGCTGGACCGCATCTGCAAACCCGAGGCGGTACTCGCCACCAACACCTCCTCCATCTCCCTGACCCGCATCGCCCGCGAGACCCGGCGTCCGGAGAAGGTAATCGGCATGCACTTCATGAACCCGGTCCCGGTGATGAAGCTGGTGGAAGTGATCCGCGCCCTGCAGACCAGCGACGCGGTGTACGCCCTGATCGACGAGCTGTCGAAACGGATCGGCAAGGTGCCGGTGGAGGTCAACGACAGCCCGGGCTTCGTCTCCAACCGCATCCTGCTGCCGATGATCAACGAGGCGATCTATACCCTGTACGAGGGCGTGGCCACGGTCGAGGCGATCGACGAGGTGATGAAGCTGGGCATGAACCATCCCATGGGCCCACTGGCCCTGGCCGACCTGATCGGCCTGGACACCTGCCTCTCCATCATGGAGGTGCTGCACGACGGGCTCGGCGACACCAAGTACCGCCCCTGCCCCCTGCTGCGCCGCATGGTCGACGCCGGCTACCTGGGACGCAAGAGCGGCAAGGGTTTTTACGACTATTGATCCAATGTTTAATCGCTTCTGCGAGACTAATTCGGAGAC
>NZ_JAQGEI010000060.1 GCF_029017505.1 Sedimenticola hydrogenitrophicus
CTTGCGAACCGCATCATTCCATCCTCAGGTCCGTAAACGGTGCAGCCTTGCACCACTCCTCGCGGCTAATCTTTTTCCACATCCCGGATGGAGCCGGGGGTATTCAGATAGATTCTAGGACCCATCCCGACCCAACAGTCGTCGCGCGGCACGCCGCCGCGCCTGCTGCTGCAGACCCTGTTGCACTTCGGCCTGACTGGCCACCAGCAGCGCCTCCGGGACGCGCTCGCGGATCGCCTCGAACAGGGCCAGGGAGACCCCCTTGCCCTGCCGATGACTGATCCACAACAGGTTCAGCTTGAGGTTCAGGTCGGCGAACACCACCCGGTCGGCGTGGTGCTCGAACACGCCCCGCAGCTCCTCGAGGAGCCGTTCCCGCCGGTGTTGGGCCCAACGCTTCAGTCCCGGGATCAGCAGCATGAAATCGTTCAGGTTCTGTCCGGCCGGATCGCTGGTGGGGACCCGCCGCCAGAGTGGGTCCCCGGGCTGCAGCCGGGCAGCCGTCACGCACTTTTGCCGCTCCATCCGACCTCCTCGTTCATCGGCAATGATTATGGAAAAGATAGACTATTCTGAAGGTTGAAAACTAAAGTTTAGCCAAAATCGGGCGCTCTATAGGCTGTTGCGGGGGTGATCACCCGAACGCCCCATCGATAATCGGTGGGGTGCATCCGCCGGCCAGGCAAAAAATTCGGATCGGAGGATCTTGGTTTTGACTCAAGCAAGTCGTGTTACCCACCAGGCGCTGCGGAATACTCCCTGCGGCGTATTGATTTTCGACCAGAACGGTACCATCCGCTGGCTCAACCCGGCCCTGGAAACCCTGCTGGGTCTCAAGGCCGATCAACTGGTAGGGCAGGATCGGGAGCAGTTCCCCTTCACCACACACCGGGGGCTGTTCAAGGGCGAAGGGATAATGCACCTGTTCGGCAGCGGGGTGGAACAGGATCGCTGGCTGCTCTGTTCCGTGGAACAGCGGGAGGACGCGGACCCGGAGATCCACACCATCAAATATTTTCAGGATATCACCGAGCTGGTGCGGCTGCAGGAGGAGAATCAACGACTGAAACAGCAGGTTGAAGAGCTGGCCATTACCGACGAACTGACCGGCCTGGCCAATCGCCAGTCCCTGACCCGCGCCCTGAATGCCCAGGTCGCGCGCAGCCGCCGCTACCAGAATCCGCTCAGCCTGGCGGTAATTCAGCTGCTCGACAGCCGCGACCAGGCGCCGATCCCGAATGAGATTATCCTCGAGGTGAGCCGCTACCTGCGCGACCGCCTGCGCTGGGTCGACCTGATCGCCCGCTGGGACCACAGCCAGTTCATCATCATCCTGCCGGAGACCAGTCTGCCCCACGGCAGCGAGCTGATGGACAAGGTATTGGGCGACTTTTCCCAGCTGTCGCTGCCGGCGCAGTTTGCCACCGACGCCCTGGCGCTGCGCTTTGGCCTGGCCGAGTGGCACAAGGGCCAGGATGCCCGTCTGCTGATGAAACAGGCACTCACCAACCTGGCAGAAAACTCAGCCGCCAGCGGCCACTCCTGAGGGTCGACCCATGGCCGAGGCGGTGTCACACAAAGACGGTATCGGCCGCCAGGAGCTGTTGACTATCCGCCGCCGCTTCCTCGGTCTGCACCGGGAGCGGCTGCGCATGATCGCCCGCGAGCTGACTCCCAACCAGCGCGCCTTTGTCGATCTGCTGCCGCTGCTGTTCCACATCAACCACCCGACCCTGCCGGGCTTTGCCGGCAGTGACACCCCCATCGGCATCCCCGATTACACCCCGACCCTGGCGGTGCTGCGCCTGGCCCGCAAGCTGAGCCGCAGTTTCGAGTACAAGAAACGGGCCCGACGGCGCTTTTATATCCAGGCGCTCTACCTGATGGGCAGCATCGGCAGTATCGCCCATACCAGCGGCAGCGATTTCGATATCTGGCTGTGCCACGATCCCGAGCTGGACGCCGCAGAGCGCGATCTGCTGCGCCGCAAGGCGCGCAAGATCGAGGCCTGGGGCAAGGAGCTGAACCTGGAGGTGCACTTCTTCCTCACGGATGTGGACGCCTTTCGCGACGGCAAGCTCGACGCCCTCTCCCACGAGAGCAGCGGCACCACCCAGCCGCACCTGCTGCTGGAGGAGTTCTACCGCACCGGGGTACTGCTGGCCGGACGCTATCCGGTCTGGTGGCTGGTGCCACCCGAGGAGGAGGAGGACTACAGCCGCTATGTGCGCATGCTGTTCCACAAACGCTTCGTCGACCCGCTGGACTGCCTCGACTTCGGCGGCCTGGAGTCGATCCCGGTGGAGGAGTTTATCGGCGCCGCCCACTGGCAGCTGTTCAAGGGCATCGAGTCCCCATACAAGACCATCCTCAAGCTGCTGCTGACCGAGGCCTACGCGCGGGATTATCCCACCATCCGCTGGCTCTGCCAGGAGACCAAGCGCGCCATCTACAGCGGCGATTTCAATCTGCGCCAACTCGACCCCTATGTGCTGATGTACCAGCGGGTGGAACAGTATCTCCAGGGTCGGGGCGAGCCGGAGCGCCTGGAGCTGGCGCGGCGCTGCCTCTATTTCAAATCGGAGCAGACCCTGAGCCAGGCGCCGCTGCGGCTGCGCGAGGACTGGAAACGGGAGGTGCTGCAGACGCTGGCGCAGGACTGGGGCTGGGGCAAGGGGGTGCTGGTCAATCTGGATTCGCGCCAAAGCTGGAAGATCGACCAAGTGATGGATGAGCGCAACAACCTGGTGCGCGAACTCAGTTACAGCTACCGGCTGCTGACAGATTTTGCCCGCGAGTACGCCTCCACCGAGGCCATCGACCCGGAAGAGATCAGCCTCCTCGGGCGCAAGCTCTACACCGCCCTGGAGAAGCGTCCGGGCAAGATCGACAGCATCAATCCCGGCATCACCCGCAGCCTCTACGAGGAGCGCATCTCGCTCCACTACGCCCGCACCCAGGGCGACCAGTACGCCTGGTTCCTCTACCTGGGGGAGGTCAATGAGCAGGCCGCCCGGGTCACCAGCCCGCTGAAGACCGCCGCCTGTCTCAGCGAGGTGCTGGCCTGGTGCCACCTGAACCGGCTGATCAATCTCGGCACCATCATCTCCCTCTATCCCAAGGAGAATCCGGTCCGCGCGGAGGAGCTGTTGGCTATTCTGGGCACGCTGAACAGCATCTACCCGCCGCACGCGACCACATCGGTGCCGATGACGCGGCTGAAACAGCCGCCCTACGCCCTCTCCTGCACCCTGTTCCTCAACACCGGCATCGACCCGATGGCCCACCTGGCGAAACTCGGCAAACAGCTCACCACGGAGCGCAGCGATCCGCTCAGCTTCGGCGCGGCGCACAACTCCCTGGTGGCGACGGTGGAGCAGCTGATCACCACCAGTTGGGGCGAGACCCTGGTCACTTCCCACCAGGGGACCCGGGGGCTGCTGGAGAGCCTGTGCCACTATCTGCGCATGGCGCTGCAGGGCGAGGCGCCGCCGCCACGGGCCACCGCACACTGCTTCAACTCGGTGCGGGGCGGCAGCACCGCCAAGCGGGTCGAGAAGCTGTTCAACGATGTCCGGCACTGCTTCAGCGAGGCGGGCAGCGGCCTCAACAGCCGCTATCTGCAGCAGATCGAGGACGACTTCTACCTGATCCATTATCAGAATGAAAAATTCTCCTACTTCCCGCTCGCCGGTGAACAGGAGGCGCTGGATATCCTGGCCGAACCCCAGCGCAGCTTCCGCCCCACCATCATCGACAGCCTGAGTCTCGCAGCGACCCCGCTACCCTGCATCATGCGCCTGAACCGAGCCGGGGCGATCCAGGTATGCTACCTGACCCACAAGAGCCGGACCGAACTCTATATCCTCGACGAGCACGGCGCGCTGTTTCATCAGCAGATGCAGGAGGCGGACGAACACTACCTGCTGGTGCAGCAACAGCGCTTTCTCAAGGGCATGCTGCTGCTGCGCAGCCTCAGCCTGCCGGGCAACCAGCCCGCGCACCGCTACCTGCTGGATGCACCGGAGTTCTACCGCCTCAAACGCAACCGGGACGGCGACTACGTGGCCGAACCGCGCACCCCGCCGCGCCACCGGCTCCCCGACAGCTACATGGAGCTGCGCCTGATCAGCGAAGGCCTGGACCTGAATCAGGCACCGCACCTGCTGGTCTGCGGCGACCGCGAGTTCAGCTCCCTGGAGTACGGCGCCGGGCTCTACGGTGCGGTGGCGCAACACCTGCTTGAGCAGCGCATTGGCCACAAGGCCTACCCCATCTACCTGACCAGCCTGGAGCTCTCCGGCATCGGCTCCGAGGAGGACGCCAGCACCATCCAACTGCTGAAATTCAAGAAGCGGCTAGAGGGGCGCCTCAACCAGGCGCTGATGAAGATCCGGCCCTAGCAGCCTTGTCCAGGGGTGGCAGGGAATCCGGTTGGGTTTGACTGCCGCCAGGGTTACAATGCGCTGCATTGGAAATATTCGGAGCAACACGCCATGTTCTGCTGGTCCCGCTATCTTCTCTGGCTCGTCATCCTGGTCCTGGGCACGGGCAGCCTGCTCACCGCTTGCGGTCAGAAGGGGCCGCTCTATCTGCCCGACCCGGCCAGCCAGCAGCAGGAAGAGGCCAAGGACAAATAACCCCGCCATGAAATATGCATTCACCAAGATGCACGGGCTGGGCAACGATTTTGTCGTTTTCGATGCCGTCACCCAGCCGCTTCGGCTGACCCGGGAACAGTTTCGCCAGATCGGCGACCGCCACTTCGGCATCGGCTGCGACCAGATCTTGCTGGTGGAACCGCCCAGCCTTCCCGGCACCGACTTCAACTACCGCATCTTCAATGCCGATGGCGATGAGGTGGAGCAGTGCGGCAACGGCGCCCGCTGTTTCGCCCGCTATGTGCTTGACCAGGGACTGACCGACCAGCGGGAGATCAGTGTCGGCACCCAGGCCGGGGTGATCCGGCTGTCGATCGAGCCGGACGGCCTGGTGCGGGTCGACATGGGGGTCCCGACCCTGGAGCCCGAACGGATCCCCTTCGTGGCCGAGCGCCGGGCCGCCGAGTATACGGTCGAGGTGCTGGGCGAGCCGCTCACCCTGGGCGCGGTCTCGATGGGCAACCCCCACGCGGTGATGGTGGTGGAGGATCTGGAGCAGGCCCCGGTGGAGCGCATCGGCGCCGCCCTGCAGCAGCATCCGCGCTTCCCCCAGCGGGTCAATGTCGGCTTCATGCAGATCCTGTCGGCGGACGCCATTGCCCTGCGCGTCTACGAGCGCGGCGTGGGCGAGACCCTGGCCTGCGGCACCGGCGCCTGCGCGGCGGTGGTGTCGGGCCGGTTGCGCGGGCTGCTTAACAAAAGTGTCAAGGTCAGCTTGCCCGGTGGTGCACTTGTGATAGAGTGGCCTGACGAACAGGCGCCTGTCCTGATGTACGGTCCGGCGGCGTCGGTGTTTGAAGGAACCATCGAATTATGAGCCCACAAGCAGAGCCAACGCCCGACCTTCCGCAGATGGAACAGACGCTGATCGACTTTCTGACCGACCATCCCGGTTTTTTTGACCGCAATCCCGAGCTGCTGAGCCGGCTGGAGCTGTCGCACAGCAACGGTGGTGCCGTCTCCCTGATCGAACGCCAGGTCGCCGTGCTGCGCGAGCAGGCCGAACAGAACCGGCGCAAGCTGGAGGAGTTCGTCGCCATCGCCCGGGAGAATGAGCTGCTCAACGAGCGGCTGCACCATCTCACGGTCAAGCTGATCGAGTGTTGCGACTTTGACGAAGTAATCAATACCCTGCAGGACCTGCTGCACGACGACTTCCGTGCCGAGGCGGTGGAGCTGCATCTCTACTCGGCCATCGAGGCCGAGCATCTGACCAACCCCGACCTGGACGGCTTCCGGGAATTCCTCGATGCCAATCGGCCACGCTGCGGCCGGCTGGCCAACGGCCAGCTGAAATATCTGTTCGGTCCCCAGGCCGAGGATATCGCCTCCACCGCCCTGATACCCGTCAAGGGCGAGGGGTTGCTGGGAGTGCTGGCCATCGGCAGCCACAGTGAACACCGTTTCCACCCCGGCATGGGCACCGACTACCTGATCCGCCTCGGGGAGATCGTCAGCAAGACCCTGGAGGTGGTGTCGGAACCGGGCAGCTGATGCAGGCCCCGGACCGCCTGCAAGCGCGGCTGCAGGCGTTCCTGTCCCATCTGCGCTTCGAACGGCGCCTCTCCCCCCACACCCTGAGCAACTACCAGCGCGATCTGCAGCGGTTCCGTGACTGGTGCCGGGAACAGGAGCTGGACGGCTGGGACAAACTGACTCCCCGGCAGGTGCGCGCCTTCGTGGCGCAACGCCACCGCGGCGGCATCTCCGGCAAGAGCCTGCAGCGGGAACTCTCCGCCCTGCGCAGCCTGTTTCGTTACCTGCTGCGCGAAGGGGTGGTGGAGAACGATCCCGCCAGCGGTATCCGTGCCCCCAAATCCGAACGCCACCTGCCCGACACCCTGGATGCCGACCAGCTGGGCCGGCTGCTGGATGTGGCCAGTGAGGAGCCACTGCAACGGCGCGACCTGGCGATCATGGAGCTGCTCTACTCCTGCGGGCTGCGGCTGGCCGAACTGGTCTCGCTCAACCTGCATGATATCGACCGCGACGACGCCACCCTGGAGGTGATCGGCAAGGGGGCGAAAAGCCGCCGGGTACCGGTCGGGCGCAAGGCGCTGGCGGCCATCGCCGCCTGGGAGCAGGTACGCGGCCAGCTCGCCCGCCCGGACGAGCAGGCCCTGTTCGTCAGCCAACGCGGTACCCGCCTGCGGCCGCGCTCCATCCAGCAGCGGCTACACCAGTGGGCACTGCAGCAAGGCTGCCGGCAGAACCTGCACCCGCACCTGCTGCGTCACTCCTTCGCCAGCCACCTGCTGGAGTCCTCCGGCGACCTGCGGGCGGTGCAGGAGCTGCTGGGGCATGCCGATATCAGCACCACCCAAATCTACACCCATCTCGACTTCCAGCACCTGGCCCAGGTCTATGACAGCGCCCACCCGCGGGCGCGCCGCAAGAAGCGCGAGCCCTAGTCCTGCACTTTACCCATCAATTGCCGTAGATTGGGTTAGCGGCGCACGGGTACTGCGCGTCCATACCCCGACAATGTCCGGGCGCCGCGTAACCCAACGCATCCACTGCCGTCAAATGGTGGGCCACGGGCACGCACGTGGGGTAAGGAGTAGTACAGGAGGAGTGGTACCGGGATGTACCGTTTAAGAAGCCTAGGATGGAATAAGCCGGCAGGTGCATCCACCATTGCCGCTGGGTATGCATTCCCCCGCGGAGCGTGGGAACGAGGAACCCGCTCACTCGAAGTCGATCAGGTTCTCCAGCCCCAGCCGGTAGAGGTCCAGGCGGCGATCCTTGAGATTGGTGACCGAGCCCTCGGTGCTCAACAGCTTCAGCTTCTCCAGGTCCACGTCGGCGAACAGGATCATCTCGGCATTGGGCGTCGCCTCGGCGATGGTGGCGTCGTGGGGGAAGTAGACATCGGAGGGCGAAAACACCGCCGACTGGGCGTACTGGATGGCCACGTTGTCCACCCGGGGCAGGTTGCCGACGCTGCCGCCGATGGCGACGTAGCACTCGTTCTCGATGGCCCGCGCCTGGGAACAGATGCGCACCCGCAGGTAGCCGTTCTTGGTGTCGGTCCAGAACGGCACGAACATGATCTGCACCCCCTGGTCCGCCAGCAGGCGGGCCAGCTCGGGAAACTCCACGTCGTAGCAGGTGAGGATGCCGACCCGGCCGGCGTCGGTCTCGAACACCGACACCCCGGCGCCGCCGTCGATCACCCAGTCGCGCTTCTCGTGGGGGGTGATGTGGATCTTGTACTGGGCGTCGATGCGGCCGTCGCGATGCAGCAGGTAGGCGACGTTGTAGAGCCGATCCCCCTGCAGCAGCGGCATGCTGCCGGCGATGATGTTGATGTTGTAGCTGACCGCCAGCTGGGAGAAGCGGCGCTGGATCTGTTCGGTGAAGCCGGCCAGGAAGCGGATCGCCTCCACCGAGTTCTTGTCCCGCGCCAGGCCCATCAGCGGGGCGCTGAAAAACTCCGGAAACAGGGCGAAGTCGGACTGGTAGTCGGAGAGCGAGTCGACAAAGAACTCGACCTGGCTCAACAGGTCTTCCAGGGAGATCACCGCGCGCATCTGCCACTGCACGATACCGATACGCACAATCGGTTTCTCCACCCCATGCACCGAATCCCCGTCCTCATCGAACAGGATGTTGTTCCACTCCAGCAGGGTGGCGAAGCCCTTCGATTGGGTATCCTCGGGCAGATAGCCGCGCATCAGCCGCTTCACGTCGAAGTCGTTGGCCAGCTGGAAGGAGAGGATCGGATCGTGCAGCTCGCGCCGTTTCACCTTGTCGATGTACTCCGCCACCGTCAGCTCCCCGACATGGTCGTTATAGCCGGGGATGCGGCCGCCGGCCAGGATTGCCTTCAGGTTCAGCGCCCGGCACAGCTCCTTGCGCGCCTCGTACAGGCGCCGGCCCAGGCGGAAGCCGCGGTAGTCGGGATGCACGAACACGTCCAGGCCATACAGCGCATCGCCCTTTTCATTATGCCGGGCAATCTGCTGGTCACTGACGATGTCCCGGTACTTGTGCACGAAGGAGAAGCGGTTGTAATCAACCTTGATGGTCAGGGCCACCGCCACGATCCGGCCCTTGTCCTCAATGCAGATCTGGCCGTCCGGAAAGGCCTTGACCAGCGCCTGGATGGTCGCCTTGGGCCAGGCGCCGCCGATATCGGCATAGACCAGCTCCATCAATTCGGCGAGTTGGGGATAGTCGGCCAGGGTGATGACGCGCAGGCTCAGGTGGGTTTGGTTGTTATCGCTCATGGTCTGTCCGTTACGCTGCCAGGGATTGAAGCAGACGCCTTAAAGTATATGCCAGTTCCCCGGCGCGGGTCCGGGCCCCGGCCCGACAGGCGCCCGGATGCCGATCCGGCCATGGGCTAGACTTTCTTTGTCAGCCTGTTATCGCTGCGAATCGGACAAATACCTGATCCCCGAGGAGCCCGCCGTGGGAACCGGAAAGCGCTTCACCGCCCTGTTCGCCCTGATCCTGTGCAGCCTCTCCCTGGCCATCGCCGGCGACCCGCAAGCGCTCTATCAGGCCACCAGCATCGTCACCGGCCGGGACAATGCGGCGGAGTGGGCCCGCGGCACCCGGGAGGCGTTCGAGACGGTCGTCGCCCGGCTCTGCGGCGACCGTGGGGTGGTGCAACAGCTCGGCCCCCTCACCCCGGCCACCCTGGAGACCCTGGTGGCCAGCCGCCGCTACACCGACCGCAAGGCGGGCATCCAGATCGCCGATGAGCAGGGCACCCGGGAGCGCAGCTTTCTCCTCGAGGTGAGCTTCCGTGCGCAAGCCCTGCAGCGCCTGTTGACGGCGGCCGGCCAGACCCCCTGGCTGGGTCCGCGCCCGACCATTGGGGTGCAGTTGGAGATCACCGACAGCCAGGGCAGCTATCACCTGACCGAGACCTCCCGGCGCGGCTGGGGACAGCGCGAGGTGTTCCGGACGCTGACCCGGCGCACCGCGATTCCGCTGGCCCTGCCGCGGCACCCGGCCGACCGGCCGGCGGTCGATGGCACCCTCGCCGGCGTCATGACGGTCACTCCCGACGGCACCTGGGCCAGCCGCTGGAGCCTAACGCTGGAATCGACAAATCAGGGCTGGGTCCAGCCACCCGCCACCTTTGACCGAGCCATTACCGAAGCCGTCTGGCGCATGGCCGGCCTGCTGGCGCAGCAGGCGACCGGGACCGAATAGGCCTGTTTAGGAGCCTGTCGGATTTAACGCTGACCTACTGCGGAAAAGCCGAATTTGGCCATATTTTCCGATCTTTCTCGTTAAATAGGTCCACTATTCGCCTCGAAAGATCGAAAAATCTGGCTCAAATCGGCTTTCCCTCGCTACGGTCGGTCAAACCCGACAGGCCCCTAGACGGACGCCCTGCGGTACAATGAGCCGGCGGTTCGGCCCTGCACCGAACCCCGTCCGCCAGCCACTGCCCGGGAGTCCGGTTTGAACAATCTCTTCACCGCCGCCAAGCGCTGTTTTCTGATCGCCGATCCGGACGAGAAGCTGGACGCCTCCCTGGCCCTGGTCTCCGACTGGCGCGCCGGCAGGCTGTGCTGGGATTCGGATGACGAACCGGAACAGCTGCTGGTGCCGGGCCGGCTGGAGCGGCCGCTGCTGGTGCCGCCCCAGCAGGTGAGCAAGCGCGGTTTCGGCTCGCTCACCCGGCGCGCCGCGCTGATCCACGCCCTGGCCCATATCGAGCTGACCGCGGTCAACCTGGCCTGGGACACCATCTACCGCTTCCGCGGCCTGCCCCGGGCCTACTACGAGGACTGGCTGCAGTGCGCCGGCGAGGAGAGTGAGCACTTCCTCGCCCTGCGCGGCCGGTTGCGTGACA
Source organism: Sedimenticola hydrogenitrophicus (assembly GCF_029017505.1). Classification (GTDB taxonomy): domain Bacteria; phylum Pseudomonadota; class Gammaproteobacteria; order Chromatiales; family Chromatiaceae; genus Sedimenticola; species Sedimenticola hydrogenitrophicus_A. Next base: position 10,480 of record NZ_JAQGEI010000060.1, read on the forward strand.
TGGGCTTCGACTACGGCGATTTCAGCGCCCATGACGAGCTCTGGGGCAGCGCCGTGGAGACCGCCCACGAGCTGATGGACCGGATGGGCATCGTGCACCGGGTATTCGAGGCGCGCGCGCTGGATGTGGTACCGAAAACCCTGGAAAAATTCCAGGAACTGGGTGACTCCGCGACCGCCGCCATCCTCACCCGCATCGCCAATGATGAGATCGGCCACGTCAGCGCCGCCACCCGCTGGTTCCGCTTCCGCTGCGAACAGCAAGGACTGGACCCGGACGCCACCTTCTTCATACTCCTGCAACGCTATCTCGGCCACATCCCGCGCGGCCCCTTCAATCACGAAGCGCGCCGCCAGTGTGGCTTCAGCGAAAACGAGCTGGCGCGGCTGGAAGCGGGGGATGGCGGACGGGGCTGAAACCGCACCTACAGTTGAACCACCTATCCAGCACGCGGCCCGTCCTGTAGGAGGCCCGCCCCCGGGCCGATCATCGCGGCGCGGGCGCCACTCCTACGGGTAGGCGATACACCTGGTGCCTGGAAAACATTCAGCCCGGTAGGTTGGGGTGAGCTTGCGAACCCCAACAAAACGCCGTTCACATCATGATGCTGGGGCGCGACTCTCCCGGCATCGTAGGGGCACGACACTCGCGGCATCGTAGGGGCAACCCCCCGTGGTTGCCCGGAAGCGCGTGCCAGGGTCAAGCTGGGGCAGGCACAGGGCCCGTTATCTGCGGCGAAGCGGGTTCACTCCGGATAGTAGATGCGCTCGAAGTAGGCGCGATACTCCTGCGGCACCGGCTGGCTCTTCAGCTTGTCGGCATCGATGCAGGTGGTGGTGGTGCGGGCATCCACGCAAAGCCGCTCGTCCACGTAGATCCGGTAGTGCAGCCCCAGGGAGCTGCGGCCCAGCTTGAAACAGGAGACGCGGATCTCCGGGCGCTCGCCGAAGCGCAGCGGCTGACGGAAATCCACCTCGGTATGAACCATGGGAAAGGCGATGCGCAGATCCTGGATCAGGTAGAAATAGCGCACCCCGATATACTCCTCCCAGAGATCCTCGAACGCCTCGTGGATGAAGTTGTGGATACGCGGGAAATAGGCAATCCCGGCCGGATCCACATGGCTGAAACGGACCAGCCGCTGGGTCACGAAGACCGGTCCCTCGCCGTCGCCCACCGGGCGTATCTGCAGGGCATCATCTCTTTTCGTCATGGATCGCTCGCTGGTTTAAGGGTGCTTTTTCGGCCTGCGTTTGGCACCGGGGCTCACCCCGGTGCCGGGACAGGCAAGGGGATAAAACCCTCGTTCATTACAGACTCAAGAGAATACAGGGATCACCCCGGTTTTTCTATAAAACCGGTCCCGGCCCTGTCTGCTCAATCGTTGTGCGGAAGAAGGTACCGCCCTGGCCGTCCGGCGTGAACGTGACCAGTACGGGCACTTTTCGTCCGCAAATATCAACCGTCCAGCGCTCATCGACACTGCCGGGCTGACTGGATGTCGACAATGGCTTCGGACCAGCCGGGTTGATGCGGAGGATTTCCGTCTGGATGGACTCGACACGGTCACAGCGGGTATAGGCCTTGGCCAGCGAAACAACGGTTTTCGTCGTATCGGATTTCAGCGCACTCCCGGCAGCCGACTTGCCATTCACCGGTACCGAAGCGACGCACCCAGAGAGGGTTGAGAGGAGAAAGAGAACCGGCATACCGGTGTTAATTTTCAATTCCATTTGTTTATCCTTTTGTCACGTGCTTGTTATTCGTTGCCGTCTACTGGAACCGCGCCCAGTCCCAGTTGCAGCAGGGCCAGATCAAAACAGTGCTCAACAATCTCGTGGCCAGCCAAATCGACCTCCCGGTAATTCTCCGCCTGCCACTGCTCCAATGGCATCTGGTGCGCGGACGAACCCGCACAGATAATGGTCTTGAGGGTCTGTAGACTCTCCTCACCTTGCGCCTGGACGCGAAGCGTCAAGCGGTAGTTCAGCTGGTAGTCATTGCTGGCCAAAAATGATTCATAACCCAGCTCCCACAGACTGGCGCCGACCCGAAAGACGACCGTACCATTCGCCCCGGCCTCACCGCTCTCCCGGTTTGCAAAATATTCCGCAAGCTTCCCTGCAAAGGCCCGGTCGATTCCACGCCCGGCGCTGACCCGATCTCCATCAGGCAATACCCCGTGCAATTGCTGACCAAACTCTCTGCTAATCTCCATATTGCTCTGCAACTGTTGCGGACTGCTGGTGTGCGCCATATTTCCCGCCGCACTCGCCGCCAGGCTCGCGATCACGGAATTTGCGATGGCCCGGGCCTTGGTTCTCTCAAACAGCATGACCGGCTCATGGACCGGCAGCACGGACACAGGGCTGGACATCAGCCGCTCCTTCATCTCCTCTGCGGTCAACTCCGGTTTACCCGGCAAGGTGGAGCACGCCGTTAAAATAAACAGCGCCAAGGTGGTAACACTAGCGATTTTTATTGTCATGGTTTTCCTGGTTTTGATTTAGGGTTAATAGGTCGAATCTCGGTAAGGCAACGGGCATACCGATGTGGCTGACCACAGGCCGCACGTTGTTTCGACAATGGACCACCGTTTGTGAAAGTTGATGGAATGGGTGCGTGGCACCGAGCGATTCGTTGAACCTATCCTTCCACGTCGCGCCACTGCGGTGTGCTGAACAGCCCTGCCATCACTTGCAACGGTATGGGCTTTCACTGTCGAGGTTTTCCCCGGTGCTGCCCGATTTGATAACTACCGTGGCACCGGGGTGGGCACTACACAGCGCATTGCGCGCAGTGTAGATGCCCGAACCTTCAGCAATGATCCGGGTATTGCCAGACACCGGTGCACCCTGCTGATCAACTGCAGTCAACTCGTATACACCGGACAGGGTCAGACAACCACTCAATATTACTGCAGATACAATTACTGATACGCTTCCTTTCATCTGGATCTCCTTTTAGTTTTGGTTAGCTTTTCAATTTATTCATGCATCTCAAAGCAAGCATTCTAGGGGTAGGTTTACCCGATCGTTGCAATAATCAACCTGTAGGAGCGGCGCCTCGCTGAGAAATCGGCCCGGGGGCGGGCCTCCTACAGGGTGCAATGCTGGACTCCACCAGCGGTGCATTCCAGGAAACCATGCAACAAATCTATTTCATCCGGCAGATAACGGGGTGAAACAAATCATTGGGTCATGATTAATGCAACTATTGGGTTTATGTAACCATCCGGGTTGCAGGCTGGCGGGTTGATGGCGTGCTTATAGCAGTCCGCAGGTTGGGATGAGCCTGCGAAACCCAACACTATTCATCTCAACGCTCGCCATATCCACATTCTTATTTTCCGATCACTATACCGAGTGGTGACACCAATACACCGATGGATACTCGAGCCGAAACTTTCCATTGTGTACATGTCCATTCTTCACAGGATTGGAGTTAATAATATCCACAGGCCGTTGGTGGTCGAGCTCATCTCGAATTATGTCTTCCCAATAGGGCCGCTGCTATATTCCACACTTGCTTTTGACCGCCCTGATCAGGTTAAGGCATTCTCCTATGACGTTGTAAAGTGAAAAATTTTCCCTTTACAGCGGCTTGCCAATTTCACATCGCCGGTCCATTTTATTGGTTATTGTGTTGGGGTTCGCAGGCTCACCCCAACCTACGGGCTATGGCTGACAAATGGATGCATCGTGGTATTTCTTGCAAAACTTGCTATCCAGCCGGAGGGTGAAGTCTCGTTCAGGAACTTCCTCGATAGATAGCTTGCACGCTGGCAAGTCTGGGTAGTTACCGCATGATGAAGTATAACGCGTTTGCCTAAAACCAAACCCATCCTTTTCCATACATCTATAGGAAACCGCAATGTCATTCGCCTCCATATCAGGGTCACCAAAGTCAAATCCACACTCGAGCATTGCAGTTCTGACTCCGACGACCGTCACTCCTTTCTTTGACCAAAGTTCCCATGGCTCAGGAACTGGCTGAAATGGTTTGTTTACGCATCCGTATTGGATAAGCGCAAGCGCACATACAAGAGACACATATCGTTGCAACATATCGCTACCTAGCTGGCGTCAAGATGGGTGTAGTACCACTCCAGAAGTCATCAATTATTTTCTGTCGTTCAGGTATCTTCAATTCAGGCTTGAAGTTGGCATCATCTACGTAATATAGATTGTGTGAGGTATCCGGCTGCCCAGTCGCGGCCCGAACCATCTCCTCCAGCACACTGCTGCCCTGCGGAATGGTTCCGCCCGTCGGCGGGTTGTTGCCTATAATACTGCCGACCGGGTCAGCTACATGATTCTGATACATCAACACCATCCCCGTTTGTGTTTCCTCTGGCAGATTCGTCCGATTCTGCAACCCGCTCAGCAGATCGTCCGCTTGGGCGGTGTTGTATGCCGGGCCGAAAAAATTGATTGTCGTGCCGCTTAGCGTCCCTAGCGCATCGGAAGTACTCTCCAGCGATTCCATGGCGTTTCCGATAGTCATCGCACCGCGGCTGTGTCCATCCAGGTGCAGGCCGCTTTGTCCGTACAGGCTCATGGCATCTTTCACTTGTACGGTGGAGTTGGTCAATCCCAGTAGGTCGCCCTCCAGGAATCTCTGGTAACCCGCAACCATCAGTTCGGAAAGCACGTTGTTCGCTTCCGGGAAGTACACAAGGTATTGCGGTCCAGAATCGGAGGCGTGCTGGAGCGCATACTTCGCCGCCGCTTCCTCATCGTTGAAGATGCCATTGGCGGTAATATGTATTTTGCCGTCAGGGCCGGGTTTGAGATTGCGCTTTTCTTCTTCACTTAAAAGTCTGAGTTTCTGCTCCCCAGTTTCTGGATCGACAAGAGCACGACCGTTCTCGTCCCGCAGGACTTCATAGAAGGGATGATCCCTAAGGAACATCGTCCGGTACGCCTCGTCGGAGAATTTAACCGTTTCGGTGTATATCGCCCGCTTTATCACCTGCTCGGCCTCCACCTGTCGCCGCAGACGATCCGCGTCTTGTTTCTCGGCTGCACTGTGACTGTTGTCGATGTCGCGATTGAGCAGGGCGATGGCCTCTTCGGTGGTCCGCCCAGTGAATTCCTGCTGCTTCTGCTCATCGGTGATGACGATCTCGCCTTCACCGATTGCACTTCGAGTCCGTCCGCTGGAGGCGCCCGAGCGCTCGCCATTGAGCGCCGTGTTAGCGATCAGACTTTTGGCGATGCCGTACTTGCCCTGGGTGAGCATGTCGGTGGAGAAACTCAGGCCCGAGGCCTCTGCGAAAGCGGTAGAGTGGTTGGCGAGGTCTTCGGTGGTGAGGGTGCCGGTCGTGAGACGGTTGCGTTTTTCGACAATGGCCGTCTCGCTGCTCGCGATGACGCCGCCCTTGAGCCCGGTGTTGCCGCCCACTTCGACATCGAAGCCACCATCACCGGTCTGGAGGCCAGACTGCTCGGTGGCGGAGGCGTAATCGCCCGTGGCGATTAGGCGGGCGGAGGAGAGGGATGCGCTGGGCGATCCGGTGCCAAGGACCGTCACGCTCAGTCCTGCACTGCTGCTTTGCTGTCGCGCCTGATAGCTGGCGGT
>NZ_JAQGEI010000061.1 GCF_029017505.1 Sedimenticola hydrogenitrophicus
GCGAGACGAATCAGGCGTGGGCCAATCCGTTGCGGTTCCCGGGGCAGTATTATGATCAGGAGACGGGGACGTACTACAACTACTTCAGGGATTATGATCCGACCCTAGGGCGTTATGTGCAGGGGGATCCGATTGGGCTTGTGGGTGGGTTGAATACATACGCCTATGTTGAAGGAAATCCACTTAGTTATTCGGATCCACATGGCTTATGTCCGGCAGGTGGGCTAATCTGCGTAGGCGTTCCAGTTGTTGTTTCAACCGTTGCGCGAGCCATAGCCACGAGGGCAGTACAACATGCTGCTGTTGCTGGCGGAATAGGAATGGCGTCAGAAGTATGGGACGATATTGAGGGTGATGTTCCTGAATCTGCTGCTGATGATGTTGGCCCGAATCAATGCCCTTCAGATCCTGAAGATGAAGATTGTGAGGCAGAATGGCAGAATGCAAGAAGAATTTGTCGTAGTCTTATGATGGAAGAACTGGAACAGGCCGCCGGCAGAAGAAAGAAAAGGAGTGTCAGAGGTGTCATAGGTAGAGGAAATGATATCGAGAAGTGTGCTGCTGGATTAGTAAGTCAGCGTTGTGGCGGTAACAAAATACGATGAGCCGTGCCCAAGAATTAACTACTATGCAAAATGACGAATGTATTAAAGATATACGGAAGCGTATAGAAAAAATTCGGTCACTGTATGATAGAAAGCAGTATGACTTGGCACTAGTTAAAAGTGACGAGTTTATCTCTATCTATCCGGAAGCATGGGTTGGATATCGAGAGAAAGCGGATATCTTAGAGGCTTCAAGGCGCTTTGAAGATGCACTTTCTGTAAGAAGGTATCTAGCTGAATTTCCTTCGGAGGAGCCTAGTGATTTCTATGATCTAGCGAGATTGTCAGTAAGTCTCGGGCTGTATAGAGAAGCAATCACTGCGGCGGATAGAGGGATTGCTCTTTGCGAAGACAATTCCGAGCATTACTACTTTCAGGCTCTTTACTTTTATAAATCGTTTGCTTTAGTAAAAACACAAAATTATAAGGACGCCATTCAAGCATGTATGAAATTAGAAGATGACTACGGTACTCATATTACTAGTGTAGGAATGGTGCATAGGGCAGATATAGTGACTGAAGCAAAGAATGCAATTGAGAGAATGGCTGAAAAGAAAAAACTGTGGAAATTTGAGCAGAGTTCAGGGTCAGAGTAACAACCCAGGATTAGTGGTATCGGCCGAACTTGCCGATACCGTAGTCTTGTGAGAAGGTTTTCTGGATTGAATACCTGCATGGCTCAAGGAGGAGTGATATGGCACTTCCACGCCGTGCCGATGTTGAACTCAGAGGACTATGATGCCAACGGGCGCATCCTGGCCTACGGTGATCGCAATAACATCCAGGTGAGCTTCCAGTTCGATACGGAAGGACGTCGTACGGCGGTACTGGATCATCTGGGCAACCCCGTCCTGACCTACGAGTACGACACGGCCGGGCACCTGGTCTTTGTGCGTGACAAGGACAACCACCCGGTGGAGTACCGCTACAGCGGGGGGCAACTCACCGAAGTGATCGACGTGCTGGGCAACCGCTGGCGCTACAGCTACAGTGATGGGCGCATGGTCAGCCGCACCGATGCCGAAGGGCGGGTCAGCACCCTGAGCTACAACCCGACCGGCCGTCTGCTCAGTGAAAAAGACGCCGAGGGCATCGGCAGCACCTACGACTACGACTATGACAAGACCAAAAAGCAGTTCTACATCCGCCAGGTCGATCCCGACAACAAACTGACCGAGCGGTGGTACGACAGTGAAGGCCAACTGATCCGCACCGCGGTGAACCAGGTGGACACCTTTGTGCTGGTGGAGGACAGCCAGCTGCACACGCGCACCAGTACAGACCGCCGTGGGCTGAAGACCATCAAACAGTACGACCTGTTCGACAACCTGAAGCAGATCACCTATCCCGACGGCAGTACGGTCCACTACCGCTACGACGTGACCACCTCCCAGGTGACGGAAAAGATCGACGAGAACGGCCACCTCACCCGCTACACCTACGATCCCCAAGGCAACCTGCTGCAACGGATCGAGGCGGCCGATACCCCGCAACAGCGGATCACCGAATACCGCTACGACGCCTACGGCCGGCGCATCGAGTCCAAACGGCTGGGGGATGCCCAGACCGCCGAGGCGCTCACCACCTACGGCTACGATACCTGGGGCAACCTCATCACGCTGACCGACCCCGAGGGCCAGACCACCACCTTTACCCACGATGCCCGGGGCCAGATCCTGACCCGGAGCGATCCCAACGGCCACACCAGCCAGGCCGGCTACGACCTGGCCGGCCGGCAACTAAGCCGACAGGACCCGCTGGGCCATGCCGCCACGATCGACTATGACAAGGTGGGTAACCCGATTAAAGTCACCGATGCCAAGCTCAACGTCACCCAGTACGGTTACGACATTCGCAACCTGCGCACGAGCGTCACCGACCCGCTGGGCCACACCACCACCCTGGAGTACCAACTGAGTGGTGGGCTGAGCCTGGCCGATGCACCGCTGGGCAATGCCAAGAACCTGGGGGTGGATACGGCGTTCAGTTACAGCCCGGGGGGACGGCTGACCGCCACCGTGGATCCTCTGGGCAACCGTCAGCGTCTGAGCTATGACGCCGAGGGGCGGCTGATCCAGCAGACCGATGCGGCGGGCAACGTCACCGCCCTGGGTTATGGCGACAGCAGTGAACAGGGGGGCGGGGCCAGTGGCACCACCCGCTATCCGGGCCAGGTCAACCGGATCCAATACCCCACCTTCCTGCAGACCTTCGACTATGATAAGCGTAATCGGAAATCCCAAACCATCAACCACCTGGGGACCCATCAAGAGATTACAAAAACTGAATATGACGCCGCCGGTAACAAAAGCAAAAGCACCGACGCCGAGGGCCGGGTGACCGAATACCGCTACGATGCCCTGGATCGGCTGATCGAGCTGATCGACCCGCTGGGCCAGTCGACCCGGTTCCAGTACGACAACCGGGACAACCTGCTCGGGGTCACCGACCCGAATAATCACACCACCGCATACCGCTACGACAAAAACAACCGCAAAACCCGGGAGATCCGCCCCGGTGAGCAGACGATCAGTTACACCTATGACGCGGCCGGCAACCTGATCGAGACCCTGGACCCGGATGGCCGCAAGAGCACCCAAACCTACGACAATGCCAACCGTCTGGTCGAACAAAAGCACTATGCTCCGGGACAGACCATCCCGGAACGCACCGTCAGCTACAGCTACGACGCCAACGACAACCTGACCGGCTACAGCGACGGCAGTCTCAGCGCCAGTTACCAGTACGATAAAAACAACCGCAAAACCCAGGAGAGCACCAACTACGGCGGGTTCAGCCTGAGCCACAGCTACAGCTATGATGCGGCGGGGAACAAGCTGAGCTACACCGGGCCGGACGGCCAAATCACCCAATACCACTGGGACCAAAACCGCCTGCAACGCATCGCCATCCCGGCGCTGGGGAGTCTGAACTATGCCGAATACCAGTGGAACCGGCCGAAGAAACTGCTCTACCACGGCGGCGGCAGCCGGACCATCGACTATGACCCGCTGCTGCGCCCGACCCGCATCCTGGCCCTGGACCCGGCAACGAACCCGCTGCTGGACTACCAATACGACTACGACAAGACCGGCAACATCACCCGGCGGGCCACCGAACAGCGCACCTACAACTACCAGTACGACGGCCTGCAGCGGTTGATCGAGGCCCAAAGCCCCCTGGAGACCGAAGGCTGGGATTATGATGCCAACGGCAACCGCACCGCGGATAATCTCACCCCGGGCAGTTGGAGCTATGATGAAAACGACCGGCTGCAGGCCAGTCCGACAACCACCTACCAGTACGACCAGGCGGGTCATACCACCCAAAAGAGCGCAGGGGGCACGACCACAAACAGCATCTACAACGCCGAAGGCCGACTGATCCGGGTAGAGACCGATACGGGCGACCTGATCGGCGAATACCGCTACGACCCCCTGGGCCGGCGGATCCAAAAGACCACCCCGACAGAAACCCGCTACTTCCACTACACCGACGAAGGGCTGGCCGGCGAATATAATGACAGTGGTAGTCCGATCCAGCAGTACGGCTATGAGCCGGACAGCACCTGGACGACGAATCCGCTCTACACAAAAACCAATCAAGGCTACGCCTTTTACCAGACCGACCACCTGGGCACGCCACAGCGGCTGGTGCAGAGCAACGGTGCGACGGTGTGGGCGGGGGAGTACCGGGCGTTCGGCGAGGTGACCGAGACGAACCAGGTGTGGGCCAATCCGTTGCGGTTCCCGGGGCAGTACTATGATGCGGAGACGGGGACGTACTACAACTACTTCAGGGATTATGATCCAACCGTAGGGCGGTATGTGCAGGGGGATCCGATTGGGTTAGAGGGTGGGTTGAACTTATATATTTACACTGCAGCAAACCCGGTAGTGTTTACAGACCCAAGTGGCTTGATTATTGTTCCAAAATTATGTGAGCTATTTCCTAAATTGTGTGAAGGAGTTTTGCCAGGTGAAAGATTAAATCCCCCAGGCGACTGTACATGGAGCCAATATAATAATTTGGTGAATGAAAAGCTTGAGTGGTGTGGTAAAAAGCGTAGTTGCCAAAACGTGTCAGATTGTCCAACTCTTAGGGAGCGCCTAAACAATGGGCAGCAATGTCTTATGGCACGATGGAGATTAATGGCGACGTGTTTCAGGGGTGGTGACGCACGGCACTACAAAGAGTTGCGAGAAGTTATAAAAAATGTTGCAAAATGTTATGAACGCATTAGAGAAGAAGTCTGTGATCCTAGTTCTCCGCTTTGCGAGTAGGGGTGTTGCCCACTGATTGTAATGCCACAAAGTTAAGGAAGTTAAGGTTATGGAATTAGATGCACTGAGAAATGCAGTTATCAGAGAGTTTGATTCTGGTGAGTTCAATGGCAGCTTGCCACTTCTTTACGATGAAAAATGTAGGCATGAAGAGTGTTTATATATTGAAACAGTATTTGGAAGGAAACATTGGGTAACGGTGATGGAGTCAATGAAAGATATACCTCTACGAGAAGATATATTATTCTTTTTCTCCAGCAATGCATTTGTTTACTATATGCCAGTTTTTATACTTAGTATTCTGGATGATTATTATAACGCTGATGTGTTGCCATCTACATTCCTAAGTATTCTTGGTGACGACATAGGTGATGAAAAAATCAGGGATGGGTTAGGCTTTGGGAGTAAGTTGAAATTCACCCTTGGGCAGATAAGAGTAATCATTTCCTTCGCAAATTATCTCTCTGAGAACCATAATGATACTGATGCAACTGATTTTTTAATAAACATTGGATGTAAATAAACTAAAGGGGACAGAATAATATGTGGGGTCAGATGAAACTTTATAATGAAGAACATGCTGGGTCAGATGAGAATGGCACTTACTTAAGTGCAACGTAACCGTGACGCCAACGGCAACCTGACCGGTTACAGCGACGGCAGCCTGAGCGCCAGTTACCAGTACGACGCCACCAACCGCAAGCTCCAGGAGAGCACGCATTATGGCGGGTTCAGCCTGAGCTACAGCTATAGCTATGACCGGACGATCGAGTATGACCCGCTGCTGCGCCCGACCCGCATCCTGGCCCTGGACCCGGCGACCAACCCGCTGCTGGACTATCAATAGACTACGACAAGACCGGCAACATCACCCAGCGCGCCACCGAACAGCGCACCTACGACTACCAGTACGACAACCTGCAACGGTTGATCGAGGCCCAAAGCCCCCTGGAGACCGAAGGCTGGGATTACGATTGTGCGGCTGCCCCATGGCGAGTACTTCCTCAATGTGGACGACCTGTCGGTCAAGGTGCTGGGGGGGACGGTGACGGCGCGGCGCACCTGGTACCGGGGAACCTGGACGTTCAACCGGGCCTGGGAGCCGTTGAAGCTGGAGCAGGACACCGTCAGCGGCGGGGTCGCGGTGATCGAGCGCAACGGGGATCGCTACGCACCGGAGAGCAGTGGCTCGACCACCTACCGCTTTGGTCGCCGCTACAGCATCCACCAGACCGGGACCGGCTACCGTTGGCAGGACCGCCGGGGCAACTGGATCGACTACGATGCCAACGGGCGCATCCTGGCCTACGGTGATCGCAACAACATCCAGGTCAGCTTCCAGTTCGACGCGGAGGGACGCCGTGCGGCGGTGCTGGATCATCTGGGCAACCCCGTCCTGAGCTACGCGTACGACACGGCCGGGCAGCTGGTCTTTGTGCGTGACAAGGACAACCACCCGGTGGAGTACCGCTACAGCGGGGGGCAACTTACCGAAGTGATCGACGTGCTGGGTAACCGCTGGCGCTACAGCTACAGTGATGGCCGTATGACCAGCCGCACCGATGCCGAAGGGCGGGTCAGCACCCTGAGCTACAACCCGACCGGCCGTCTGCTCGGTGAAAAAGACGCCGAGGGCATCGGCAGCACCTACGACTACGACTATGACAAGACCAAAAAACAGTTCTACATCCGCCAGGTCGATCCCGACAACAAACTGACCGAGCGGTGGTACGACAGTGAAGGCCAACTGATCCGCACCGCGGTGAACCAGGTGGACACCTTTGTGCTGGTGCAGGATACCCAGCTGCACACGCGCACCAGTACCGATCGCCGGGGGCTCAAAACCATCAAGCAGTACGACCTGTTCGACAACCTCAAACAGATCACCTATCCCGACGGCAGTACGGTCCACTACCGCTACGACGTGACCACCTCCCAGGTGACAGAAAAGATCGACGAGAACGGCCACATCACCCGTTACGCCTACGATCCCCAAGGCAACCTGCTGCAACGGATCGAGGCGGCGGACACCCCGCAGCAGCGGATCACCGAATACCGCTACGACGCCTACGGCCGGCGCATCGAGTCCAAACGGCTGGCGGATGCCCAGACCGCCGAGGCGATCACCACCTACGGCTACGATGCCTGGGGCAACCTCATCACCCTGACCGACCCCGAGGGCCAGACCACCACCTTTACCCACGATGCCCGGGGCCAGATCCTGACCCGGACCGACCCCAACAATCACACCAGCCAGGCCGGCTACGACCTGGCCGGCCGGCAGTTGAGCCGACAGGACCCACTGGGCCATACCACCACGATCGACTACGACAAGGTGGGTAACCCGGTCACGGTGACCGATGCCAAGAACAACGTCACCCAGTACGGTTACGACATCCGCAACCTGCGCACGAGCGTCACCGACCCGCTGGGCCACACCAGCACCCTGGAGTACCAACTGAGCGGCGGGCTGAAGCTGGCCGATGCGCCGCTGGGCAATGCCAAGAACCTGGGGGTGGATACGGCGTTCAGTTACAGCCCGGGGGGACGACTGACCGCCACCGTGGATCCTCTGGGCAACCGTCAGCGTCTGAGCTATGACGCCGAGGGGCGGCTGATCCAGCAGACCGATGCGGCGGGCAACGTCACCGCCCTGGGCTATGGCGATAGCAGCGAGCAGGGGGGTGGGGCCAGTGGCACCACCCGCTATCCGGGCCAGCTCAACCGGATCCAGTACCCCACCTTCCTGCAGACCTTCAACTATGATAAGCGTAATCGGAAATCCCAAACCATCAACCACCTGGGGACCCATCAGGAAATTACAAAAACGGACTATGACGCCGCCGGTAACAAAACAAAAAGCACCGACGCCGAGGGCCGGGTGACCCAGTACCGCTACGATGCCCTGGATCGGCTGATCGAGCTGATCGACCCGCTGGGCCAGTCGACCCGGTTCCAGTACGACAACCGGGACAACCTGCTCGGGGTCACCGACCCGAATAATCACACCACCGCATACCGCTACGACAAAAACAACCGCAAAACCCGGGAGATCCGCCCCGGTGAGCAGACGATCAGTTACACCTATGACGCGGCCGGCAACCTGATCGAGACCCTGGACCCGGATGGCCGCAAGAGCACCCAAACCTACGACAACGCCAACCGTCTGGTCGAACAAAAGCACTATGCTCTGGGACAGACCATCCCGGAACGCACCGTCAGCTACAGCTACGACGCCAACGGCAACCTGACCGGTTACAGCGACGGCAGCCTGAGCGCCAGTTACCAGTACGACAAAAACAACCGCAAAACCCAGGAGACCACGAATTATGGCGGGTTCAGCCTGAGCTACAGCTACAGCTATGATGCGGCGGGGAACAAACTGAGCTACACCGGGCCGGACGGCCAAATCACCCAATACCACTGGGACAAAAACCGCCTGCAACGCATCGCGATCCCGGCGCTGGGGAGCCTGAACTATGCCGAATACCAGTGGAACCGGCCGAAGAAACTGCTCTACCACGGCGGTGGCAGCCGGACGATCGACTACGACCCGCTGCTGCGCCCGACCCGCATCCTGGCCCTGGACCCGGCAACGAACCCGCTGCTGGACTACCAATACGACTACGACAAGACCGGCAACATCACCCAGCGTGTCACCGAACAGCGCACCTACGACTACCAATACGACAACCTGCAGCGGCTGATCGAGGCCCAAAGCCCCCTGGAGACCGAAGGCTGGGATTACGATGCCAACGGCAACCGCACCGCGGACAACCTCACCCCGGGCAGCTGGAGCTATGATGAGAACGACCGGCTGCAAACCAGTCCCACCACCAGCTACCAGTACGACCAGGCGGGCCATACCACCCAAAAGACCGCAGGGGCCAATACCACAAAAAGTATCTACAACGCCGAAGGCCGGCTACAAAAGGTCGAGACCGATACGGGCGGCCTGATCGGCGAATACCGCTACGACCCCCTGGGCCGGCGGATCCAAAAGACCACCCCGACAGAAACCCGCTACTTCCACTACACCGACGAAGGGCTGGCCGGCGAATACGACAGCGGCGGCACGGCGATCCAGCAGTACGGCTATGAGCCGGACGGTACCTGGACGACGAATCCGCTCTACACAAAAACCGATCAAGGCTACGCCTTCTACCAGACCGACCACCTGGGTACGCCGCAGCGGCTGGTACAGAGCAACGGCGCGACGGTGTGGGCCGGGGAGTACCGGGCGTTCGGCGAAGTGACCGAGACCAACCAGGCGTGGGCCAATCCGTTGCGGTTCCCGGGGCAGTATTATGATGCGGAGACGGGGACGTACTACAACTACTTCAGGGATTATGATCCCACCATAGGGCGGTATGTGCAGGGGGATCCGATTGGGTTAGGTGGAGGGGGTAATATATTTGCATATGCGAACAATAATCCTCTTATGTACTTAGATGAATATGGTTTGATAGGCAAGTCTTATGGGAAGCATAAAAAAAGAAAAAAATCAAAGAAACCTAGAAATAATCCATATCCTCGACCAATACCAGATCCTGTCAAAGAAGCCAAAGAGAAAGGTAAAGCACATGAGGATCCCGGAGTCGGTATCAAAGGTATTCTTTGTGCCCTTGGTATATGGGGTTGCTTGCCTGACGACATGTTTATCTGTACAAAATGGCGATGCGTTCCAAAATGCGGCGATCCCTACATTCTGGAGAGATATTCTTCTGAGCCCGTTATGAGAGACCCTGAAACTCCGTGTGTGTGTATAGAGGAAAATTGGAATCCAGAATTTGATGAACCATTACCAGGTTTGTAAGGATATTAGCGTGCACAAAAAAACATTTGTGATAATTATCATACTAATAAGCAATATAGCCGTCCTAATAGTGGGAATGTTTATTGGTCGAAAGAGCATAGAAGATAATGTATTTAAACAATACAACAAAGTTAAGTATCAGGTGATGTTGGGACACTATACAACCTACAGAGACATTGCAGTTAATGTCCGTGAAGGAAATTATCAATTAGCAAAATGCAATGCAGAGCTTACTGCCAGTGCTCTACTGGATAGCTTGGAAACTTGTATCAATGATAGGGGTTGTAAGGCGTTTATTGAACAACAAGTAAAAGAACATGCGCCAGAGGTGATGGATAAAAATATGTTAAAGTTTGATTATATCCAGACAATTGATGATATTAAAAAATGTCATTGAAAGAGAGGATTAATTAACCAAGCAATGGCACATGAAGTCGACGGCCAGCTGCCTACTCTTCGCCCTGCTGCTGTTGGGACAAGCGGCCCAGGCCGATGTGCGGCTGCCGCACGGCGAGTACTTCCTCAATGTGGACGACCTGTCGGTCAAGGTGCTGGGGGGGACGGTGACGGCGCGGCGCACCTGGTACCAGGGGGCCTGGACGTTCAACCGGGCCTGGGAGCCGTTGAAGCTGGAGCAGGACACCGTCAGCGGCGGGGTCGCGGCGATCGAGCGCAACGGGGATCGCTATGCACCGGAGAGCAGTGGCTCGACCACCTACCGCTTTGGCCGCCGCTACAGTATCCACAAGACCGAGAGCGGGTACCGTTGGCAGGACCGGCAGGGCAACTGGATCGACTACGATGCCAACGGGCGCATCCTGGCCTACGGTGATCGCAACAATATCCAGGTGAGCTTCCAGTTCGACACGGAAGGACGCCGTACGGCGGTGCTGGACCATCTGGGCAACCCCGTCCTGACCTACGAGTACGACGCGGCCGGGCAGCTGGTCTTCGTGCGTGACAAGGACAACCACCCGGTGGAGTACCGCTACAGCGGGGGGCAACTCACGGAAGTGATCGACGTGCTGGGTAACCGCTGGCGCTACAGCTACAGTGATGGCCGTATGACCAGCCGCACCGATGCCGAAGGGCGGGTCAGCACCCTGAGCTACAACCCGACCGGCCGTCTGCTCGGTGAAAAAGACGCCGAGGGCATCGGCAGCAGCTACGACTATGATTACGACAAAACCAAAAAGCAGTTCTACATCCGCCAGGTCGACCCCGACAATAAACTGACGGAACGCTGGTACGACAGTGAAGGCCAACTGATCCGCACCGCGGTGAACCAGGTGGACACCTTTGTGCTGGCGGAGGACAGCCAGCTGCACACGCGTACCCGCACCGATCGCCGCGGCCTGAAGACCATCAAGCAGTACGACCTGTTCGATAATCTAAAACAGATCACCTATCCCGACGGCAGTACGGTCCACTACCGCTACGACGTGACCACCTCCCAGGTGACGGAAAAGATCGATGAGAACGGCCACATCACCCGCTACGCCTACGATCCCCAAGGCAACCTGCTCACCCAGACCGAGGCGGCGGATACCCCGCAACAGCGGGTGACCGAGTACCGCTATGACGCCGTAAGCGTTCAATCTGAGACGTCTGCCCAAAGCGGTCATCCCCGGATACTCTGAGCTCTCATTCACACCTTGGGAGTCAGACATGAGCAAACCTCAACGCATCCGCCGGTCCGTATCACAATGGCGCGAGATCATGACGCGGTTTTCCGAGAGCGGGCTGTCGGCCACTGCCTTCTGCGAGAACAACGGTCTTGCCTATGGAACCTTCATCCGCTGGCGTCAAAAGTTGTCCAAATCTGTGGAGGCGTCTGAGCAGGAAACCCCCTCGGCTGACTGGTTGCCGATTCACCTTGCCGACCTGAACGATGAGCACGAACGCACTTGGGAGATTGAGCTCGTGTTGCCAGGTGGCGTCCAGCTACGCATGCGTGCCGCCTGATGTTGTTCTCGAGCACGGCACACATCTGGCTGTACCAACCGCCTGTGGATATGCGCCGCAGCTTTGACGGACTGGCGGCCATTGCCCAGAATCAGTTGTCGCTGCAGGCCAGTAGTGGTGACTGGTTTGTCTTCGTCAACCGCCGTCGTACCCAGATGAAGATCCTGTATTTCCACGGCGGCGGGTTTTGCATCTGGGCCAAGCGACTGGAACAGGGCCGCTTTCAGTCGGTGTCGAACAGCGGCGACAAGCTCGAGCTCGACAGTGCCCAGTTGCAGTGCCTGATCAGTGGAATAGACTGGCAAAAAGTCCGGCGACACAAGCGCTATCAGCGCTCCGGCATGGTAAAATCAGCGCCATGACTTCGCCATCCCCTTTCACGTTGCCCACACCCGCTAACCTGCCGTCAGCGGCGGTGCGCATGGCCGAACTGGAGGCGGAGAATCATCGTCTCAAGAGGCAACTGGACTGGTTCAAGCGGCAGCTGTTTGGCCGCAAGTCCGAGAAGCAACTGCTCTCCAACCCGGACCAGGCCAGTCTGTTCTCGCGCGAGGATGTCGAGCCTCAGGCGCCTGCACAACCGAGCAAGGTCATCGCCGAACACCGGCGTCGTACCCGGCGTTGCGGCAACGAGGTCAACGACACCGGCCTGCGCTTCGATGAGACGGTGCCGCAGACCGTCATCGACGTTCCGGCGCCGGAGCTACAGGGCGAACAGGCTGCTCGCTTCGAGGTGATCGGGTACAAGGAGAGTGTGCGGCTCGCGCAACAGCGCAGTATCTACCATGTGCTGATTTACCGACGCCCGGTATTGCGGGACAAGCATGACCTGACGCTGCTCACGCCGCCCGCTCCGGACAATGTGCTGGAGGGCGGCTATGCCGATGTCTCCCTGCTGGCTGGCCTGATGGTAGACAAGGCGGTGTATCACCTGCCGCTGCATCGCCAGCACCAGCGCCTGCTCAACAGCGGTATCGTGCTGAGTCGCTCGACGCTGCTCAACTACCTGTCTCGTGGCATTGCCCTGCTGGAGCCGATCTACCGGGCTCAGTGGCAGAGCGTCCTGGACAGCGCCGTGATTGCCATGGATGAAGTCCCGATGAAGGCGGGCCGCAAAGGCCCGGGGCAGATGAAGCAAAGCTACTTCTGGCCCATTCATGGTGACCGGGATGAGGTCGTGTTTACGTGGTCCGCCAGCCGCGGCCGACAGCATGCCGAACAGCAACTGCGCGGCTTCACCGGCACACTGCTCACCGATGGTTACGATGCCTACAGCCGCGTGGTCTCTCATCTGAACAGCAATGAGGTCCGGATTACCCACGCCAATTGCTGGGCACACAGTCGTCGCGCCTTTGAGCGGGCGCTGGCCATGGAACCCGCGCTGGCACAGCACGCCCTGAACCTGATTGCCCGGCTCTACCAGGTCGAGGCGAGCATCCGGGCAAGAGCGCTCCCCCCGGATGAGATCGCCGCCTGGCGATTGAAGCACAGTGTGCCGATTGTCGATGCCTTCTTTACCTGGGTGAGCGAACAGCGACAGCGCCCGGAACTGCTGCCATCCAACCCGCTCACCAAAGCGCTGGTATATGTCCACGAGCGAGAGGCTTCGCTGCGCGTATTCCTGAACAATCCGAGAGTCGCCATCGACACCAATCACCTGGAGCGTGCCTTGCGCGTCATCCCGATGGGACGCAAGAATCACCTGTTCTGCTGGAGCGAACTGGGTGCCGAACAGCTGGGCATGCTGCAAAGCCTGATGGTGACCTGCCGTCTGCACGGCATCAACCCCTACGACTATCTGGTGGATGTGCTCCAGCGCGTCAGCCGGCACCCGGCCCGAGACGTGGTGGCACTGACCCCACGCTGTTGGAAGGCGCGGTTTGCTGCAAACCCCTTGCTCTCAGATGTGATGGGGGCTGCCGCCCATGGCTGACAAGGACGCCTATGCGAGCTGGAATGCCAGTGCCCGGGAGGTTGAGCGCATCGCAGCGGATCGTTCGATACCGCTGTGGCAAAAGGCGCACCTCGTGGGCGCGGCCTACACCACCGTGGTGCTGGAAGGCCTGCGCTCGAAGCACCGGCACAAGATCTTCAATCGGATCGTTCAGGTAAACGCCATACTGCAGCGTTACACCCTGGACAGCTTCGATGACTACCAGCACATGGATGAAGCGGATCTGAGGGAGATCGTGAGCCTGTTCCGCTCCATGCGGCCATCAAAGTAGCTACCTCAAGCGGCCCAGAGCGGCAACCGGGTCTTATATTGATCGGTTAC
>NZ_JAQGEI010000062.1 GCF_029017505.1 Sedimenticola hydrogenitrophicus
CCAGGGAGGGGGTTTGAAGTTTGAAGTTTGAAGTTCGTCCTTTTCACCCTTCACCCTTCACCCTTCACCCTTCACCCTTCACCCTTCACCCTTCACCCTTCACCCTTCACCCTACATCCGGCAGACCAACGCCGGCGGCGGGACCTCGAAATTAATGGGCACGTCGCTGTAATCATTTACCCATTCGACGTAACCACGTTACGCCCGTACGGCATTAGACCAACCCAATGTCCGCCCCCGGGACAGCCCTAATGAATTGGCTTTTTTATTGATCCACATCAACTACAGTGCATCTCATAAAACCGGGATCCGCAACCAGACGAAAAAAACCAGGCAAAGGCCCCCACCAGGGACGAACACACATGCCATTGTTTTTACGTATTATTTTTCTCTTGGCCACTGTGGATACAGATAAATATCAGACAATCTGGCGGTACCTGGCGGCCTCATCCGGAGGGCTCCACTGTCAATTGTGCCCTGGCCATTTACACGCTTTGACCAAGGTCAAAGAAGTTTCAACCACTATATATGATCGTAGCGCCTCGGGAATATACCGCAGCGGATATCGCGTCCGCATTCACTCATATCAATAGCTATTGATGGGGATTTACTAGATGAAAAAAACCAACTTCAGCCTTTCTGCTCTCGGTATGGCCGTCGGTCTCGCTGCATCGGGCGTTGCCGTAAACGTCTCCGCAGCAGAACCCACCCTCTCCGAGGCGGACTTCGAGAGTGCCAAGTCTACCTACTTCCAGCGTTGCGCGGGCTGTCATGGCACCCTGCGTAAAGGCGCTACCGGTAAGAACCTGGAGCCCAAGAATACCAAGAAACTGGGTCAGGAGCGTCTTGAGAAGATCATCCAATTCGGTACCGAAGGCGGCATGAACAACTTCGACGACATCATGTCGGCGGATGAGATCAAGAGGATGGCCACCTATGTTCAGATGGAGCCCCCGGTTCCACCCGAGATGTCCCTGGCACTCATGAAAGAACGCCACAAGGTGTATACCGAGCCAAAGGACTACCCGACCAAACCGATGCATGGCCGCAACTGGGAGAACTTCTTCCTGGTGATCGAGCGTGATGTCGGCAAGGTGGCGATTATCGACGGTGACACCAAAGAGGTGGTTGCCCACGTAGAAACCGGATATGCGGTACATGTGCTCAAGGCCGCCGAGCATCACAATACCCTGAAAGCCAAGAACCCCGGCCGCTTCTGGTACACCCAGGGCCGTGACGGCAAGCTGACCAAAATCGACCTGTGGCAGACCCCGGACAAGATGAAGGTGGCCGAGGTGCAGATCGCCTATGATGCGCGCGATGTGGCGGTATCCGGTGATGGCAAATACGTGGTCGGTGGCGGCTACTGGCCTCCGCACTTCGTGATCGCCGATGCCGAGACCATGGAGCCGCTGAAGGTGGTTTCCGCCCGTGGTGTGAATGTGGACGGCGAGTATGTCAACGAGTCCCGCGTGGCTGCCATCTACGACACCCCCAACCACCCGAGCTGGCTGGTCTCTATGAAGGAGCTGGGACAGATGTGGCAGGTGGACTACAGCGATATCGACAACCTGAAGATCACCAAGATGGATACCGCCAAGTTCCTGCATGACGGCTTCTTTGATCCGACCGGCCGCTATTTCCAGATCGCCGCCAACGCCTCCAACAAGATGGTGGTGGTTGACACCGACACCCAGAAACTGGAGGCGCTGATCGACGTCGACAAACTGCCCCATCCGGGTCCCGGCGCCAACTGGATCGACCCCAAGTGCGGCCCGGTAGGCGGCACCACCCACCTGGGTGTAGGCAAGGTTACCGTCTGGGGCAACGACCCGGCCGGCCACAAGGACCAGGCCTGGAAGATCTGTTACGAGGTGGAGACCGATGGTGCGGGCCTGTTCATCCGTACCCATCCGAAGAGCGACTACTTCTGGGCCGACCAGACCAAGCATCCGGAGCCCGAGGTACAGCAGTCCATCCAGGTTATCGACAAGAAGACCCGGGAGATTGTCAAAACCATCCGTCTGACCGAAAAAGAAGGTTATGCCGCGGTCCACTTCGAGTTCAACAGCGACGGCTCGGAAGTCTGGGCCTCGGTTTGGAACCGCAAGGACAGCAAGGAGCCGAATGGCGAGATCATCATCTTCGACGCCAAGACCCTGGAAGAGAAGGCCCGCGTCAAAGGTCTGTTCGGACCCACCGGCAAGTTCAATGTCCACAACCGCGTGAATCACGTCACCTGATTGCGGATGTAGTATGAGCTAGTCCAAAAGCGGGTATGGAGACTCTCCATGCCCGCTTTATTTTTAACAAACACTTCACGCTTCTCTTCTGTACCTGGAGAAATAAAAAGATGGCGGTTCAGGAATCAAAAAAACCGGGCTTGATGTCTCGCCGGCTAATCCTTGGCACCACGATAGCGGGCGCCCTACTCTTCTTCATAGTCGGCATCATATTCTGGGGCGGCTTCAACACGGCAATGGAAGCCACCAACAATCTCGATTTCTGCATCAGTTGCCACGAGATGGAGGAGAACGTCTACGAGGAGTACAAGCCGACCATCCACTACTCCAACCGCACCGGCGTCCGGGCCACCTGCCCCGACTGTCACGTTCCCGACCCCTGGGTGCACAAGATGGTGCGTAAGATCCAGGCGAGTAACGAAATCTTCCACAAGCTCATGGGGACGGTGGATACCCCGGAGAAGTTTGACCAGCATCGTCTGACCATGGCCAAACGGGTCTGGAACACGATGAAGAGCACGGACTCGCGCGAGTGCCGTAACTGTCACAACTTCGAATCCATGAATCCAGAATTCCAGCGTCCACGTGCCCGCAAGCAGCACATGAACGCCTTCGAGACCGGTCAGACCTGTATCGATTGCCACAAGGGCATCGCCCACGAACCGGTACGCGATCTGCTGACCGATGAGGAACTGGAGAAACTTGAAGCACCCAATCCGGCCTTCATACGCCCGATTCCGGAGATGTTTGCCGAAGGGCTGAAGCGGGTCGAGGAAAAGGAAACAGCCGCCGCGGAAGCGGAGAAGGCGGAAAAAGAGCGTGAGCGCGAGGCCAGACTGGCGGCCAAGGAGGCCGAGAAGGCACGCATCGAGGCCGCGGTTGCCGCGGCGCTGGCCAACCAGGCCGCGGGCGGGACCGCCGCAGCCGCACCAGTGACCGGCGCCGGTATGGGTATCGACTGGAGTGGCGTGCCGGCACGCATGATCACCCTGTTCTATCCCGGCGAGACCTCGATGGAGTGGGTTATGACCGGTAAGGATCACGGCGGCGCACGGTCGTTCCTGAATGGGGGCGACCGCTGCACCACCTGCCACGACAAGGAGACCGCCGACATGGGCCGGAAGATGGTCTCCGGCGACAAGGCCGAGTCCACCCCGATCCCGGGCAAGCGCGGCAGCATCCCGGTCAACGTCCAGGCGGCACACGACGGCGCGAACCTGTTCCTGCGATTCGAGTGGGAGGATACCGGACACATCCCCGTCCCGTTCGTGGAGGGCGGCAAGATGGACCCGGCCAATCCGATGAAACTGGCGCTCATGCTGGGCACCGATGACGTCGAATTTGCCGATCGCGCCGGCTGCTGGCAGACCTGCCATCAGGATGCGCGCAGTATGCCGGACACGCCGGATGCGGGAGTCATCGCGGCCAGCGCCACGGCAAACGCCCTGGACCTGAAGGAAGGGGTGACCAAATACCTGAAAGAGAGCCGCACCGGCATCGAAGTCCAGGGCAAGCGCGGTAAAAAACGCGGCGGTTGGGACAAGCTGAAGAACGGTGATGCGGTGGCCACCGCAATGCAAGCCAACCAGTTCATGGACCTGCTGCGTTACCAATCGGGGACAGATAACACCGAGGACGGCTATATCCTGGATCAGCGTTACATGCAGGGCGGCCAGGGCTTCCAGGTGAATGCGCGCAAGGAGGGCGCCAACTGGGTGGTGGAGTTGAAGCGCAAGCTGACATCCGATCAGGCCGGCGATATCAGCCTTGAAGCCGGCAAGCTCTACAACTTCGGTTTTGCCATCCACGATGACTATAGCGATGCCCGCTTCCACCATGTCAGCCTGGGCTACAAGCTGGGCCTGGACAACGAGGCGGCCGAAGTAAATGCGGTAAAACGGGAGGCCACGGCCGTGGCGACAGCACCGGCGAAGGCCGCCGTCCCCACCCCCAAGTCGTCCACCGGTAGCGCGATCAATGTGGACTGGAGCAAGGCGGGCAGCCGTGACATCACCCTGTTCTATCCGGGCGAGACCTCGATGGAATGGGTCATGACCGGCAAGGATCACGGTGGAGCGCGTCCCCTCCTGAAGGGCGGCGACCGTTGCACCACCTGCCATGACAAGGAGACCGCCGACATGGGTGAGAAGATGGTCTCCGGCGCCAAGGCCGAGTCCACTCCGATCCCCGGCAAACGCGGCAGCATCCCGGTGACCGTGGAATCCACCCATGACGATGAAAACCTCTATCTGCGGTTTACCTGGCCGGAGGGCGGGCATGTACCGGTACCCTTCGTCGAGGGCGGCAAGATGGATCCGGAAAACCCGATCAAGCTGGCGCTGATGTTCTCCACCGACGACGTGGAGTTTGCGGACCGCTCGGGGTGCTGGCAGACCTGTCATCAGGACGCGAATAGCATGCCGGACACGCCGGAAGCCAAAATCCTCGCCGGCAGTGACGCCGCCAAGCTGCTTGATCTCAAGGGGGGCGTGACCAAATACCTGAAGGAGAGCCGCACCGGCATCGAAATCCAGGGCAAACGGGGCAAGAAACGGGGTGGCTGGGACAAGCTGAAGTCGGCCGACGAAGTCAAGGCCGCGATGGAAGCCCACCAGTTCATGGATATCCTGCGCTTCAAATCGGGTACAGGGGAGACCGAAGACGGTTATATCCTGGAGCAGCGCTTCATGTCCGGCGGCCAGGGGTTCCAGGCCAACGCAGTGCAGGAGACGGGCAATTGGGTGGTCACCCTGAAGCGCAAGCTGACATCGGACCAGGCAGGCGACATCAGTCTGGATACCGGCAAGGTCTATAACTTCGGTTTTGCCATCCATGATGACTTCAGCAACGCCCGTTTCCACCATGTCAGCCTGGGCTACAAACTCGGCTTCGACAACGCGGCGGACGGCGTGGAGATCAATGCCATCAAGCAGTGATCAACCATAGTTCATAACTGCAGTATCCCTGACGCGCCACTCCCCGGAGTGGCGCGTTTTTTTGTCCAGGGATGGACTTATGCCGCGGAGGCCTAGGATTGGTGTAAGGGCTACCCCCGTGGTTGCCCGGAGAACGGGCAGGCACAGGGGCCTGCCCCTACGGTGGCAAGCCGGATGGTCGGGGCGGCTTTGCCAGGGAAACAACCACCGGATATCCGAACTCCCCGGTTCTGTTCTAGAATCAGTCCTAGTATGGATAAAACCACTACGTATCGGGATAGCGTCATGACCTGCACAAAGCTGAAACCGCACCGCATAGCAAAAGGACTGTTAGCCGCCTGGTTGCTGGCAACCAGCCTGTCCGCTCATGCCGGCGAAATGCCAACGGCGGAAGTCGAGATCCTCAAGTACCAGTTCATTCCGCAGGAGATCACCATCCCGGCCGGCACCACCTTGCGCTGGAGCAACAAGGAGAAGCGGCAGTATCACAGCGTCTGGTTTGAACAGGCGGGAGACCCCGAACCCGGCTACTTCTTCCCGGGCGAGTCCTATGAGCGTACTTTTGACAAGCCAGGCGTCTATCCCTACCACTGTGGGCCCCATCCGGAGATGACCGGAACGGTGCGGGTCGAGTGATGATCGGCGGACCCTGCGATCCGCTTCTCACCGACAGCCCCCGACTCCGCCAAGGTCAGATACCGTTTATAAAGCCGCGAATGAACGCGAATAAACGCAAATAGCGCTGTTTATCCTGTTGGGGAATAGCGGCATCATCCAGGGTACGGTGCTTGCCGGCGGCGGATGCAGGTGAATTTGCGAACTGCATCATTCGCGTTAAGGCTTGATGCGGGCTGTGCCTCACCAGCATCCCCGGGCATCGAAGTTTGTCGCCGTTTGTGTGGGCCTGCAAACCCCAACGGGCTTATTCGCGTTCATTTGCGTTTATTTGCGGCTAAGGTTTTTCCTGATGATGGCTGAGTTAGATGGGTAATCAGGTAAGTCGTTGAATTGGCTCCTGTTGATATTTGACAGAGGTCAATGCTCAGCGCACTTCACTCCTGCTACATTGCCTACCCAGCGATACACCGGGCAGCCGCTTCATGACCCTTGCGAAACGGGCGAGGCAGGCGCTGAAATCACCGTGGTATCCGCCACCCACAGACGTTGAGAGCCTTGATGCCAAGAACCATCGCTGTCATGACCGCATTACTGATCGCCGCCAGCAGCGCTGCGGTCGCGGCGGACGTCCCGCCACAGCGTCAGGCGGAACTGCGCTATCTGCTGAAACACGATTGCGGCTCCTGCCACGGCATGCGTCTGGAGGGTGGCCTGGGACCTGCCCTGACCGCGCGACGGCTGGCACCCTACGGGGTTGATTTTCTCGCCCTGACGATTATTCAAGGCCGTCCGGGAACACCCATGCCGCCGTGGCGGCCGTTTATTTCCGAACCCGAGGCCCAGTGGCTGGCCACACAACTCAAACAGGGAATCCGTCCATGAGGTTGATGCGCTATCTGCTCTCCGCCCTGCTGCTCTATTCGGGCCAGGCATCCGCCGAATGCCTGACCCGCGGCACCGGGGATATGGGGATCGTGATCGAGCGGGCGGCCGGCAGCGTGCAGGTGGTCGACCGCCGGGCACATAGGGCCCTGTTCCGCATCGAAGGCCTGGGTGATCTCTCCCACGCCTCGGCCGTCTATTCGCCGGATGAGCGCTACGCCTACATCTTCGGCCGCGACGGCGGCCTTACCCGGCTGGATATCCTGTGCGGCACCATCACCCATCGCATCGTGCAGGGGGGCAACAGTATTGGCGGTGCCATCTCTCAGGACGGTAATCTGATCGCCGTTTCCAACTACGAACCGGGCGGGGTGAAGGTCTTCGCCGCCAGCGATTTGCGCCTGGTTGCCGATATCCCGGCGACCCCGGTCAACAGCGAGAAAAGATCCAAGACCGTCGGCCTGGTCGACGCCGGGGAGCAGCGTTTCGTATACAGTCTCTACGACACCGGCGAGACCTGGATCCTCGACATGAGCGACCCGGCCAACCCGGTGATCCAGAAGCATGAGAAGATCGGACAACTTCCCTACGATGCCCTGATCACCCGGGACGGCCGTTATTACATCGCCGGCCTGTTCGGCCAGGACGGTCTTGCCCTGCTGGATCTCTGGCACCCGGAGCGGGGAACCCGGCTGATCCTCGAGGATTACGGCAAGGGCGAGCAGAAGCTGCCGGTCTACAAGATGCCGCACCTGGAGGGCTGGGCGATGGCCGGCAACCGCGCCTTCCTACCCGGCGTCGGCCACCACCAGGTGCTGGTGGTGGAGCGGGGCGAGTGGAACACGCTGGCAAAAATCCCGGTGTACGGCCAGCCGGTATTCGTCATGGCGCGCCCGGACGGCCGGCAGATATGGGTCAATTTCGCCTTTCCGGACAACGACACCATCCAGGTGATCGACACCGAGACACTCAAGGTGGTCAAGACCCTCAAACCTGGCAAGGGAGCCCTGCACATGGAGTTTGCACCGCGCGGCGAAGAGGTGTGGATCTCGATCCGAGACAAGGATGAGGTCCAGGTGTACGACACCCGGAAGCTGCAGCTGACCCACACCCTGCCGGTCGCCAAGCCCAGCGGTATCTTTTTCACGGCACGCGCCCATACCACAGGACTCTGACATGGCGACTCCGGCACCCCTCATCAAACAGGCCATCAAGCGGACCCGGCGGGCGAATTCCGACGGCCATCCGATCGCCTTGAACGACCTGGAGAAACGTTTGCTGAACGAGTACCAGAAGGGTCTCCCCCTCTCGCCCACCCCGTTCGCGGACATCGCCCGGCGGCTGGGAACCAGCGAAGCCCTGGTGCTGAAGATCCTCGACCGCCTGCAGCGGCTGGGCGTGATCAGCCGGGTCGGCCCGGTGTTCAAGCCGAAGCAGGTCGGCGCCAGCACCCTGGCGGCCATGGCGGTACCGGAGGCGCTGCTGGCGGCGGTGGCCGACCAGATCAGCGCCTACCCCGAGGTCAATCACAATTACGAACGCGAAGACAGCTACAATCTCTGGTTCGTCGTCACCGCCCCCAGTCAACAACGCCTGGAGCAGGTGCTGGCGGAGATGGAGCGCCAGACCGGCTATCCGATCCTCTACCTACCGCTGCAGAAACAGTTCCACATCGATCTGGGGTTCCCGCTATGGTGCTGAACGAACAGGACTACCGGCTGATCGCCGAGATCCAGGGTGGCCTGCCGCTCTCCAGCCACCCCTACGCCGAGATCGGCCAACGCATCGGGCTGGACGAGGAGACGGTGATCGGGCGTATCGATGCCATGCTGGAGGGCGGCGTCATCAAGCGCCTCGGCATCGTGGTGCGACACCATGAGCTGGGCTACACCGCCAATGCCATGGTGGTCTGGGATGTACCGGACGAGCGGCTGGATGAGGTGGGCGCAAAGCTGGGCGCCCTGGACTGCATCACCCTCTGCTACCAGCGTCCGCGCCGCCTGCCCGACTGGCCCTACAACCTGTTCTGCATGATCCACGGCCGGGAACGCGACAAGGTGCTCGGCTATATCGACCGGCTGATCAGCAGTGAAGGACTGGCGGAGATCCCGCATAAGGTGCTGTTCAGCGGCCGCCGCTTCAAACAGCGCGGGGCCCGCTATCAATGAGCCCGGAGCCGGACGCCATCGACCGCGCCATCCTGAATCGCTACCAGGGGGGCTTTCCCATCTGCGAACGCCCTTACCAGGTGGCCGCGCGGGAGCTTGGCATCTCCGAGGAGGAGCTGATCCGGCGCCTGCAGGGCATGTTGGAGCATAAGCAGCTGTCGCGCTTCGGCCCCCTATACCATGCCGAACGCCTGGGCGGCGGTCTGAGCCTGTGTGCCATGCGCATTCCCGCGGACCAGTTCGAGCAGGTGGCCGAGCAGGTCAATGCCTTTCCGGAGGTGGCCCACAACTACGCCCGTGACCACGCCTTCAACATGTGGTTCGTACTGGCCACCGAGACCCCGGAACGCATCGGCGCGGTGCTGCAGGAGATCGAACAGCGTACCGGCTTCCGGGTCTACAACATGCCCAAGTTGCGGGAGTTCTTCATCGGGCTCAGGTTCGAGGTTTAATGCGCCCTTAAGCCCCCACCCTGCCACTGGCAACAGAGCGTTTGATATCCATGACTGAAACACCATCAATCACCCTGGACGAGCTCGACCGTCACATCATCCTGGCCACCCAGTCCGGACTGCCGCTGGTGGCGGAGCCCTATGCCGCCATCGCCGCCCAGGTGGAGAGCAGTAGCGAAGAGGTGATGCGGCGCTTCCGGCGCATGCTGGAGCGCGGTATCATCCGGCGGATCGGCGTCGTACCTAACCACTACACCCTCGGCTTCCGGGGCAACGGCATGACCGTGTGGGACATACCGGACGACAAGATCGGCCACTACGGCGAGTTGATCGGAAAACTCGATTTCGTCAGCCACGCCTACCAGCGCCCGCGCCACCAGCCGGAGTGGAACTACAACCTGTTCGCCATGGTCCACGGCCGGGACCGCCAGGAGGTCGAGCAGAAAGTCGAGAAGATCGCCCAGCTGCTGGGCGATGACAACCGCGGTCACGAGATTCTCTACAGCTCCCGCATACTCAAGAAGACCGGCCTGCGCCTGGTCTCCGACAAATAAGGGCCTGGAAAGAAATAACGGTTACAGATTGCGCAGGATTTTCGTTTGCCTTCAAGGCACGGCAAGGCGCGCATAATCGTTCTATGTAAGTCTTGCCGTAACGCAGAAGGCGGACGATAAAGACCAGCAAGATGTGACCGTTATTTATTGACAGGCCCTAACATTCAGGTACGCCATGTTTCGCATCACTCAATTCATGCACGAGGTTCTCGACCCCAAACCCCTGGGCCCGAAACGCAACCCGCCCGGCCCGGTGGTGATCTGGAACCTGATCCGGCGCTGCAATCTCACCTGCAAGCACTGCTACGCCATCTCCGCCGACAAGGACTTTCCCAATGAACTGAACACCGAACAGGTGTTCGGGGTGATGGACGATCTGAAGCAGTTCCGCGTGCCGGTGCTGATTCTCTCCGGCGGCGAGCCGTTGATGCGCCCGGATATTTATGAGATCGCCCACCGCGCCAAGGCGATGGGCTTCTATACCGCCCTCTCCACCAACGGTACCCTGATCGACGAGCGCAATATCGAGCGCATCGCCGAGGTCGGCTTCGATTATCTGGGCATCAGTATCGATGGCATCGAACAGACCCACGACAAGTTCCGGCGCAAGCAGGGCTCCTACCAGGCCTCCATGCACGGACTGCGGCTGTGCCGCGACCGCGACATCAAGGTCGGGCTACGCTTTACCATGACCCAGGACAACGCCGCCGAGTTGCCGCAACTGCTGGAGCTGATGGACGCGGAGCGTATCGACAAGTTCTACTTCTCCCATCTCAACTATGCCGGCCGCGGCAACAAGAACCGCGAGACCGATGTGTTCCTGCAGACCACGCGCTGGGCCATGGAGCTGCTGTTCGAGCGCGCCCTGGCCGACGTCAAGGCGGGCAAGAAGAGTGAGTTCGTCACCGGCAACAACGATGCCGACGGGGTGTTCCTGCTGCACTGGGTGGCGCGCCACTACCCGCAGCAGGCCGCGCACATTCGTGCCAGGCTACGCCAGTGGGGCGGCAACAGCTCCGGGGTCAACATCTCCAATATCGACAACCAGGGCAACGTGCATCCGGACACCATGTGGTGGCACTACAACCTGGGCAACGTCAAGGAGCGGCCCTTCTCGGAGATCTGGCAGGACACCTCCGACCCGATCATGGCGGGCCTCAAGGCCTCGCCGCGCCAGGTGGGCGGGCGTTGCGGGCAGTGCGCCTACTTCGACATCTGCGGCGGCAACACCCGGGTGCGCGCCCTGCAACTCACCAACGATCCCTGGGCCGAGGACCCCGCCTGTTACCTGAGCGATGAGGAGATCGGCCTCAACCAGCCGGCCGCTGCCGAACAATGAAAGTAACTATGCACAGGGTGATTGGCCTGCCTTGCCGGCCTCACACGATGGCTGGATCAAGATCGGCCAACAAGGCAGACCAATCACTTACAGATCGGTTGAGTAGTTACCAATGAAGCGTCTATTTTTCACTACGCTGGCATTAAGGGCTTGCGAAAGAATAAGTTCCTGTATTCGGCCGCCCCTGGACCACGCCGACGGCGTTACGCTTTTTGGCAAGGGAACAGCCATTACCTGCAAAGCGTGCCTTGCCGGCATGGCCCAGGGACGCCCTCTGTACTACGGAATTATTCTTTCGCTAGCCCTAAGCCTGCTGACCACCCCCCTGATTGCCGCCCCGACACAAGCCGATACCGCGGCCCTGTACAAACAGCATTGTGCCGAATGTCACGGGCCCGACCGGCTGGGCATCATGGGACCGGCACTGCTGCCGCAGAACCTGAAACGGCTGCGCCAGAAAGACGCCTTCAAGGTGATACAGAGCGGCCGGGTGGCCACCCAGATGCCGGCCTTTACGGACAAACTGCAACCGGCGCAGATTCAATCCCTGGTGGACCTGGTCTATACCCCCCTGGAACAGGTACCGGTCTGGGGCATGGCGCAGATCAACGCCAGCCATCTGGTCTATCATCCGCCCGGCACGCTGCCCGACCAGCCGCTGTTCGAGGCCGATATCGACAACCTGTTCATGGTGGTGGAGCTGGGCGATCACCACGCCACCCTGCTCAACGGCGACACCTTCGAGCCGATCCACCGCCTGCCCACCCGCTTCGCCCTGCACGGCGGACCCAAGTGGGCCGAGGACGGACGCTACATCTACTTCGCCTCCCGCGACGGCTGGATCAGCAAGTTCGATGTGTTCAACCTGACCTATGTGGCCGAGGTGCGCGCCGGCATCAACAGCCGCAACCTGGCGGTCTCCCATGACGGCCGCTACGTGATCGTCGCCAACTACCTGCCCCACACCCTCACCGTGCTGGATGCCCGCGACCTGACGCCGGTGAAGGTGATCGAGGCGAAGGACGAAAACGGCGTCAGCTCCCGGGTCAGCGCCGTCTACACCGCCGATCCGCGCAACAGCTTTGTCGCCGCCCTCAAGGATATCCCCGAGGTGTGGGAGATCAGTTACCTGGACGAGCCGCCGGCCGGCTTCTCCGGCTGGGTGCACGACTACAACCAGGAGTCGGGCGATGCCCACAAGGAGCAACCTTTCGCCGTGCGCCGGATCCGCGTCAAGGACTATCTGGACGACTTCTTCATGACCCAGGCCTACGACCAGATCATCGGCACCACCCGCAACGGCTCCGGACAGGTGGTGGACCTGGACCTGAGACGGGCGGTGGCCAACGTGGCCCTGCCCGGCATGCCCCACCTCAGCTCGGGCATTACCTGGAACTACCAGGGCCGTACCGTGCTCGCCACGCCGAACATCAAGGAGGGCCAGGTGTCTATCATCGACACCAGGAACTGGGAGGTGATCAAGCAGATCAAGACCGACGGTCCCGGCTTCTTCATGCGCAGCCACGAGCAGAGCCCCTACGCCTGGGTGGATGTCTTTTTCGGCCCCAACAAGGACCGGATGCACGTGATCGACAAGCAGACCCTGGAGATCGTCAAGACCCTGATACCAGCGCCGGGAAAGACCTCGGCCCATGTCGAGTTCACCCGCGACGGCCGCTACGCCCTGGTCAGTATCTGGGATGACGACGGCGCGCTGGTGATCTACGATGCCCATACGCTGGAGGAGGTCAAGCGGCTGCCGATGAAAAAGCCCTCCGGCAAGTACAACGTGCACAACAAGCTGACCCGCTCGGCGGGCACCAGTCATTAGGAAAACAGGCTTCGATGAGCGATACACAGGTCAACTGCCTCTACTGCGGCAAGAAAATCGCCAACGACGTGGCCGAATGCCCGCACTGCGGCGCCGTCTCGCACTTCCAGAACCGGGGCTACCGCTCGGGCGCGCGGCTGCGCTTTGTGCTGTTCTGGATCGGGGTGGCGCTGTTCACGCTGTTCTTCGCCTTCTGGTTACCGCGCTAGTACTACTTCAATTTGATAAAGTACTTTTGTAGGGTGGATAAGCCGGTAGGCGCATCCACCGCGGCAATGGTGGATGCGCTATCGCTTATCCACCCTAACTAAACCGAAATAGCTTCACCCGGCGTAACTGCTCACCCGGTCTGTAAGTGATTGGCCTGCCTTGTTGGCCGATCTTGGTGGCGCCTCGAATCTGGCCCCTTTTTCAGATTCAAGCCTGCCCTTGTTTGAGCGAAGCGAGTTT
>NZ_JAQGEI010000063.1 GCF_029017505.1 Sedimenticola hydrogenitrophicus
TTGGCTTGCCTGATCGGGGGCCAGGCGGTTGCGGCAGTTGTCAACCACTCGGGAACACTCAGCGCTCATACCACGTGGTCATCGGGTGATGTTCATCGTATTACGGGTGACGTCACCGTTCCAGCCGGTATCATACTGACGGTCGAGTCGGGGGCTGTCGTCAAGTTCAACTCTGGGTTCAGCCTGTTCGTCAGCGGTGCGCTGGATGCCCGTGGCGCCACCGGTAATGAAGTTATCTTCACCTCCTACCGCGACGACAGCGTCGGTGGGGACACCAACGGTGACGGTCCGAGCCAGGGTGCGCCAGGGGACTGGGGGCGGATCTACATCAACGACACCGTTACCGAAAGTCTTACATTCATCGAAAATGTCGCCATTCGTTATGGAGGCCGCTACAACCAGGGCAACCTGTACCTGTTCCGAGCCAACGTGTCGGTGGTGAACAGCGAGGTGAGCCAGGGATCGCACGTGGGGATCCACAGCTACCAGAGTGCGCCGCGCATCGAAGGCAGCACGATCGCCGACAATGCCAGCATCGGCATCTATGACGACCGAGGTTCGGCCCTGATCCGGGGCAACACCATCAGTCGCAACCTGCACGGGGTGTACGCCCAGTATGCGACCCCGACGCTGGAGGACAACCAGATCAAGGACAACCGTGAGTGGGGTGTCTACCACGTGGATTACCGCGGTGCGCCGCTGATCAGCGGCAACACCATCACGGGGAACAAGCGTGCGGCACGGCTGCCGCTCAGTGCGGTGCCGAACGTAAACGATGATGCGGTGGCCAGCGGCGGCAACGTGCTGGTGCCCAACGAGATCAACGGGCTGTGGATCCTGGGCGGGGGGCTGACCCGGGACCTGACACTGGGAGTGCAGAGCGCGGAGGATGGGCAGGTACTCAACCGCTACCAGTTCGATACGACGCTGACGGTCAACAGCGGGGTGCGCCTGACGCTGGCGCCGGGCGTGGCGTTGAAGTTCGCCGCCAACACGGGGCTGACGGTCCATGGCACTCTGGACGCGGTGGGCACGGCGGGCGCGCCGATCGCCTTCACCTCGCACCGCGACGATGCCTACGGCGGGGATTTCAATGCCGATGGCTACGCGAGCCAGGCGGCGAATGGCGACTGGCAGGGGCTTTACTTCAGCGACCAGTCGAGCGGCAGCGTGCTCGAGCAGGCGGTGGTGCGCTACGGGGGCAGCAGCGGCAACGGCAACGTCTACGCCTACCGCAGCGCCCCACAGCTCACGCAGGTCGAGCTCAGCCACTCCAGCACGAACGGGCTGCGGGTCTATCAGGCGAGCCCGGTGCTGACGGGTGTGATGGCATGGGGCAATGCGGGCGATGGGCTGCGCTTCGAGTCGAGTGGCAGTCCGACGGTCACGGCGAGCCGCATCTACGCCAACTTTGACGACGGGGTGGAAGTGACGGCCGGGGCGAACGTGTCGGTGACCGGCAGCGAGGTGTTCGCCAATGCCGGTTACGGCATCCGCAACGCCGCGGGGAACGCCCACAACGTGGAGGCGACCGACAACTGGTGGGGTGCGGTCGACGGGCCCGGCGGCAGCTACGGCGGCAGTGGCGACGAGATCAGCGAGAAGGTGGTGATCGCCGGCCTGCTGGGCGATGACTACCGCAGCAGCGGCACGGCGTTCAGCTACTTCAACGCCGGGTCGAACACGAGTGAGGGGAGCCTGGCGGGCCCGTCGGTCCCGCAGGGGACGGCGAGCACGGAGTTCGGCACCGCGGCCACCCAGTCGTTGCTCTACGACTTCGAGCGGGTGATCCTGGAGTACGGCACGCTGGCCGCGAGCGGGCGCTACGACCTGCTGGTCACCTATTACAACCCGGATGACACCGCGGGGATCGGCGGCACGGTGCAGCGGCTGACCGACGGGGTGGAGCAGGCCATCCACGGGGCAGTGGTCGTTCCGCGCGGTGGGCCCGTTCTGTACCGCTATGCGCTGGCGCCGGAGGCATACAGCGGCAACCAGCTGCGACTGAACTTCATCCGCGAGAACGGCTATCGCGCCACGGTCTCTCAAGTGTGGCTGGTGGCGCGCGACGGGACCGATACCACGGCACCGAGTGCAGCGTTCAGTGCACCGGCCGCCGGCGCACACCTCAACGGTGGCGAGGTGTTGATCCGCGGCAGCGCCAGCGACGCGACGGGCAGCGGCGTGCTGAACGTCGAGTTCGGGGTCAGCAGCGGCAGCGGCCCGATCGCCTGGCACCCGGTGAGCCAACTGGATGGCGACGCCAACTGGTGGTATCGCTGGAGTCTGCCGGCCGACGGCAGCTACACCCTGCATGCCCGGGCCACGGATTGGGCGGGCAACACGCAGGCGTCGCCGAGCACCCTGGCGGTGGTGGTCAACCAGGCGCCGCCGGTGGCGGTGACCGCGGTATCGGTTCATGACACGCCCCAGGACAGCGGCGGCAGCATCAGCCTGAGCTGGACGCCGTCGACCGACGACGGAGCCGGCAGCAACGACGTGGCCGGCTACCTCATCGAGCGCCGGGCGCTGGGCGGGGCATTCGCCGAGCAGGGCTCGGTGGTGGCCGGGATCAGCGCCTTCGCCGATGCCGCGGCGGTGACCGGCACCGACTACGAGTACCGTGTGGTCGCGGTGGACCTGGCGGGCAACCGCGCACCTTCGGGCATCTACGGCCCGGTGGCGGCCATCGACAACACGCTCTCCGATGTCACTCCGCCCGAAGAGGTCACCAACCTGAGCGGCACGCCGGGCAGCGGCCTCGTGTACCTGAGCTGGACCCGCAGCGTGGACTCGGCGCGCGACCTGGTCGACCAGGCGCTTGATATCTCGGGCGACGGCGGTGCTACCTGGGGCACGAACGCACCGGCCTACAATGACGGCACCACCCTGAGCCTGGGGCAGGCCACCGATCACTACCTGGCCACGGGACTGAACAACGGCACCGGGTACCGGTTCCGGATCCGGACCCAGGACGGGGCCTCGCCGGCGAACCTCAGTGCCGGTGCCCAGACCGGCAACCTCATCCCCAGCGACACGGCCTACACCACCGTCTCGGGCACCCTGAGCGCGGACACCACCTGGGCGGTGGGCGTGTACCACGTCAATGGCGATCTGACGGTGCCCGCCGGGGTGACGCTGCGCATCGAACCGGGCGTAATCGTGAAGTTCGGTGGGTCGCGGCGCATGACCGTCAACGGCACGCTGCTGGCGCAAGGCCGGGAAGGCACCCCGGTGGTGTTCACCGCCTTCAGCGACGACCAGTACGGCGGCGACACCAACGACGACGGTCCTAGCGCGGGCGCGCCGGGTTACTGGAGCCGGATAAGCCTGGAGGGCGGTGCCAGCAGCGGCTCGCGGATCGAGCATGCGGTGATCCGCTACGGCGGCGCCTACAATAGCGGGACCGCCGGCACAGTCTACCTCTATCAGAGCAATGCCACGGTGCTGAACAGCATCATCAGCGATGGTTCCCACGTGGGTATCCACAGCAATCAAAGCTCGCCAACCATTGAAGGCAACACGATCATCGATCATGCCAGCCACGGTATCTACTCCTACTTGGGCTCACTGCTGATCAAAGACAACACGATCAGTCGCAATGCCAACGGCATTTACGCGCATTACAGCACACCGCGGGTTGATGGCAACACCATCACCGATAACACCGGCTACGGGTTCTATAACGTCGACGCACGCAGTGTCCCGGAGATCACGGGCAACACGATCACCGGCAACAACAAGCCGGCGCGGCTGCCGGCCTCGGCGCTGCCGGGCCCGGAGGCCGGCAACACCCTCGTGCCGAACACCCTCAATCAGCTGGAGATCCTGGGCAACGGGCTCGCGCGCGATGTCACCCTCTCGTCGGCGCTCGTATATCACCAGCTCAACGGCACCGTCGGCGTGACCTCCGGCGCGACGTTGCGCCTGCAGCCGGGCGTGATCTGGAAGTTCGGTGTC
The DNA here is from genome assembly GCF_029017505.1 of Sedimenticola hydrogenitrophicus. GTDB lineage: Bacteria > Pseudomonadota > Gammaproteobacteria > Chromatiales > Chromatiaceae > Sedimenticola > Sedimenticola hydrogenitrophicus_A. The sequence continues at coordinate 3,961 of NZ_JAQGEI010000063.1, forward strand.
GATGCCCGCATGACCATCGCCGGTGCGCTCAATGCCATCGGCACGGCGGAGAACAAAATCGTCTTCACCTCCTACCGCGACGACAGCGTCGGCGGGGACACCAACGGTGACGGTCCGAGTCAGGGTGCGCCGGGGGACTGGGCACGGATCTACTTCCAGGACTCGGTGATCGACTTCCTGACTCGCCTGGAGCACACCGTGGTGCGCTATGGGGGCCGGAGTAACGAAGGCAACCTGTACCTGTTCCGAGCCAACGTGTCGGTGGTGAACAGCGAGGTGAGCCAGGGATCGCACGTGGGGATCCACAGCTACCAGAGTGCGCCGCGCATCGAAGGCAGCACGATCGCCGACAATGCCAGCATCGGCATCTATGACGACCGAGGTTCGGCCCTGATCCGGGGCAACACCATCAGTCGCAACCTGCACGGGGTGTACGCCCAGTATGCGACCCCGACGCTGGAGGACAACCAGATCAAGGACAACCGTGAGTGGGGTGTCTACCACGTGGATTACCGCGGTGCGCCGCTGATCAGCGGCAACACCATCACGGGGAACAAGCGTGCGGCACGGCTGCCGCTCAGTGCGGTGCCGAACGTAAACGATGATGCGGTGGCCAGCGGCGGCAACGTGCTGGTGCCCAACGAGATCAACGGGCTGTGGATCCTGGGCGGGGGGCTGACCCGGGACCTGACACTGGGAGTGCAGAGCGCGGAGGATGGGCAGGTACTCAACCGCTACCAGTTCGATACGACGCTGACGGTCAACAGCGGGGTGCGCCTGACGCTGGCGCCGGGCGTGGCGTTGAAGTTCGCCGCCAACACGGGGCTGACGGTCCATGGCACTCTGGACGCGGTGGGCACGGCGGGCGCGCCGATCGCCTTCACCTCGCACCGCGACGATGCCTACGGCGGGGATTTCAATGCCGATGGCTACGCGAGCCAGGCGGCGAATGGCGACTGGCAGGGGCTTTACTTCAGCGACCAGTCGAGCGGCAGCGTGCTCGAGCAGGCGGTGGTGCGCTACGGGGGCAGCAGCGGCAACGGCAACGTCTACGCCTACCGCAGCGCCCCACAGCTCACGCAGGTCGAGCTCAGCCACTCCAGCACGAACGGGCTGCGGGTCTATCAGGCGAGCCCGGTGCTGACGGGTGTGATGGCATGGGGCAATGCGGGCGATGGGCTGCGCTTCGAGTCGAGTGGCAGTCCGACGGTCACGGCGAGCCGCATCTACGCCAACTTTGACGACGGGGTGGAAGTGACGGCCGGGGCGAACGTGTCGGTGACCGGCAGCGAGGTGTTCGCCAATGCCGGTTACGGCATCCGCAACGCCGCGGGGAACGCCCACAACGTGGAGGCGACCGACAACTGGTGGGGTGCGGTCGACGGGCCCGGCGGCAGCTACGGCGGCAGCGGCGACGAGATCAGTGAGAAGGTGGTGATCGCCGGCCCGCTGGGCGATGACTACCGCACCGATGGCACCGAGTACAGCTACTTTGACGCGGGCGGTACCTACCACTACGGCTACAACATCATTACACCCAAGCTCACCGGTACCGCCTCCAGCGAGTGGGGCAGCGCGCCGTACCAGACGTTCCTCCATGACATCGGAAACAAGAGCATTACCGCCGACTATTCAGGCTTGTCGGATGCCGCAGCATACCTGCTTGTTGTCACCTACCTTAGCAATGATGCCGGCGGCACAGTGCAGAAGCTGACGACTGGCAACGGTATGGTGATCCATGAACCCGTACCCTTGCCGATCACCAACCCCACGCGCTACGCCTACCTGATTCCGCGTGGCGCAATCGTCTCCGGCAACCTGTCGCTGAATTTCACAGCGGTCTCCGGACCCAGGGCGCTGGTTTCCGACGTTCATCTGCTCAAGTTGTCGGCAAGCGAAATGATTCCGCCCGTCGTCCAGATCGACGCTCCTATCAATGGTCAATTGCTGGGTGCCGGTGAGCACCTGGTGGGAGGCAGCGCGACTGATGCCGATTCCAGTATTATGGCCGTCGAAGTCGGGGTACAGGCTAACGGCGGTCCCATTCAGTGGCACCCGGTCAGCACCCTCAGCACCACGGGGCAATGGTTCTATCGCTGGGACAACCCCGTATCCGGCAGCTACACCCTGCATGTCCGTGCCACCGACGAGGCAGGGAATCGCACCACCACCGGTCCGCTCAACGTAACCGTCGACACCGCGGCCCCGGCCGCGGTGGCCGGGGTGGGTGTGGAGCAGGGCAGCGGAGTGTTAAGCGTGCTTTGGACTCGTTCTGCCGACGATGGCGCCGGCAGCAACGACGTGGCACGCTACGAAGTCTATCGCAGCGATGGGGCTCTCGGGTCACTGTCGAAACTGGGTGAAGTCCCAGCCGGAACCACACGCTTTGACGATTCCAGCGTGGTAGCGGACGTGGTCTATTACTACATGGTTCGTACCGTCGACCAGGCCAGCAATGGCAGCGATTCCATCAAGGGCGGCCCCTACTTGAGCAGCGATGTCGCGGACACGACGGCCCCCGAAGATATTGGCAATTTTGCTGCCACAGCGGCGCAGGACGGTAGCGGCAACGTCTCGGCGTATCTCACCTGGTCGGGCAGCACCAACAGCGAAGGGGATTTACGCGAGCAGCGGCTCTATCTCTCCATCGACGGCGGAGCCAGCTTCGGCAACAATGCGCCGGTGTACAACAACGGCGGCTACTTTGGCTTGAACAAGGACAGTCGCAACTACCAAGTGACAGGTTTGACCGCCAATCAGACCTACACGTTCAAGTTGACCACAGTCGATGAAGTTCCGAACGAGAGCCCAGGCGTATCGGTATCTCTGACCCCTACGGGCAGCTCGAGCGAGTACGTATCCCTGAATGGTACCTTTTCAACCGATACCACCTTGAAAGCCGGTGTGTTTGTCGTGACCGGTGATCTGACGATACCCGTCGGGGTGACGCTACGCATCGAACCGGGCGTGATCGTGAAGTTCGGTGGGTCGCGGCGCATGACCGTCAATGGCACGCTGCTGGCGCAAGGCCAGAACGGCAACCCGGTGGTGTTCACCTCTTTCAGCGACGACCAGTACGGAGGCGATACCAACGGCAACGGGCCGAGCACGGGCACACCGGGTTACTGGAGCCGGATAAGCCTGGAGGGCGCTGCCAGCAGCGGCTCGCGGATCGAGCAGGCGGTGATCCGCTACGGTGGCGCCTACAATGCCGGGACCGTCGGTACGCTCTATCTCTATCAGAGCAGCGCCACCGTGCTGAACAGCAGCATCAGCGATGGCTCCCATATTGGCATTTACAGCAGAGAAAGTGCGCCAACCATCGAAGGCAACACGGTCATCGACCATGCCAGCCACGGTATCTACGCCTACCATGGCTCGCTGCTGATCAAGGACAATATCATCAGCCGCAATGCCCACGGTATCTATGCCCGGTATTCGACACCGACGATAGAGGACAACCAGATCACCGACAACAGCAACCACGGCATCTACTTCTATGATGCCAGAGATATCCATCCAATCGTCCGCAACACCATCACGGGCAATAACGTATCGATGCTCGTGCCGGCCAGTGGTCTGCCGGATGATACCAATACCGTCACGCCTAACACCCTGCGCTACATCGGTATTCACGGAAATACAATACAGTCCGACACGCATCTGCGCGCGTGGGCACAAGGTATGGCTGACGAGGTCCGGGAGTACGTCGTTTACGGCAGCAACAATCTCCACATACCGCAATTTCTGGTGCTGACCGTTGATCCAGGGGTTATCGTTAAGTTCTCCGGTAGTGCGGGGATCTCTGTGGACGGCGCGCTGGTAGCAGACGGAAGTGTTGAGGAGAAGATCATCTTCACCTCCATTCATGATGATACCGCGGGCGGCGACACCAACGGCAACGGCAGTGACACCGCGCCTGTTAACGGTAACTGGGGAGGGATCACCTTCGGTGACTCTTTATTCGATGTGTTCTCCGTCGTCGATCACGTCAAGGTCCGCTATGCCGGTTCCAATGGTAGTGGTGCACTCTATTTCTATCGTAGCGACATCACCGTGGAGAACAGCGAGATCTCCAACAGCTCAACCAACGGTATACGAATCTATGAAGCGTCGCCGGCGATCATCGGCAGCCGCATCTGGGGCAACGCCCAGGACGGTATACGCGTAGAGCGCGCGGCGTCCAACCCCACTATCTCCTTCAACCGGATCTCGACCAATCTGTCCGACGGCATCGAGGTCGTCGACGGGGCGAGGGCTACGGCCACAAACAACCAGATATTCGTCAACCGCGCATACGGCCTGCGCAACTCTACCGGCAACGTCATCGATGCCAGCCAATCGTGGTGGGGGGATGCTGATGGTAGCGGCCCCTATCACGGCACCACTAATGCACTCGGAACGGGGAACCAAGTCAGCGACAACGTCACCTACGCACCGTACCAGACCACCGTTGGAACGGAGTTCTCCTACAAGAACCTGAGCGCAGCAGCAAGCTCCAGCAGCGGCCCTATGGCGGAGCCGGTCCTTATTCAGGGTGTCTTGTCAGATGAGTGGGCTGCCGCGGGCCAACACCCGGACCGCACAATGGCGTGGGACGCCGAACGGGTCATCCTCGACTACAGCGGCTTGGACCCGGCCAAGCGCTACAAGATCCGCATAAGCTACTTCAACGGCGATACGGCGGCGGTGCTGCAAAGCATCGTCGACGGCGCGGACAATCCGGTGCATCCCGCGATGCAGATGCCGACCGGGTCTCCCGTTCAGTACGAGTTCTCCATCCCCCAAGCCTATTACGGCGCGGGCGACCTACGCCTGCAGTTCATCCACGACAATCTCACCACGTCGCTGCGCGCCGCGGTGCCAGAAGTGTGGCTCATGGAGGAGGTGATCGAGTTCACGCCGCCCAAGTTCGAGAGTGTCGCTTTCAACGACGTGGACGGCAGCGGCACGCTGAGCGTAGGCGATGAATACCATTTCAATTTCTCCGAGCCCATGGACACGAGCGGCGTGGCCGACGGCACCACGGATGCCAACACCAATCTTGCGCCTACCGGGAATCTCGCTTACGGCACCACAAATCAGAGCCGGTGGAGCGCAGATGAAACGACCGTCATCGTCACGGTGACGGAGGGCTTCACCATCACCGGCATGGAAACCGTCACCCCGGTCGGGCTCAAGGACAAATTCAACAACTTCACGGTTGGCAGTCAGACACTGACTTTGAATGATACCGTCGCACCCGCTCTGGCGGGAATTGATTGGCTGGATTCCGACAACAGTACCAACCTAACCTTGGGTGATCGCTTCGTGTTTCGTTTCAGCGAGGCGATGGACACCATCGTCGTCAATACCGGCACCACCCAGGCCAACGCCCACCTGTGGCCGGAAGGCGGGATGCGCTACGGCGATCTCAACATTGTGACCTGGAGTGTCGATCGCCGCGAACTCACCGTGGAGGTGACGGCGGGCTTCACGATCAAGGGTGATGAGCGTGTCATCCCTAGCAGCTTCGTGACCGACGTGGGCGGAAACTCGGTGACCGGCACAGGCCTCTTGGCCGGGCGCGATTATACGCCTCCGTCCTTCCTCAGCGTGAAATTCGATGACGCGAATGGCGATGGTGGCGTCTCGGTGGGTGACAGTTACGCGTTCACCTTCAACGAACCGATGATCCCCGGTTCGCTGTCGAACAATACCACAGAGGCCAACGCCAATCTTTCCCCGGCGGGCCTGCTATACGGCACGGTGAACCGTATCAACTGGAATACCACCTTCACCCAGGTGACGGTCTTCGTGACCGAAGGATTCACTATCAGCGGCAGTGAGGTGGTAACGCCGTCGTTGCAACTGACCGATACCGTCGGAAACAGCATCAACAACACCGTTTCGCTGACCTTGAGCGATACGGTGCAACCGCGCGTGATTGATGCCCATGGCAACATGGCAAGCCCGGTTCAAGCCACCGATCAGTATCGGGTCATCCTACAGTTCAGCGGCACCGTCGAAACCACCGGTGGCATCCAAGTTGCCATCGTGGCATTAGAGGGGACCAGCCCCACCGTAGCCGGTGGCGGGGCTTGGTCGACAACGGTCCATCCCAACGATACCTACACGACACCGCCCATCACGCTCACCACGGCCATGAAGGGAACGCTACGGGTCGATGTCAGCGGTGTCTCAGACGTGGACGGCAACCTGATGGACCCGGCCACCAATGCGTATTCATTCGAGCTGCAGGCGGATCCGCCCGCCATCACCAACCACCCGATTGCCCCTACCATAAACTACGTGCCGACCAACACCGTAACTCTGGAAGGCATGCGGGAGGATAACACCTCGATCTGGATCAACGATATGCAGATCGCCGCAGTGGGCAGCGGGCCATGGAACACCAGCCTGACTCTGAACCAGGGGGCCAACGACGTCGTTGTCCACGCCCGGGATGCCGGCGGCAACCGCTCCGCCTCCGTCACAGTGCGCTTCTTCGTCGACAGCATTGCGCCGGTGATCAGCGGCATCACGCCAGCGAGCAACAGCTATCTTAATTCCGTGCCGTCGTCGGTGTTGATTGGATATACCGAGAGCGGCAGCGGTCTGGATCTGGGGGGCTCCACAGTGAGCGTGGCGCGCAACGGCGTGCCGTTGACCGGCGTCCTCTCCTCAAGCTCGACCAAGGTGGTGTTCACGCCGGACATCCAGTTCGTCGAAGGCGTGTTCCAGATCACCGCGCAGCTTCGGGATGCCGTCGGCCTGCAATCGGCGCCCTTTGCGGGCACCTTCACCATCGATCAGATGCCCCCGGTGGCACCCGTGGTCAACGAGCCGCCCGCGGTGACCAATATCAACCAGCAACTGGTCTCGGGCACCAAGGAGGCCTACAGCGCCATCCAGCTGAACAGCCAGCAGGTGGTGTCCAACACCGCCGGAACCAGCTGGTCCTATACGGTGCCGCTTGCCACTGGGCTCAACACCCTCTCCTTTACCGCCCGGGATCAGGCGGGCAACGAGAGTGTGCCCAGCGTGGTGCGCATCACCTTCGACAACACCGCGCCGGGACCGGTGCCGGTGACGGCCGACGGAGTGGGCGATGGGACTCGGGTCACGCTCGACTGGAGCGGCTACGACGAGGTGGCCAACGGCAACGATATTCAACACTACACGGTCTATATCGCCGCCGCACCTTTTGCGAACACGGCTGCGGCGACGGCGCTCACCACTGTACCAGCCGGACAGAGGAGCTACACCGCCGACGGGTTGGAGCGCGGGCAGGCTTACTACTTCGCGGTGGTGGCGTCCGACACACTGAACAACGCGGTGAGCAGTGTCACCCCGGTTAGCGTCACGCCCGCGGACAGCGTCGCCCCGGCGGAGGTAACCAATCTCCAGGTTGACTCCTTCGCCGACCGGTTGACCGTCAACTGGACAGCTTCCGGCGACACAGACGTGGCCGGGTACCGCGTGTACGTGGATGCCAATCCGCCCGTGGAGCTCGGTGCGGGCACCACCGGCCATTCCATCACCGGACTGTCGCCCGCCTCGGGACACGCCATACGTGTGACAGTGTTTGATCCGGACGGTAATGAAAGTGCGGGTGTCGACGTCACCGGCGTCACGCTGC
>NZ_JAQGEI010000064.1 GCF_029017505.1 Sedimenticola hydrogenitrophicus
TACACCATCCTTGCCGGTGAGGTCCTTGCCTTCACGCAGGGCTTTGATGGCGGCTTCCATATTAAAGTTGGGTTTTTGTGTTGTCATCAGTCATTCCTTTTTGCACTATGGTAAAGAAATGACACAGAATTATGAACACTACCTCCAGCGCGGGAATAACCGACAGGTCTGTTTTGCCGATAGCGCTGATTTCCTCGTGACGAATAGCCGTCCCTCAATTGACCAGCTGATTAATCTCAAATATCGGCATCAGTATTGCCATTACAATGGTCAGCACGACCCCGCCCATTACCAGAATCAGTACCGGTTCGAATATTCCTAGCGTCATTTCGGTAAATGATTGGATCTCGCGTTCCTGATTTAGCGCTGCACTTTCGAGCATTTCTGCAAGTTGGCCACTGCTTTCACCGCTTGCTATCAAATGGACAGTAATGGGGGGAAAGAGTCTGCTCTGAGCGAGGGCCTTACTGAGCATCCCCCCTTCACGTACTTTGATCGCGGCTGATTTGATGGCACCACTAATGGCCAGATTTGGGGTGACTTGCCCTGCGATACGTAAAGCCTCCAACAGTTCTACACCGCTGCCGGTCAATATAGCAAGCGTACGGGTAAAGCTGGCGGTGTTGGTGCCACGGGAAAATTTACCAATAAGTGGCAGTTTAAGCAGAATACGATGTAATTTTAACTGGAGGCTTTTTATTTTTAGTAGTTGCTTCAGTAAAACCCAAAGTAGAGCAATAGTTATGAGAAGGTGAATACCATAGGCCTTCAGTAATTCACTTAATGTGATCAACCCTTGAGTCAGTGCCGGTAACTGCTGATCCAGGTCATTGAAGACTCCAACGATTTCAGGCACGACAAAGGTCAATAATCCAAGCACGACAAGAAATGATATCCCAGTTAGAAGAACGGGGTAGATCATTGCAAGTTGGAGCTTTTGGCGAGTCTGCTCGCGGTTTTCCAAATACACTGCAAGGCGTTCAAGAATATCATCCAGTTGCCCAGAAGATTCACCCGCCTCTACAGTGGCGCGATAGAGGGAAGGAAATGCGTTCGGGAACATATCAATGGCGTGGGAAAGGCTTTGCCCTTCTAAAACCTTCGTGCGAAGGCTGGTGATTAATCTACGTGCTCGACTATTTTCTGTTTGTTCGGCAACCACCAGCAAGGCCTCTTCGAGTGGTTGTCCAGAACGCACCAGGACGGCAAGCTGTCGGGTCAACAGGGAGAGGTTTTTGATGCTTATTCGGCTGCTGTCGGTTTTATCCCCCTGGCGCGCACCATTTTTTTTCACCAATTCAACAGACAGGGGGGCTAGTCCTTGTTCGCGCAGGGTCTGTCTGACCCGGCGAGGTGTATCACCCTCGACAAATCCCTTTATTTTTTTCCCTTTTTCAGTCAGGGCTTGGTATTCATATGCCGCCATGGGTTACTCTTCATGCGTGACACGAAGGATTTCATCAAGACTTGTTTTGCCTTGAAGCACTAGACTGCGTGCATTCTCCCTAATGCCTTTAGAGTGGATTCTGGCCGCTTTCTCCAGCGCATGTTCCCCAGCACCCTTATGGATCATATTACGCAGTTCATCATTCAGGCTGAAAACCTCGAAAATACCTACCCGGCCCTTGAATCCGAGATGATTGCAATTCGGACAGCCTTCCGCACGGTAGAGTGTCAAAGGAGAGGCGGTCTCGGGTACCATGAGCAATTTGCGTTCAGTCTCTTCAGCCGTATAAGCGGATTTGCAAGAATCGCAGAGTTTTCGAACGAGCCGCTGTGCGATAGAACCAATAAGGCTCGACGAGAGAAGAAATGGCTCGATACCCATGTCCCGTAAACGGGTGATAGCACCAATTGCTGTATTGGTATGAAGTGTGGAAAGTACCAGGTGGCCGGTTAAACTGGCCTGTACTGCAATCTCGGCGGTTTCCAAGTCACGAATTTCGCCTACCATGACAACGTCCGGGTCCTGCCTAAGAATCGCGCGTAATCCCCTGGCAAAGCTCATATCAACCTTGGTGTTGACCTGAGTCTGACCAATACCATCGAGATAGTACTCGATCGGGTCTTCTACCGTAAGGATATTTCGGCTTCGCTCGTTGAGCTTGGAAAGCATTGCATAGAGGGAAGTGGTTTTTCCTGAACCGGTAGGTCCGGTAACCAAAATAATGCCATGGGGTCGGCGGATTAGCTGCTTTACCGTTTCATACTCGGTACCTTCCATGCCCAAATACGGAAGATCGAGTTTACCCGCCTGTTTATCCAATAGCCTAAGCACCACCCTTTCTCCGTGACTGGCCGGCAGGGTGGATACCCTGACGTCGACAGCACGTCCTCCTATGCGAAGAGAGATTCGGCCATCTTGTGGAAGCCTTTTCTCTGCAATATCGAGCCGCGCCATTACCTTGATTCTCGAAATCAGAAGGGGTGCCAACGCACGTTGCGGATGCAAAATATCACGTAGCACCCCATCAACCCGCAATCGAATGGCCAATTTGTCTTCATAGGGTTCGATATGGACGTCAGAGGCGTTCTCCTTGATCGCTTCAGCCAATAATGCATTGATCAATCGGATAATCGGCGCCTCATCGGCACTCTCCAGCAGGTCTTCCGGCTCCGGCAGTGTCAGGGCGATGTCGGTGAGATCGAGATCATCCCCCAAAGTCTCTACCATCTGTTGGGCTTGGCCGGATCCATGTTCATAAATGGTTTGTAGTAGTCGCTCAAATGCCGCTTGGTCAACAGTGTCAAATCTCAGCGGAACAGAAAGATAGCGTTGTACTTCCAGAATGGCCTGGGCGGTTGTGTTGCTTACTATAGTAATCGTCGCCTCTGATTCATTTTGAGTATTGATTAGAATCTTGTGGCGCTTGGCAAAGCCATAAGGTATGGAAGTAGACATCGTGGTCTGGTGCTCAAGCGCTCGATCCATTGCTGTTAATAGTCTAGAAAAATCTGCTGATTATCTGATCCCCGATCGACTGAAGAGGGGAAGGTGAGATGAAAATTATCAGAATCTTTCGTGCCAGGCTTCGACGCGCTTTTCTGAACATTCTCGAACTCCGGGGTAGGGGGGGCAGCATCTTCCTTTTTAATGTCGGGATTGGGGGTTATCTCAGGAAGCAAAGGCGGTTTTTCATAAGGTATCAGTTGTACCCCATCTTCCTGGTTTTGCAGTTGGTTATTTCTAATCCGCGTGTACTCTTGTTTCGCTAGATTTCGATTTGCGGATTTATCACGGAGTATCTGTGGACGTAAAAAAACCATCAGATTTTTCTTTTCATGGACGGTTCGTTTATTACTGAACAAAACCCCAAGCAATGGTAGATCACCCAATACGGGTACCTTTGACTGCGTCTCACTCAAAGTGTCGTCAATCAAACCGCCCAGCACGACTATCTCTCCGTCATCCACCAGGACCGTGGTGTTGATTGCTCGCTTGTTGGTTATCAACCCTTCGGACGAAGTCCCAGGCTCCACACTGGATACCTCCTGCTCGATCTTGAGTTTGATGGTGTTACCATCATTGATGTGTGGCGTCACATTCAGCTTGATACCCACATCGTGACGCTCAATCGTCTGGAAGGGGTTGGCACCGGCGTTGCTGTCATTGTTGGTGAATTGGCCCGTGACGAAAGGTACATTCTGGCCGACATGGATAGAGGCTTCTTCATTATCCAGGGTGACCAGCGAGGGCGTTGACAAAATGTTATTGTCACCATTTGAACTGAAAGCCTTTAACAATGCCCGGATACTTCCCCCGGAAAAGTAGCCGAAGCTGATGCCGTTGCCGATGGTGTCGGGAAAGGATCCAATGCTTGAACCTGTGGTGCCTGTCAGTGGTACACGGCTTCCTGCGAAGACGCCGTTTGATGGGATCGCGGTCTGCCACTCGATACCCAGTTCAATGGCCATATCATCTTTCAGTTCAACAATTATGGCTTCTATATGTACCTGCTCACGACGGATATCGAGTTTTTGAATTACCCCTTTAAGGGACTTCATCAGGTTAGGCTGCGCGGTGACGACGAGGGCGTTTGTTGTCTCATCAGCCTGTATGTCGAAGGGATTAATATTAGTCGTGCCACTATTTTTTCCCTGCTCGTTCTTGATCATCTTATCACCAACACCTTTGAGCACGTCTGAAAGCTCTTTGGCATTCGCGTATTGGAGATAGATAACTTCTGTATTTCCTTCGTTCTCGATCACCGAGTCTAGTTGATAAATAATCTGGCGCACACTGAGCCGCCAATTGGGATCACCGTTCAGTATCAAACTGTTGGTTCTTTCATCCGCCGTGATACTTTGGTTTTGAGCAATGCCTTTTGTTTTGGCTAAATCTTCCTGGATGAGCGGTTTGAGTGTTTGTACCATTTGGTTAGCTTGTGCATGCTTAAGTTTTATGATCTGAATGCCGAAGTTATTGGCTTGGTCTATCCGGTGAATAATAGTCACTATACGGTTTACATTTGCAGCCGTGTCGGCAATGACTAATGTATTACTACCCGGATGTGCGGCGATATGCGCATGTTGTGGCAGGAGTGGCCTTAAAATGGTAACGAGTTGTGTAGCATCTGCATGATTAACCTGAACCACACGGGTGAGTAGCTTATCGTTATCCCTATTTTCGGCATTTTCCAATACCGTAGGGATGTTGTCCTGTTTGGCCCCTGCATCGGGGACGATTTTAATGGCGTTTCCACTGGGAATAGCGGAAAAGCCATGCACTTTCAAAACGGAAAGAAAAATATCGTATATATTTTCGCGAGTGGTGGGCGTAGAGAAAACAACGGTAACTCTGCCCTTTACCCGTGGGTCAATGATGAAGTTCTTCCCTGTCATTTCCGATACGGTGGTGATAAATGCCCGAATGTCCGCATCATTGAGGTTGAGGGTCATATTGTCTTCCTCTTGTGCGAGGATGAAACTGGAGAGCAAAAGAAGCAAAATGCCGGTAAGCAATCTGAACTGCATTAATCAATCCTTTTTTTATTGTCGATCCTGATGCTCAATACCTGAGGCGCTTGGTATGGTTGCATAGGGGATCAGATTATTTTTTTATCGGTACTTACTTGCATTCGTTGCACGGGTAGATCCGATTGGACGGTTGTTTCATTCATAGGTGTCTGCATATCAGGCGACTTTCGGAGTGTGAGTGTCTCATGCCGGCCATTTCGTTGTAGAATCACATGGTCTTGTTCCAGAGCATAAAGCGTCGCATTCCCTGGGAGAGCGTCACCCAAATGGTAGGTCTTTTGTGGTTTTCCAGGTTCTGAAATAATGGCAATTCCATCCGCTGGTGGGTTGCTGTAAACAATGCCCTGAAGCTCAAGTTTTAAACGTGTTTCAGGGGCGACAATTGGAACAACCTTTTTGGCTTTAGTTTTTACTTTTGGGTTGCCGAACAAATTCCAATTTGCGAGTTCGTCATAATTGGGTGTTGGCAGTTTATCGGGCGATGCGCTGCTGTTAACTGCTGGCGTGGGTGTGGTAACGGCCCCACTTTCGGGAATGAACTGAACCGCCAATTGAAAGCAAGCAAACCCAAATGCTACCGCCGAGGCGACTGTGATCAGTCGATTGTGAGTTATATTTCCTGCTGAATATTGGGGCACTGTCTTGACGTTCCTTGATAAACAGTTGATTGGCAGACAGCGAGGCCGAGTCAAAAATGCATACGGCAATTGGCTGGCATTACACGGAATCTCACCTAACTCATCGAAATTACTGGTATATTTTATAATCCGAATCAGCTTGCGATAGCCTCAAATAACTTATATTCCTATCTACGGATCAAGCATGATAATGGTACGAAAAAAAAGCCTTTTATACCACTCTTTATGAGGTAGTATTTAAATTAGTTAGAAGATTATTTACTATTGCTTGAACAGAGTATCGGTTAGTATTCAATCTGGCAAAAGGAATCTAAGGAGTGTCTGGTGTCATTTAAGCGCAATATCGGAAGGACTCAGCTGGTCAGAAGTTCAGGGTTTACCCTGGTAGAAATTATGGTGGTGGTCGTCATCTTGAGCATTCTGGCGGCTATTGTCGTGCCAAAAATCATGAGCCGGCCAGATCAGGCGCGTACCGCGCGCGTGCAACAGGATATTCGGGCATTGGCATCTGCCCTCGATCTATACCGATTGGATAATTTCAAATACCCGACAACAGATGATGGGCTTGAAGCGCTGGTTTCCAGACCGAGCAGTCTCACCTCGGGGGCGAACTGGAAAGAGGGAGGGTATGTGAAAAAAATCCCGAAAGACCCCTGGGGTAATCCTTATCTCTATTTGCAGCCTGGAAGCCATGGGGATTTTGATCTTTATTCACTGGGTTCAGATGGCGTGACCGGTGGTGAAGGTGCAAATACGGATATTGGTAACTGGGACTTGGAGTGATTCATTCAGAAACACGGCTGGAACCGAGCCCAACATATGTCCGTGGCTTTACCTTGGTCGAACTGCTTGTTGTGATCTTCATTATTGGAATAGTGAGCAGTTACACCATATTGCGTGTAGGTGCGCGTGATGGTGAACATTCCCTGTATGAGGAGGCAGGCAGGCTCCGGCACCTGCTTTTGCTCGCCACCGAAGAGGCCTTGGTCAGCGGCAGGCCCATTGGCATTTTGCTTCAGTCAAACGGTTATCGATTCATGGTTGCAGGGCGCAACGCATGGAAACCCTTACACGAAACCACCGTACTGAGTACTCATGCTCTCCCCCAGGATTGGCAGTTGGAGCTGTATGATGATGGCCATAAAGTGATTTTGGACGACATCTCGGAAAGTACGCCAGCAAACAAAGTACAACCCCAAGTTATTTTTTTCCCGAGTGGTGAAATTAAGCCTTTTCAGATCGTGATATTTAATGAGGATAAGCAGGCTGGGTATCAAGTCAGGGCCACGTCAGACGGCGAGCTTGATCTCGCGGCGGTGGCACAGGATCTATTGTGAGCCAGCCAGTGCAGGGAGGTTTTACCCTCATGGAAGTTATGGTCGCATTAGCCATTCTCACCATTACCATGACGGTCTTGGTAAAAGGGGTCGGCGAGAATGCCTCCAACCAGACCTATCTTGAGAGTCGCACGCTGGCTCAATGGGTCGCACTGAACCAGATAGCGCAATTGCAGCTGGGCAGCAAGCCAATAACAGTGGGTCAGCTGTCAGGGGTAGATCAGATGGCGGGAAGGGACTGGCATTGGCAAGCGGTCTTGACCGCAACCGCGGATCAATATGTGCATAAAGTGGAGGTGTCGGTCACGCAGGAAAGTTCGGAGGGACGATCTGTTGTCAAGGTGGTCGGATACCTTTCGGCAGATCTCGAATGAAACGGCGTAGCACCCAAGGATTTACGTTGCTTGAACTGCTTGTCGCCATAGCAATTTTTTCTATTATGGCGACTATGGCCTATGGCGGCCTGAGTTCGCTGATGTCTGGGCGAGAGCATATCGATCAGGTGGCCAAGCGTTTGAGTGCCATACAACGCACATTCCTTTTCTTACAGCAGGATATTAGCCAGATTGTACCAAGGAGTGTACGTGATGAGTTTGGTGAGATTGAAAGCGCCGTCAACGGTGGTGGGTCGGATGACTTGGTGTTGCAGTTGACACGGGGGGGTGTGGATAGCGCCTGGAGCGGGAGACCATCATTGCGTCGAGTCACCTATCAACTCATGGCAGGCCGGCTGATCCGTTCGGTTTGGCCAACTTTGGATCGTGTACAGGGCAGCGTACCAAGTCGGCAGTTATTAGCCGATGAATTGAAGAGCATTGAACTTCGTTTTTTTTCGGGGGATGGTGAAAGCCGCGATGAATGGAATCACAACTGGCCACCGGGGAGAGAGAAGGCCGACAAACACGCCATTCCACGAGCTATCGAGGTGAAATTGTCGATAAAGGGCGTGGGAGAGATTACCCGAATATTTCTCGTGGGCTCATGAACAACTTCCCGGAAAAAAACAGAGGCATCGCTTTAATAACTGCCATTTTGGCGGTCAGTATTGCCACTGTACTGGCAGTTTCCATGGTCTCGCGTCAGCAACGGGATATCCATAAAACCGAGAACATCCTTCGGCTTGAACAAGCATGGCTCCTTGTTCATGGTATCGACGCCTGGGCGATTGGTGCGCTGGACAGGGATAAGCAGAAGAACACAACAGACAGTGCCGCAGACTATTGGAATATACCCATCAAGCAGACAGCTGTGTCTGGCGGTGAGCTGGCCGCCAACATTCATGATATGCAAGGGCGCTTTAATATCAACAATCTGAGGGGCGATCAAGGGGTTGATAAGCTCGAATTGGCAAGGTTTCAGCGTTTACTCAAGCTCCACGACCTGTCACCTGATCTCATCGATGCGGTTATAGACTGGATGGACTCTGATAGCGAAGTTCGTTATCCCAATGGCGCCGAGGATATGACTTACAATAATGCATCGCCGCCCTATCGAACGGCGAACGTTCCCATGGTTCACCCAAGTGAACTGCTCGCTGTGGATGGTATGACCCAGGATGCCTATGAATTACTGATACCCTATGTCGTGACCTTGCCAGAACGAATCGCCATCAATGTGAACACAGCTCCAGAGCACATTCTTATGATACTGGCTGACGGATTCAGTGAAGCGGATGCGCAGGCAATCATAAGTACCAGAACTGAGGCGCCCTTTGAATCTATAAAGCGCTTTCTCGAGCATCCGGCACTGGCTGGGCTGGAAATCACCGAAGAAGGGCTTACCACATCCAGTAGTTATTTCCAGGTGAATGGGGACGTGCGCCACGGACACTTAGTATTGGGGTACCAATCAGTGATTAAGCGCAGCAATACTGGACGGAGTCGAGTGATACAGCGAGTACGCAGAGGGGTATTTAATGAGTAATCGGCTGATTGTCAGGCTAAATCCCCAGGATAAAACTCAGCTCGAGTGGTTGACTCTTGAATCCGGTATTATAAAAGAGGCAGAGCCGGAACAAGGGTCATTCGAGCAGTTATCCAGTGTCGCAAAAGGCAATCGTGTGGTGTTTCTGATCGCAGGCGATCAGCTGTTATTGACTGACATAAAACTACCCGAAGGTAGCCAACGTAATCTGGCCACTGCCTTGCCCTATGCATTGGAAGATCGACTGGCGGAAGATGTCGATAAGCTGCATTTCGTGGCGGCTTCGCGGCAATCAGATGGCTTTACCCCAGTTGCCATTATTCAACGACAAAAGCTTGCCGATCTTTTAAATGAGTTTGCTGCTGCAGGAATATATCCACAATGGGTCCTGCCTGAACCATTGGCTCTACCATTGAATAGCAACTCTTGGTCTTTATCGTTTGAGGGCGAGCGCATCGTTGTTCGAACTGGCATATTCAGCGGATTTGAATGTACATCAGAGTTGCTAAGTATATTGTTGACTCACATCAGAAAGGAGCAAAATCCTGAGAAAACAACAGGCCAAGGGGGCGAATCCAGTCAGGTACTCGATATCTATGGAGTCATTTGTGATCCATCTCAGGTAGCCAGTTTGGCGACGGAAGGTTTCACTCTCAATATGTCCACTGGCTCGGGATTGCCATTATTTACAAGTATCGATTGTAAGCGACCAGGACTAAATCTGCTGCAGGGTTTTACGGACAGAGAATTGCTTGGAGGACAAAGGGAAAACTGGTGGCCCGCCAGCATATTAATGGTTATGGCGTTGATAATTCATATGGGTACAACGGGCTACCAATATTGGATGTTATACCAGAAGGAGACAGAGATGCAGGCTCAAATTATGACCCTGTTCAAAGAGGCCTTTCCCGAGGTGAAGCGTGTTGTTGACCCGTTGCAACAGGCAACACAACTCCTTGATCAACGTAAGAGTAACTATGGAAAAGGAGAGGATGACCTTCTCCACCTGCTCTATAGTGCCGGACAGGCGCTGCAGAAAAGCAGCGAGCTGGAGTTTCAGGCAATAGAATTTCGTGAAGGGGTTTTGTTGATTCGTATGCGCGGTAATAGTGTTGAATCCATAGAACAGTTTAAACAAAAGGTCGGGAGTACCGATTCCATTGCGGTAGAGATTCTTTCTACTGTCGTCCGAGGCGATAATGTTGAAGCAAAGATAAAGATAGAAAGGCTTACATCATGAGAGCATGGTTTTATTCCCTTGCTGAAAGAGAGCGATTTATTGTCAGCTTTGGCTTACTCGTTCTTCTACTGATAATCGTATATCTATTGATAATCGAACCGGCGAATCGTTCAGTAGATCAAGCATTC
This sequence comes from Sedimenticola hydrogenitrophicus, assembly GCF_029017505.1. Lineage (GTDB taxonomy): Bacteria > Pseudomonadota > Gammaproteobacteria > Chromatiales > Chromatiaceae > Sedimenticola > Sedimenticola hydrogenitrophicus_A. Next base: position 10,244 of record NZ_JAQGEI010000064.1, read on the forward strand.
CATAAGGTGAACGCGATAGAGACGGATGTTGTAAGACTGCAACAGATCATCGGTAAATACAATGAACTCGACGAGTTTAAAAACACCCCAAGTCAAGAAATTGGACGCTCACTGCTGTCATTAATTGATCAGAGTAGCGAGAGTAGCGGTATCAAGACCGCCATCAAGCGTTTAATGCCAGAGGGTGACGCTAAGGTAAGGGTGCACCTTGAAAATGCGGAATTCAATCGCCTAATCAGTTGGCTGATCAGCAATTATCAACAGCAGGGAATCAGTACAGAAGCACTAAATATTCGCGTGACGGATGAGCCTGGAACGATCAGTGGCACGGTATTGCTGGTGAGATAACGCGGATTAAGGAAAGCTTCATGAGCAATAATGCCACATATATTGCGATGCGGTTA
>NZ_JAQGEI010000065.1 GCF_029017505.1 Sedimenticola hydrogenitrophicus
ACGAAAGACACGAAAAAACGCTAAAAAATCCGCGTGTTGTCGCTCATCGGGCATTCACCTGGCAGGGGCAAGGCCTATCACGGATTGCCTTCCTGGAGGCTTGCGCGGGCCTTAGTCCAGGGAGCGGATTACGTGTCGAGTAATCGAACAAAAACCCCGCCTTTTGACACTATATACCGTTGCTATATATATCCGGCGGTGCTATATATAATGCCTACATAGCGTTATTGGGAGGTGTTAAGTGTCTACCGGATTAGTCTTCGAGAATAACCGAACGCAGGCGGTGCGGCTCCCCGCCGATAGCCGTTTTCCCAAGGGCGTAAAACGGGTAGTGGTACGGGTGGTGGGGCAGGATCGTGTGCTTTCGCCTGTTGATCACAGCTGGGACAGCTTCTTTCTGTCGGATAAGCAGGTGAGCGATGATTTCATGGTTGAGCGTGCATCACAGGAGCAGCCGGAACGGGAGTCTTTTTGATGTTGAAGTACATGCTTGACACTAATATCGTGATTTATGTGATTAAGCGTAGGCCAATAGAAGTCCTGGAGGTGTTCAATCGCCATGCCGGGCAGATGTGCATTAGCGCTATCACGCTGGCTGAATTGATCCACGGTGCCGAGAAAAGCGCCAGGCCTGGCCACAATATGCAGATAGTGGAGGATTTCGTTTCCCGGCTGGAGGTGTTGGATTACAGCACCAAGGCGGCGGCGCACTATGGCGAGATCCGTGCCTATCTGGAGCGCAAGGGTGAGACGATAGGGGTTAATGATCTGCACATTGCCGGGCATGCCAGAAGCGAGGGCTTGACGCTGGTTACCAATAACCTGCGTGAGTTTGAGCGGGTCGAGGCGCTACGCTTGGACAACTGGGTTTGAATCAGGGCAATAGAGGTACATCCTTGTGCCACTCATCACCCTACAAAACATATCCTTCCTGAACGCCATAGTTTACGGCGACAAACTTACATAGGTAGATCCACGCTCCGTTCAAAGTTAGATGATGTCGTCTTGGGGGCGTTCATGCCGGCGGCGGCTTTGCCATTTTGCCACTCGATGGGCATTCGCCTCTCGGTGCTGATTTGTGTGTTGGATGCCGATCATTCAGCTGAAACTATCTAATTTGTCCGATAGTTGTTCTAACCTCATGCCTCAGCGATGTTTCTGGTTAATCGCACTTTACCTAGGCTCGAAGGTTCGTTGTTATTTTACAACAAAAAAGGAAACTGTGGTTTTTTTATAAAAAATGGTTGCAAACCCCTGGGGGGAGTACTAGTATCTCCCCTGCACAGCATTTTTCGTAAATTCACTTTTAGCGGGAATCTATAATGAAAAAACTTCTTACTATTGCCATTGCTGCAGCTATCGCTGCGCCTATGGCTGTTAGCGCAGACACCACCATCTATGGCCGCATCAACACTGCCGTCGTTCACGGCTCAACCGGTGCTGGGGATGAGTGGGACGTTGAAGGCAACGCTTCACGTTTTGGCGTCAAGGGTTCCGAGGACCTGGGTAACGGCCTGAAGGCGATCTTCCAGTATGAGTGGGGAGTCGATTCTGCTGACAGCGGTGACTTTAGCGGTCGTCTGGCCTATGCCGGCCTGACCGGTGGTTTCGGTACCGTGGCCCTGGGTCGTCAGTGGACCCCTTACTACGGTTCCGTGGACAAGACCGATATCTTCCAGGTTGTCGGTATCAATGATCATTACCTGGGTGTGACCCGTGTGGGTAATACGCTGGCCTACGTATCTCCGGATTTCAATGGTCTCAGCGCTAAAGTGGCACTGATTATGGCTGATGAGACTCCCTTTAGCCTTAGCTCTCCCAATACCGGTGAAGATGGTATCGATGTCTACAACGTCTCGGTGGACTACAACAACGGTCCGCTGAGCGTTGGCGTGTCTTATCTGGGATTCGAAGGCGCACTTGATAGTGAACTCGTTGGCATCGGCGCCAAATACAACTTCGGCAACTTCGCTATCATTGGTCAGTACGAAGACTTCAGCGCCCCCGTATCCGCATTGGATTCCGATTCCTGGGGTCTTGCGGCTGAAGCCTACTTCGGTAACAACACGGTTCGGGCAATGTTTGGTCAGGCAGAAGTGGCCGGCGTAGATTTTGATACCTGGGCCGTGGGCGTGGAGCATGCGTTCTCCAAGCGTACCCGTGTATTTGCCGAGTATGAGGATAGTGAATTGAATGCCGCTACTGATGACGACCGTTTCGGTGTAGGCATCCGTCACGATTTCTAATCTGATCTGATCAGTTAGAAACATGTGATAAAGAACGGGGTCTTCGGACCCCGTTTTTTATTGGTGCTCCAGGCATGGCGCGCAGCGCCCTGACTGGCCCGGGTTTCCCTGGCCCGGTTTTTCGCACTCACTACATCCTACGGGTTCAGGAACCCCGGCGGGTTTTCATGCATGTGTACCCTGATGTTGGGGTTCGTTCCTCACCCCAACCTACGCTATTCAATTATCTTGATTCCCTCTGCTGAGCCAAGGATCAGCAGGTCCGCCGGTCGCAGGGCGAAGATGCCGGTGGTAACCACCCCGGCGATGTTGTTGATCTCCTGCTCCATCTTTACCGGGTCCATGATGCGCAGGTTGTGGACATCCAGGATGATGTTGCCGTTGTCGGTGATGAAGCCGTCGCGCCACACCGGAGTGCCGCCCAGTTTTACCAGCTGTCGGGCGACGTGGCTGCGCGCCATGGGAATTACCTCCACCGGTAGCGGGAATTCACCCAGGACATCGACCAGCTTGCTTTCGTCGGCAATGCAGATGAAACGTTTGCTCGCCCCGGCGACGATCTTTTCGCGGGTCAATGCGCCACCGCCGCCCTTGATCAGGTGCAGGTGCCGGGTCGATTCGTCGGCGCCGTCCACATAGAGGTCCAGTTCGCCGGTGGCGTTCAGCTCAAGCACCGGGATGCCGAGCGCCTTCATGCGTTCCGTGGAGGCTTCCGAGCTGGATACCGCGCCATCGATGGTCTGTTTTATCCCGGCCAGCTGATCGATAAAGTGGTTGACCGTGGAGCCGGTGCCGACGCCGATGATGCCGCCCTTGACATGCTTGATGGCCGCTTCCGCCGCCATTCTCTTCAGTTCGTCTTGATTCATTGCTTTTCCTCATGCCGGCTTGTCCGGCCATGATAACGATGGCTTGATTGCTCGTAACTACTCACCCGGTCTGTGAGTGATTGGCCTGCCTTGTTGGCCGATCTTGATGGCGCCTCGAATCCGGCCCTTTTTTCAGATCCAGCCTGCCCTTGTTTGAGCGAAGCGAGTTTGGGCAGGCACTGAAAATGGGGCCGGATTCGAGGATACAAGCCATCGTGTGAGGCCGACGAGGCAGGCCAATCAACCCGTGAGTAGTTACGATTGCTCACCATAATAACCGCTCGCACTACCTGGAAGCCATGCCTTGGCGCAGAAGGATTTCTGTGCTTATGGATAAGCAAGTTTGATATATTCAAGTTTACATCCACGGTAAGGTTATTTGCATCCCGTCTATCACCCACAAGAAGGTCAGGTCAGCGTATGCCCCAGAGTTATATAGAGCGGATCCTGCGTGCACAGATATATGATGTGGCTCGCGAGACGCCGTTGGACAGGGCCATCAGGCTTTCGGATCGGCTGGATAATCAGGTCTATCTCAAGCGGGAGGATCTGCAGCCGGTTTTTTCCTTCAAGCTGCGCGGCGCCTATAACCGGATTCGCGGATTATCCGACGAAGAGAGACGTCAGGGCGTGATCGCCGCCTCGGCGGGTAATCATGCGCAAGGGGTGGCGCTCTCCGCCAGGCATCTCGGTATCAAGGCGCTGATCGTGATGCCCAAGACTACGCCAATCATCAAGGTGGAAGCGGTCAAGGCGCTGGGTGCAAAAACGGTGTTATTGGGCGACTCCTATGATGAGGCATGTGATTACGCGCTGAAACTGGCCGCGGAAAAGGGCATGACCTTTGTGCATCCTTTCGATGACCCTGAGGTGATCGCCGGCCAGGGGACCATCGCCATGGAGCTGTTGCGGCAACATGCCGGTCCACCGCATGCGATATTTGTTCCGGTTGGTGGAGGCGGCTTGATCAGTGGTATAGGGACCTATGTGAAGTATGTCTATCCACAGGTCAAGGTGATCGGCGTGGAGCCGGAGGATGCGCCGACCCTGTTTATGGCGCTGCAAAAAGGGCGTCGGGTGACCTTGAAGCAGGTGGGTATCTTCGCCGACGGCGTGGCGGTAAAGCAGATAGGCAAGGAGACCTTCAGGCTGGCGAGAGACGTGGTGGACGAGGTCTTGCTGGTCAACACGGACGAGATCTGTGCGGCGATCAAGGATCTTTTTGATGATACCCGTACGGTAGCCGAGCCCGCTGGGGCGTTGGGGGTTGCCGGATTAAAGAAGTATGTCGCACGTGAAGGTGTGGTCGGCCAGAGCCTGGTTGCCATAGAGAGCGGCGCCAATATCAATTTTGATCGCCTGCGGCATGTGGCGGAACGGGCGGAATTGGGTGAGCAGCGTGAAGCGTTGTTGGCGGTAGAAATCCCCGAAGAGCCGGGCAGTTTTCTCAACTTTTGTCGTGCTATCGGCAAGCGCAGTGTTACCGAGTTCAATTACCGCTTTACCGATGTTGCACGTGCCCATGTCTTTGTGGGTATCGAGCTGACGGAGGGTGTTACCGAGCGTGAGCAGGTTGTGCTGCAGCTCCGTGAGCGTGGCTATCGGGTACTGGACATGACCGATAATGAGACCGCCAAGCTGCATATCCGTTATATGGTCGGGGGGCATGCGCCAGGCGTAAGCAATGAGGCGCTTTATCGCTTCGAGTTTCCCGAGCGCCCCGGCGCCCTGCTGAACTTTTTATCCGGGATGGGGCAGCGCTGGAATATTTCCCTGTTCCATTATCGTAACCACGGCGCCGCCTATGGCCGGGTGTTGATGGGCGTGCAAATCGAGCATGGTGATAAACGTGAGTTCCAGGCATTCCTCAAGGCCCTGGGTTATACTTGGGTGGAGGAGACGGGGAATGCTGCCTACCGCCTGTTTGCCTGTGGTGGTGATTGCGCGGGTTCCATGGAGAGTCACTGAGTGGTCAATGTGGTGGGTGCGCTGTCGCTTATGCCACCCTACGCCTCACGGACAAGACATCCGTGCCAGTACATGGGATGAACCCGGTGGGGTGGTCCGCATGAAAAAAGGCCCTTTTGCAGGGCCTTTTTTTGGATTGCCGATTGGGAATGGATCAGGTTTTGGCGGTAGTCTTTTTGCGGGGCCTGACTTTTCTCGGGCGAAGTGCGGGTTTCTTTTTCACCACCTTTTTCTTGGCGACCTTCTTTTTCGCGGCGACTTTTTTCTTCGTCACCTTTTTCTTGGCGACCTTCTTTTTGGCGGCTACTTTCTTCTTTGCCACCTTTTTCTTGGCTACTTTCTTTTTGGCGGCTACCTTCTTCTTCACCACCTTTTTCTTGGCTACTTTCTTTTTGGCGGCTACCTTCTTCTTTGCCACCTTTTTCTTGGTGACCTTCTTTTTGGCGGCTACCTTCTTCTTCGTCACCTTTTTCTTGGCGACCTTCTTTTTGGCGGCTACCTTCTTCTTCGCTACTTTTTTCTTGGCGACGGCTTTCTTTTTGCCGACGGTCTTTTTGGGAGCAGTAGCCTTCTTGCTGGTTACTTTCTTCGCGACTGCGCTCTTCTTTTTTGCAGCTTTCTTTTTAGCGGCTTTCTTGACGGCCATTACGCTCCCTCCACGCTTGGTATGCAAAAGTCAATTTTGAGTATAATAAAGTATTAAAAAAAAGCTAGTAAATTGCGGATATTTTGGCTTTTTTTGTTTTTATTGTGTCACCTGGAGAGGTGATTTGATTTTTTAGCGCAAGATTGGCGACTAATCATATTGCATGCATGGCGATGATGGTGTTCCGGTTACTTGAACTGTTGGTAACCGCACTCGGTGATCACGCCGTGTAACGGAACATCCCAGCGTCGTCTCGGCAATGCTTCCAGGCGCTGAAATTCATGCGCATAACCGATCAGTGTGGGTCGATTCCACTGTTGATGAATAAGCTGGTAAGCCAGTGTGCGATCATAATAACCACCACCCATACCTATACGTGTTCCCTCATTGCTGAAGGCAACCAGTGGCAAGATGATGAGGTCAAGACCCCATGCCGGGATCGGTTTCCTGTGACGGATGTCGGGCTCCGCTATCCCGAAGCGATTGGGTTGCAGGCGGTCATCCTGGTGAAATTCGGAAAACCACAGCGCTTTATGATGACTTGGTCTGAGCACCGGCAAATAGAGTTTTTTGTTGAGTTGGCACAGTCGGTCGGCAAGGGGGCGGGGATCCAGTTCTCCATCGGCGGCCAGGTAGAGCGCAATGCGTCGGCAGCGGATCAGGGCGATATGGCGTATGAAGTGGGCCGCTGCCGCTGCGCTGTTTTTTTCACACTCCTGTTTGCGGAGGAGGCGTCTTCGGGCGCGGATGATCTGGCGTATTTCTTTTGGATTCGGCATGCGGGCGCGCTGGAATGAAATAAGGCATCCCCCGCCTGTGCCGTAGCAAATTATCGTTCTTGAACCGGTAGGTTCAAGTGGGGACAACAGGGACGATTAAGGCTTTCCGCTCGGGGCGGACATGCACAATGTCATTCCCATCATGTCCCCGGGGTAATGAGTAGGCTCAAGAAAATACCCAATTTGCTTACGTACACCGCAGGGGATACCTGTGAAGATAGGCTAACTCTATTGAGTTTAAAGATCCAGCTGATTTTCTTTACTAAGAACGGCGTCAATCTTCTGCTGCATCGTGCGCAGGCGTGTGTTGATACCGGTGTTGACAGAATCTTTTTGTGTTTGCTTTTCCAGCAGGTCGTGGGCGAGATTGAGTGATGCCATGACCGCGATCCTGTCGGTTCCCAGCACCTTGCCGCTGGAGCGGATTTCACGCATCTTCTGATCCACCAGGCGTGCCGCCGCGATCAGGCTATCCTCTTCACCCTGGTTGCAGGCAACTCGATACTCCTTGTCCAGTATGCGCACGGTAACGGGGATGCTGTTTTCGATCACGGCTTTATCCAGGATGTGTTTAGGGTCTTGTGGTTTTCAGATTGGATGGCTGGTGTTGATCAAGTTTTTGATCAGCCGGTCTCGATGGCGCGTAACCGGGAAATCATCGCCTCGACGCGGTTTCTGGCCAGCTCGGTCTTCTCGATCAGTTCCGCCCTCTCCGACATCAGCTCTTGCTGTTTGCCGCGCAGATTCCTGTTCTCCTCGCTCAGCCGCTCAATCGTGATGATCAGCCGATCGAGCTGTGATTCGAGTCGTTTCAGGTCCAGTTCTGTGGTGGAATTGAGATCGTTCGCGTTCATAAGCACCAATATAGAGTGAGCCATCGCGTCGGTCAACGTTATCCATGGGCATGATACTATTATTAGGTCAATATGTTATTAGATAATGCACCGTCAGTGACGGTGTCCCGATAATCCCCAATCCCCTGAGACAGTTTTCCAATGACCGAGAGCAGTTTAAATTACGAGCGTGTGGAGCGGCAGATGGCCTCGGCTGACATCGAGAGCAGCGCGGCGGAGGTGCATGGCATTTTGTGCGGGCTCGTCTGCGCCGGTTGTGAGGATGCCCAGGCACGTTGGTTTGGGGAACTCTTTACCGAGGACCAGGCCACGGATCTGCTGGTGCGCGAGTGTGCCGATTCACTCAAGATACTGCATGATCAGACCGTGGCGGCCGTGAAGGGTCCGGGGCTCGGTTTCAGCCCGTTTCTGCCGGATGATGAGAAGCCATTAAAACTGCGTGCACAGGCAGTGGCGGACTGGTGTCAGGGTTTTCTCTACGGATTCGGGGTGGCGGAATTGCCCTCCGGGCAGCCGTTTTCCGCGGAGGCCAAGGAGGCATTGAACTCACTGAGCGAGATCAGCCGCCTGGATACGGACCCGCTGGCGGCCGGGGACGAAGAGGAGGCGGCGCTGATGGAGGTCGCAGAGTTCATATGGGTGGCGGCCATGCTGGTGCATGCGGAGGTGGTTGCGGATGAGACGGAGCGTTCATGACTAGTGCTGAATTCAAACGGCGGCGCGGCCAGCTGATGCGCATGATGGGGTCGGGCAGCATTGCCATTCTGCCGACCGCCCCGGTGGCGATACGCAACCGCGATGCCGATTACCCCTATCGCCCGGACAGCGATTTTTACTACCTCACCGGTTTCCCCGAAGCGGAGGCGGTGGCGGTGTTGATCCCCGGGCGGAAGCAGGCGGAGTATGTGCTGTTTTGTCGTGAGCGGGATCCGGAGAAGGAGACCTGGAATGGATTGCGGGCCGGACAGGAGGGGGCCTGCGAGCGCTATGGCGCGGATGATTCCTTCCCGATCGGTGACCTCAATGACATCCTGCCGCGCATGATCGAGCAGAGCGAGCGGGTGTTTTACGCCATGGGCTGCAACCATGAGCTGGACAAGCAGATGTCGGAATGGATCAGCACCATCCGTAATCAGGGACGCGCCGGGGTCCACGGACCGGTTGAATTCGTGGCGCTGGATCATTACCTGCACGATATGCGGCTGTACAAGAGCCGCTCCGAGGTCAAGGCGATGCGCACCGCGGCCAGGATATCGGCCAAGGCCCACAAGCGCGCCATGCAGTTCTGCCGCCCCGGCCTCATGGAGTGGCAGGTGGAGGCGGAGCTGGTGCACGAGTGTGCCCGGCAGGGGGGGCGTTTCCAGGCCTACACCCCGATCGTCGGTGGTGGGGCCAACGGCTGTATCCTGCACTATGTGGAAAATGCCGCTGAGTTGAATTCAGGTGATCTGTTGTTGATCGATGCCGGCTGTGAGTATGACTATTACGCCTCGGATATCACCCGTACCTTTCCGGTCAATGGCAAGTTCTCGCCGGAACAGCGGGCGCTGTATGAGCTGGTGCTCAAGTCCCAGGCGGCGGCCATCGACAAGGTGCGTCCCGGCAACCACTGGAACGACCCCCACGATGCGGTGGTGAAGGTGATCACCAAGGGGCTGGTAGAGCTGGGCATACTCAAGGGGCGCGTTTCCACCCTGATCAAAAACGAGGCCTACAAGCCCTTCTACATGCACCGCTCCGGCCACTGGCTGGGCATGGATGTGCACGATGTGGGGGATTACAAGATCGACGGCAAGTGGCGCCTGCTGGAACCGGGCATGGTATTGACGGTCGAGCCGGGTCTCTACATCCCGGCCGGTAGCAAAGGCGTGGCCAAAAAGTGGTGGAATATCGGTATCCGCATCGAGGACGACGTGCTGGTAACCAAGGATGGGCATGACATCCTCTCCAGGGATGTGCCCAAGTTGGTGGCGGAGATCGAGGCGCTGATGGCGTAGTTCATTCGATGCGGGTAACTACTCGCCCGGTCTGTAAGTGATTGGCCGACCTTGCCGGCCTCACGTGATGGCTTGTTTCCTCGAATCCGGCCCCATTTTCAGCGCCTGCCCAAACTCGCTTCGCTCAAATAAGGGCAGGCTTGAATCTGAAAAAGGGACCGGATTCGAGGCGCCATCAAGATCGGCCAACAAGGCCAGCCACTCACCCCGTGTGTAGTGACCGATGCGGTTCGTTTTACTCACCGCATCCTACCTATTCGGTTGACGCGCGATGGATAGGGCGGCTACACCACCGGCCGGCGTATTCCGGAAGCAAACC
>NZ_JAQGEI010000066.1 GCF_029017505.1 Sedimenticola hydrogenitrophicus
CCCCTTCGGCCAGCACCCGCAGGTTGAGGTTGTGGGCCATGGCGATGATCGCCCGGCAGATGGCGGTGTCGTTGCTGTTGCCCGGCAGGTCACGCACGAATGACTGGTCGATCTTCAGCAGATCGATCGGCAGCCGTTTCAGGTAGCTGAGCGAGGAGTAGCCGGTGCCGAAGTCATCCACCGCCACCGCCACTCCGACACGGGCGAGCCTGGTCAGCACCTCCTCCATGAACTCGGCATTCTCCATCAGGCTGGTCTCGGTAATCTCCAGTTCAATGCCGTTGCCGCTGCCCCGGCAGCGATCAGTCATCGCCTTGACCCGTTCAAAGAACTCCTGCTGTTTCAACTGCAGGGTCGACACATTGACGGCGATGCGCCGTCCGCTGATCCCCTGTTTTCCCCACTGGATCGCCTGTTGGGTGGCGAGATTCAGTACCTGTTCGCCGAGCGGGTAAATCAGGCCGGTGGTCTCCGCCACCCGGATGAAGGTGCCGGGTGAGATCACCCCCAGCGTCGGGTCGTTCCAGCGCGCCAGCCCCTCAAGCCCGACGATAGCGCCGGTGTGCAGGTCGAACTGGGGCTGGTACAGCAGTTTGATGGCGTTGTTTTCGATTGCGTGCCGGAGCGCGGTCTCCACCTCCAGGTTCCAGTGGAAGGGTTCGCTCATGTTGGAGTCGAACAGCTGGTAGCTGTTGCCCCCCAGCTCCTTGGCCCGGTACATGGCGGTGTCGGCGAATTTGATCAACTCATCCACGCTGCTGCCGTTGTCCGGGAACAGGGCGATGCCGATACTGGGGGTGAGGTAGAGCTCATGCTGGTCCAGCCGGATCGGCGCTTTGAACACACGCAGGAGTTTCTCGGCCACCAGCACCGCGTCGAACTCCTCGTTGATATCCTGCAGGATGACGGTGAACTCATCGCCCCCCAGGCGCGCCAGGGTGTCGGTCTGGCGGACACACTCCTGCATGCGTTTAGCGGCCAGGGCCAGCGCCTTGTCGCCGCTGGTGTGTCCCAGAGTATCGTTGATGTTCTTGAAACGATCCAGGTCGATGAACAGCAGCCCGAGCAGCCGGTTGTTGCGCCCGGCATATTTCAACGCCTGGTCGAGCCGGTCGTTGAACAGCTGGCGGTTGGGCAGCTGGGTCAGGATGTCGTAATAGGCCAGCCGATGGATCCGGTCCATCACCTGCTGCTGGCGGGCGACATCGGAGTAGATGCCGATATAGCAACCGGGCCTGCCCTCCTCGTTGTCCAGGGCGATGATGTGCAGCCATTCGGGCAGAATGGTGCCGCTCTTGTCACGGTTCCAGATCTCCCCCGTCCACTCGCCCTTCTGATTGATCTGGTTCCACATGTCGGTGAAGAAACGGCTGTCGTGATAGCCGGATTCGATCAGGCTGATGGGGCGGCCGCGCAGCTCCTCCAGGGCATAACCGGTGTTGTGGATAAAGGCCGGATTGGCGGAGACAATGCGCGCGTTGCGGTCGGTTACCACGATGGCATCGGGGGAGTGGCGGATAATCTTGGCGGCCAGCTTCAGCTTGTTCTGATTGAGCTGGCGCTCATCCAGGATCACCTTGCCGATCAGTCCGGTGGCGCAGACGGTGCCGAAGTAGAGCTGCAGAAAGATCACCGTGAAGCGGTCATCGCCCGCGGCAAACGGACCCTGTCCCAGGGTGCTGCCGGTGAGGGCGGCCACCGCCACGAACAGCATCAGCAGGGTGGTGTCGCGCAGGTCGAAACGCAGCACGCACCAGACCACCAGCGGGGCCAGCAGAAAGGTGATGGGATAACGTTGCAGCGGGGCCGGGAGATAGCCACCGAACAGCAGCCCGCAGACCAGCAGGGCGGCAACGACCAGGAGCAGCCATTCGCCGACAGAACGCCGCCGGCCCGTCGCGCGTTGGGTCCGCCAGGTCATCAGCAGCGGGGTCAGGAGCAGGATCCCGACCGAGTCGCCCACCCACCAGACTCCGATGGAGCCGGGGAGGCGCACGGTGGGGAGGGTGCCGGCGCTCCACAGCATGAGATTGCCGATCAGGGCGCTGAACAGCGGGGCGATGGCCACGCAGAACAACAGAAAACGGGCAAAGTGCGCCGGTCTGATGAGCATCTTGCGGCTATCGGCGAAGCGGCTCATCAGCCAGTAGCCGATGGCCGCTTCCAGCAGGCTACCGAACGACATCCCGCTGCTCACCAGCCAGCCCTGGCCATCCAGCAGGGTGGTGGCCAGCGCGCCGAGCAGGATCCCGGGGAGCACGCCATAACCATGGATGAGCAGGCCGCCGAGGGCGATGCCCGAGGCAAACCAGATCGGTGAGGCGTTGCCCTCCAGCGAGGCGAATAGCAGGCTGATCTGCGCCGTGGCGAAATAGAGCAGGCCGTAAACCAGCCAGGGCGGCAGGTGGAGGTTGCGGCGCACTTCCTGGTTCCTCCGGTTGGCGGCCCATTGCATGCCGGGGATCCTGGTTATTCGCTGAATGCCCGCTGCAGTTCGCTCAGCGAGGCGAAGGTCAGCTCCGGCCGCCTGTCCCAGGGGTCGAAATGATTGGCGTCGCTGCGCCTGATCCAGGCCGTGCGCATGCCGATCGCCATCCCGCCCAGCAGATCGAACGGGTTGCTGGAGACCAGGCAGCAGGCGTCGGCCGTGGCGCCGCTGCGGGTCAGAAAATGGCGGTAAACCGCCGGGTCGGGTTTGAAGGTGCGGATCTCATGCACGCTGACGATATCGACAAAGGCGTGACGGATACCCGCCGTTTCGAGCAGCGTCTCCAGGTCATCCGGCAGGCCGTTGGAGAAGGCGTAGAGGCGATGGCCGGCGGACTTGAGCTGCTGCAGGGCCGTGGGTACGTCGGCAAACGCCGGCAGGCGCCGGTATTCGTCCAGCAGCGCCTGTGCCGCCGCGTCGCTGATCGGCAGATCCAACTGGGCCGAGGTGAACTCGAGCGCCTGCCGGGTGCAGACGGAAAAATCCACATAATCCCGCATCAGGCCGCGGCGAAACGAGTACTCCAGCTGCTTGTCGCGCCAGCGGCTGGAAAACAGCGTGGCCTGATCGCCCACCATGGTGGCCAGGCTGCGGGTGACGCCGGCGGTGTCGATCAGGGTTCCGTAAATATCGAAGGCAAAGGTCAGTGGCATGCGGTCTCCTTGTCCACCCTCAGCTCTATTTAACACACGGCCTGTGTGGATAAAAGTGTTTATTCTCAGTGATTGATCCGCCACTCCCCGGAGTTGGGCGGGGAGCTTCCGGCATGAACCAAGTATAGGGTGTGGTCACTCCGGCAGCGTTTTTTCTGCGCCACGGGGTGACGGATCGGGGCTTCGGCTATCAGGGCGGGGGCCTGATGGGGTATCCTGCCCACTCGGTACAGCTGCCCGGAATGAAAGAGCGAAAATGACTTCAAAGACCCCGTTTATCCTGGTGGATGGCTCCTCCTACCTGTTCCGCGCCTACCACGCACTGCCGCCCCTGACCAACTCCCGCGGCGAGGCGACGGGCGCCATCGTGGGCGTGGTGAATATGCTGCGCAAGCTGATCAGCGAGTACCGGCCTACCCACATGGCGGTGGTGTTCGATGCCCCGGGGGGGAGTTTCCGCAACCAGATGTACGACCAGTACAAGGCCAACCGTCCCGCCATGCCGGAGGAGCTGCGGACGCAGATCGAGCCGCTGCACCGCATCGTCGAGGCGCTGGGCCTGCCGCTGCTGATGGTCCCGGGGGTGGAGGCGGACGACGTGATCGGCACCCTCGCCACCCAGGCATCCCGGGCCGGGATGCACACCCTGATCTCCACCGGCGACAAGGACCTGGCGCAGCTGGTGGACGGCCACGTCACCCTGATCAACACCATGAGCGACAGCCGCCTGGACCGGCAGGGGGTGATCGACAAGTTTGGGGTGACGCCGGAGCAGATCATCGACTACCTGGCGCTGGTGGGGGACTCCTCCGACAACATCCCCGGGATCCCCAAGTGCGGGCCGAAGACGGCGGTCAAGTGGCTCGCCGAGTACGGCTCGGTCGAGGGCATCCGGGAGCATGCCGACGAGATCAAGGGCAAGGTGGGGGAGTATCTGCGGGGACACCTGGAGCAGTTGGAGCTCTCCCGTCGCCTCACCACTATCAAGTTGGATATCGAGTTGGCGCAGGGCCCGGATGACCTGCGCCCCACCCGGCCCGACCTGCCGGCGCTGCGCCAGTGGTACAGCCGGATCGAGGCGCGGCGGCTGCTGGAGGCGCTGGAGCGGGAGTCCGGCGAGGCTGTGGCCGCCAGCGCGGCGGCCGCGTCGCCAGACCGCACTGCGGACGGTCCGGCTAAGGTGGATTACCAGCAGCTGCTGGACCAGGCCGCCTTCAACGCCTGGCTGGAGCGGTTGCGCGCGGCGGGCGAGTTTGCTTTCGATACCGAGACCACCAGCCTGGACTATATGCAGGCGGAGCTGGCCGGGGTGTCGTTTGCCCTGCGCCCGGGCGAGGCGGCCTATGTCCCGGTGGCGCACTGTTATCCCGGCGCGCCGGAGCAACTGGCGCGGGACTGGGTGCTGGGGCAGCTGAAACCGCTGCTGGAGGACCCGGAGTGCCGCAAGATCGGGCAGAACCTGAAATATGACATGAGTGTCCTGGCCCGCTACGGGATCGAGATGCGGGGGATCGCCTACGACACCATGCTGGAGTCCTATGTGCTGGACTCCACCGCCACGCGTCATGATATGGATTCGCTGGCGGAAAAGTACCTGGGACACAAGACCATCACCTACGAGGAGGTGGCCGGCAAGGGCAGCAAGCAGTTGCGTTTCGACCAGGTGCCGCTGGAACAGGCCACCCCCTACGCGGCGGAGGACGCCGACATCACCCTGCGCCTGCACCAGAAGCTGTGGCCCGCCTTGCAGGAGACCGGCCGGCTGGCCGGCCTGTTGCGGGAGCTGGAGGTGCCGCTGGTGCCGGTGCTGTCGCGCATGGAGCGCCGCGGGGTGCGGATCGATGCCGCCCTGTTGCGCCGCCAGAGCCACGAACTGGCCGGGCGCATGCACGAGCTGGAGCAACAGGCCTACGGCGTGGCCGGGCGCAGCTTCAATATGAGCTCGCCCAAGCAGATCGGCCAGATATTTTTCGAGGAGCTGGAGCTGCCGGTAGTGGCCCGGACCCCGAAGGGGGCCCCCTCCACCGCCGAGTCGGTGCTGCAGGAGCTGGCCGACCAGGGCCACGAGTTGCCGGCGCTGATCCTGGAGCACCGGGCCTGCGCCAAGCTCAAGTCCACCTATACCGACAAGCTGCCGCAGATGGTCAATCCGCAGACCGGGCGGGTGCACACCTCCTACCACCAGGCGGTGGCCGCCACCGGCCGCCTCAGCTCCTCCGACCCCAATCTGCAGAACATTCCGGTGCGCAGCGAGGAGGGGCGGCGGATCCGCCAGGCCTTTATCGCCGATCCGGGCTACCGCATCGTGGCGGCCGACTACTCGCAGATCGAGCTGCGCATCATGGCCCATCTCTCCGCGGATGCGGGGCTGCTCCAGGCGTTTGCCGCCGGGGTGGATATCCACCGCGCAACCGCGGCGGAGGTGTTCGATACCGGCGGGGCGGATCAGGTGACGGCGGATCAGCGGCGTTCCGCCAAGGCGATCAATTTCGGCCTGATCTACGGCATGTCGGCCTTTGGCCTGGCCCGCCAGCTGGGGATCGAACGGGCGGCCGCCCAGCAGTACGTGGATCTCTATTTCGACCGCTACCCCGGGGTGCGCGCCTACATGGAGCGGATGCGCCAGGAGGCCCACGCCCAGGGCTATGTGGAGACCGTGTTCGGCCGCCGGCTGCACCTGCCGGAGATCAATGCGCGCAACAAGATGCGCCAGGCGGCGGCCGAGCGGACCGCCATCAACGCGCCGATGCAGGGTACCGCCTCGGATATCATCAAACGCGCCATGCTGGCGGTCGACGGCTGGATCGAGGCGGAACGCCCACCGGTGAAGATGATCATGCAGGTGCACGATGAGCTGGTGTTCGAGGTGGCCGAGGCGGAGCTGGAGCCGGTCTGCGAGCGAATTCGCGGCTTCATGGAGTCGGCCGCCAGCCTGGCGGTGCCGCTGCTGGTGGATGTCGGGATCGGCGACAACTGGGACGAGGCGCATTGACCCAGTAAAATGCTCGGCATTGAACTATTCCAGATTTCTGCTATCTCATTAAGTAGCGCCAGCTGGCGCGGTCACTTCTCCCCAAGTGACCTGTCCCCGACGACCCCATGTCGGGATCTAGGACCCTGCACACCTTGACTCCCCTTGGGTGGCAGGGTCTTTTTTTGCCCACCAGGCTGGCTGATACCCAGCACCGGAGTACACCCCAGTCCGGAAGGAGCCACGGATTCACGCAGATCGTGGGATCAGTATCTTGAATCCGTGGTTCTCCAGCTTGTAGAAGGGTGGGCAAGTCGTCCGCGCCCAATCTGTCAGCCCGTGTGGTATCCGCGTGGGCACAAAAAGCGTGCCCACCCGACCAAGCTGGGACGGGCGTAGGGGCAACCCCCCGTGGTTGCCCGGATTCCCGGTTTGCCTATTGGAACGGGCAGGCACAGGGGCCTGCCCCTACGGCTGATCCGGTGCGGTTTCCGGCGCATCCCCGGTCAATCCCAGCCACTTGTCCAGCACCGCGTGGGCTTGGTCGATCCCCTGGTGTTTCAGGGCGGAGAAGAGCTGTGCGGAGTGGATGCCATTGATCTCCTTCAGGGCTTTCTTCACCTGTAGCAGGCTTTTCGCCGCCGCGCCGCGCTTCAGCTTGTCCGCCTTGGTAAGCAGGATGTGCACCGGCAGCTGGATGTTGCCGCTCCACTCCAGCATCTGCAGGTCGAACTCCTTGAGCGGGTGGCGCACGTCCGCCAGCAGGATCACCCCGCGCAGGGATG
Organism: Sedimenticola hydrogenitrophicus; assembly: GCF_029017505.1. GTDB lineage: Bacteria > Pseudomonadota > Gammaproteobacteria > Chromatiales > Chromatiaceae > Sedimenticola > Sedimenticola hydrogenitrophicus_A. The sequence continues at coordinate 6,898 of NZ_JAQGEI010000066.1, forward strand.
TGCGCTGCTCCAGGTAGGCGGCCAGCTCCGCCTGCCACTGCAGTTTGATCTTTTCCGCTACCTTGGCGTAGCCGTAGCCGGGCAGATCCACCAGCCGGTGCGCCTCGTCCAGGGCGAAAAAATTGAGCAGTTGGGTGCGCCCCGGGGTTTTGCTGGTGCGGGCCAGGGCCTTCTGTTGGCACAGGGCGTTGATGGCGCTGGATTTGCCGGCGTTGGAGCGGCCGGCAAAGGCGACCTCCGCCCCGGTATCGGGTGGCGACTGTTCAAGCTTGGCGGCGCTGGTGAGGAATTTTGCCTGATGGTAAAAGCGGTTCATTGCGGTCGTCTGCTGGCGAAAGCCTGCGAACATACCCCAAATATCGCCCTGCCGCCATTCCCCCAACGCAACTACACACTCGAGGTGTCCATTAAAGCCCCTCCAATGCACCACGGAGACACAGAGGACACAGAGGTTAACTGAACAACGTAGCGTGGCGGATGATTTGGAGCAGTCATCGCACTCAGACCCCCCTCGATCCCGGAATACACCGCTTTCGGACCTGAGGATGGAACCTGCGGGAGGATTTTGTGGTTTCTCTGTGCTCTCTGTGTCTCCGTGGTGTGAATAAGGGGCGAGTAGTTACCCCCCAACAAGATAAACCGCGCTATTCGCGTTCATTCCATCCTTAGGTCCGTAAACGGTGCATTGCATCCTCGGCTCCGTAAACGTTACATCCCTGTACCACTCCTCTTGCACCACTCCTCGCGGCTTTATAAACGGTATCTGACCTTCTCCGCATTTTGGCACTTACCGGCTAGCCGCTAATGCTGGACCAGAGCCGCTGCACCCAGGAGCGCTTGCCGAGTTGCGGATTGGCGCCGGCGGCGAGGAAGAAGCCGCTGTACTGCATATCCTCCTCCATGATGTGCTTGGAGAGCCACACCTTGAGAAAGTGCATCAACTCGAAACCGATGGCGTGCTTGCCGTCGGCGATCTTTTTCTGCAGCTCGACGATCTGCTGGATCAGATCCTCGTGCAGGTCGTGGTGCTCCTCATAACCGGGGAAATTGAGGATACGCATCAGGCTCTCTTCCACCGCAAAATGGATGCGGGTGTATTCGGCCAGTTCCCCCAGGATGCCCTCCACCACGTCGCTGCCGTGGCGTTGCGAGATCGCGTCGTGCATGCGGTTGATCAGTCCGACCAGCATCTTGTGCTGTTCGTCGATCTCCTCGATACCGACACTCAGCTCGTCTGTCCAGGTTATGAAGTTTTTCATCGTACGCTCCCAGGAAAAATATGGGGGCTTTGGCGCTACGCCTATACCCTTAATTAATGTGTGGATGTTAGAGCGTATCGGTGGGCTAAGGAAGTCTTATAAGGGCATTGAATTGATAAATATCAGGCAAATGACCGATATTATTCGGGCGTCCGTTTCCAGTGGCCCGATTTACCGCCGGCCTTCTCCAGCAGGCGCACCTGCTCAATGGACATGCCCCGGTCGACCGCCTTGCACATGTCGTAGATGGTGAGTAGGGCTACCTGGGTGGCGCACAAGGCCTCCATCTCCACCCCGGTCTGGCCCCGGGTCTTGACGGTGGCCACGCAGTGGACGGCGGATTGGTCCGGCTCCGCGGTCAGGTCGATATTGACATGGGTGAGGGCCAGGGGGTGACAGAGTGGTACCAGGTCGGCGGTCTTCTTCGCCGCCATGATCCCGGCCACCCGGGCGATGCCGAGTACGTCGCCTTTTTTGTGATCGCCCCGCTGGATCAGCGCGAGCGTCTCCGGGCGCATGAAGATGCGGCCCTCGGTGACGGCGGTGCGCTGGGTCTCCTGCTTGTCGCCCACATCCACCATGTGGGCCTCGCCGGACTGATTGAAATGGGTCAGTTCGTTCATGACTGGTGCTCGATGCTCTTGGGGATCTCGTGGAATTCAAAGCTCATGGTAGCAAGATCGGCCATGATGTAGGTAGCCGGGGAGCCGCCTACGCCGCCGACGGTACCGGGATTGACCAGCAGGGTGACGCCGCCGCGGATATTGGGGATCTCCTGCACCTGGACCTTATGGCTGTGGCCGCAACAGACCAGGTCCCAGTCGCCGGTGGCGGCCATGGCCCGGGCATAGTGGGGGTAGTGGACCAGGAAGATCTTTTTTCCGCCCAGTTCGAGGGCGGCATCCATCCCGTAGTAGCGGATGATGTTTTCCGGGTCATTCGCCATCTGCCCCAGGGTGAACAGGTCGCCGGTGTTGTTGCCGTGGATCACATGGGTCGGCAGATGGTGTTTTTTCAGGCACTTCAGGGTGCTGGGGGCCACCACGTCGCCACAGTGGACGACGGCCTCGGCACCGCGACTGCGGGCTTCGGCGACGGCGTAATTGAGCAGGGGTATATGGTCGTGGCTGTCGGACAGTATACAGATTTTCATGC
>NZ_JAQGEI010000067.1 GCF_029017505.1 Sedimenticola hydrogenitrophicus
GGGGGGTTGCCCCTACGGCCCTCGCCTCGGCGGCATAACGCCATCCCTGCCCAAAGCCGCTCCCGGCCATCCCTGGACAAAAAAACGCCGCTACATACGGAATGCAGCGGCGGGAGGACAACGCGTGAGAGTACGGAGGTTACTAATCGGGAATGAAGGCTCCGGGCGGGATCATGCCGGGTGCCACGTAGGCGAAATAGAGCGCGTCCAGCTGCGCCCACAGGACATCGGTCTTGAAACGCAGGGCATTCAGCACCGCCTGCTGCTGCGGCACGGTCACTGCCTGCTGCCGGACGTAGGAGAGGGCGAACTCCACGTCGCGCGGCGCCTGACTCAGTCGCTCGCGGAAATAGCCGACCATGGAGTCATCGACGAAGTCATAGTGCTCCAGCATGCCGGAGATACGTTCGGCATGGATGGCCGGGGCAAACAGTTCGGTAAGCGAGGAGGCGATCCCCTCCAGCAGCGGCTTGTCGCGCACGAAATGAATATAGGCATCCACGGCATGCCGCGTGGCCGGGAGTATCCCCCGGGTGGAGATCACGTAGTCGCGATCCAGCCCCAGGGCGCCGGTCAAGCGCAGCCAGCGCTCGATACCACCCTCATCCTCACCCAGTCCGTCGTGATCGAAATAGCGTTGCCGCCATTCGATACGCATCGACTTCTGTTCCATGTTCGCCATCAGCGAACAATCCTTGCGCGGGATGCCGCACTGGTAGTAGTAGCGGTTGAGTGCCCAGGCCTGCACCTGGCCGCGGCTGCACTGCCCGGAATGGAGCAACTTATGAAACGGGTGCAGGTTGTGATAACGCTCCGCGCCGATCGCCCGCAGTGCGTCTTCCAGTTGATCTGGAGTGAGTGGTGTGTTCATAGCATGATCTCCATTCCGTCATAGCCGATCTCCCAGCCCGCCTGCTCGGCTTCGCGCCGTTGCGGGCTGTCGTCGAGCAGGACCGGGTTGGTGTTGTTGATGTGGATAAATACCCGGCGTCCGACAGGGATACCGGCAAAGGCCTGGAGACTGCCCTCCGCGCCGGACATGGACATATGGCCCATGCGTTGGCCGGTCTTGTGGCCGACTCCGGTGGTGAGCATCTCGTCATCGGTCCAGGTGGTGCCGTCGAAAAACACCAGCTCGGCACCCGCTATGCGCGCCTGCAATGACGCCGGCAGGGCGGCGCAGCCCGGCAGGTAATAGGCCACCCGGTCGCCGCTGCTGATGCGCAGGCCCACGGTATCCTCCGCCACGGTGCCGAAGTTCTCCCCGGCCGTGGCATCCTCCAGATAGAGGGCGACTTTTCCCGGCACCGGGAAGGCGGTGACGACCAGGCCGGAGGGGGCACCGTCGGTATGGCGCAGTTCAACAGGTTCCTCAATCGGCAGCCCGATGCGTTCGACAAACTCCGGATTGAGGATATTGAACAGGCTGTTGTCCCGCAGCACGCCCTGCACGCGGCGGGTGGCATAGATATTCAACGGCTGACTCTCGCGCAGGGTCAGCAAGCCGCCGACGTGATCCACATCGGCATTGGTCAGCACCGCGCCCTGGATCGGGCTGTGCCGCTTGCCGCGGCGGGGATGCAGTGGCCGGTTGCATGCGATCTGTTCACGCAGATCGGGGGAGGCATTGAGCAGAAACCAGTGCTCGCCATCCGCACTCACCGCCAGCGACGACTGGGTGCGGGGAGTGGCGGCCGGATCCCCGGCACGGGCGCGTTGACAGTTGCCGCAGTTGCAGTTCCATTGAGGAAAACCGCCACCGGCCGCCGAGCCAAGAACTAGAAATTGCATGTTACGCCCCGTCACTCAGGAATTGATTCGTTCTAAAAATGTTAGTGAGCCGGCGCCGGCCATCACAATGCGACAAAAGTCCAATTAGCATAAGACAAAAGGCGAATTGCCAAGCGACCCGGGCCTTGGCATTTTTAGCCACAGATTTTTTATGGCAGTGGGTCCATGACCCGTCATAACCGACTTAATCAATTCAGGAGAAGATCCATGGGTAAGATCGCTGCAATGACCTTTGCATCGGCACTTGCGTCCGGCCTGGTGCTGTTTGCCGGCCCGGTGTCGGCTTCCGGAGGGGAGTCGGTATTCCAGATATGCGCGTCCTGCCATACCACCAATCCGAGTGACGCCCCAAAATTCGGTCCGCACCTGAGCGGCGTGCTGGGACGCCCGTGCGGCAGCGTGGAGGGTTATGAGTACTCCAAGGGTTATGCCGCTGCTTGCAGCAGTTCCAGCATCACCTGGACGGAAGAGGAGATCCACGCCTACCTGGACAATCCGACCAAATACCTCAAGTCGAAGGGTGGCGGCAGGTCAAAAATGAGCTTCATGCTCAAGGACGAGGCGCAGCGAAAGGCGGTGATCGAATTTCTCAAGAGAATTTGATCATTCCATGGCAGACGAGACGAGCCCTTAACCCGGCTCCATTTAAACTCGATTCCCGGCAGGAGTAGACGGCATGCGGCAATTCGGTCTGGTCTGGATCCTGGCACTCCTCTGCGCCCTGCAACCGGCCGTTGCGGCTACCCCGACCCTGCGCGCCGGGGTACTCAAGTTCGGCACCGTGAACTGGGAGCTGCAGACCATCAAGGAGTATCGGCTGGACGAGGCGGAAGGCTTCCACCTGGAGGTGACCCCCTATGCCGGCAAACTGGCCACCACCACCGCCCTGCACGGCGGCACGGTGGATGTGATCGTCAATGACTGGCTCTGGGTCTCGCGTCAGCGCAGTGCCGGACGCGGTTACGGCTTTATCCCCTACTCGCGGATGAACGGCGCCCTCATGGTAACGGCCGACAGCGGCATCACCACCCTGGCCGAGCTGCAGGGGAAAAAGGTCGGCATCGCCGGGGGACCGGTGGACAAGAGCTGGCTGCTGATCCAGGCCCTCGCCCGGCAGCAGTACCACATCGACCTGAAGCAGCGGATCGATGCGGTCTACGGCGCGCCGCCGCTGCTGGCCAAGAAACTGCAAAGCGGTGAACTGGATGCGGTCGTCACCTTCTGGCACTACGCCGCCCGGCTGGAGGCCGCCGGTTTCAGGCGCCTGGTCGACATCGGCGACGTCCTGGAACAGCTCGGCATGCCGGCCGACGTGCCGATGGTCGGTTATGTCTTCAGCCCCGCGCTCAGCGACAACCCGGGCGACCTGGTTCAGGCCTTCGACCGGGCGGCACGCCGGGCCAAGGCGATCCTGGCCACCCAGCCCGACGCCTGGCTGACCCTCGAGCCGTTGATGAATGCCGACAGCGCGGCCAGTCTTCAAACCCTGAAAGCGGGCTACAAGGCGGGCATACCGACCCATTGGGGAGAGGTGGAACGCCGCGAGGCGGCCAACCTGTTCAGTCTGCTGGCGGAGCTGGGCGGGGAGCCGCTGGTCGGCAAGGCCACCGCGCTGGCCCCCGGCACCTTCATCGAGGCGGTACGCTATTAACCCGGAATCCTCAGTCGAGCGCCCGGTTGAGCCCTCAACCGAACGCGGCATCCTGGCGATGTTGAAGCTCCCCGCGTCGCTCGGCCGGCCACTGCGCCGGACCGGCCTGCAGATCGCCTCCCTGTTGCTGCTGCTGGGACTCTGGATGCTGGCCACCCTCTTCACCGAGGCCGATATCCTGCCGCCCCCCTGGCAGGTGTTCCAGCGTATCGGCAGTGAACTAAGCCAGGGCGATCTGCTCCGCCACAGCCTGATCACCCTGGGGCGCGTCTTCGCCGCCTTTATCCTGGCCATGGCCATCGGCTGTGCCATCGGCCTGTTCATGGGACTGCATAAAACCGCCGGGCGGTTTTTCGATCCCTGGCTGCTGCTTATGCTCAACCTGCCGGCCCTGGTGGTGATCATCCTCTGCTACCTGTGGATCGGCCTGAACGAGGTGGCGGCAATCCTGGCCGTGGCCATCAACAAGATCCCCAACGTGGCGGTCACCCTGCGCGAGGGGGCCAAGGCCCTCGACCGCGACCTGCTGGAGATGGCGCGCTGTTACCGCCTGTCCCGGAGAGTGACGCTGAAAGAGGTGATCTGGCCGCAACTGACTCCCTTCATCGCGGCGGCCGCCCGCTCCGGCCTGGCGCTGGTGTGGAAGATCGTACTGGTGGTCGAGCTGCTGGGACGGAGCAACGGCGTCGGTTTTCAGCTGCATCTCTATTTCCAGATGTTTGATGTGGCCGGGATACTGGCCTATTCACTGGCCTTTATCGTCATCATCTGGGGCATCGAATACGGCCTGATCCGCCCCTGGGAAAGTCGCGTCAACCGCTGGCGGGTGGTCTGATGCAGGTCGCCATCCGGCACAAGGCCTTCCGCCGCAAACCCGTCCTGGGGGATATCCGCTTTGAGCTGCGGCGCAGTGAAACCACCGCCCTGCTCGGCCCCTCCGGTTGCGGCAAGACCACCCTGCTGCGCATCCTCGCCGGTCTTGATACCGACTTCACGGGCGAGGTCGACCACCACAACGCGCGGCTCGGCTTTGTGTTTCAGGAGCCGCGCCTGCTGCCGTGGCGCAGCGTCTATGACAACATCGCCCTGGTCGCGCCCGACCGGCGGGAAAAAATCCACCAGCTGCTGGACGAGGTCGGCCTGCGGGAGGTCGCCGCGCTGGAGGCCTCCCGGCTCTCCCTGGGGATGGCGCGCCGGGTCTCCCTGGCCCGCGCCCTGGTAGTGGAGCCGGAGGTCCTGATCCTGGACGAACCGTTCAACTCCCTGGATCGGGCACGCGCCGCGCAACTGCGCCTGCTGCTGCTGGACATTATCGAACGCCATGACCTCAAGGTGCTGCTGGTGACCCACGACCCCCACGAGGCGGTGCAACTGGCCCAGCGGCTGTTCATCCTGGGTGGCCATCCGACCGAAATCCAGCAGGAGATTCCGCTGGAGCTGAGTGCCGGTGAGCGTCGTGATGTTGCCCTCATTGCTCAGCGGGTGAGCCAGCTGTTTGGGGATTGAGGGGATTTGGCAGCCGCCGGTTGCTGGAGGTTCGACCCGTCGCGCCCTTCCGGACCCTGCGGTATCAGACCATCGGCTCTGGCTAACCAATGCTACAATGTTTCGAGACGATTGCGAAATTATTTCACCTCGCCCCCCACTGTCTATTAACCTGTTGAGAATCAAAGGAATATCTGCTTGCAGGATGCTATAAATCCCCATCCATCCAGCATTCCAGCCGAGTCAGGCAGCCTAGAAAAGGCCATTAATGCGTAGAACGATAAGTCGCTTCCCAAAAATAATGCACGAGACGCATAATCAAGCTGTTGAGCCCCGTCGGACATGCGAATGAATGAGGACGCGTCATCATGAGAGTACAGCTTTTCAAAACATGGGACCGCGTTCGTTCCAGTTTCTGGTTTCTCCCGGCAGTCATGGCCGGCGGGGCAATGGTGTTGGCCTTCACAACCGTCGCCCTGGATACGCCGGTGACGGAATGGTTGACGCTTAACTGGGGTTGGAGTTTCACCGGTGGAGCGGAGGGGGCGAGTTCCTTGCTGGGGGCCATCGCGGGTTCAATGATCACCATCGCCGGGGTGGTCTTTTCGATGACCCTGGTCGCCCTGTCGCTTGCCTCGTCACAGCTCGGACCCCGTCTGCTCCGCAGTTTTATGCGCGACACCACGACCCAAATGGTACTCGGTACGTTCGTCGCGACCTTCCTGTACTGTTTGCTCGTCCTCCGCACCATCCGCCGCGCTGAGGAGACCCGCTTCGTCCCCCACCTGTCTGTCGCCCTCGGTGTGCTGCTCGCGGTGGTGAGCGTGGGGGTGTTGATCTACTTTATCCATCACGTATCGGTTTCGATCCAGGCCAACGAGATCGTGGCGCGGACCGGAAGAGAGTTGATTGAGGGAATAGAGCGGCTGTTTCCGGAAACCATAGGACGGGGAGCACCTCGGATACCAACGGAGCCACCCGACGCAGACTTCCTCGACAGGTTTGATCGGGAGGCGCGTCCGATTGAATCTACCGGGGATGGCTATCTACAGTTCGTCGATGGAGACGCCCTGATGGCGTTGGCCATGCAAGAGGATGTCGTTATTCGACTGGTACGACGACCCGGTCACTATGTCGTTGCTACGCGCCCGCTGGCGCTGGTCTGGCCAGGAAACAGGGTTACCGATCAGCTGATAGAGCGCGTCAATTCCGCGTTCGCCCTGGGTAACCAGCGTACGTCCGGTCAGGACATTGAGTTCGCGATCAACCAGCTTGTCGAAATCGCGATACGGGCTCTCTCCCCCGGGGTGAATGACCCATTCACGGCGGTGACGTGTGTGGACCACCTGGGGTCGGCACTGTGCCGCCTGGCTCAACGAGACATGCCGTCGCCTTATCGACATGACACTCAGGATCAGCTTCGGGTCATTACGCCTGACTTCACGTTCCCGGACGTCACGAATGCGGCGTTCAACCAGATCCGGCAATATGGCCGTTCCAGCGCTGCGGTGACCATCCGTCTGCTGGAAACGATTGCCGAGATCGCGGGATCCGTGCAACGGTCAGAGGACCGTGTTGCGCTGTTACGGCACGCCAGGATGATCAAGCGCGGGGCAGGTGGCGGGTTGCCGGAAGATGAGGACCGCCATGAGGTGGAAGAACGCTTTCAATCAGCGAACCAATTGTTGAGCGAGTCGCCAGATTCCACCATCTAAAATGCACCCCCGCAGCCAGCACTCCGATGGAAAATGAGCCGAACCATTCACAGCGCCCGAAATCGGTTGCGAAACCCGAAATCGGGACACCCCCAATTTATTAACGTAACCCCGGAAGAAATTTAGAAGTCACCCATAGATTGTATAAATGCTAAAAGGATATTGTCCCGAGAAAATGGCAACAATTATGGACACCCACAAATTGATTGGGAGTCATTCCTGCAACGGTCATTCGGTCAGGTAGTTCACCCATTAGCAATTGTGGACACCCACAAATTGAAGTGGTAATAGGAGGTGACTCCCAAGCTGACGCGAGTTGCTTGTCAACGGCTAGGTGTCCATAATCACTGTAGTGGCCCTTGAGGGTCGAAGACAAATCAATCCGGTTGCACCAGGCGCATTGGAAGTTTGGGAAGTTTGGGAAGTTTGGGGTCAGATGAAAAACTATCCATTCACCCTACGTGTGAGACATTGGGTTTTTCATCGGAGAGTAAGCCGGTTCCTTGCCGACGGTTAGGCCGAAGTTTGTATTCTCTGTTGCCGCCTGGTTTCCCGGCGGTGCCACAATATCTCAGCCATGCATCGGTTCGTCCCCGGCTCCTCGCAGAACCGGACTTGGAGTGTTACACCATCCGGCTCCCGGTTTGAGTCATCCACTTAGGCATGGGATACAGGTCATGGACGATCCGGGCCAGGGGCAACAGGGGACGGATGATTTCTCCAAAGTGCTTCCAGGTCAGTGAACGCCGTTGGCTGCGCCGGTTCAACCATTTGTACAGGTAGTGCGTGGCGAAGTAGACATAGCTCGCCACGCCCCGGCTGTTGCCGCTGACGCCGTAGTACTGGATGTGCCCCTGAAGATGTCGCCTCAGAAAGGCAATCATCGCCTTTCCGCCCTTGCCACGCATCGCCCGCAGGCGCGCACTGAGCGCCTTGAGCTTCTTGCGTTTGCGCTTGCCATCGGTTTGACGGCCCACCACGAATCGACCCTTTCGACTGCGGCCGACATAGTGGGTAAACCCGAGAAAACTGAAGGTTCGCGTGCCCTGCCCAACTGACGTTCCGTCGCTCCGTAGCGCGGTGCTACCAAAACGCAGGATCGCGCTCTTGCTGGGTTCGATTTCCAGTTCGAAGTCCGCCAGACGCTCTTGCATCGCCTGGTAAAAGCGCTTGGCATCCCCTTCGTACTGGAAGCAGGCAATGTAGTCGTCCGCATAGCGGATGAGGTACGCTTTGCCTCGGCACTGCCGCGTAAAGCGCTTCTCGAACCACAGGTCCAGTACGTAGTGCAGGTAGATGTTCGACAACACCGGTGAAACCAATCCGCCTTGCGGGGTTCCCTCGGTGGTGGCTCCAAACACGCCGTCTTCCATGACGCCCGCCCTGAGGAATCGACCGATGATTCGAAGCAGGTTCGGGTCGGCTATCCGGTGTTCCAGAAACCGCATCAGGTGGTCGTGACTGACGTGGTTGAAAAACCCTTTAATGTCGGCCTCGACCACCCATTGGGTCTGCTCGTTGGTGATTACCTCCGCCACCCGCCGTAGTGCATCGTGCGCACTTCGACCGGGACGAAATCCATAGGAGCAGTCGCGGAACTCCGGTTCCCAGATCGCCTGCAGGATGTGGCTGAGCCGATCCTGCACCAATCGGTCTTCGAAGCTGGGAATCCCCAGCGGTCGATAGCCGCCATCCCCCTTGGGGATGTAGGTCCGCCGGGCCGGGTTGGGCCGGTAGCCCATTCGGCGCAGGCGGGCTGATAGCGATGCTATTCGCTCGTCTACGCCGTCGGCATAGTCGTCCTTCCTTATCCCATCCACTCCGGGCGCCTTGCTTCCGTCCTGGCGCGCGAAGCTCTCGTGCAGTCCCTCCGGCTCGCTCAACATCCCCATCAGGGCGTTGAAGCGCAGCCCGGGTTCCGCACTCGCCTTTCGTGTGAAACGTTCAAATCGTGGGGTCACGGTTTGTTCCTCTCTGTGTAGGTCCGTATGTCCTTCTCCCGTTGTCTCAAAT
>NZ_JAQGEI010000068.1 GCF_029017505.1 Sedimenticola hydrogenitrophicus
TGTGCGCGTGGCTGATCAGTTTTGCAGCGGCGGCCGATCTTTCGGCGCCGTCCGCGTTAACCCGGGAGCAGTTGCTGCAGGATCAGCGTCAGGAGGCGCTGGAAGCGCGTTTGCAGCCACAACCTGCCGATGTGCGAATTCTCTCCGCTGCGCAAACGGAAAGCATCGACTTTCCTTCGGAATCACCCTGTTTTCCGGTTGCAGCCGTTGTTGTGGAAGGCGGGGAGCGGCGTGTCGTACAGCGGGTGGAGACGTTGCGGCGGCAGGCGCTGGGGAAGTGTCTGGGCACCCGGGGTATTCAGCTGCTGATGACGCGAATGCAGAACCGGCTGATCGAGTCCGGCCTGATCACCACCCGGGTACTGGCGCCGGGCCAGGAACTGTCCGCGGGGGAGCTGCGCCTGGTGATTGTGGAGGGTAAGGTGAGTGATATCCGACTTGCCGCGTCGAGCCGGCGCGATATCAATCTCGGTACACTGCTCCCGCTGTCCTCGCAGGCGCTGCTGGACCTGCGGGATCTGGAGCAGGGGCTGGAGAATCTGCAACGGCTGCCCGGTACCGAGGCCGGGTTCCAGCTGCTGCCGGGCGCGCTGCCGGGTGAGAGCGTGGTGGTTGTCGACTGGCAGCAGGAGAGGCCGTGGCGTGTGGCACTGACGCTGGATGATGCGGGTTCGCAGCAGACCGGGAAGCGACAGGCGGGGGCCACCCTGTTTCTGGACAATCCGCTGGGCCTGGGGGATCTCTTCTATCTGTCCGGTGGGATGGATGTCCTGAACGAGGGCGGCCGGGGCAGTGGCAGCCACCAGATCCACTACTCCCTGCCGTTGGGGTACTGGTTGTTGGGCATGACCGCGGACTGGTACGACTACCAGCAGACGGTGGCCGGTGGGGTGGTCGACTATCGCTACCGCGGAGAGAGTGAGCGCTACAGCATTCAGCTCGGCCGGGTCTTCCATCGCAGCGACCGCGCCAGGACAGCGGCCACGCTGCAGATCAGCAAACGGCGTTCGGACAACTTCATCGACGACGCGGAAATCGCGCTGCAGCATCGCAAAACCGCCGCCTGGCAGCTGTCACTCAATCATCGGCAGTTTTTTCGGCAGGGGACGCTTTCACTGGAGCTGGCCTACAGCCGCGGCACGCGTTGGTTCAATGCGGAGCCGGCCCCGGAAGAGGCGGTCGGCGAGGGGACGGCACTGGCCAGGATCTGGTCGCTGAATGCGCTGTACCAGCTCCCGGTGAGGAGCGGCGGGCATGCATACCGCTACCAGGCCAGAGTGCGCGGACAGTGGAGCGATGAGCCGCTGACACCCCAGGACCGGTTCTCGATCGGCAGTCGCTGGCATGTGCGCGGCTTCGATGGCCAGTGGTCGCTGTCGGCAGACCGGGGCTGGTCGCTGAGTAACGAAGTGGCCTGGCGGATCCCCCGCCGGCACCAGGAACTCTATCTGGGGCTCGATTATGGAAAGGTGGCGGGCAGGGGCAGTGAGCTGTTGCCCGGCACGGCGCTGGCCGGGGCGGTCCTGGGGATGCGTGGCACGCTGGGGCGTGTCGGTTATGAACTCTTTGCGGGGGCGCCGCTACAGAAACCGGCGGGTTTTCATACCGCTAACAGGACCTTCGGCTTCAGCCTGAACTGGCAGATCTAAGGGGCGGTAAAAGAGGACGGCTTGGAAAGCAAGGCAATCAGGGAAGCATAAAGGTGAACAGGGATGAATAAGCACCGATATCGGATCATTTTCAACAGGGCGCGCGGCACCTGGATGGTGGTCGCGGAGATCGTCAGGTCCCGCGGCAAGTCGGCCTCTGCCGCGGTGGGCAGCGGCGGTGACGTAAGGGGGGTTAAGCAATCTCTCCACACCTTGCGCCCGGCCGGATTTGCGCTGCTCGTGGTGTTGGGAATGGTCCATGCCACACTGCCCGAAGCCCGCGCCGAGATCGTTGCCGATGGCACCGCCCCGGCCGCGAAGCGACCGACGGTCACCCAAGCGGCCAACGGCATGCCGCAGGTCGATATCCAGCGAGCGGATGGGAGCGGTCTCTCCCATAACCGCTACACCCGCTTCGACGTGGACCCCCAGGGGGTGATTCTTAACAACGCCCGGGTGCCGACCAATACCCGGTTGGCGGGCTGGGTCAACGGCAACCCCAACCTGGCGGGTGGTAGCGCGCGGATCATCCTGAATGAAGTCAATGCGGCGGATCCCTCCTATCTGCGCGGCTTTGTCGAGGTGGCGGGCGACCGCGCCCAGGTGATCGTGGCCAACCCGGCCGGTATCACCTGCGCCGGCTGCGGCTTCATCAATGCCAACCGTGCGACCCTGACGACCGGCAGCCCGCGGTTTGACAATGGCACCCTGGCCGGCTTTCGTGTGCGGGGTGGGGAGATCCATATCGAGGGTCAGGGGCTGGACGGTCGTGATGTGGACTATACCGACCTGATCGCCCGGGCAATAAAGGTCAATGCGGGCATCTGGGCACAAGACCTGACAGTCATTGCCGGCGCCAATGATGTCGCCATCGATAGCCGCCTGCAGACAGTGCATACCGCCGCCGATACGGCCCCGGCCTTTGCCATCGACGTCAGGGCGTTGGGCGGCATGTATGCCGGGAAAATCCTGCTGCTGGGTACGGAAAGCGGTGTGGGGGTACGCAATGCCGGCCTGATCGGTACATCGGCAGGCGATGTGGTGATTACCGCCGCGGGGGAACTGGTCAACCGGCAGCGGATCGAGGCGGCGGCGGGCTTGCGAATCGACACCAAAGGGGCGAATGGGGGTCTGGACAACCACCAGGCGCGGCTGTCGGGGGAGCAGATCTTCCTGCGGACCGGACAGCAGCGAATCGACAACAGCGGCGGCAGCGTGGTTGCGCGGGACAGTCTGCTGATCCAGGGCGGCGCACTCAACAACAGCGGCGGCCTGCTTGAAGCCCTCTCAACCCTGACCGTCGATACCCAGGGTCAAACCCTGACCAACGCCGGCACCGCCACCCAGGGTGGGATCAACAGCGGAGGGGCGCTGCAACTGCAGACCGGTGAACTGGACAACCAGAGCGGCTATATCGGCGCCGCTGGAAACGCCACAATTACCGCCCACCAGTTGCGCAACCACGCCGGCGGCACCCTGCTGGCTGAAGGAGACCTCACGGTCAACGCCCAAGAGATAGACAACAGCGTGGGTCAACTGTTGTCGAAGCGCGATATCACCCTGCAAGTGGGAGCGGGGAGCATCAATAACAGCGCCGGCCTGATCCACGCGGACGACACCCTGAACCTGAGCGCCGGTACCCTGAACAACACCGAGACCCGGCCTGCCGGCCAGGGGCTGGAAGCCGTCCGGCTGCTACTGGATACAGACCGGCTGGATAACGCCCAGGGACGCATCGTGGCGGGGCAACAACTCACCCTTACCAGCAGCGTGCAGATCGACAACAGTCAGGCAGTGATCTCGTCTGGCGACCAACTGCTGATCCGTGATACGGCGTCCGAGCCGACGCTCCAGGTGCGTAATACCGCCGGTACCCTGGTTGCAGGCGGGACGCTGTATCTGAACAGTTATGCCCTGACCGGAGATGGTCAACTGCAATCATCCGGTGATATCGACCTGACCCTGCAAAGTGAACTGAACAACAGCGGCAAGATACAGGCGGACCAGCGACTAGCCCTATCGACAACCGCCGCCCTCATCAACAGCGGCCAACTCCAGGCACAGGGGCAGGTCAGCCTGCACGCCGGAGAGATCGACAACCAGGTAACCGGTGAAATCAGCGCCACCGCGACCGAGCTCGTCGCTACCGGGCGGCTGACCAACCGGGGGATCGTGGATGGCGTCACGACACGGCTCCAGGCCGATCACATAGACAATATCGGTACCGGACGCATCTACGGCGACCGGCTCGCGCTCGCTGCCCGGCAGTTCACAAACCGGGAATCCAACGGCAGCGCGGCAACGGTTGCCGCCCGCGCCCGCCTGGACATCGGAACAGATGAACTGATCAACCGGGAAGGTGCGCTGCTGTTCAGTGCGGGCGATCTCCATATCGGAGGCCAGCTGAACGAACTGGATCAGGCCGTGGGCAAGGCTGGCGGCATCACCAATCAAAGTGCCACCATCGAAGCCCTGGGGCGGCTGCAGGTTACGGCCGGACAGCTCCATAACAGCAATGCCCATTTCGCCAAGGAAGCGCAACCGGTGCTGGTGGACGAACACCACTTCGAGCAGAAATGGGTCAGCGGTGAAGACTACTATGCCTACGACTTTCTGCGAAACATCAGCGAAGAGGTGGTAACCGGCAGCACCCCCGCCAAACTGCTTGCCGGGGGCGACATGCGCCTGGTGGTGGATAATCTCATCAACGACAAAAGCCAGATCCTGGCGGGCGCCACCCTGAGCGCGGAACTGGGCAGCCTGGAAAACCGGGAAGGCACTCTGGAACGGCGGGAAAAAGACCTGGGCACAACCTGGTTCAGCTGGATCGAACACTGCGGCTTCCTGGGCAGAAAAAAATGCCGGCGGGAGAGCGCGCACACGCCCTACGCGCCCGCCGATGTCATCACCAGCATCACCCTTCCGATGGCCCGATTTGAACAGCATGCCAACGTACCGGGCAGCGGCATCCTGCTCGATGCGCTGAGCGTGAGCGGCAGCAGCGCTGGACCGGAGAGCGTGGCCGGCACCGGTGGGGGGGTGATCCACCTCCCGGACAACGCCCTGTATCAGACGCACCCCGAGCCGGCACACCCGTGGCTGATCGAGACCGATCCCCGCTTTGCCGGCTACCGGCAGTGGCTCAGTTCCGATTACATGCTCGATCGGCTCCGGCTCGATCCGGCCACCACACAGAAGCGTCTGGGCGACGGCTTCTATGAACAGCGCCTGGTCCAGGCGCAGATCACCGAACTGACCGGGTCAAGGTATCTGGCGGGCTATCAAAGCGATGAGGATCAATACAAGGGATTGATGAATGCCGGTGTCACCTTTGCCCTGGCCTATGACCTGCAACCGGGCATCGCCCTCAGCGCGGCACAGATGGCCCATCTCACCAGCGACATCGTCTGGCTGGTGGAGCAGGAGGTGACCCTGGCCGACGGCAGTCGCCGGCCGGTCCTGGTGCCGCGGCTCTATGCCGTTCCGGAAGCGGGAGATGTGAACGGCCGCGGTGCGCTGCTGGGTGGGCGGGATATTGATATCAACCTGACCGATGACCTGCACAACGAAGGCACCCTGCTTGCCGAACAAACCCTCACCCTGAACGCACGCAACATCAACAACCGCCGGGGCACGCTCTCCGCGCAAACCATGGCCCTGTCGGCCGAACGGGACATCGGCAACCGCGCCGGGCGCATCCAGGCGGAAGAGCGCCTCAGCCTGCGGGCCGGACGTGACATCACGGTGGCGGCCGCCACCCGCGAAGGGGTCAATCAGGTCGGTGCCAGCCGCTATGAACGCCTGCACCTGGATGGCATCGGCACCCTGCGGGTGATGAACCCGGACGGCGTCCTCATGGCCGTCGCCGGTCGGGATATCCACCTCAACACGGCCCAGGTGAGCAACAGCGGCGAGCGTGGTTCCACGGCACTCATCGCCGGCAACAACATCGACCTCGATACCACCACCACACGCCAGCGCGAGGCCGTCGTCTGGGACCCGCGCAGCTATCGTACTGAAACCCGGGCAAGAGAGGAGGGGACCCGGATCAACAGCGCCGGGGATCTGGCCCTGCTGGCGGGCGTTGATATCAACAGCCGGGCGGCCACGATCAACAGTGACGGGTCGCTGGAGGTGAGTGCGGGGCGTGACCTCAACATCGGCGCCGGTGTGGATGAACAAGGCATCAGCCGTCGCCAGTATATCGCCAAGCGCGGCCTCTTCTCCTCAAAGCAGACGATTGACGAGCAGCGCTCAACTGTCCGCCAGGTGGTGGGCAGTACCCTGAGCGCGGAACGGGTCGCTCTGCAGGCCGGCCAGGACCTCACCGTCACCGGTTCACAGATTGTCGGCAGCGGCGATGTTACCCTGCAGGCGGGAAACAACATTACCCTCCAGAGCGGCAAACAGACCGTTTCAAGTTACAGCCATCACCAGGAGAAGAAATCAGGCCTGATGACCAGTGGCGGGTTCGGTATCACCCTGGGCAAACGGGAGATGAGCGATGAAATGGATCAGCGGTCCGGTATGGCGGTCGGGAGCACGATCGGCAGTATCGAGGGCGACGTGGCGATGAGGTCTGGCGGTGACTACACCCAGCGCGGCAGCGACCTGCTGGCGCCGACCGGGAGCGTGGAGATCGCCGCCAGGGATATCGCTATCGTCGAGGCGCGAAACAGCACGGCAATCCGCTCCGAATCCCGCTTTAAACAGTCGGGCCTGACCGTAAGCCTCTCCAGCCCGGTCATCAATGCGGCGCAGACCGTGCAGCAGATGTATCAGTCCGCGCGGCGAACCGATGATCCACGCATGCAGGCACTGGCGGCCGCCACGGCGGCGTTGGCCGCCAAGGATGCCTACAATCAGGTGAAGGCCGGCCAGGGCAGCGAGATCGGTGGCCGTGAAGGACAGATCGAAACCGGCGGGACCGATCCGGACGGCACCCCCGAAACCCGGGATGCGACCGCCATCGACAAGATGGGTGGCCTCTCAATCAATGTCAGCCTCGGCAGCAGCAAGAGCCGGAGCAGCAGCCGGATCGAGCACACCACCTCTGCCGGTTCCACGATCCAGGCGGGCCGTGACATCAGCCTGGTTACCACGGGTGACGAGACCGACGGCAACATCCTCGTGCGCGGCAGCCAGATCGGCGCGGGGCAGGCCATCACCCTCGACAGCGGAAACAGCATCAAACTCCTCGCGGCGCAAAACAGCGCCACCCGTCACGACGACAACAAGAGCAGCAGCGGCAGCCTCGGCGTAAGCATCGGACTTGGATCTGGGGGTACCGGCGTCGCGGTCACCGCCTCGGCCGCCCAGGGCCATGGCGCTACCGACAGCACGGAGCTGACCCACAGCAACACCCGGATCAGTGCCGGTCGCACCGCCAGTCTCCGCTCCGGTGCGGACACCACCCTCAAAGGCGCCGTGGTGGAGGGCCGCCAGGTGATCGCCCGTGCCGGGAGTGACCTGCTCATTGAGAGCGTCCAGGAC
>NZ_JAQGEI010000069.1 GCF_029017505.1 Sedimenticola hydrogenitrophicus
TTCGGGAGGGCGCGCAGGCAGTTTCCATGCCAGCTTTAATAATCGTATTGATAGCGGGATTGGTTTGTCGGGCAAATTTCCATACGTGATCTCGATCAAGCTTTTTAAAACACCGATCTGAATGAACTGTTCCATGCCCCAGGATGTAAAAACCGGGACTGTATGTTTTGTTCAAACAACAGGAATCGTGGAATTCAGCGATGATATTCTGAGGGATGCGGTCATCGGCGTGGGCACAAAATACGATCTGCTGAGGAAGTACCACGGATGGACAAGGATAGAGGCGGCCGCGCTGTTCCCACGTTACCGGCACCACCCATAGGGCGGGCCGTGCCCGCCGACGGCGCCCATGGGGCGCCCTATGACCGATTTTTGAATCGCCAGGAGTCGGAGTCAAGCCGCTCGGAATGGAGCAGCAGATTTCCGGAATTATGCGGCTTGACTCCGACCCCCTGCGGTAAACCCGAAGGAGATGACACTTTGAACACGAACAGGTCAACCGGCCGGACCGACCCGGGCCTGACCATCGGCCATCTGGCAAAGGCCGCCGGCGTCAACGTCGAAACCGTCCGGTATTACCAGCGCATCGGCCTGATCCGGGAGCCGGTGAAACCCGCCCAGGGCTACCGGTGCTACCCAGCCGCCATGGTGGCGACCATTCGCTTCATCAAACGGGCCCAGGAACTCGGCTTCAGCCTCAACGAAATCTCTGATCTGTTATCCCTGAACGCCATGAATTGCGACAAGGCGCGTGCGATTGCGGAACACAAGTACGCGGTCATACAACAACGCATCGACGATCTGAACGCCATCCAGCGGGAACTGTCCAGACTGATCAATGCCTGCAGAAAAAACGTCTCTGGTCAGGAACAGTGCGCGATCATCGCCACCCTGAGCGAGACCACGGGTAATAAATCTTCCTGATCCCGTTGTCACAATCGGGACACATACTCCTTGCCGGAAACGGAAAGATAACGCAATTCGGCCATATCCAGCAGACCTATACCACGCCCATTGACCTCGATCAGCCGCGTCTCGGCAAGGCGTCTCAGAACCCGGCTGAGGGTCTCCTGGGCCATGCCGAGATGACAGGCGATATCGCTGCGGCTCATTCTCAGCTCAACTCGCGGCGCCGCGCCTTTGTCCATCTCCGGCAGCCGCCGGCACATCTCCAGCAGAAAATCGGCTACCCGGGCGTCACTGTGCATCCGGTGGCGGTATAACGACGCCTGGAGCAGCGCCTGTTCCGAGGCGAATGCCTGACCGATGGATTGGATCGCCTGCAGGTTGTCCTGCGAGCGGCCAAGCAGCAGGCGCCGGGGCAGTCGGCACAACTGGCTGTCCATCGTCGCCATAGCGCGTACGCGTTTCATATCATTATTGAACAGGCTGCGGGTACCGAATAGTTCGCCAGGCAGGCGGAAGCTGGCCCACTCCAGATCGCCTGACCGCTCGCTGATCCGGATACAGCCGCTACGAACCACATAAACCGTGTCTGGAGAAAATTGCAGGCCCTGGCGCACCACGTGCAGCGCCTCGCCTTCGGACGCACGCCCGCCGTAGGGACAGATGGCATTCAGCGGGCAGGACTCCGCCTGTATCACGCCGCTTCCGATGTCGGCATAACCGGCGTCTGTTGACCTGCACAGCGTTAAACAGGGGTTTGACAGCATCGAACTCACCTCCTTATCGGTTCCCCTTTCACGGCGGCACTTCACCATGACAAACGGAACAACGACGCCATGTACAAGTACCCTGTCAAGATGATATTGGCGTATTCAGTCACTATCATCTTGACAGAGTACAAGGGGCGACCCAAAGGCCGCCCCTGTATCCTAGGTTGATAACACGCCGGATCAGACGATATTGCGAGGCGCGAAGGACATGGAGCGGAACTCGCTCTTGTACTTCGACTCGCCGATCTTCTTCACCCGGGCCACACCCATCTTGTAGTTGTAGTTGCCGCTGATCTGGTCAGGCACGCGACCCTGCAACGCATTACTGGGCTGGCTGGTATTGATGAAGTAAGAGTACATGGTCCCCTTCTTCACATGCGGCGTCACAATGGCAACCGCGGTAACCGCCGCCTTGTTCAGCTCGATCCAGCCGTTTTTCAGCAGCTCGGCAAAGTTGAAGTCGGCGCCGTGCACGCCCTTGATGGTCTGGCGGAAGTTTGGCACCCGGTCGGAAAACAGGAGCAGTTGATCGCCCGACTCGATACCGCGTGCGGCGGCATCATCCGGGTGGATCTCGGTCCAGTTCTCTGGCCAGCGCTGGGCAATATAGGCGCGCCGGTCCACGTCATCAAAGCCGGACTGCCAGACTTCGTTGATGCGGCCATTAGTGTGCCAAAGCTCGTCCTCTTTCGGTTTCATCCACTCCCAGTAATCGGAGAACAGATCCCACGGATGTTTCTGGATGTTCACCTTGCCGGTCTGTGAATTGAAGTGCGTGCCCTTCTTGTTCACCATGTTGGCACCGGTTGTCCGCCCCTCGGCTACCATCTGTTCCTCTGTCACAGTGGTATCGTGCAGACGTTTGGTACCCAGCAGCTCGCCGGTTTTGTAGTTGTAGAATGTGGGTCCCTGGATACCGGTGGTGCCCAACTCACGCAGTTTCCCGTGCAGGGTCTTGCCCTCGGCATGCGCCGCCACCTTGATCATGTGGTAGGCCTTGCGGTTGCCGCGGCTGTAACGGGAAGACTCCTCGCACACCTGATTGGCGTCCTTCCAGTCGAAGCCGTCGAAGCCCATGCGTTTGCCGAGTTCCGCCATGATCCACCAGTCCGGCTTGGCATCGCCCGGGGCGTCGTAGAACTTGGAGTAGAGCCGCAGGCGACGCTCACCGTTGGCGCGAATGAAGTCCGACTCGCCCCAGGTGGCCGCCGGCAGCACGATATCCGCGAAGCGGGAGCCGATCGGATCCCGCAGGTAGATCTCCTGGTTGAGCACCACGGTGCCACCGGAATCGGCACGCGCCTTCAGGGTATCGATGATCTCCTGCTTGTCGAAGGATCGGACCTGGTTCGGGTTGTTGGTCACCAGCTCCTCGAACTTGGCATTGAGGCCGCCCGATCCACACATGGACTGGATCCAGGTGGTGCCGATAACATGGGCAAAGCGGGTATGGCCAGAGTAGAAATAGCGGTCACAGTCCAGCGCCTGACGCCGACGGCCCGGACGCTTCTGGGCCGACTTGTTGCGCGGATAGCTGCCACCGCCGGTACCGCCACGCTGGTGGCCGCCCAGACGACCGACAACCTGACCCGGCCGGCCACCTGCGCCACAAATGGTCGCCAATGAACTCACTACATTGGTATTGCCGGTATTGTTGGACCAGTAGAATCCCTTCTCGATAGCGAACGAGGTCTTCATCCGGCTGCCGTCCGCCTTCGGCTTGGCCAACATCTCCGCCGCCTTGTAGATATCGGCGGGATCGATATTGGCGATCTGGGCCGCGACCTTGGGATCATACTCTTTCTGCGCCAGGTTCCACTGCTTGTAGTCCTCGAAGCCCTTGGTCTGGAATTTGCCCCAGGTCGTACGCCACTGCCAGGGGGTATTGCGGGTGCCCTGGCCAAAGCCGGAGTCGGACTCCCACTTGTTGTTGACCCATTTCTCGATCCACGCCTTGTCCTCCCAGCCGTTCTCCAGGATGACCCGGGCGATGGCCCCCATAACCGGCACGTCGGTGCCGGGGTCGATCTGCAGGAACAGGGCGTTGCCGCGGCTCTTGGCATAGGCGATGCCGGCGGTTTCACGCACGTTGATCCAGACCGTCTTCTGCCCGGCATCGATCGCCGGTTTGATATATTGGGTGAACAGGATGGTCTTGGTCTCGTAGGGATCGGTACCACAGATCATCAGCGACTCGGCCGAACCCCAATCCTGGTAGGAGGGACCGAAGTTATCGAAGCCGGCGTCACGGAATCCCGGCGTGGAGGTTACATCGGCCGGCGTGTCGTGGTAGGTGAAGTTGGGCGTCTTCATGTGGCGAAGCGCGAACTTCTTGATCGCATAGGTGTTTTCAATGTACTGGTAGGAATAGGTCTTCATGCCGTAGGCATTGACACCATGCTTGTTCACCACATGCTTCATCACCTCGGTGGCCACATCCAGGGCCATGTCCCAGGAGACCGGCTGCAGGGTGCCGTTGATGCGAATCATCGGCGACATCAACCGATCCTTGGTCGGTTTATCCGGGTTGTAGACCTTCTCGGCCAGGCAACCGCCGCGAATGGAGGAGTCACCGGCCAGGTTGACCGCCTTGGCATCCTTGTCCGGAATGATCACCACATTGTGCGGACGACCGTCATGCATCACCACGTTATGCTGGGTGGGGGCCACCCACGCCTGCAGCGGTCCGGATGGGAAGCTCACCTTCAGGGCGTTCTCATGGGCCTGGGGACCGCCATCGGCGGTACCCACCGGCCAGCGGTAGACCTTGTAGCCGCAGGCCACGATGCAGTAGTCGCAGCAGGTGGTCAGCACCTCCGCGTTCACCGGAGGCAGAGGCGTCTTGTCCTCGGGAAGATAGTACTTGCTAGACATGATTATGACTCCTGGGATTCCATCAGGTTTTGATTACGGCCAAACAGCAGACCCATGACGCCGACGGCGTAGATGTCATCGCCATCCAGTTCCAGCAGTACCTGGGGAATGCTCTGGTAGGCCTGGCCCGAGACGATGATGCCGTGGCGGGTCAGGTCGTAGGTGGAGAGGTGCAGCGGGCACTGGCCCAGTACACGGTGCTCACCGACCGCCTGATACTTGCCATTCATGAATCCGCCCTGATGGGTACAGAGATAACTGAACGCCACCACGTCCCGCTGCGGACCGATACCGCCGCCCGCTTTGGCCCCATCCATCTTGACGACGAAGGCCTGGGAGTTCTGGCCCTTGTCGGGATAGTTGAAATCCAGCGGCGTGTTCTCCTTCAGCTGGCTCAGTTTGCCGATGTGCTGACGCGGATAACCCACCACCCGGGCCTTGGCATGGGCCTCGCCCGGAAACAGGTTGAGTGAGATGGTACTGACCGCGGCCGCCGTGGTGCCGGTGTACATCAGAAACTGACGGCGGTTGAGCATGCACTGGGCGTGCTCGGCGGCTGTCTCGTCTTTTTTGATTAATTCAGACATTACTTTGCCTCCTGTGCCGCTTCGAGCTCGGCACGCGTAAACAGTGGCGCGTATTCGGGCAGCGCGGGCTTCTCGGTGGTGATAGGATCACCCGAGAAGGACTCCAGGAATGCCACCAGATCCGCCTTCTCCTGATCGGTCAGACCCAGGGGCTTGATCAACTTGGACTTGTTCTCGGCGAACTGGGTGGTGCGACCCTCTTCATCGAAGCCGCCCCGGTTATAGAACTCGACCACATCCTCCAGCGTGTAGAGGATACCGTTGTGCATGTAGGGCGCGGTATGGGCGGCATAACGCAGGGAGGGCGTACGGAACTTGCCCTTGTCCCACTTGTTCTTGCTGCGGTAGTAGAAGCCCCAGTCCGACTTGGCGGTGCGGTACCCCTCCT
The DNA here is from genome assembly GCF_029017505.1 of Sedimenticola hydrogenitrophicus. GTDB lineage: Bacteria > Pseudomonadota > Gammaproteobacteria > Chromatiales > Chromatiaceae > Sedimenticola > Sedimenticola hydrogenitrophicus_A. Next base: position 5,526 of record NZ_JAQGEI010000069.1, read on the forward strand.
CGGTCTGGCCCTTGGCGTACTGCTCGTAACGGAAGGTGATCTGGGCCAACCCATCCTCTTCCCAACGTTTGTTGGCCGGCACGCCGATGTTGTGATAATCCATATCCGATGCCATGGCACCGTTATGGCACTGGATACAGCCCGCCTTGCCCTCGAACAGCGTCTTTCCGCGCACCTGCTCCGCGCTCAATGCCGCCTTGTCGCCCTGCAGGTACTTGTCCAGCGGGGTGTCGCGCTGTACCAGGGTGGTCTCGTAGGCCGCGATGGCCCGCCAGACGTTCTCGATCAGCGGCCACTCATCACCGAATACCTCTTTAAAGCGTTTCCGGTACTCGGGAATCAGCGCCAGGCGCGCCTCCATGATGTCGCTCTCGCCGTTGCCGGCCACGCCACCGGTGGCGGCGGACTTGGCCTGTTTCTCCAGGGAGGCGTCGGAACCGGCCCAGAACAGCCGGGGATAGTAGGCGCTGTTGATAATGGTCTGGCTGTTACGCCAGTGGACCGTACCGGGGTAGCCGCGGGAGAAGTCTTCCGCCCAGGCCCAGCCCTGCTCCGGTTCATGACAGGTGGAACAACCGGTGGAGGCGTCACCGCCCACCCGGGGATCGAAGAACAGCAGTTTGCCCAACTCAGCCTTGTCCGGCGTGGTCAGGTTATCCGCTGCCTGGGGCGGCGGACCGAGCGGCGCCAGGGGCGCGAAGGCCGCCTGTTCACTCTTGGCGAGCATCGCCTTGCCCACCGGCGCCATCGTGGCGGCCTCCTGCTTGCTGGCCTGGGCATTGCAACCGGCCAAT
>NZ_JAQGEI010000070.1 GCF_029017505.1 Sedimenticola hydrogenitrophicus
CTGGGCGGAGGCGATTCGCTGGGTTCAAACGATTCGCAGACACTGTTTGGCATGGGGCCGGGCATTGCGGTGGTGATGCAGTGAAGCGGGTCGATTTGTCGGGTGCGGTCGCACGTTTAGCCCCGGTGTGCCCGATGAATTAAAGAAGTGCTTGCAATCGGGGAAGAAGTTTGGCAAATTCCCCTACAAGAAACAAAGTAATAACGAAAAAGAATAAGGATGACTAGGTAAAGGAACTTACGCCCAGCCCCCGCGTTAATTCTATTTATCTCGCAGAGCCGATGGGGAGACATCGCGCGCTCTGGCGAGTCATCAATGCACCCGATCACACGGGCGTTCCCGCGGAGCGCCGAGGCGTAGGTGCGCCTGAAAAAATCGCCGTGGCGGTGAGCGCGCCGCCGTGATTTGAAGTGATTTAAAAATAAGTAATAAAAACAAAAAGCTGGGGAATATGCGGTGAATGACAACCGGAAGTTGTGCATTGCGGGGTGGTTGCGCGTGGGCTTGTGGTTCGGTGCCGGGTGGGTCGCGTTTCCGGCCGGGGCGGCGGAGCCGGTGTGTGCGCAGGTCAAGATAGAGATCGCCCAGGAGCTGACGCTGGAGCGCCAGGCGTTCGATGCCATGATGCGCATCAACAATGGCCTGGAGAAGCTGGCCATTGACCATGTCAATGTCAACGTCAGCTTTCAGGATGAGGCGGGCAACAGCGTCCTGGCCACCTCCGACCCGAACAATACCGACGCCAAATTCTTCATCCGCATCGACTCGATGGACAACATCGCGGATGTCAGTGGCAACGGGTCGGTGGCGCCGCAGACCACGGCCGAGATCCACTGGTTGATCATTCCGGCGGCCGGGGCGGCGGCGGACGCGCCCAATGGCAAGCTGCATTTTGTCGGTGCCAACCTGAGCTACACCCTGGGTGGTGAACCGGAGAGTGTGGTGGTGACGCCGGATTTCATTACCGTCAAGCCGTTGCCGCAACTGACCCTGGACTACTTTCTCTCGCGGGAGGTGAGGGGTGATGATCCGCTGACGGCGGAGATCGAGCCGATCGAGCCCTACACCTTGGGCGTGCGGGTCAAGAACAACGGCATTGCCCCGGCGGAGGCGGTCAAGATCGACTCGGCCCAGCCGAAGATTGTGGAGAATGAACAGGGCCTGTTGATCGGCTTTGAGATCATTGGCAGTTCCATTGACGATCAGCCCAGTGCGCCGGTGTTGTTGGCGGATTTTGGCCGGATCGAGGGGCAGAGCGCCAAGGTGGGGCGTTGGCAGATGACCAGCACCCTGGCGGGCGAGTTCGTTGATTTTACCGCCACCTTCTCGCACGCCGATGAGCTGGGCGGCGCGTTGACCTCCATCCTGGAGGCGACCAACAGCCATTTGCTGCTCCATGATGTGCGTGTGGATCTGCCGGGTCGTGACGGGGTCAGGGATTTTCTGGCCCGGGATGGCGATGTGTTGCGCCTCTACGAGTCGCATGGGGTGGACAGCGAGGTGACCGATCACTCGGGTGAAGCGGTGCTGTCACTGATCGGCCAGAACGGGACCCGGCGTGATCATCGGCTGAGCTTCCCGGTCTCCGCCGGGTTCAGCTATGTGCAGCTGCCCGATCCCTATGCGGGCGCCAAGGTCATCCAAACGGCCGTGCGCGCCGACGGCAAACCCCTGCCGGCCGAGAATGTCTGGATCTCCCGTACCCGTAACAAGAGCACCAACCCCTACACCTGGGACTACTTCATCAACCTGCTGGATGCGGCGAGCGGCGGTGATTACTCCCTGCGCCTTGATACGCCGGTGGTGGGTCCGGAGCCGCCGGTTCTGCAGTACATCCCGCCGCGCACGACCCACGAAGGCAACCCGGTGGGTTTTCTGGTCGAGGCGACGGATCCCAATGGCGATACGGTGGTCCTCAGCGCCAGTCCGCTGCCTGCCGGTGCCGGCTTTGTGGATAACGGCGCGGGCAGCGCCACCTTCAACTGGACCCCGGCGGAGGGGCAGGCGGGCAGCTACACGATCAATTTTGTGGCCAGTGATGGCCAACTCAGTGCCACGCAGACGGCCACCCTGACCGTCAATCCGCAGTGGGATACGGACGGTGACGGCATGGCCGATGCCTGGGAGATCGCACACTTTGGCAACCTGGACCGGGATGGCACGGGCGACCTCGATGGGGATGGCATCACCGACCTGCAGGAGTATCTGGACGGCAGCGACCCGGCCTCGGGCCCCCAGGCGCCGGTGATCCAGTCGCCGCTGCACGATGTCGAGGTGACCACCCAAACCCCCGCCTTGGTGATCACCAATGCCCCCCATGCGTCTGAGCAGGCGCTGACCTACACCTTCGAGCTTTACGCAGACGAAGGGATGACCGAACTGGTGGCGCGTGCGGAGAACCGGTCCGAGGGTGTCGAGACCACGAGCTGGCTGCCGACCTCCTCCATGCCGATTCCGCTGCTCAACGACAATCACCGCTATCACTGGCGGGTCAGATCCTACGATGGGAATGTCTACAGTCTGTGGAGCAGTGCGGCCTTCTTTGTCAATACGGCAAACGATGCGCCGGGTGCGTTCAGTATCAGCAGTCCGGTCGTGGGGGCGGAGGTCGCCACCCTCAACCCCTTGTTGGTCGTGACCAACAGCCAGGATGTCGACCGCGATACGCTGTCCTACCACTTCCGCATCTACAGTGATAGTGCGCTGACCCAGGAAGTGGCCGCGGTGCAGGCGATCGCGGAAGGTGGTGCGGGCAGTACCGACTGGCTGGTGGATACCCCCCTGATCGAGAACAGTGTCTACTACTGGCAGGCGAGCGTGGTGGACGAGCACGGTGCCGAGACCCTGGGGCCGGTGGGCAACTTCTTTGTCAATACCGCCAATGATGCGCCTGGGCTGGCGACCATCGACAGCCCGGCCGCGGGCAGCTATGTAGCCACTAACCACGCCGAACTGCGGGTGATCAATGCCATTGATCCGGACGGTGATGTGCTGAGCTACACCTTTGAGCTGGATACCGTGGCGACCTTCGACAGTGTTGATCGGATCGCATCGGGTGCGATCAGCGAGACCCCCGGCCAGACGGCCTGGTCGGTCACTGATCTGCAAGAGGATCAACACTACTACTGGCGGGTGAAGGTCTTCGATGGCGTGTCGGAAAGCGACTGGGTGCAGAGTAACTTTATCGTCAATGCCCTCAACCGGGCACCCGGCACCCCGACCATCCAGAACCCGGGTGCGGGCGCCTGGGTGGCCACGCTGGAGCCCACCCTCGCGGTCAATGCGGTGACGGATCCGGACGGGGATGCACTCCAGTACCGCTTTGAGCTGTACGCGGATCCGGACCTGACGGTGCCGGTGGCCGATCAACTGAGCGCGGACCCCCAATGGCTGTTGACCAGTCCGCTGATCAACAACCAGTGGTATCACTGGCGGGTGCGGGCGGAAGACCCGTCCGGGGGGCTGAGTGACTGGTCGCCGGCGAGTGGCTTCTTTACCGATGACAACGGCGTGAACGATACCCCGACGATGAGCTTCATCGAGCCGATGGCGCCGCTGACGATCACGGGCGGGGTGGTGGATCTGCGCTGGGATGATCTGGATCCGGACAGCGATGCCCTGATCGCGTTCTATTATGACAGCGACAACGGCGGTGCCGATGGCACGCTGATCGTGGAGGGGCTGCCGGAAGACCCGGAGGAGGCTGGGGACAGCTACCGGTGGGATGTGACGCAGGTGCCGCCGGGTACCTACTGGGTCTATGCCGTGATCGACGATGGTTACAGTGCCTCCACGGTCTATCTGGCGCATGCGCTGACGATCCAGGCTACGGAGATCATCCTGGACAACAGCCATCCGGATGTGGAGATGATCGGCGAGTGGGACGCTTCCACGGCCGTTTCCGGCTTCCTGGGGGCCGACTACCGCTACCATGCGGCGAAGGGTCCATCCCCGGATGCCCTGTTGGTGGACAACCAAAGCCCGGGTTACAGCACGCTCGGAGAATGGACCGACTCGACAATGATCAGCGGCTACTATGGGGCGAACTACCAATACCATGAAGCCCAGGGGGCGGCTGTCGGCGGCGTCATCCTGGATAACCAGTCAGCGGCGTTCACTACGACCGGCGATTGGGCGCACTCGACCGAGGTCGGTGGATATCAGGGAGACGACTATCAATACCACGCGGCCAATGGGGTGTCACCCGACGGTGTGGTGATGGACAACAGTGATCCGGCGGTACAGAGCGTGGGCAATTGGCCGGCGTCCACGTCCATCGACGGATACCAGGGGGCCAATTACCAACATCATGAGGCGGGCAGTGGTGGCAACACCTTTACCTGGCCGATGAGTGTGCCCGAGAGCGGCCACTATCAGGTCTATGCCCGCTGGACGGCCGATAGCAATCGCGCCAGTAATGCGCCCTTCACGATCGAGCATGATTATGGTGTTGACACCATGGCGGTGGACCAGCGCGACCACAATGGGGAATGGTTTATAGTTGAAAGCTTCAACTTCACTCCGGGACGTCAATACGCCTTCACCCTGAGTGACGCGGCCGATGGCTATGTGATTGCCGATGCGGTCAAGCTGGTGCCGGAGGGTGCCGGACCGAACACGGCCACCTGGACCTATACCCCCGATCAGAGCGGTCAGTACAAGGTCTATGCCCGTTGGTCGGCGGATGCGAATCGCGCATCCAATGCGACGTACAGTATTACCGATGACAGTGGCACGACCGCCGTCGCCATGAACCAGCAACAGCAGGGGGGCGAGTGGAACCTGCTGGGCAGTTATGGCTTTAGCTCGGGAAACAGCTATGCCATCACCCTGACCGACCAGGCCGATGGTTACGTGATTGCCGATGCCCTCAAGATCGTGCCGGTCGATGCGCCACCCAATACCGCGATCTGGCATTTTGCTATCCCCGAGAGCGGTCGGTACCGGGTGTATGGCCGCTGGAGTGCGCATGCCAACCGGGCGACCGATGCGGGTTACCGGATTGAACATGCCTACGGCAGCACCACGGTGTTGGCCAACCAGCAGCAGAACGGCGGCGACTGGAACCTGCTGGGGACCTTCAACTTCAATCAGGGCGTCGGCTACGACGTCCGCCTGACCGACCAGGCGGACGGCTATGTGATTGCCGATGCCATCACACTGTCACCGGTGGATGCCCAGCCCAACCGCTATGTCTGGCACCTGAACATACCGGTCACCGGGCAGTACCAGGTGGATGCCCGCTGGACCGCCCATCCCAATCGGGCGACGGATGCGACCTATGTGATTGCCCACGACGGTGGCGATGCACCGGTCACGGTGAATCAGCGGCAAGCCGGCGCCCAGTGGAACCGGCTGGGCACCTATCACTTTACCCGGGGTGGCCTGCACTCCATCAGCCTCACCGACGAGGCGGATGGCTACGTCATTGCCGATGGCATCCGGCTGGTGCCGGTGGCGCCCTAGGCAGGGCCTTCGACGAAGGTGATGGAAAACAGGCCCCGGCAGAATGGCCGTGCGCAGCAACCGCATTAAATGGAATAAGAAAAAGGTCCAGAGACTGATGTCCAAATCACGCACACAACCGCTCGTACTCTCCGCCTGTCTCCTGCTG
>NZ_JAQGEI010000071.1 GCF_029017505.1 Sedimenticola hydrogenitrophicus
CCCCCCGTGGTTGCCCGGCCCTCCGGGTTGCAACCGACCCGGGCAAGCACGGGGGCCTGCCCCTACGAATGGGTCGCCCGCTCGGCGTTCAACGCCCCGTAGGGGCAACCCCCCGTGGTTGCCCAGCCCTCCGGGTTGCAACCAATCCGGGCAGGCACGGGGGCCTGCCCCTACGAATGGGTCGCCCGGGCAGGCACGGGTGCAAACCGACGCTTTTCTCTGCATAGACGCTTTCTAGTCGTTCTCCTGTTCTGGTTAATCCGCTTGCGTGGTGTGGGAATGGGGCAGGGATGAAACAGGGATGGAATTGCGCTAGAGCAAATAAACTTTCCACTTTTTGCTCTAGACTGGTCACCATGTTTCCGTTTTTGGCTGGGCTCGTTGGGAGTTATTCCATCAGGTCGGCCGCCGTCGGCACGGAGATCCACTGCTGCCGGCAGGGGGGATGGTCTCCACCGGAACCGGCCCTGGCAGCGGGATGGCTGTTTAACCATTTGAAATAACGGAGTTATTTTCGGCTTCCTGGTGGCGTGTTGGGGTGCGGGTGCGATGGCGAAAGAAGCGCCGGTGCTGGCGGGGCATCGGGTGACCCGCCGATTTGGGTCTGCTGGCCTGTATTTTGCTCTCATCCTGCCAGCGGTCCCGTCATCTGCCCCGGTTGGGTAATGACGATCTGAAATCTGGAGGGCTTGGTTGGTCTGATGGGTAATGCGGTTGGCAACATAGAGGGAAGGCTGGATATCGGCCTGCAACTGTCCGAAGGGATCGTGACAGGGGTCGATATCCGCTCATCCCGCCCGCTACAGACACCGAAGATTTTTATCGGCAAGCGTGTGCAGGAGCTGTTGCAGACGTTGCCGCTGCTCTACAGCGTCTGCGGCACCGCCCAGGCCCATGCCGCCGTGACTGCCTGTGAACAGGCACTCGGACTGCCTGATCCGGAATCGACGCCGGAATCGACACAGGCTGCCCGGGAGGCCCTGGTCTGGCTGGAGACCGCCAAGGAGCACCTGTGGCGGGTGCTGCTGGAGTGGCCCGGGCTGTTCGGCCTGCCGCCGGCGACGACCGGGGTGGGCGAGGTAATGCAGCTGATCCAGCGTTTTCGCGTCGCGCTCTTTCCCCAGGGGCGTCCGTTCATGCCAGGCGCTCAACCGGTGGCGGCGGGCGACGGCACGGCGGAGACGGTGATCGAGGAGTTCGAGCGGGTGCTGCGGGAACAGGTGTTCGGGTTGCCTCCCGCCCAGTGGCTGGAACTGGAGGATGTTGCCGGGTTGTTGCGCTGGGCGGAGGATAACGCCTCGCCGGCGGCGCGGATGCTGCAGCGGGTGCACGACAACGGCTGGAGCAGGCTGGGTTGCAGCCCGGTCGGTGCGCTGCCCCGGCTGGAGACGCCATTTTTGCTTGAGCAGTTACAGCGGGACGATGCGCAGCGCTTCATCGCCGCCCCGCAACTGGCGGGTGAGTGCCACGAAACCACCCCCTTCACCCGCGCCCTGGGGCACCCGCTGGTGGCAGCCGTGGTGGCAGCGGATGGTTCCGGGCTGTTGGCCCGGTTAACAGCCAGGCTGGTGGAACTGGCCGGAATTCCGGGCCGGCTGCGTGCGGTTGGACTGTCTCAAGATGACGTCACGGATGCCGACCCTGCCAGGGAGCCGGTGCTGCCGGCGGGCAACGGCATCGCCCAGGTGGAGGCGGCCCGTGGCCTGCTGGTTCACCGGGTGGTGTTGCAGGAGGAGCGGGTCGCCCGTTACCAGATCCTGGCCCCGACCGAGTGGAATTTCCATCCGACCGGGGTGCTGGCCGAGGGGTTGAAGGGGTTGCGGGCGGATTCAATGGACGGGCTGCGCCAACAAGCCGCCCTGTTGATCAATGCCATCGACCCCTGTGTCGGGTATGAACTACGCATCGAACAGGATTAAGGTTGGGTGAGATTTAGCCGCGAATGAACGCGAATGAATGCAAATAGATTTTTTGTTTGGATGGATGCCGAGTTTGTAGCCTGGATGAAGCCCACTCCATGGAAGCCTAACGGGCGCACAGCCCCGGACGGGCGAAATCCGGGATGGTGTCGGTCGAAGCCTGCTTCCCGGATTCCGCCGCCGCTGGCGCATACGATTTCCCTGTCGGGGGGTAGCGGCTCCATCCAGGCTACGGTGCTGAAAGGTGAATTATTTTGAGGTTTGCGAGCATTTTAAATTCGCGTTCATTCGCGGCTTAAAGAGTGTTATTTACAGACAGCAACAGGCATTGTTGAATGCACGAAATGTCGATATGTGAAGGGATACTGCAGGTCATGGAGGAGCAGGCCGCCGCCCAGCAGTTCAGCCGGGTCAAGTCGGTGTGGCTGGAGATCGGCCCGCTGGCGGGGGTGGAGCTGGAGGCGCTGCGCTTCGGTTTCGATGTGGTGACGAGCCACAGTCTGGCCGAGGGGGCGCGACTGGAGATTATCGAGCTGCCCGGGACCGCCTGGTGCCTGGAGTGCTCGAAGAGCGTACCGATCCGGCAGCGTTTTGACGCCTGCCCGGAGTGCGGCAGTTTTCAATTACAGATTACCGGCGGCGATGAGCTGCGAATCAAAGAACTGGAGGTGGACTGATGTGTACCGTATGCGGCTGCGGCGAGGGTGAGACCCGGATCGAGGGGCAGGACGTGGGTCATGCCCATGATCATCACCACCATCATCATGGGGAGCACGCCCACCATCACGACCACGAACATGGCCATACCCATGGGCATGATCATGACCATGAACACAGCCACGCCCATGACGGGCATCACTCGCACTCCCACGGCCATCACCACGACTACGGCCAGGGGCCGGCCCATGCCCACGCCCCCGGCATGAGCCAGTCGCGCATGGTGCAGATCGAGCAGGATATCCTGGGCAAGAACAACCAGTACGCTTCGGCCAACCGGCAGCTATTCCAGGAGCGGCAGATCCTGGCACTCAACCTGGTCTCCAGCCCCGGTTCCGGCAAGACCACCCTGCTGACCCGCAGCATCGATGATCTCAAAACGGAGTTGCCGATCAGCGTCATCGAGGGCGACCAGCAGACCGCCAACGACGCCGACCGGATCCGTGAAACCGGGGTGCCGGCGCTGCAGATCAACACCGGCAAGGGGTGCCACCTGGATGCCCACATGATCGGTCACGCCATGGAGAGCCTGCGGCCTGCCGACAGCAGCCTGCTGTTCATCGAGAATGTGGGCAACCTGGTTTGTCCGGCCGCCTTCGACCTGGGCGAGGCGCACAAGGTGGCGATCCTGTCGGTTACCGAGGGCGAGGACAAGCCGCTGAAGTACCCGGACATGTTCCATGCCGCCGACCTGATGATCCTGAACAAAACCGACCTGCTGCCCTATCTCGATTTCGATGTAGAGAAGTGCATCGGCTTCGCCCGGCGGGTTAATCCCGATATCGAGGTGCTGCAGCTCTCGGCCAAGAGCGGCGAGGGGATGGAGGCCTGGTATGCCTGGATCCGTTCGCGCATGGCCTGAATCACGGCGTCCTTTGTAGGAGCGGCTCTGCTGCGAAGGTTTAACAACACACGAGGATGAATGGCACTAAGTTAAGTCCAGAACCCCCGTCATCCCGGCGAATGCCGGGATCCAGAACCCGCATCCGCGGTGAATTCATTCCTCGTTCCCACGCTCTGCGTGGGAATGCATACCCACCGGCAACGGTGAGGAGTGGTACATGAGGAGTGGTACAGGGATGTGCCGTTTACGGAGCTGAGCAACGGCGTGGGCACAAACTACGTGCCCACCCTACGTCGCTTGAGATTCCTCGTTCCCACGCTCTGCGTGGGAATGCATACAGTTGTAGGAGCGGCTTCAGCCGCGAACAACCCAGAGGTATTACTACAATGTGTCTGGCGATTCCCGGCAAGGTGGTCGAAATCGACGAAGCCGCCGACATGGCCACCGTCTCGGTGGGCAACGTGAGAAAGGAGGTCTCCACCGCGCTGGTGGAGGATGTCGCCCTCGGCGACTACCTGCTGATCCATGTCGGCTACGCCCTCAACAAGATCAGCGAGGAGGAGGCAGCCAACACCCTCAAGCTGTTCGAAGAGGCGGGCATGCTGGCGGAGGAGGTGTTATGAAAAATTGGCAGGAGAGCCAATATTCACGGCCGCAGGCCACCCGTCAGGGTGCGGCACAGGGATGTGCCGCATGAAATACGTCGACGAGTTCCGCGCCAAGGCGACGGCGCAGAAGCTCTCCCGGGCGATCGCCGCCGAGGCCGATCCCGAGCGCCGCTATCACCTGATGGAGTTCTGTGGCGGCCACACCCACGCCATCTTCCGTTACGGGGTGCAGGACCTGCTGCCGGAGAACGTGCGCCTGGTGCACGGTCCCGGCTGCCCGGTCTGCGTGCTGCCCATCGCCCGTATCGACATGGCCATCGCCATGGCCGAGCAGCACGGCGTCACCCTTTGTTCCTACGGCGACATGCTGCGGGTGCCGGCCTCGCAGCGCAAGAGCCTGCTCAAGGCCAAGGCGCAGGGGGCGGACATCCGTATGGTCTACTCCACCCAGGATGCGCTCAACATCGCCCGCGAGCATCCGGAGCAACAGGTGGTGTTTTTCGGCATCGGTTTCGAGACCACCACGCCACCCACCGCGGTCGCCATCAAGCAGGCCCAGGCGCTGGGGCTGGAGAACTTTTCCGTGTTCTGCAACCACGTGCTCACCCCGGCGGCGATCCAGAACATCCTGGAATCGCCCGAGGTGCGCGAGCTGGGCACCGTCTCGCTGGACGGTTTCCTAGGCCCCTCCCACGTCAGCTCCATCATCGGCAGCCAGCCCTATGAGTTCTTCGCCGAGGAGTTCCAGCGCCCGGTGGTGATCGCCGGCTTCGAACCGCTGGACGTGATGCAGTCGATCCTGATGCTGGTGCGCCAGCTCAACGAGGGGCGGCACGACGTGGAGAACGAATACACCCGGGTGGTCTCGCCCGAGGGCAACCTGAAGGCAAAAAGACTGGTGGCGGAGATCTTCGAGCTGCGCCGCAGCTTTGAATGGCGCGGCCTGGGGCTGGTGCCCTACAGCGCGCTGCGAATCAAGAAACCGTTTGCCAAATACGATGCCGAGTTGCGTTTTCCGGTGGAGGAGGTTCCCGCCGCCGACGTCAAGGGCTGCGAATGCCCGGCCATCCTGCGCGGTGTGAAGCGGCCCACCGACTGCAAGCTGTTCGGCACCGTCTGCACCCCGGAGAATCCCATGGGCTCCTGCATGGTCAGCTCCGAGGGGGCCTGCGCCGCCTATTGGACCTACGGCCGCTTCCGCGAGCAGGCAGCGTCGTGAATGTCGTAGGGGCAGGCCCCCGTGCCTGACCGGGTCGGGTGCAACCCGGAGGTATCGGGCAACCACGGGGGGTTGCCCCTACGGAGACGTTGAACACCGAATGGGCGAGCCCATTCGTAGGGGCAGGCCCCCGTGCCTGCCCGGGTCGGGTGCAACCCGGAGAATCGGGCAACCACGGGGGGGTGCCCCTACGGGGACGTTGAACACCGGGCGGGCGATCCGTTCGTAGGGGCAGGCCCCCGTGCCTGCCCGGGTCGGGTGTAACCCGGAGGTATCGGGCAACCACGGGGGG
>NZ_JAQGEI010000072.1 GCF_029017505.1 Sedimenticola hydrogenitrophicus
TGCCCAATCCCAGCGGCCTGAGTGCCGAGGTGCTGGACAGTCAGATCGAACTGACCTGGGATGCGGTGTTGCCGGCGGAGTACGTCAAGCAATATGCCATCTACGTACAGGATGCGGCGTTTAGCAGCGTGGCGGGGCTGACGCCCCGGGTGTGGGTGAGTGCGGGTACCCCGCAAGCCCGGGTGGCGGGGCTGGTCAATGGACAGGCGTATCACTTTGCGGTGACCACCCGTAACCTCTCGGACGGCGAGACCCCGACGGTGGTGAGCCTGGAGGCGACCCCGTCCTATGACACGGTGGGGCCGGTGATCACGGCGGTGACCCTGAACGGGACGCCATTGGTTGCCGGTGCCACGGTGACCCAGTCGGGTACTCTGGTGGTCACGGCCAGTGACCTGTCGGGTATCGGCCGGGTGGAGTTCCGGTTGGATGGTGCGGCCTTTGCCAGTGATATCAACCCGGCGGATGGACTGAGTGCGGCGTGGGATCTGGACGGGGTGAGCGATGGTGCGCACACGCTGACGCTGGCGGCCTACGACACGCTGGGCAACGAGACGCTGCAGGAGCTGTCCTTGACGGTGGCCCTGGCACCCCCGCCGGTGCCGAGTATCAGTACCCCCATCAGCGGTGTCGAGACCAACACCCCCTCCCTCGAGGTGCATGGAACGGCGGCGCCGCAGAGTGAGGTGTGGCTCTCTATAGAGAGTGTGCAGGTGGCCGGCCCCCTGAGTGTGGACAGTGCGGGTCAGTTCAGTGGCACGGTGACCCTGAACGAAGGGAGCAACAGCCTGACGGCGGCGGCGAGTAACCGAGGGGGTTCGAGTGCGCCGAGCGGTGCGGTGACGGTGACCCTGGACACCAGCCGTCCGGATGCGCCGAGTGGGCTGACGGCCGAGTCCCGGGGCGAGGGACAGATCACGCTCGGCTGGACGGTGAGCAGTGACCCGCGGGTGGTGAGCTATGACCTGTATCGGTCGTTGACACCGTTTACGGCGCTGGAGCAGGCGACCCGGGCCAACAGCCAACCCCTTACCGAGGGGCGGTTTACCGATCTGCCGGCGGTGGATGGCAACTATGTCTATCGGGTGGTGGCGCGCAATGAGCTGCAGACGGCCAGTGCGCTGTCGGTGCCGGTGGCGGCGGTGGCCGACAGTCAGCGGCCGCAAGCGGTGGCGATCACCTACACGCCGTCGGGCAGTTACGATCCGGCGACGGGGCGGATGGCGACGGGGCCGGTGGATGTGGCGTTGGAAGTGAGCGAGCCGCTGCTGACGACCCCGTTCCTCAGTATTGCCTCGAGCGGTGGCGTACCGATGGCGGTGGCGCTGGAGGCGGTGGACGGAACCCACTACCAGGGGCGTTTTGAGATCAGCGACACCACCCCCTCGGGCACGGCGTACGCGGTGTTCTCCGCCCGTGATGTGGTGGGCAACCGGGGTGATGAGATCCTCAGCGGTGCCAGCCTGCTGATCGACACGGCGGGGCCGGCGGTGACGCGGCTGACGGTATCGCCGGGTTCGCCGATCCGCACCGACCAGACGGAACCGACCCAGGTGATGGTGGAGATCGAACTGGATCAGCCGGTAAAAAGTGGCAGTAGCCCCGCGCTGGGCTACCTGCTCTCGGGCGCCGGTCGCGTGGAGACCGCCATTGAGGGACTGGTGCCGATCACCGCGACCATCTGGCGGGGGAGTTTTGTGCTGCCCGGTGACGCGGGACTGGTCGAGGTCGAGAACCTGCAGTTCAGGCTGCAGGCGCGGGATGATCTGGACAACCTCGGCAGTCGTATCCTGGCCCCGAACCTGTTCCAGGTGTATCAGGGGGCGCTGCCGCCGTTGGCGATCCCGCTCGAGCTGACGGCCGAGGCGTTGGCCGGCGGCCAGGTGGCCCTGGGCTGGAAGCCGGTGACCGATGCCGGCGGGTACCAGCTTTACCGGCAGGCGCCGGGGGAGGCGTCCCTGAGTGCCTATCAGCGGGTCAGCGGCACCGCTTATCAGGACACGACCAGTCTGGATGGTGAATACCGTTATGCCATTGCCAGTGTCCGTGAGGCCAATGGCCAGGAGGCGCTGAGTGGCCAGAGCCCGGCGGTGAGCGTGACCACGGATGCCAGTGTGCCGGGCGTGCCGCGCAATCTGAGCCTGGAACTGGTGGGGGCCGGTATCAAGGCGTTGTGGGAGGCCCCGGCGGGGCTGGGTGAGGATGTCACCTACAGCCTGTATCGCAGCAGCGGCACGGTGCTGAGCGATGTCAGCGGGTTGACCCCGGTGCAGACCCGCATTGTGGCCAATAGTGCGGGCCAGCTGGGCTTTATCGATACCCAGGCGAACGAGAATGAGGCGGTCTATGCGGTGACGGCGGTGGACACCGCCGGCAACGCGTCGGCGCCGTCGGCCTCGGCCTATCTCAATGTGGACCTGTTGCCGGTGGCCAGCCTGACGGTGCGCCAGGAGGACCAGGGCCTGCCGGAGATCCAGTGGAGCCATAACGGCGGCAACATCGCCGGCTACAAACTCTATGTGGAGGCTGAGACCAGCCCGCTCAACCTGGGACTGATTGCCGGGACCAGCTACAGCGACAACAGCTACACCGGGGGCGAGCGCCGCTACCGGGTGGTGGCGCAGGACACGGTGGGTGTGGACAGTATCGAGCGCGGTGTGATGCTGCCCGAGGTGACGGTGACGCTGGCGGAGGCGTCCCAGCTGAACCGGGGGGTGATGAACCGGCTGGACTACCAGGTAGCGAACACCGGCAGCCGTGCCCTGAGTGGCGTACGGCTGCAGGTGGTGCTGGAGGGTGTCCCGTACAACAGTGCGTCGTTCGACCTGGCGCCGGGGGCGCAGCAGCCGGTCGCGGTGATCGTCGGCGGTGCCCAGGCGTTGCCGGATCTGACCAGCCTGCAACAGCGCGTGCAGGTGCTGGCCGAGACGGGCGAGCAGGCGGAGGTGATCCGCAACCAGGCGATCAGCATTGGTGATGACACGCTGTTGCTGCAGGTCGAGAGCCGGTCGCTGACCCGGGGTACGGCCGGGGAAGTGCGCTTTGTGCTGGAGAACACCAGTGCGGTGGAGACGGAGATCCTGCTGTCCCGTGCGGGTAACCAGGCCACGGACGAGGCGCGGATCATCCTGCAGGACGCGGATGGCAACGTCCTGTCGGTCACGCCCCTGCAGCAGGCGACCGGGGAGGGGGTGATCACCCTGATCGACGGGCGCGCGGTGGCGCGTATCGCGCCGGGTGGCCGCTTCACCTCGGGCTGGTATGGCGTGGCTGTGCCCGAGAGTGCGCCGGTGACTGTGGAGGTGATCCTGGAGATCGACCGGTTCCACTACCACCTGGGGGGAAGTGACGCGGTGGCGATCGAGGGTATGCGCAGTCGTGTACCGGCCTCGCTGGCGGATACCGAGTACAGCGCCACCATCGACGCCATCACCCCGGCCAGCTCGTTCGGCGACCAGCCGATCCTGATCAGTGGGCAAGCCATCGATCGCAGCAGTGGCCAGCCCAGTGCCGGGGTGCCGGTCAAACTGGTGATAGCCGGCAACGGCTTTGAGCGCAGTGCGGAGGTGTTTGCCGATGGCAACGGGGGTTATCAGTACAGCCACACGCCGTTGGCGGGCGAGTCGGGCATCTTCACCGTCTCGGCGCTGCATCCGGATATGCTGTCGCGGCCGGGCCAGGGCCAGTTCACCCTGCAGCGGGTCAGTGTCTCGCCGACGCTATTGAACTACACCCTGCCGCGGAACTATCAGCAGACGCTGAGTGTGGTGCAGGCGACCACCGGCGCGGGCACCCGTGCCGGCAACCTGCGGCTGGTCTATGACGCGGCGGACCAGGCGGGGGGGCAGTATCCGGTGGGCCTGACGGTCACCCTGGGTGATCCGCTGACCCTGGAGGCCCAACAGAGCGCGGTGTTGCCGATCACCCTCAGTGGTGACAACAGCGCCATGGATGAGAGCCTGGTGTTTAGGGTGGTGAGTGACGAGAACCCGGCCCTGGCGACGATCACCCTGAACCTGCACCTGGCGGAGGCGAAGCCGGCCCTGCGGTTCACGCCGAACTTTGTGGAGACCGGCGTGGCGCGGGAAGGCAGTGTGACGGAGGCGATCACGTTCAGCAACGTGGGGTTGGCCGACCTGACCGATATGCAGATCAGTCTGCATGATCAGGATGGGAGCCCGGCGCCCAGCTGGGTGCAGTTGCTCTCGGCCGAGAGTCAGGGCGATCTGCCGGTGGGCGAGAGCCGGGAGATCCGGCTGGCGGCCAGTCCCGGGGCGGGCGTGGCGGAAGGGATCTACCCGTTGCGGTTGCTGGTGGAGAGCGGCAACAGCGCGCCGGTGCCGGTGAACCTGTACGTGGCGGTGACCCAGTCGGGGGTGGGCAGTGTGTTGTTCAAGGCCAGCGACATCTACACGGCGACGCTGGATGAGGCCAACAACCCGATCCCGGGGTTGGCCAATGCGCGGATCCGGGTGCAGAACGAGGTGGTGCTCAGTGTGGAACAGACCCTCACCACCGACGCCTATGGGGAGGCGCTGTTCAGTGACCTGCCGGCCGGCAGTTACCGGTTCCGGGCCAGCGCCAACAACCACCAGGACCTGGTGGGGCGGTTGAGCATCAAGCCGGGGATCACCGGGGTGCAGGAGGTGTTCCTGGACTACAACCTGGTCACCGTGGAGTGGTCGGTGCGGGAGATCACCCTGGAAGACAAATACGAGGTGACCCTGCAGGCGATCTTCGAGACCGACGTGCCGGCGGCGGTGGTGGTGCTGGAGCCGGCCAGTGTGACGCTGCCGTCGATGGCGCCGGGGGACCTGTTTTACGGCGAGCTGCGGCTGACCAATCACGGGTTGATCCGCGCGGATGACCTGCAGTTCACCCTGCCGGGCAGTGACGCCTACTTCCGTTACGAGTTCCTGGACACCTTCCCCACGAGCCTGGAGGCCAAGGAGAGCCGGGTGATCCCCTATCGGATCACCGCGCTGGCGCCGCTGGACCCGGATGGCAGCGGCTCCGGCGCCGGTTGCAACAGCTACCAGCAGATACTCAGCGGTAACTATGGCTACGTCTGCGCCAACGGCACGACCAGCCGGGGCAGTTGCGGTACCCAGTTCCTGGTCCGGATGGATAGCAGCAGCTGCAGTGTTGGTGGCGGTGGCGGCAGCAGTCCCACGCCGTGGACCGGCGGTGGCTGGGTCGGCGGCGGCACCGGGGTGAGCGGCGGTGTCGATTACAGTCCGATCAAGGGTGCCCAGTGTATCCCCACGTCGGGTTGTCAAAAGTGCGCTGAATGCAGCGACAAGCCGGCAGGGAATGGTCCGGGTGGTAAATAGCGCCCGCGGCGGTCGAGGTCTCTGCCTGATTACTCGGGTAGCACCGCGCCTACCTGATAACCCAATAAAAAATAAGGGCTGGTGATGGCGTGTCTGAAACAGGCACTGCCGGCAATGAGAATAATGAACCAACAAACCTGGAAATGGATGATGAAGACAACGGTCAGAGGATTACTCTTAAGCCTGCTGCTTTTATGGGGATACGCGGCGCAGGCCGATGTC
>NZ_JAQGEI010000073.1 GCF_029017505.1 Sedimenticola hydrogenitrophicus
GGTTGAAATTAGTGCTTGACCTGCTCGGAATGAGGCGTAGAATACGCGCCTCGCTTGGGGCGAATGCAGTAGTGATTCGGTCCGGGTGGTGAGTTGATAGCGAGTAGTTATTGACTTAAAAATTGGAGGCATTCATAATTGACTGTCTCGGTCGGATGAAAGTTTGACCCGCTCTTTAACAATCAGGTTAGGTAATTTGTGTGGGTGCTCCGTCGGTGGCTTATGAAGCCAATTATTTCGACGAAGCATCTAAAAGAAATTCCTTTTTTTTAGACGTAATGTCGAGCACGGATTTGTCACCCATAAAGTGACTAAAACACTTCAAGTGAAGAGTTTGATCCTGGCTCAGATTGAACGCTGGCGGTATGCTTAACACATGCAAGTCGAACGGCAGCACAAGAGAGCTTGCTCTCTGGGTGGCGAGTGGCGGACGGGTGAGTAACGCGTAAGAATCTGCCTGGTAGTGGGGGATAACTCGGGGAAACTCGAGCTAATACCGCATACGCCCTACGGGGGAAAGTGGGGGACCTTCGGGCCTCACGCTATTAGATGAGCTTGCGTTGGATTAGCTAGTTGGTAGGGTAATGGCCTACCAAGGCGACGATCCATAGCTGGTCTGAGAGGACGATCAGCCACACTGGGACTGAGACACGGCCCAGACTCCTACGGGAGGCAGCAGTGGGGAATATTGGACAATGGGCGCAAGCCTGATCCAGCAATACCGCGTGTGTGAAGAAGGCCTGCGGGTTGTAAAGCACTTTCAATTGTGAAGAAAAGCGAGAGGCTAATACCCTTTTGTCTTGACGTTAACTTTAGAAGAAGCACCGGCTAACTCTGTGCCAGCAGCCGCGGTAATACAGAGGGTGCGAGCGTTAATCGGAATTACTGGGCGTAAAGCGTGCGTAGGCGGTTTAGTAAGTCAGATGTGAAAGCCCTGGGCTTAACCTGGGAACTGCATTTGAAACTGCTGAACTAGAGTGTGGTAGAGGGAAGTGGAATTCCGGGTGTAGCGGTGAAATGCGTAGATATCCGGAGGAACACCAGTGGCGAAGGCGACTTCCTGGACCAACACTGACGCTGAGGTACGAAAGCGTGGGTAGCAAACAGGATTAGATACCCTGGTAGTCCACGCCGTAAACGATGTCAACTAGTTGTTGGGAGCATCTTGGCTCTTAGTAACGTAGCTAACGCGATAAGTTGACCGCCTGGGGAGTACGGCCGCAAGGTTAAAACTCAAAGGAATTGACGGGGGCCCGCACAAGCGGTGGAGCATGTGGTTTAATTCGATGCAACGCGAAGAACCTTACCAGCCCTTGACATCCTGCGAACTTTCTAGAGATAGATTGGTGCCTTCGGGAACGCAGAGACAGGTGCTGCATGGCTGTCGTCAGCTCGTGTCGTGAGATGTTGGGTTAAGTCCCGTAACGAGCGCAACCCTTGCCCTTAGTTGCCAGCACGTAATGGTGGGAACTCTAGGGGGACTGCCGGTGATAAACCGGAGGAAGGTGGGGATGACGTCAAGTCATCATGGCCCTTATGGGCTGGGCTACACACGTGCTACAATGGCCGGTACAGAGGGCCGCAAACCCGCGAGGGGGAGCAAATCTCACAAAACCGGTCGTAGTCCGGATCGCAGTCTGCAACTCGACTGCGTGAAGTTGGAATCGCTAGTAATCGCGAATCAGAATGTCGCGGTGAATACGTTCCCGGGCCTTGTACACACCGCCCGTCACACCATGGGAGTGGGTTGCAAAAGAAGTAGGTAGTCTAACCTTCGGGAGGACGCTTACCACTTTGTGATTCATGACTGGGGTGAAGTCGTAACAAGGTAGCCCTAGGGGAACCTGGGGCTGGATCACCTCCTTTAAGATAGCGGATTAAGCGCTGTCGGAGCCCCCACACAAATTACCTGATCAAGTAGCACGGACACGGGTCTGTAGCTCAGTTGGTTAGAGCGCACCCCTGATAAGGGTGAGGTCGGTGGTTCGAATCCACCCAGACCCACCAGTTTTCTGTTCTGAGAAGGATGGAGAATGAGGTTATCGGGGCCATAGCTCAGCTGGGAGAGCGCCTGCCTTGCACGCAGGAGGTCGGGAGTTCGATCCTCCCTGGCTCCACCAACTTTGTGTCCGGTATGAGTATCAAGTGTCGAGCAGTGATGTTCGCCACTTTGTATTTATACGAAGTGCATGCTCTTTAACAATTCGGATATAGATTGTAGATAGGTGATGATTTTGAAGTCACGCGAGTGACGGAAGAATCTATCTAACAATAAGTACTAATTTTTTCTCATGAAAAATTAGTTACTTGGGTATGTTGCATTCGTAACAAACAAGTTTATAAACCAGCACCATGGCTCCAGAGTTTTTGGGGTTATATGGTCAAGTGAATAAGCGCATATGGTGGATGCCTAGGCGGTAAGAGGCGATGAAGGACGTTGTAGCTTGCGATAAGCCTCGGGGAGTCAGCAAACAGACTTTGATCCGAGGATTTCCGAATGGGGAAACCCAGCCCGTATAAGCGGGTTATCTTGCACTGAATACATAGGTGTAAGAGGCGAACCCGGGGAACTGAAACATCTAAGTACCCGGAGGAAAAGAAATCAACCGAGATTCCCTTAGTAGCGGCGAGCGAACGGGGATTAGCCCTTAAGCTGTTGATGTTGTTAGTGGAACAATCTGGAAAGTTTGGCGATACAGGGTGATAGCCCCGTACACGAAAACTATTCAACAGTGAAATCGAGTAGGGCGGGACACGTGGTATCCTGTCTGAACATGGGGGGACCATCCTCCAAGGCTAAATACTCCTTACCGACCGATAGTGAACCAGTACCGTGAGGGAAAGGCGAAAAGAACCCTTTTTAAGGGAGTGAAATAGAACCTGAAACCGTATGCGTACAAGCAGTAGGAGCCCTTCGGGGTGACTGCGTACCTTTTGTATAATGGGTCAGCGACTTACTTCTCAGTAGCAAGCTTAACCGAATAGGGGAGGCGTAGGGAAACCGAGTCTTAATAGGGCGTTTAGTTGCTGGGAGTAGACCCGAAACCGGGCGATCTATCCATGGCCAGGGTGAAGGTGGAGTAACATCTACTGGAGGCCCGAACCGGGATCTGTTGAAAAAGATTCGGATGAGCTGTGGATCGGAGTGAAAGGCTAATCAAGCTCGGAGATAGCTGGTTCTCCTCGAAAGCTATTTAGGTAGCGCCTCATGTATCACTCGCGGGGGTAGAGCACTGTTTCGGCTAGGGGGTCATCCCGACTTACCAAACCGATGCAAACTCCGAATACCGCGAAGTGCAATCATGGGAGACAGACGGCGGGTGCTAACGTCCGTCGTCAAAAGGGAAACAACCCAGACCGCCAGCTAAGGTCCCAAAATCACATCTCAGTGGGAAACGATGTGGGAAGGCACAGACAGCTAGGAGGTTGGCTTAGAAGCAGCCATCCTTTAAAGAAAGCGTAATAGCTCACTAGTCGAGTCGGCCTGCGCGGAAGATTTAACGGGGCTTAAGATGTGTACCGAAGCTGCGGATGCGTGTTTACACGCATGGTAGAGGAGCGTTCTGTAAGCGGTTGAAGGTGTGTCGTAAGGCATGCTGGACGTATCAGAAGTGCGAATGCTGACATGAGTAACGATAAAGGGGGTGAGAGGCCCCCTCGCCGAAAGCCCAAGGTTTCCTGCGCAACGCTAATCGGCGCAGGGTTAGTCGGCCCCTAAGGTGAGGCAGAAATGCGTAATCGATGGGAAGCAGGTTAATATTCCTGCACCTCTTATTACTGCGATGGAGAGACGGAGAAGGCTAGGCCATCCGGGCGTTGGTTGTCCCGGTTTAAGCGAGTAGGGAGTGAGTTTAGGCAAATCCGGACTCACAATCCTGAGACGTGACGACGAAGCATCTTTGGATGTGAAGTGGTTGATGCCATGCTTCCAGGAAAATCTTCTAAGCTTCAGGTAATAAGAGACCGTACTCCAAACCGACACAGGTGGGCTGGATGAGAATTCCAAGGCGCTTGAGAGAACTCTGGTGAAGGAACTAGGCAAAATGGTACCGTAACTTCGGGAGAAGGTACGCCTTTGACGGTGATAAGATTTACTCTTTAAGCTGTTGAAGGTTGCAATAAAATGGTGGCTGCAACTGTTTATTAAAAACATAGCACTCTGCAAACTCGAAAGAGGACGTATAGGGTGTGACGCCTGCCCGGTGCCGGAAGGTTAATTGATGGGGTTATCTTCGGAGAAGCTCTTGATCGAAGCCCCGGTAAACGGCGGCCGTAACTATAACGGTCCTAAGGTAGCGAAATTCCTTGTCGGGTAAGTTCCGACCTGCACGAATGGCGTAATGATGGCCACACTGTCTCCACCAGAGACTCAGTGAAATTGAACTCGCTGTTAAGATGCAGCGTACCCGCGGCTAGACGGAAAGACCCCGTGCACCTTTACTACAGCTTCACACTGGACTTTGAGCCTACTTGTGTAGGATAGGTGGGAGGCTTTGAAACCGGGACGCCAGTCCTGGTGGAGCCAACCTTGAAATACCACCCTGGTATGTTTGGAGTTCTAACCCAGACCCGTTATCCGGGTCGGGGACAGTGTGTGGTGGGTAGTTTGACTGGGGCGGTCTCCTCCCAAAGAGTAACGGAGGAGCACGAAGGTACCCTCAGCGCGGTCGGAAATCGCGCATTGAGTGCAAGAGCATAAGGGTGCTTGACTGCGAGACAGACAAGTCGAGCAGGTACGAAAGTAGGTTCTAGTGATCCGGTGGCTCTGTATGGAAGGGCCATCGCTCAACGGATAAAAGGTACGCCGGGGATAACAGGCTGATACCGCCCAAGAGTTCATATCGACGGCGGTGTTTGGCACCTCGATGTCGGCTCATCACATCCTGGGGCTGAAGTCGGTCCCAAGGGTATGGCTGTTCGCCATTTAAAGTGGTACGCGAGCTGGGTTTAGAACGTCGTGAGACAGTTCGGTCCCTATCTGCCGTGGGCGTTTGAGATTTGAGGGAAGCTGCTCCTAGTACGAGAGGACCGGAGTGGACGAACCTCTGGTGTTCCGGTTGTCACGCCAGTGGCATTGCCGGGTAGCTATGTTCGGACAGGATAACCGCTGAAAGCATCTAAGCGGGAAGCCCCTCCCAAGATTAGATCTCACCAGACCTTTAAGGTCTCTAAAGGGCCGTTGAAGACTACAACGTTGATAGGCTGGGTGTGGAAGTGCAGTAATGTATGAAGCTAACCAGTACTAATTGCCCGTGAGGCTTGACCATATAACACCCAAGTACTTTGTGCTGGGTGCTGGTTAAGAACGCAACAACCCATGTACTATTTACAATCTATACCGAATGCATGCAGAGTCGCGCAAGCGGCTTGCCAACAGTTTGCTTGGCGGCCATAGAGCACTGGAACCACCTGATCCCATCCCGAACTCAGAAGTGAAACGGTGTATCGCCGATGATAGTGTGGGGCCTCCCCATGTGAAAGTAGGTCACTGCCAAGCTTTA
>NZ_JAQGEI010000074.1 GCF_029017505.1 Sedimenticola hydrogenitrophicus
CTTCCGGGCCGGGACGCCCCGATGGTTTGATGGGCGCGCAAGCGTGGCCAATTCTACAGCAGTGCAGCAACGACCCGATCCTGGTCCTGGGACGAAAGTTCGGCGTGCATAGGTAAACTTATCACCCTGCCTGATGCCGCCTCGGCAATTGGAAAATCACCTTCCTTGTAGCCGAACAGATCAAATGCCGGTTGCAGGTGCAGGGGAACCGGGTAATGCACTGCCGTGGGAATGCCGGCTGCATGCAGCCGCTTCGCCACCACATCACGACCGCTTACCTGGATCGTGTACTGGGCATAGACACTGGTATTCTCAGGAGCAATATGGGGTGTCACTATGGCATCCGCTAGAGTCCGTTCCCCCTCAGAAAGAAGTATCGAATAACGCGCACCAATTTCCTGCCGTTGCGCCACCTCCCAATCAAAACGCTCCAGCTTGGCCAGCAGGATTGCTGCCTGAATGGTGTCCAGACGACCGTTGATACCCACCCGGGGATGGTGATAGCGGCGATCCTGTCCATGCACCCGGATCTCCCGCATTACTTTTGCCAGGTCATCGTCATCGGTAAAAAGTGCGCCACCGTCACCATAGCCACCCAGTGGTTTGCTGGGGAAGAAACTGGTTGAACCGACTGTACTCAGGCCACAAGACCTGCGCCCTCTGTAGGTAGCGCCGAACGATTGAGCTGCATCCTCTATCACCGGCAGTCCATGTTTATCGGCGATGGCATTGATGGCATCCATATCGGCACACTGCCCATACAGGCTCACCGGCATAATGGCACGTGTTTTTGATGTGATCGCAGTTTCGATTTTTTCCGGGTCAATATTGTAACTACGGGGATCGATGTCCACAAAAACCGGCTTTGCGCCGAGCAGTGCAATCATCTCTCCGGTGGCGATGAAGGTAAAAGGGGTGGTGATAACCTCATCCCCGTGACCAATGCCCAGTGCCATCATGGCGATCAGCAGTGAGTCGCTGCCGCTACTGACCGCGATACAGTGCTTGACACCGACATAGGCGGCAAGCCGCTCCTCAAGCTCCGCCACTTCCGGCCCCATGATGTACTGGCCGTGTTCGAGGACCCGGTTGATACGCTCCTGTATCTGTAGCTTCAACGCCTGGTATTGAGTTTTCAGGTCAACAAAGGGGATACTCATCAGCTCAATCTCTCCAGGACTTTTCCATTCAGAACATAGTGGTGGCCGCTGTTGGGGCAGACGAAACTGCCGTTGCCTTCCAGCGGCAGAGATATCTGTTCACCGTATTCGCTCATCCAGCCAATCTGCCGTGCGGGCACGCCGACCATCAGGGCATAATCGGGGACGTCTTTGTTAATTACGGCACCGGCACCGACAAAGGCAAACCTTCCCACCGTGACTCCGCAGACAATGGTGCAGTTCGCACCCAGTGTGGCGCCTTTCTTAATCAGCGTGTCACGATATTCGTTCTTGCGCTCGATCAGCGAACGAGGATTATAGACATTGGTAAAGACCATGCTTGGTCCACAAAACACTCCCTCTTCCAGGGTCACATTGTCATAGACCGAGACATTATTCTGGATTTTGCAGTTATCACCGATGACGACATTGTTGCCGACAAAAACATTCTGACCAAGGGAGCAATTATTACCGATCCGGGCACCTGCACAGACATGGACGAAATGCCAGACACGCGAACCCTCGCCAATCTGGGCGCCTTCGTCTACGATTGCAGTTTCATGCTGTTGATATGTCATATTCACTCATTATTTACCGCTAACACACAAATCATTCACCACAAAGACACCAAGCACACAAAGCCTTCAAGGGAAAAGCATCTCTTCGTGCACCTTGTGACTTTGCGGTGAAAAAGCTTTCCGAATCGGTCACGTGCGGGGTACGCATCACTGGCCACGGATGCACACCGAAGACACTGAAAAAACATTCCGTGGATTCCGTGTGTGTCCGTGGCCAAACAGCCTCACCACTAAGACACAAAGAGCACAAAGTTGTGTTCGGTTTTTTGGTTGCTCTGGTTTGGTAGTCAATTCAGAGGAATTAACCGTTGACCAGCCGTTTTATGCCATTTTTCATAAGAGGTACGTTGAAATTCAATAACAACCCCAACCACATGTCCGACAACTTCAGGTAACTTAATAACTGTGCTACATGTATCCTTTCCAGACGCTCAACTGACTTGATTTCGACAACAACCAAATTTTCTTCCAATATATCAAGCCGATAGGCTGTATCCAACACCGCCCCCTTGTAAACAAGAGGTATTGCAACCTGTCTGTTAAACTTCACCCCCCTTAGCTGTAGTTCACATGCCAAGGCGGCTTCATATGCGGATTCGAGTAACCCTGGCCAGCAACTTATGCACTTCAATCGCCGAGTCAACAATTAATCTCGATAGTTGGTCTGACCTTTCCTTGTCATTCATAGCATTCCTTTGTGCACTTCATGTCTTTGTGGTGAATCAATACTCCAATGGCAATGACACGGTTTTTCCATCACGCGCTGACAGATAGGCGGCGATCAACAATTCAAGTGATTTCAGACCTTCCCTTCCATCAGTTTCCGGTTCCGCTTCGCCACGCATCACCTCGATGACGTTCTTATAATAGAGCGGATGGCCAAACCCATAGACCGAGGTGGTTTCATAATTGGCCGACTGGATCTGCTGGTCATAGTCTTTAGGTTCATCAAATTCCCAATGCTGAATATCGTTTACAGCCACACCACCGACCCGCACGCTACCTCTCTCGCCGAGAATGGTAATGCTGCCCTCCAGATTCTTCGGGTAGGTCAGCATGGTAACGCTCATGGAACCCAGGGCACCACTTCGCCAACGCAGGTTTAGAACTCCGGTATCTTCCACCTCGATATCCCGGGTAGTGCCCATCATCGCCTGCACCTTATCGACCGGACCAATCAGCCAATCCAGCAGATCCACATAGTGGCTGGCCTGGTTCATAAAGGCGCCTCCATCAAACTCCCAGGTGCCGCGCCATTTTGCCTGATCATAGTACTCCTGTGGCCGTGTCCAGAAAACATTCAGATGAACCATATGAATCTTGCCGAATCGTTTCTCACCGATAGCACGCTTTAGTAACTGCAGGGTGGTATTGCGCCGGTTCTGCTTGACCACAAACAGTCGTACACCGGCTTCATCACAGGCCCTGACCATGCGCACACCGTCCTGCCAGCGGGTCGCCATCGGCTTCTCGGTCATGACATGGACTTTAAATCTAGCGGCGATCACCGTTTGCTCGGGATGGATACCACTGGGTGTGCAAAGCACCACAAGATCCAGCTTTTCAGCCTTCAGCATCTCTTCATAGGACTGGTATCCCGGCACACCACACCTCTCCATGTGTTCGGCCAGCACGCCGCTATCGGTATCGCAGACGGCGATAAGTTCTATATTATCCGCGTGTTTTTCTATGGAGTTGAAATGGTTTTTCGAAATACGGCCACAGCCAACAATGGCTATACGTATTTTTCTACTCTGGATTTTTGGATACATATTATGACTCTCTGAATTCAGTTTCTACCGGAGTATCAGCTGGCTTCCGTAGATTCCCCAGCCGGCTGGATAACGAATAAAATACTGCTCACACCCAAGCCTTCCGTAAGGGAATTTGGTGCAGCCCAGGCAGTCAGACACTTTCACCCAGTTCCGCCTGCTGCTCAAGGTAGACCCAATCAACTATCCTGTCATCTGGCTGATAGCCAGGAACCAGCTGGAGTATACCGCCTGCCTTATTTAGCACTTCAAGCTGGGCACGGATGGTATAGTGCGAGGTCGGTTTCGCAACTAAACTGCGGCAACCGCCTTCGCGGCTAATGCCGCACCTACCATGGCTAAACCGTAGGAACGGTTCCACCGCGAAAAAATTCAAAATAGCAACAATCAATTCCTTACCCAGCGATCACCACATTCGTTTCCGGCGACACCCGTCGCAGCAGCTGCTGAAGTGAACGCTTTGCCGAGTCATCCCCATGCACCAGGCGAATCTCCCGGGGCTGATGGCGAATCCCCTTGACGAAGCGCATCAGGCTGGCCTGATCGGCATGGGCGGAATAACCACCCAGGGTATGTACTCCGGCACGTATGGTGAAACGCTGGCCATCCAGCTCAACATACCCGCCTTTCGGACCATATTGCTGGATGACCCGGCCCGGCGTACCGGCGGCCTGATAACCCACAAACAGCACATCGTGGCGCGGATCACCCAGCAGTGCCTTCAGATAATTAACCACCCTTCCGCCACTGCACATGCCACTGGCGGCGATCACCACGGCCGGTCGCTTCGAATTGGCTAGGTAAGCGACCGTTTGCAAATGCTCATCGTGGCTCTCCACCGTGTAGAGCTGCTCGAACGCCAGCGGATGGCGGCCGGCATTCAGACGTCGGTGCGCCTCATTGTCCCACAGGTGGCGTAACCGCCGGTAGCTGGCGGTCATTTTGGCGGCCAGCGGGGAGTCAACAATAATCTCCAGCTGATCCCAACGCACACCGTTTCCCGCTTCACGACCGCCCATGCGATGGATCAGGCCCTCCAGATCGTAGAGCAGCTCCTGGGTGCGGCCGATGGAGAAGGCCGGAACCAGCACTGCTCCGCGATTAACCAGGGCATGTTCAATCACCTGCCGCAGACGCACCTGGCGCTGGGCACGATTTTCGTGCAGGCGATCGCCATAGGTACTCTCCAGCACCAGCAGATCGGCACGCCAGGGAGATTTCGGCGCCGGCAGCAGGGGTGTGTAGGGCGCCCCCAGATCTCCGGAAAAAATCACCCGCCAATCCCGCTTTGACACTGGCACCGCCCCGGCTGCCTGAATCTTAGCCTCCACATAGGCGGAACCCAGGATATGGCCGGCGGGATGCATCTTGATCGACACTCCCGCCCCTACTGATCGCCATTGCTTATACGGCAGTGCAACCACCTGAAGCCGGATCTGATCAAGAAACCGCTTGATCAGCGGTGCATTGCGCGTGAACCCCACCTTTAATGCATCCTCCAGCACCAGCGGCAACAGCAGAGCCGATGCCTCGGTGCAGAAGATCGGCCCACGAAAACCGGCCGCCAGCAGATAGGGAATACGCCCCACGTGATCGATGTGCACATGGGTCACTACCAGCCCCATCAATCCATCGACAGGGAAGTCGATTTCCAGCCCCTTGTCAGCGCTGGCGTTGCCAGGCTGCTCTGTACCCTGAAACAGTCCGCAATCGACCAACAGCGAACGCCCGTCATCCAGCCGCAACTCATGGCAGGAACCGGTCACGCCATTAATCGCACCATGATGGTGGACTGTAAACCCTGTATCAACCGAAACATGATCAATGTTCATATCCATTTTCTTTCAGTCCCTTGTTTGAAAATGTTATATCGGATTTGAAGACGAACCCTTCCAAGAACAACCCAACGCCCGTAGGAGCGGCTA
>NZ_JAQGEI010000075.1 GCF_029017505.1 Sedimenticola hydrogenitrophicus
CACCACCAACATAACTTGTGAAAAAGGCGAAATTGGTGCGAAAGCCTCCTGCAATAATATAATGGTGTCACTACCTATCGCATCGGGGATCCCGAGTAATGGAATCACCATTTTTACCCCAAACTTCGACAAATAATCGTGGGACTGATCGATATTTCTACTGCTGAAGGGGACCCCATCACTCTGTCATCACCTCGTTTCTGGTTACCACCAATAACTCGAGTGACTTATCCATGCACATATTCCGGCGAACGTGAACACCCTCACGATCTTGGAATACTGCAAAAGTGTTCACATTGGGCCGGAATATGCACTCCACGCCATAGCTACATACCAGCCCACTTTTTTTTGGGGGGGGATATTACTGTGAAAGCCACAATTTTCGGAAGACTACCTTTCCACTCTTACTATTAGTGCGGGACTTCGTCCGACAGCAAACATCCAGAAGCTGCCGTTCATATCGACACCTGTCTTGTCCGTAGAAAATAGATCGGTCCCAGACTCTGACCCTTTTGATTGCGCAGCCAACTGGCGGGCAACGGGACGACGTCTGGCCTGGGGTACTTCGCGCAGGTCCCTTTCCTTGGGGATCTTCCCCTGCATAGCATCGACGAAGGCATCTGAGCCCAAGAAGACCTGCTGCTTGAGCTGCTCCCAAGGTGAGGGCTGGCCCTTGCCCTCGGCTACGAACCGTCGATAGTAGAGGGCGCCGGTGAACTCCAGTCGTAGTGGTCTGGCCATGAGGTCAATCTAGATCATCGGAGGCAACAGTCAAGACCTGACCCCTTGCGCGCTTGCTGCTGTGCGAACCTAACTACTTGCTAAAATAGGCATCAAAATAAGCCTTTCCTTCATCATTTAGTTCTTCCCGAATGCCGTCAACGCAAGCATCCTCTTCGCGTCCCGAGAGTCCCCCGCATTTCCCCATCGCATACATGAGCAAGGCAAGAGCCTTGTTTTCTTTTTCTTTGTTTGATGTACTTGCGGAACTGCGTGGCGTTGGCGTTGGCGTTGCCTGTTTGCTGCCCGATTGACACATCGGACTCGTGTAGTCGTACCAAGCGCCGTCAGCGCCTTTGCATTGGGCGGCATGGGCCTGTGGCACCAACAGGAACGCAGCGAAGTATACGGACATTGCGGCTAGTGCAATCATTCTTGCGAATCCACCTGGCTTCTCCAAAATCTGCATAGTGCGTTCCTGTTTGTTGTCTAACAACGACATGCTTCAGCTACGGATTTGCCGCAGCGTAGCGAAGGAGAATGCGTCGGCTGGAAGCGATTGTTGGGCCTGGACATAGACTTCATGCTTGGGCGCTTCTTTCGTGAATGAGCGTCAGTATTGCCGATACCTGCTCGATATTTGAGAAGCCTACTCGTGGCCATAGGTGCTGCTGGTCGACCTCAACTGGACATCCGGTTTGTTGCCGCCATTGGTCAGCGACCAATCGAAACTCAGCTACCCCAATGCCGAGCCGCTGCGCCATTGATTCGATGTGGAAAGCGACCTCAGCGCGATTTCCGAGCGCAAGATCGTTGTGGTAGACGGTTGCTTTGCCTCGCCTGGAAGATGTGAAGCGTGCTCCGTTGCCACTCACCAAAGGTTGAGCTGCCCCCAGAAGTTCTGAGAGTCCGCACACTACTGCTCGATAGATGTCGTTTTCCATAATTAGCAACAGACTCGTATGCAATATTAGGCCCAACTACTAAGGAAAAGCGGAGGAAAAGCTGTGTCAGGTCTTTCCTCTTGCATCCAAGAGCTGACGCTAGTTGGTCTTTACTAAATAATAATGTGTCCTCTTTTAAATACCGCATGTGCTCCCACATAGCGAGGTTTACAGGAGGTCAATTCCATTTATTGAATCGTGCGACTGATTTATTTCCATTTCGGATATAAGCTGCGCCAATAAATCCATCTTTTAATTTGAAGCGCAATTTCGCACTCCCGGTTTCAAATTTGAGTTTTTTTCCTTCTATAATTCCTTCAAACGGGGTGCAGCCGGGTTCTCTTACAGTCTCGTTTGTTCCCCAAGAATAATATCCACTTGCTTCACCATCTTCATCAATTGAATCAACAATCAAAGTTGAAGGAAGACTCCCTCCCCACTTTCCTGTGTGAACACCTAAAAATCTTCTATTGATTTCTGATAGTTCGCCATCAGTTTTAATCAAGAAGTTGTCAGGAAGGTCGCATGTTTTAGCAGTATCAGGAAGCTCGCTTGCCAAAGTTGGAGCGCATATTGTCAGCAACCAAAATAAAACGAGGAGTTTTGTCCGATTATCCATGTCTTTACCTCTTGTCCTATGACTAATTGGAAATTAATTATTTTCGTAGCCGCTGACAATATCTACCATTTTGTGACATCCCAGACAAGCAACTTTTCTAGTATCTATCAACAAAAAGAAAAGAGAGCAGAGGACCGAATGGCACTTACTTAAGGATATTAATCATTAACAATCAATGAGTTAATGTTGCGCTCACAACTAATCTGTTATTGAATGGTAGGAACACCATATTTATCTAACCAACAAATAATATGCCTAAGCACAGAAGTAGATAAAAAGCGCGACGAACGGCCCTATGCAATGAAGAATGCTAAGTCATTGAAACAGCAGTTAATATGCGCTTAAGTAAGTGCCATTCAGCAGAGGACCCATTTATTTTTTAGCAACAACTTCCCTCTTTTTGTCCGCAGCAGGCAAATAGGCGCTGCTCACGAGTCGGTCAATGAACGGCAACTCGTTCCGGGACCAGTCGTTTGCCGTGCTGGACGAAGCAGTCTAGTCGTCCTTGCCCTGATCGGCGCGCTGCCAAGCCTCCAGGAATTCCCGGACTTGTGGGTTTGCGCCCGCGGCAGCAACGGCTTCGACGCGCGATCGGAACGCACCCAGGTCCATCAACCGATCCATACCTTTGGGGCTGACCCGTGTCACGCGCTTTGCGACCACGTCGCCCATCCCCTGGGTCCAACTGTATAAGGTGAACGCCTTGGCGAGCAGCCGGACCCCGTCATCACTAGCGAAGGCTGAAGATGTCCATGCTCGAACTGCGGTGCCATCGTCGGTAGTCAAGTCTACCCACCAATGCAATAGAAAGGGCAGATCCCGGTGTGCGAGCAGCGTGCCGTCCGCTGCTGCGGCTTCGATTCGTGAATGCAGGAGGGCGCGGAGATACTCCGCGTCCGCTTCCGTGGTCAGGCAATTCTCCGGCGGCTCGCACTCCTTGCCTTCCCTTGGGTGGTAGTCGGTCCAAGCCGAACGTGTAAAGTCTGCAAGCCAGCCAAGGGAGGCTGTATC
The DNA here is from genome assembly GCF_029017505.1 of Sedimenticola hydrogenitrophicus. GTDB lineage: Bacteria > Pseudomonadota > Gammaproteobacteria > Chromatiales > Chromatiaceae > Sedimenticola > Sedimenticola hydrogenitrophicus_A. The sequence goes on from NZ_JAQGEI010000075.1 coordinate 3,295, forward strand.
GCAGGCATGTCGGAAGATCGCGGAGCGTTCATCGAGTGGCATGCACCCCTTTGTGAGCGCTCGCAGCAGCCAGTGCAGACGCAGCTCATTGTTACCCATACTGAAACCCTTCTCTGCATCAGCTTCGACGTTGATCTCATCGGCGATCTCGAATAGCGCGGACAGAAGCGCCTCAACTTTGGCACGATCGACGCGTTCGGCATGCGTTGTTAACTCGCCGAGCCATACGGCAGCCTTAGTGCCGCCCGACCGCCTAGCTACTGCTACGGCGTGGCGCAGTGTGGTCTTTACATACTCGATATCATCGGCACGGGCCAGGAATGCGTCAAGCTCGGTGCTCGTGAGCACCTCGTCGCCGATCGAGAAACGGAAGTAGGAATCGAAATGGTCGGGGGAACATACGCGGCGCTCCATCGCCCACTGCTTCGCGAATCCCTCACCGTAGCCCATATTTTCCCACGCGGACTCCAGTGCCGGAAACAGCCGCATCAGCAGCCGCCGCATTTGGTCGTGATCTGGCGGTTGTGTAGCTCCGAAGAACAGTTCGTTGAAGTGTTGCGCCGCCGCGTCGCGAGTACGTTCTACCCCAGGCCCACTACCGCTAAGTTGCTCTTTGTTCTGGCGAATCGCGCGATATATCGTGGGATGCAAAAGCCGGAGCATCTCCAGTGCGAGGAAATCGGCGCGGTCCACCTCGCCAGCTACGGCCGGCCATGACACGCTCAGTGAATTGGTGAAGCGTGTGACATCCCGCGGAGTTCGCATCGCCGGCGAGATTCCTTCGTAGAAGATGTTCATGAAGCGGACTATGTCCGCGTCGCCGGGTGCGCCGCAGATCGATTCGATCAGTGACAGTAGATGTTGCTGAACATCGAGGGCCGACGGGTCGGGTAGTTCGAATGCAGCTTGGACGATCTTTTCAAGGTAGTGCGGGCCTTCCGACGGGTAGCGCTCGCTGACGATCCTCTCGGCAAGCGGACGGTCATAGACCAACAAGTACATGACGTTCGGCAAACGGCCGACGGACTTGACCAGTCGGAAGATCAGTAAGGCCTCGTCAGGTGAGAGCCGGTCGATGTCGTCGATGACGATGAGAAAGCGCTTATTCTGTTCTCGCAAGGCATTCGACATCTCGGCGTGGAGCGCTTCGACGCTTTCATCTTGCTCAATCAGGCCCGCGAGCCACTCCATACCCTTTTCGGCGATACCTCCGGCGACCACCGCGCCAGCGGCTTCCGTGACCCTCCCGACGAGCGCGCCGGCCCGGAGCAGGCGCGCTCCGAGCTTTGGCAGCTTTTTCTTTACCTTGTCGCCGAGGCTTGGGCCTAAGCCGGCGTACAGCTCTCGGAAGAAGGCGAGTGCAAGGGCGTCCTCGCCTCTAAACCACCAGCAGGCAAAGTCGATAATGGCAAGCTCATTGGCCTT
>NZ_JAQGEI010000076.1 GCF_029017505.1 Sedimenticola hydrogenitrophicus
CAGAGCAGCTACGTCAGCGAACAGCGCAACAGTGGCGGGAGCCTGTCAGTGGGGCCGGGTACCTTCGGGGCGAGCTTGAACAGGGGTGAGCGCGATATCCGGAGCGACTACATCTCCGTTACCGAGCAGTCCGGCCTCAAGGCCGGCGACGATGGTTTCGATATCGAGGTCGGCAAACACACCACCCTCAAAGGCGGCGTCATCGCCAGCACCCAGACCGCAGTTGATCAAGACCTGAACCGCTTCAAAACCGGCGGCAAACTGGCGCTCACCGATCTCGACAACCGGGCTGCTTACAAAGCCGACGCCTACGGTGTGACCATCGGTGTCGGCACAAGTACGACATCAAACGGCGCCGGGGTCGGATCGGACAAGGGCAGCGCCTCCGGCACCACCCAGGCCGGCATCTCCGGCATCGCCGGTAACATGGAAGTAAGGACCGGAGACGCCTCTGGCGGCATCGAGCGTATCTTCGATGCCGACAAGGTGCAACGCGAGATCGAGGCACAGGTCGTCATTACGCAGGAATTCGGCAGCAAGGCGAGCGGGGCCGCAAGAAATTACGCACAGATCAATGCACAAACCAGCAAGGAAAATGCGGCGAGAGCCAAGGGAAGCGCCGATGGCAGATTCGAAGGAAAAACGGAGGCCGAATGGAATGCCGAGGCCCAAAACTGGACAGGCGAACGCCTCGCGGCGATGAATGTGGTGATTGCCGCGCTGAGCGGTGGCGCGGGAAGCACGCTTAGCGCGGCAGGCAGGGAGGTGCTGCGCATGGCTGCCGTTGAGATGCGCCAGCAGATGATCGAGGATTCGAAGAAATTCCCAGGTATCTGTGACAGTCAGGGCAACTGCCTGGACAATAAATCAGGGGCCAGCGCGGGCGTCGACGGCGACTTGTTCAAGCTGGGCGGGGGGAGGGTTGATGTGGACAAGATGTGCTCGGATGTGCCTGGGTTGTGTCCGGGCAATCAAGAGACAAAAGTTTGGATACGCAAAAGTGACGGCGGCATTCGTTTAAATGAGATCGATAGCAAAGGCAATCCATTCCCAAGCCTTCCGAAACTGATAGAGCAGCATCCTGATTGGATCAGCCCGTTAGGTGGCCTCCAAGGCGGCAGCGGGCAGCTTCTCGGTATGCCCTACGAGCCGGGTGGCTGGATCGATACGGTGATCGAAGTCTATGCTGGCCCGCACGACCATCACAACAGCGGCACTTGGTATGGGCCGGACGGAAACATCAAGACCGGCCGGACGGAAACATCAAGACCGGCCTGACGGAAGAGCAAAGAGAAGTCGGCGAATTGCTGAACAAACTGAATGTTCTGCCAGCTACGCCATATGCATTGAGCACCTTGCTGCCGCCTGAACTCTGGCAGGCCCTGCGCGTCGCGATCATGGGAGCGATGCCATGAGGTGGGGCAAGATAAAAGGATGGGTCTATTTTATGCTGGCATTCTGGTTGTCCACGCTTGCCGGTTGCGCGCCATTTGCGGACTTCAAAAAACTACGCAGAACAGTCCCTTGGGTTGCTTCTCAATCCGTGCCTTGGTCGGCCGAGCGGATGGCTTCTTCCTTTTGCCCTGATATCGGCGGTGTTTACCGCAGAGGATACGCACTCAACAGCGAATTTCCTGGTTTCTTGAACTGGATATCTGTCATGGAAGACGGTGTCAATCTCAACCCGGTGGTTGTAGTTGTTCAAACAAGCAAGGAGCCGATTTCCGTCCCCGAACTTCCATCGAATTACACGAAGGAGCAATGGATAGCGCAGGGGAAAGAAATCACACGACAACAACAAGACTTCTATGCCAAATCCATCGCTCACTTGAACCACAAAGACCATTTGCTCGTTATCCGCGTGACGGACAACGAGCAATACAAACGGAGTGCTTCTATGGATTTGCGTCAGGCCGGTATTGGTTGTAGCAATGGGGTGCTTGTCATCAGACAATTTGCCGGCGGCCTGGATTCCCGCGAAGGCAGGGCTCCAAGATCCATCCGCGCAATGGAAACGCATTTTCATGTTCTCACGAACGGCAATCTGGAGGTGGTCACCTTTCAACTTGATTGGTACGGCGAGAAGGGCAAGGTGACTGACTGGAAAAGAAGCGCGTTCATTTACGAACGGATCAAGTGATGTTTTTCGATCCGTACGGGTGACTACACCTCCGCCACTGGGCAGTCTGGCATCGCGACCGGTGAGGGTGGCTTCGATATCGATGTAGGAAACGACACCACCCTCAAAGGCGGTGTCATTGCCAGCACCCAGACCGCAGTTGATCAAGACCTGAATCGCTTCAAAACCGGCGGCGAACTGGCGCTCACCGATCTCGACAACCGGGCAGCTTACAAAGCCGACGCTTACGGCGTGACCATCGGTGTCGGCGCAAGTACGACATCAAACGGCGCCGGGGTCGGATCGGACAAGGGCAGCGCCTCCGGCACCACCCAGGCCGGCATCTCCGGCATCGCCGGGAACATGGAAGTAAGGACCGGAGACGCCTCTGGCGGCATCGAGCGTATCTTCGATGCCGACAAGGTGCAAAGAGAGATCGAGGCCCAGGTCGTCATTACGCAGGCGTTCGGTAGCAAGGCAACCCAAGCCGCGAAAAACTTCGCGCAAAGCAAGGCACAATCCAGCAAGGAAAATGCGGCGAGAGCCAAGGGAAGCGCCGATGGCAGATTCGAAGGAAAAACGGAGGCCGAATGGAATGCCGAGGCCCAAAACTGGACAGGCGAACGCCTCGCGGCGATGAATGTGGTGGTTACCGCGTTGGGTGGTGGTGCGGAAGGTACTATCAGCGCGGCGGGCAAGGAAGTGTTGCGCATGGCCGCCGTTGAGATGCGTCAGCAGATGATCGAGGACTCGAAAAAGTTTCCCGGCATCTGCGACAGCTTGGGTAATTGTCTGGACAACAAGTCTGGACCCAGCGCCGGCGTCAATGGTGACCAGTTTAAGCTAGGCGGGGGACGGGTGGATGTTGATGTCCTGTGTGGACAAAATTTTTCGAGATGCTCGACAAAGAAGCCCGATGATCCATCCATTGATATGAATGACCCGAGAAGCAAGCTGGCTTTTAATCAGAACGGGCAAGTCGTCTTTAATGGAAACCTAGCCAAGTATTTACATCAGCACCCCGAAGTCATCAGCCCACTTGGCGGCCTCCAAGGCGGCGACGGACAGATATTCGGCATGCCCTACCAGCCGGGGGGCTGGATTGACAAGGTGGTCGAGGCCTATGCCGGCCCGCACGACCAACTCAACAGCGGCACATGGTATGGGCCGGACGGAAATATCAAGACCGGCTTGACGGAAGAGCAGAGACAGGTCGGCGAATTGCAGAACAAGGTGAACGTTTTGATTGCCACACCGTATGCGTTGAGTATCTTGCTGCCGCCTGAACTCTGGCAGGCCTTGCGCGTCGCGATTATGGAGGCCAGGCCATGATGCGGAACAGGGTGACGAGGCGCTTGTGGTGGGCACTGACATTATGGTTGCTCTTCGCGGCTGGATGCACCACCTATGCATATGTGGATTTCAAAAAGCTGCGGCAGACGGTGCCGTGGATTTCACATGAAATTACAGTCAACACAAAGTCATGCCCTTCGTTTTCAATTGCAACCGAAGATGGATTGGACCTCAACATACCCACGAAACATCCCATTGGCTATGTTGGCCCTTTGCTGGAATTTGAAAGACTAGCTGCACCACCATTTCCTGATGCTGAGTTGACAACATATGACCCGGAAAGAGTCGCGCAAGAAAGTCGGCTATCCAAAGCAGAAAAAAGAGCATTAAGCATAAGAAGAAAAATAGCAATCGAGGCTGCACGTATTTTCTCAATAGAAGCTTTCTCAGATATCAACCTGAGCCTCGACCGTCTCGAACAGACGTTCAGGCATGGCGACGTCGCATACAGAAGGGAAACGCTACCCCTTAACCAACCCGGAATTGGCTGCCAAAACGGAATGCTGATCATCCAGCAGATATTCGACGGTGGAATCCAATATGAGGGCAAGGTGGCCGAGTTCATCCGCGCCAAGGAAACGCAGTTTCGTGTTTTGCCTAACGGCAATTTACAGGTTGAAACATTCGACTTGGACTGGTACGGCGCGAGAGTTAAGACGGCTAACTGGAAAAAAAGCACGTCTATTTACGAACGGATCAGATGATGTTTTTTGATCCGTCGATTCCCGTAAAGCTGAAGCAACCAGGTCTGCACCTATTTCCACTTCCGTTGATTGCACATACAGCGTTTAGCATAACCTACGGACTGGAGAGTTCCAGTGCGAAAAAGCTAACTAAAAAATGAAAATTGCTCCTAACCATGTGCTGCACCCGACGCTCCAGTCGCTGCGCTCCTTCCGCTCGGGTGAGCACGGTCG
>NZ_JAQGEI010000077.1 GCF_029017505.1 Sedimenticola hydrogenitrophicus
GACCTCTTAAGATGCGCGGCATAAATGCTAAAAGGTTAGCTCTATAAATCACTTGTGGAAATATAAGTAATTATGTCTGGGACATTTAACGAAATAATGACATATATAACATCTAATTTTCCTCAGCTACTCTCAGCGGGAACGATTGGTTTTTTATTAAGTCAATTAATCTCTCACTTTCTAGCAAAAAGTCGAAGCAAGGAAGACTTCCAAAGAGCCATTCATCATAAAAATAGTGAAACAGAAAATATTATTCTTAGTCATTTAGGTGTATTTACGAATGGTATTTTGCATTGTTGGGAAGAAGGGACGGTATACGCATCAAAGCCAAAATTTGGCCCACTAGATATGCCGATGGGTCCGTCAAATAAAATCGAATTCAAAGAATATGCGCATTTAAAACAAGAGCTTGTTAAGCTTGGGGTTTTTCCGGCAAAAGTATGGCATTCGCTTGATAAGTTGCCGAATGAGATCGACAAGATAAATAAATCAATTGAAACTAAAATTAGAAGCGAAGCATTCATTGAATGCTGCCACTTTTCAGAAATGTGTAAATCATTATGGGGAATTGTTGCATCAGAGTATGCCTCGCGGGGAGGTAATATAAGTGAACTTACTCCACCAATGCCTTTCTCGATACCGCATGAGTAATATTTCTTATGCATCAAAAGATAAAAGCTAACAAGTGCATTAATTCGTTCGCTCCGCTCACTGGGACGCTCCTTATGCCGCGCCCATTATGCAAATGTTAATTAGAAAATGGGGAATAGGTTATGCCAAAAAAGATCGTCAGAACCTCCATCGGCAAGGATGAGTTGGTTTTGGAGAATACATGGACAGGCGGTATTAAGTTGTTCCTGAACGGCGAGATTGTTGGGCGGGATACAACCATTTTTCGGCTTGACAAGGTATCACCAGCTATAGCGAAGCGGTTGCTAATTGACGGGAGCGAGAAGCTTGTGGAGGTGTTTTGTTACGCTATTTGGAATGTAAATTTGAAGCTCCACATCGACGGTGAGTTTTATACGGGCGACAAATTTTAGCAATTAAAGTCGGAAGGAAGAAGGAAAAGAAAAAGGCAAGAAAAAGGTGACGGAGGGAATAAAGTTTATTCCCTCCGTCACCTTTTCAACCGCTTAAATGTTAAATTCAAAAGGAAACCGGTGTGCCTCCAAATATTGAGAAAGGCGAAGTCGCTCTCTATAAATACAACAAATTGAGATATTCGTTTGTTGGCCTTGAGGCTGGTGAACAGCACATTCTTGCCAGTGATCCATGGGCATTCCTGAGCTCACATCTACAGGTTAAGTTGTCTAAGTCTCGCGGCAACAACAAAGAAAAGATTGAGCGTGCTTTGTATTTCGCGGGTCTGGCTGAAGATTTCTACAATGCGGCTGAAAGCATTCCTTTGCCAGCCAAGGGGACTTTACTTTATTACGGAATGCTAGACTTAGCGAAATGCTACCTTAGCTTGAATGATGTCCAGCTAGAAACAACTCATGAACACCACGGCTTGAACCTTCCTCTAGGTAAGGTAAATACTGTTGAAGTTAAAGGGCGAATGAAAGATGCTATAAACATATTTTCATCGTTTTCCGAAAATCTCGGGTCACCAATTATTCATCCGATCGAGGTTAATTTTCAACAGGCTTTATCCCACGTGCCAGAAATTCATGGGATTTATACAAGCCTTGGGCATATCAAGAAGCGCAAACTTCTGCCAATAAACATTGAGTTTCAGGTTAATGGTGCGCGCGACAAGATATTTACTGAAATAGTATTTCAGAAGGAACAGGAGTCGAAAGTAGAGACAAATAGATTTCTTAAAGGCGAGAGAACCAAATATTTCAAGGAAGGGTATCCAAGACAAGGAATGGTGGTTTATCGCGCTAAACGAAGAAAATCATACACAAAAGACAACCTCGGGCGTATCTACAAAAATATTCTGGCTGAGTACAAGAAGCACGACATCGTTACTATTCTTACGACCCAAGGGTATCGATATTATGTTGATTTGAGGCCAGGTAAATTCCCAAGCATTTGCTATACGCTACTAGCAATGTTTTACCTCGGGAGTGCCGCAAGATACAGGCCACTAGAGATAAAATCGCTTCTTGATGGAGAATTACGTCCGCTAGTGAGCGAGTTTGTGAGTCTTTCGCCTAGGCAATATCTTTATCAAATGGTCTCTCTTGTCACGAGTAAAGAATGTGTAATCCCATTTTCGGCCATATGAATTTAACACGGCGCTCAAAATGGACGCCAATTCCACTCCGCTACATTGGCGCCATTTAGCTCAGCGTTGAGGCTGTAGAAAAGCCCAGAAAATTGGATGATGCATTCAATGAGGCGATTAGATAGGGGGTGTATATGAATTTGAATGATTTCATATGCAAATGATTTAAGCTGGCGCATATCGCTTCATATGACTTCTGAAACAAGTTTTAAGGATGGCAAAAGAAGATGATTGTTGGGTATTCCGGTCTCATTCGGCCACCCATTCCACGAGCATTCGGCCACTGATTCCACACTGATTCGGCCACCCATTCCATAAACATTCGGCCACTGATTCCACGGCCATTCGGCCACCCTCTTGAGGGCAGAGGAGCGGCGCAGGATTTCGTTCACTATGATCGAACCTTTTTTTCGGAAAAGGGGTTTGAGATGGAGCGTGCATCCATGCGTAAAATTAGAGAGATTCTTCGACTCAAGTTTGAGACAAAACTTTCGGCTCGAAAGATAGCCCACAGTACCCAAGTAGCCCGCAGCACCGTCAGTGAGTATGAGCGGCGATTCATCGAATCAGGGCTGCCTTGGCCACTGCCTCAGTTGAGCGATACGGAGCTGGAGCAGCGACTGTATCCACCGCAGCCTACCATTCCCTTCACGGAACGCGCTGTTCCGGATTGGCCCTACGTTCAGCAAGAGATGCGCCGCCCCGGCGTAACCCTGTTTTTGTTATGGCAGGAGTACAAAGCCGAACATCCAGACGGCTTTCAGTACAGCTGGTTCTGTGACCAGTATCGTGACTGGAAGGGCAAGCTTGACCTGGTCATGCGCCAAGAGCACCGCGCCGGGGAAAAACTGTTTGTCGACTATGCCGGGCAGACTGCGGAGGTGGTGAACCGCTCCACCGGTGAAATACGTTCAGCACAGATCTTCGTTGCCGTGCTGGGGGCCTCCAGCTATGCCTATGCCGAGGCCACTTGGTCACAACAGCTACCCGACTGGATCGGCTCACACGTACGCGCCTTTGCGTTCATTGGTGGTGTTACTGAAATCATTGTCCCGGATAACCTGAAGGGCGGCGTCACCAAGGCTCATCGCTATGAGCCGGATCTCAACCCAACCTACCTGGATTTGGCCAACCATTACGGGACGGCTGTCATACCTGCTCGTGTCCGTCGACCTCAGGACAAGAGTAAGGCCGAGAGCGGGGTGCAGGTGGTCGAACGATGGATATTGGCGGCGCTACGGAACCGTACCTTCTTTTCACTAACCGAACTCAACCGGGC
>NZ_JAQGEI010000078.1 GCF_029017505.1 Sedimenticola hydrogenitrophicus
AACCCCCTTTAGTTGGGCATTCTGAATCTCCTTTCCCGTACTCAACCTGGATCAGGCGTAACTGGGTGAGTGATACAGTGTGAATTCGGTGATAAAAGTTTCGTTATCCAGCCCTTGGGCTATATTTGCTCAATAGATCACAGGGCCTGCGAACAAACCTTTTCGTGGTAGCCACACAGGAGCACAGCCGGTATGGATAACAATAATCGTATCCCGGGCATTAATATTCCCCAGGAAGTTTTCGACTGGTATGACGAATACGCCCATGGTGATATCGACCGCCGTACCTTTATGAAGCGGCTTGCCACCCTGGGGATTGCAGGGCTGACCTCGAGTACCGTCGCCGGCACGCTGCTGCCTGATTATGCACTGGCAGAGCAGGTCTCCTTCAATGACCCTGATATTAAAGCCAGCTACCTGGAGTTTGATGCGCCTCAAGGGCATGGTAAAGGGCGCGGCTATCTTGTAGTGCCGGCCGGTGTAAGTACTGAAAAGCCGGCACCGGGCGTGTTGGTTGCCCACGAAAATCGTGGCCTGAACCGAATGGCACTAAGTTAAGGCCCTTTAGCATGGTTCCTGTGTACCCAAAATGAGATAATTGGGCATGAAAAACAACTCCTTATATCTCCCCGGATTTCACCTTGCCACCCTGCGCCGCAAACCACGTTCAGCCATCAAAAAACTGGCCGACGAACAAGCACGGGTGCGGCGTCTCTCGATCAGCCAACTGGGTGAATATTTTGCTTCATTTATTCCCGTAAAGGAGCTAGAACACCAAGGGAGTGGCTCGTTTAGCCGCCGTCGATTATTTAGTAAGACGAACACTTTTTGGGCCTTCTTTTCCCAAATCCTTGATGCGGATGGAGGCTGCAAAGAAGTGGTACGAAAGGTACAAGCTTTCGCTGTAGCCAAATCTTTGATCGTCCCATCAGCTTCCACTTCGGCTTATTGCCAGGCCCGTAATAAGTTGGAACAAACCAGCCTCGAAAAGATCTTGGTACACACCTCAAATACCCTCCAGCAAAAAGGTCGTGATCAGTGGTGGAAAGGTCGCCGGGTTGTAGTGGTCGACGGCACTGGAGTGAGCATGCCAGATACATCAACCAATCAGGAGAAGTGGCCTCAGCAAAGTAGTCAGAAACTTGGCTGCGGTTTTCCTCAGGCACGGGTCTTAGCCTGTTTCTGTCTGCAAACAGGAGCAATACTGAGCTATCGGATTGGCAACCGAAAAAAGAGTGAGATCCCTCTGTTGCGTCACCAATGGGATAGCTTTGTCAAAGGTGATGTTTTCTTGGGAGATAAGGGGTTCTGTAGCTACTATGACGTATGGAAATTCCAGGAGCGAGGTGTTGATTCTGTGATCACACTGGCGCGTCGTACCCCGGTTAAAGCCTCGTCAGCCATCGCCATTCTGGGCCACGATGATTTACTGATCCAATGGCCAAAACCTGCTTGGAATAAAAGGCTGAGTTACAGTAAAAATGAGTGGGAAGCGCTCCCGGAGCGCCTCACTTTACGCCAAATTAAAGTGACTATAGACACGCCAGGAATGCGGTCACAATCGTTTTACATCGTCACTACATTGACGGATGCAACGGCCTACAATACTTCAGAGATTGCGGATCTGTATTACCAGCGATGGGATGTCGAACTATTCTTTCGCGACATCAAAACGACTATGGGGATGGACATCCTACGCTGTAAGACGCCAACCATGGTTAAGAAAGAGATCCTAATGCATCTTATTGTTTACAACACCATACGCCTGCTCATGGTGGATGCGGCAAAAGAGTCTAAGCAACAACCACGATCCATTAGCTTTAAGGCCAGTGTGCAAGCTCTTCGCCAATGGGAACCACTATTTAATCATGCAGGTAACAATGAAAGAGAACAGCGTCGCTTAATGGCTTCACTACGCGATGCTATTGCAACCACAATAGTCATAACCAGACCAAGGCGACGAGAACCTCGATGCGTGAAACGAAGACCTAAACCCTTTGGATATTTAACAGCCCCTAGACACGAAATGGTAGAAATTCCACATCGTAGTCGATACAGTGCTAAACAGGCTTAACTTAGTGCCATTCTGGCCTGAACCCCTATATCGAAGATGTGGCCCGGCGTCTGGCAAAATCCGGTTTCGTGGCGTTTGCTCCCGATGCACTGTATCCGCTGGGCGGGTATCCGGGGAACGATGATGACGGTCGCGCTATGCAGAAAACCCTGGATCGCAGCAAGATCGAGGGGGATTTTGCAGACGCAGCCAGAATGCTGAAAACAAACCCGCTGACATCCGGCAAACTGGGGATGGTCGGTTTCTGTTTTGGTGGTTATCTGACCAATCAGCTGGCGGCGATGCTGCCGGATATTGTCGATGCCGCCGCACCTTATTACGGTACACCGCCCCAGAGTGATATCGCCGGAATCAAAGCGTCGTTACAGCTGCACTTTGCCGGGCTGGATAAACGGGTTAATGGTTACTGGCCCGACTACGAAGCCGCGTTGAAAGCCGCGAAAATAGACTACACCGCCTATATCTACCCGGACGTAAATCACGGTTTTCATAACGACTCCACGGCCCGCTACGATGAAGCAAGTGCGGAACTGGCCTGGAAGAGAACACTGGAGTTTTTCAGTCAGCATCTGGGGTAAAGCGAAAATGCCTGAGGGAAATCGCTACCAAAACTGGAGTAATGACTCCACTCTTAAATATACCTGTCGACAGGCTAAAATGGCTCCGGCCCCTTAACTTATGGCATTGAACAAGGATACAGTTCGTGAGCTATATCGAAAGCGCGCCAAGCACTACGACATAACCGCGAATCTCTACTACATTGTCGGGTTTCGAGAAACGAAATATAGAAAGATGGCAATTTCTCAAATGGGTCTCAATCCTGGAGATGCCGTGATAGAAATTGGGTGCGGTACCGGACTCAATTTCCAATATTTCCGTCACTATCTAGGTGATAGTGGTCAAATAAT
>NZ_JAQGEI010000079.1 GCF_029017505.1 Sedimenticola hydrogenitrophicus
CCGAGACCAACCAGGCCTGGGCCAATCCGTTGCGGTTCCCGGGGCAGTATTATGATGCGGAGACGGGGGCGTACTACAACTACTTCAGGGATTATGATCCATCCATAGGGCGGTATGTTCAGAGGGATCCGATTGGGCTTGGTGGTGGGCTGAACATGTATGCTTATGTGGAAGCCAATCCGTTAGTAAAGAGCGACAGGATTGGCTTGAAAGGGGGGCATATACGTAATCAAAGGAACAGATACGGTAGCTCATATGGTAAGGCGTACGGTATTAACCCAAAGCCGACCATTGCTACAAATATCGGTAATGAAAGTCTTGCTAGCGCTCTTAGCGGTGTGCTAGATATGAACTTCTGCGATGTATGGCCTGCCGCATGCACCAAAACAGTTTGTGTAAAATGGAGATGCTGGAGTGGGAGAAGTGACAACACTTGTGGGCGATATGACCAGTTCTTTGAGATTCCCGGAGATCCTGTTGTTGTTTCACCAACTTGGCGCCCAGAATATGACCCGGATTGTGAGTGTATAAAGTGGAGGTGGAAATAATTGGCAAGAATAACACTACTTTAAACTGCTCCATGAGAGGTGAATAAAATGAAGTGGATAGGAGATACTTGTCTTAAAATCATATGCATAGCAGTGATCGCATATACGTTTTTGTCTGGTGGGGTAGTAATTGCATCTGATTTAGGTAGTGATAGCATAAAAAAATTGGAAGAATGTTCTCAAGAGCAGTTAGGAATTAGGCTGAAGTCATTAAAATACTTATTGGATCTTAATCCGAATGATTTCATTTTGAGAAGTTCCATCAATGGCTCTGGTGAAATGGAATATATTGAGGCATTGCAAGATGCCGGCTTCGTAAGAATACTACTGACAGATTCTCTGCCTAACGGCGTAAAAGGGCCTTTTATAAGATTGATACCGACAGAGAAGGCGAGCGATTTACTCGAGTATCTCAGGTAATAGCTAATGAGTTAAACATAAAATCATGTTACTAGTAACTACCTCTACCGATATTGCTTGGCTGAATAAGCAGAGGAGGATATTAGAGCAACATAATATTACTTCGTTCATTAGTGGCCAAAACGAAAAACAGCTGAATTACTATCATTTTGGGAATACGCTTGGATTGTGGGTGTACAATGAAAAGCAATATGAAAAAGCCGTCAAAATACTTAAGATAAGTGCTGCTATCCCTAAAAAATTAGTACCCAAAAAGTATAGGGGGAAGTTGTACTTTGTTATCTCGATTCTTCTTGGCATTGCTATCGCTATAGTTGTACAGTGACAGTCTCCTCCTGAGAGTTGTGGATAACTTAAGCAGTTTTCTTTTTGGTGGCAACCTCCTTCGACTACGACAGCCGTAACCGCAAAACCCGGACCCTCAACCACCTGGGGACCCATCAGGAGATTACAAAAACGGACTATGACGCCGCCGGTAACAAAACAAAAAGAAGGAACATAAGGGTCAGGTCTTGAATTTTGAATCCTCTCAACTATAATCGACCCCCATGACGAGGCCACTTCGAATAGAATTTCCAGGAGCGCTCTATCACGTTACCTCCCGTGGTAATCAGCGCGAAGCTATTTACCTTTCAGACAGCGATAGGGATATCTGGCTGGAAGTGTTCGCAGAAGTATGTCGTCGGTTTAATTGGTCCTGCCACGCGTATTGTCTGATGGATAATCATTACCACCTGCTGGTGGAGACGCCAGAGGGCAACTTATCTCCGGGAATGCGCCAGCTCAATGGTGTATATACTCAACGCTTCAATCGTCTCCATGGACGCATCGGTCATGTATTCCAAGGCCGTTACAAGTCCATTTTGGTGGATAAAAACAGTTACCTCTTGGAGTTGGCCCGTTATATCGTGCTCAACCCGGTACGGGCGGCGATGGTGCGATCGGCGAAGGATTGGCCCTGGAGCAGTTACCGGGCAACAGCCGGTTGGATAACAGCACCCGCGTGGCTGCAGACGGACTGGATATTGAGTGCGTTTGCCAAACGGCACAAGACGGCGTGTGAGCGCTTCCGTAAGTTTGTCTCGGAGGGGAAGGGGCAGCCCTCACCGTGGGAACACCTGAGGAATCAGGTGTTTTTGGGAAATGAGCAGTTTGTTGCTGAAATGCAGGCGCTGATCGATCCCGAGAAGTCTTTAGCAGAGATTCCTCAGGGGCAAAAGAGAAAGATGGCCAAGCCGTTAGGCGACTATCAAATGCAATGTCGATCACGTGATGATGCTATTTATCAAGCCTATCGAAGTGGAGGATACAAGATGGCGGAGTTGTCGGAGTACTTTGGTCTGCATTATTCGTCGATCAGTAAAATCATTCGAAGGCTGGAGAATTCAAGGATCAAGACCCTGCTTTATCCGTGACCCTGCTTTATCCGTATCCGTGACCCTGCTTTATCCCGGTGCACCAGATTTGCG
>NZ_JAQGEI010000080.1 GCF_029017505.1 Sedimenticola hydrogenitrophicus
AGAGCGGAAACGGGCATCGGATTTTATTCCGGTCACCCTATCAGCGCCGGAACCGGCCACAGAGCTCACCCTCGTTCTGCCCAGCGGCCTGGAACTGCGCGGCATTTCGCAGGGCAATATTGCGCTGGTGCAGCAACTGCTGGGGCGCCTGGCGTGAACCGCAGTTTCCGGCCCGCCAACAACATGCCAAACATCTACCTGTACCGGGAACCGGTGGATTTTAGAAAAAGCTTTCGCGGCCTCGCCGCCATAGTCGAGCAGGAGCTGGGGCATAACCCGTTCGATGGCGGGCTGTATGCCTTCACCAACCGCCAGCGGAACAAGATCAAATGCCTGTTCTGGGAGGACAACGGCTTCGTGCTCTACTACAAGAGCCTGGCTGAGGAGAAATTTCGCTGGCCGCAGCCGGATGACGAGATCCTGCCGCTGAGTGGACAGCAGATCAACTGGCTACTCGACGGCTACGATATCAGTCTGCTCAAGGGGCACAAAAAGCTGTATTACGAAGCCTCGTTCTGATGCTTGGCAGTGCCTGTTCTGGTACAATAAGCCCCATGCGGGATGCCAAGAAAACAGCAGAAAAACCGATAGTTACATCGACGCCTGATGTGCGGGAACTGCTGCGTATCATCGAGCAAAAAGACCGCCTTCTCGCTGATCAGGAGCACTGCATCGCTGATCGGGATCATCTGATTGCGGAGCAAGAGAAACAGCTGCGGCTAATGGAAGAGGCACTACGCTTGGCCCAGATCCGGCGCTTCGGCGCCAAAAGCGAAAAGCTCCCCTTCCAGGGCGACCTCTTCGACGAAGCGGAACTGGAAGTCTCCCTGAGCGAACTCGAAGCCCAGTTAGCCGACGAAGAACCCGCCAAAAAGGCGTCTCGCAAGAAACGCGAAGGCTTCTCCGACAAACTGCCCCGGATCCAGGTCCATCTCCCATTGAGCGAAGAAGAGAAGGCCGGTGCCAGCAAGACCTTCTTCACCAAGGTGAAGGAAGAGCTCGATATCGTCCCGGCCAAGGCCCAGATCATTGAATACTGGCAGGAGAAGGCCGTCTTTGATGATGCCTATGGTGGGCAGCGCATCAAGGCCGCCGCCCGAGTGGCACACCCGCTGGGCAAATGCATCGCCAGCGTACAACTGCTGACCTACATCCTGGTCTCCAAGTACGCCGATGGATTGCCGCTGTACCGACTGGAGAAGATGCTGGCACGCTATGGCGGCAACATCAGCCGCACCAGCATGGCCAACTGGATTATCCGGTTGGATGACGTTTTCAGGCCGCTGATCAACCTGCTGCGGGAACAGCAATTGAGTGGTGATTACCTGCAGGCAGACGAAACCCGATTGCAGGTACTCAAGGAAGACGGAAAACTAGCGACTTCGGACAAATGGATGTGGTTGATCCGGGGTGGTCCGCCGAACCAGCCGGTGGTGCTGTTCGAATACGATCCCTCTCGCAGCGAGGAGGTGCCGCTACGCCTGCTCGATGGCTTTGAGGGCGTATTGCAAACCGATGGTTATGTCGGCTACAACCGGGTCTGTCGGGAGAACTCGCTCACCCGGATCGGCTGCTGGGATCATGCACGGCGCAAGTTCGTCGAAGCCAGCAAGGCCACACCCGTGAAAAAGAAGGGCGCCAAGGTCAGCAAGGCAGATGTCGCCATTGGTAAAATCCGCAAGCTCTATGCGATTGAGAAACGGATCGACGACCTCGACCCCGAGCAAAAAACCGCGAAGCGCCAAGCGCTGGCAGAACCGGTTCTCGATGACTTGAAGGCATGGATGGAAGCCAACCAGCGCCGGGTACCGAAAGACAGTCTGACCTGGAAGGCCATCAACTACACGCTGAACCAATGGGAACTGCTGATCGGCTATTGCGAAGATGGCCGGCTGCGCATCAGCAATGCCATGGCGGAAAACGCCATCCGACCCTTCGCAGTTGGACGGCGGGCTTGGTTATTTGCTGATACCTCACGTGGTGCCAAAGCCAGCGCCACCTGCTTCAGCCTGATCGAGACGGCGAAGGCCAACGGGTTGGAGCCTTACGATTACATGCATCATGTGATCAAGCACATAGCGGCAGCGGATACGGTCGAGAAGTTGGAGGCGTTATTTCCTTGGAATGTTGTGAACTCGGGAAGGCCTGCGCAAGGGGGCTGATTCTTGGGCGCTTAC
>NZ_JAQGEI010000081.1 GCF_029017505.1 Sedimenticola hydrogenitrophicus
TAAGCCAATCACCCCGCGCGTGGTTGCCACCCGGCAATATTAAATTGGAAGACTACCAGCCCCGGCCGGTGGTTTGCCCCTACAACCGTCAGGAAATGCACTTCATGAACAAGAACATACTGCTGTTGGCCGGACTGATCGCCTGCAGTCCCATCGCCCTGGGTCAGGAGAGGGGCCAGGAGGGCAACCGTTACCCACTGGTGGCGGTGGAGGATGGAGATACCGTCACCATCCGGGTCGCCGGGGAGGTCAAGCGGTTACAGCTCGCCGGTATCGACGCACCGGAGGATCAGCCCAACCCGAAACTGACCAGGGACCTGGGGCGCACCGGACTCGATGCCGAGACCCTGCTGGCGCTGGGCCGCGCCGCCACGGCGCATCTACGGCAACTGGCACAGCCGGGCGATACCCTGACCGTGATGGGCGATCTGGGTGCCAGCGACCGCTATGGCCGCACACCGGTGTTCATCAATAAAGGCGGCGCTTCCCTGAACGCGGCCATGGTGGCGGACGGCTATGCCGTGGTGCTGTCGCGCGCATCGCTTCCCGATGAGCTCAAAACCGAACTCACCTCACTTGAACAACGGGCGCGGGACGGCAAACAGGGTCTCTGGGGTGCACAGGGCGAGGTCACGCGGCTATGGAGCGGCCAGCCGGCAAAGAGTATTAGCCGCGAATGAACGCAAATAAACCCGAATAAGGGTAATTGCGCAATTAACTTTACGCACAATCCGTAGGATGCTGGTGAGCTTGCGAACCGCATCGACCGCGCCATGTCTAGGGGCCTGTCGGGTTTATCCGTTTGAAGCGCCTAATCCGCAGGAGCGGATTGAACGGCGAAGCCGGCCCCGAAGGGGCGTAGGGCATGGATGCCCGAAGTCAAATCACTGGGGGCGAATCAAATCAGTTTATCGAACGAGGCGAATAGTGGACCTATTTAACGAGTTCGATAAGCTGAGTTGATCGCCATCCAGGGATTTGCAGCCAAACAGCGTTAAACCCGACAGGCTCCTAGGGCAACAATCTGTCCCGCATGTCGGAGGGTACGCGATGCACCGCATGACAGCGGGCGCAGGCGTAGACCGCCGCGCTGCCCAGCGAGCGGCCCACCAGCCTGTTATCCCCCTGTTTCAGACCCCGCTCCAGATCCTGCAACGCCCCGTTGGTGAGCTTGCCCAGATAACGTTCCCGGGGGGCAGGATCTTTATGGCAGTCCGCACAGCTGTTACCCAGATCATCCAGCCGGTGCCGCAGTTGCTGCAGTGAGGCAAGGGCAAGCTGCTCCCGGTTGTCATCGGTGGCGATCTTGATCCGGTTGACCAGGGTCGAGAGCTCCTCCATCGCCTCTGCATAAGGGACAGCCGGACCTCCCGGCGATTTTTTGATCTGGATTTTGCCGAAGTCCGGGCTCCGGTAGAGCAGCGCCGTCACCGCCCGATACTCCCGGTGGCAGGATTTGCAGCCCTGCCCGAGCTTGCGCAACGCCAGCGCCACCGCCTCCCCGTCACCCGCCTGCGCCGCCGACCGCAGACGTTCGAGCCACTGATAATCCAGTTCGTCCCGCCACTCGGGGACCATCTCGGCAATCTTCAGATAGTGCCCGGAGAAGCGTTCGGTCCACTTGAGGGTGAGCGCCCGCTCGTCCGCCGCCGCATACTCGGCCACGGCCTGCATCTCACGCCGCAGACTGAACATGGTGTGCAGCCAGACCTGACGCTCGTTGTGCGGTTTGTACCACTGGGCGATGCTGGCCGGCGGCAGCGGCAACCACTTCTCTGTCGCCCCCGCGCTGCCGGCGAGCAACGCGATAAACAATACGGCCAACCAGATACCACGCTTGTTCACCATCGGCTCTCCATCTCAATATCCGTCGGAATGGCCCCCTACTATACCCCATCCCGTGCGCTTCCGAGCGTCCGCCAAACGGGCTCGCGACGCTCCGGTCGGGGCAATTTCCCTGTTTGCCAAAGGGATTAGTCGACAAAAACAGTCGGATATTTTTCCTACTTGATTAAGGTCAATGCCCTACCTTGCCGCTTTGTCTTTTAATCTGCCTGCTTATTCGCACCGCATAGGAGTTACCCT
>NZ_JAQGEI010000082.1 GCF_029017505.1 Sedimenticola hydrogenitrophicus
TGAGAGTCGCCAAGATAATCGATGGTTTACCCCCTCGTTCTGTCCAAAATACGTGATGGACACACAAAAACCCCCTCAAACAACTTGAACATTGCAGGAGGGGGCTGTCACCTTGTATTCGACCAAGAACAACAAGAGGACAGTCCCAATGTGCCACACCTTTCTCTCCGATACCAGGTTCTACCAGT
This sequence comes from Sedimenticola hydrogenitrophicus, assembly GCF_029017505.1. Taxonomy (GTDB): domain Bacteria; phylum Pseudomonadota; class Gammaproteobacteria; order Chromatiales; family Chromatiaceae; genus Sedimenticola; species Sedimenticola hydrogenitrophicus_A. Next base: position 189 of record NZ_JAQGEI010000082.1, read on the forward strand.
TTCTCACTCAAATCGACCAGGATATTGCCGCTGAGGTACAGCGTGGCGGCTGCCCTCACTGCCTGGATGGCCCGCTCCACATTGCCAACTACCCGCGCAAGCCCCGCGGCCTTCGAGACGCACTCGATGACAGCTACCAGACCCGACAGAGTCTCTGCTGTGCTCGCGAGGGATGCCGGCGTCGCTGCACCCCACCGTCAGTGCGCTTCCTGGGCCGTAAGGTCTACCTTGGTGCCGTGATCATTCTGGTAACGGCGATCACACAGGGCCTCTCTCCCCGTCGTCGCAAAGCACTGGTTGAACAACTTGACCTCTGGCCCCAGACCATCGCTCGCTGGCGTCGCTGGTGGCGGGCCATCTTTCCCGCCAGTCGCTGTTGGCACAGTGAGCGCGGTCTGTTTGTCCCGCCGGTCGCTATCGGTGAGCTGCCGGGTGCACTGCTGGGTCGCCTGGCGGGTGTTGACCTGCGCCAGCGGTTGGGGCGATTACTGCGCCTTCTGATACCGATCACCAGCGCCTCATGCCCACCGGGGCTATCCGGCTCAATGAGGGGGGTGATGGATACGCAGAAGATGTGATCGCCGATGCACAGATGATCTGCCTACACTCCCGACCGACGGATTACCGGGAGTAATGACATGATCGATCAGAGAGACCTGGATGGCTGGGCGCGGTTCCGCTTCGCGATCATCGGCACCCTCTTGGCTGCACCGCCAGCAAAGGGGGAGCTGCGCCGCTCCCTTGAGGCGTTAGCCGAGCGCAGTTGGCCGCATCCGGTGACGGGTACAGCAACCCGTTTTAGCTTCACCACCATCGAACGTTGGTTCTATGCGGCACGCAACGCGCAAGATCCTATTGCCGCCCTGCGCCGCGAGGTGCGTGGTGATGCGGGTCGGTTCCGCACCCTGAGCGCCGCACTGATCGAGGCCATAGAGGCACAATACCGGCGCTATCCCGGCTGGACGGTGCAGCTGCACTACGACAACTTGGTGGTCTTGGCGAAGGAGCAGCGTGATCTGCAACCCTTACCCTCCTACAACACACTGCGCCGCTACATGAAAGCCCGTGACTTGCGCCGCAAGCATCGCCCCAGGCGCAACACCCCCGGAGGGGAACAGGCACAACAGCGATTAGCCAATGCGGAAGTGCGCAGCTATGAAGCCGACTATGTTCATGGGCTCTGGCATGCTGACTTCCACCATGGGTCACGGCGTATCATCACCGCCTCAGGGGATTGGGTTACCCCGCGACTGCTCTGCTTTATCGATGACCACTCCCGGCTGATCTGTCACCTGCAGTGGTATCTGGAAGAGACGGCAGAGGTACTGATCCATGGCCTCTCCCAGGCGCTGCAGAAGCGCGCGCTTCCCAGAGCCCTGATGACCGACAACGGTGCAGCGATGAAGGCGGAGGAGTTCACCGCAGGGCTGCATGCGTTGGCTATCGTACACGAGACCACTTTGCCCTACAGCCCCTACCAGAATGCCAAACAGGAGTGCTTCTGGGCCACCCTGGAGGGGCGGCTGATGGCGATGTTGGCGGGGGTGGAGGATCTGACGCTGGAGCGGCTCAATGAGATCACCCAGGCTTGGGTGGAACAGGCACACCACCGCACATACCACAGTGAGATCGCCAACACCCCACTACAGCGCTATCTGGATGCCGCCAACGTGGGGCGCGACTGCCCCGACAGCCAGACCCTGCGCAGCGCCTTTCGTTGTACAGCGCGGCGCAAGCAGCGCCGTAGTGATGGCACCGTCACGTTGCAGGGGATACGCTTCGAGATCCCCGATCGCTACCGTCATCTCGAACAGCCGATGCTCCGCTTC
>NZ_JAQGEI010000083.1 GCF_029017505.1 Sedimenticola hydrogenitrophicus
CGCTCTTTCAGTGCAGTGTCATTGATCATCGTACATGGCCTCCGCCGCCCCGTCCGTTTCCGTGTCGATGGCCTGCAGTTGGTCATACCCGCTCAGGTCATGTGGCGACACCACCAACTGTCTGGCTCGCTCGTCGTTGAGTCTTATCCCCAACGGGGGTGGCTGGTTCCTGGCTTCCCGGCGCCGCTGCAGGGCAATGCGCACGCCATTGGGGTGAGGCACGCCCTGAGCCAGGCTCTCATTGATGGCGGCCTCCAGTTCCGCTGCACCGTAGTCCTCCAGCAGCCGCAGCAACGTGGCGGTGATGGTGCCGAGGTTGTCACCGCGTTCGGCGGCCTGGCTCAACAGCGTGCGGCTGGCCGGTGTGGCCTGGGCCAAACGGTCCTGTCCACTATGGCGCCGGGCCTGGCGCTTGAGCTGCACCAGGGCCTCGATGTGCTCCGGTCGTTCGATCTGCTGTCCCTTGTCGTAGCTGCGGACATGGTGGGCGATCTCTTGGCCGCCATCGAGGATGCGCACCGCACCGGGGGAGGCGGATACGGTGAGGGTGCACCGCACATGGGTGTGGGGCACGCTGTAGTCGTTGCGCTCGAAGCGGGCATAGGGGGTCTTGCCGATGTGCACCTCGACCCGCTCATCGGTGGGGTACGGATTCTCAGGCAACGCCAGCAGCGGCTCCTGGGCAAAGACCTGGCGTACTGAGAGGGAGCGCTCTTCCGGGCAGGGGCGGTCCATGGCCCAGCCGTTGCACCAGGCCTCAGCCTGGGCGTTGAGATCGTCCAGGTCCCGCCACTGCCGCGCCGGCCAGAAGTGATCGCGTACATAGCGGATGGCCCGCTCCACCCGGCCCTTCTCGTTGCCGCGGGCCACCGCCACCGGACGCGGCTCGAAGCGGTAGTGGGCAGCGAAGTCGAGCAAGGTGGGATGGAAGCGGATGGCATCGCCCCGACGCTCCAGTACGGCGCTCTTAAGGTTATCGTAGAGCAGTACCTTGGACAGACCGTTCCAGGCAGTGAAGGCCGCTTCATGACCGCGCAGGAAGTTGGCCATCTGGGCACCGAGGAAGAAGCGCAGAAAGATGCGCCGCGAGTAGCTGAGCACCATGACAAAGGCCATCAGGGCATGCTCCGCCCGGCCGATGGTGAGCTTGCCGAAGTGTCCCCAGTCGACTTGACTCTGTTCGCCGGGCAGGGTCCTGAGACGCAGAAAGGCCTCGGGCCGGGGGCGGGGTCGGTAACAGGCGAGCTGATGGCGGAAGTGGTCCGGGCCGCCGGGGTAGCCGCGTTCACGTACCATCTGGTACAAGCGGCTGGCGGTGAGTGTCGGGTAGCGGGACAGGGTGTCGGTGAGAAACGGCAGATAGGGATCGATCATGGACGGACGCTGTGAGCGTACCGCCTTCGGCAACCCCGCCTGGGACAGTACCCGGTTGACCGTGTTGTGATGTATCCCCAGTTGATGGGCAATAGTACCCACACGCCACTTCTCGACATGGTGATAGCGCAGGATCTGTGCCTCTTGTTCTTTGCTGATGGTCAATGATCTTCTCCAAATCTACTGGGCCGGGTATCTCATGGGGGCCGTGCGTGGACACCCACCGGCCAATGTGGGGTGATTGACCCGAGAGTACCGGCCACGGCAGGCCGACGAAGGGGGCCGTTACGCAGAAAAGGCCCGCACTCGCCGCCGCAGAAATGGCAGTGAAGACGGGCCATCGGCTTGGAGCCCGCGCCAGATCGGCCATCCGGCGTCTCCAGGTCGGTGGGCAGTGGATCATTGGGGGGCGGTTGCGGGGAACCCTGATGCGTCACTTTCTGCCGTCTGACCCGGTAGCGGTGTTGGCGCTGTGCATGCATAAAACGCCCCTGGCGGGTCTGCTGATAGCGTTGGTTGGCGGTTCGCAGTGACGCCCGACGCGCCGTCTCGGCACAGCCGCCATGGCAATAGATGTTGCCGCGATCACAGTCGCTACAAA
>NZ_JAQGEI010000084.1 GCF_029017505.1 Sedimenticola hydrogenitrophicus
ACGCCGACAAGGCAAGGGCATTACCGGAAACGGGGTGTCTGAAGGAAGCATGAGGCAGAACCCGTGTACGTAGCGAACAGCGAACCGGCTACATGGTGTTGGGGAAGGGTCGAGCCGGCGTGACTAGGCGAGGCCAGATATCCGGAGAACTGAACCGACATGAAGCCGGACGGGATATGGGGAGGTGGTGCGTCTTACCCAGGGAAGCCCTCCTGTCCTGTCGTTGAGGTTGCCAGCGACGACAGAAAACCGAATCGATGAGGAAATCCCGAAGCGAGGAGGGACAGAGGGTGGCAGATTCACGGGTAGTACCGAAGACCCAGGGCCGATGAAGCGTTGGTAACAGCGTGGAGGAGAAAACCCTGAAGATTAGGCAGAAGGGGATCAACATGCTGAAAAAAAAAAGTCAGCATGCCGCCGCCTGGCCATTCCGGAGGTGTCACCGGGATGGGGGAAGCCGTGAACGAAAGGTGACAATGATCGCACAGAGGAGCCGATACAGCGCGGTGATGGATGAGGACCAGAAATCGAACAGGGACAACCGAATCGCCAGGCGATACCCCGGTGCGAACGCACTGGGGTTATGCAGGTTGTCCGGTCCAGGCCAAGTGGCCCCGCCAGCCCGGCAATCCTCGGTGTTAAGAGAGATCATGGAGAAAGCGAGATGAAAGTAAACGAAGTGCTGGTGAAGGTCTATGAACCGGGACGCCTGCAGATGGCATGGCAACAGGTAAGAAAGAATGCCGGGGCAGCGGGCATAGACCAGATGACGGTAGAGGCATTTGCGCAGCGGGAAGAATCACTCCTGGCGCTGATTCACGACAAGCTCAAGTCAGGGAGCTACCGTTTCCAACCGGCCAAGCGGGTACTGATCCCCAAACCCGGGACATCCAAGAAAAGGAAGCTGGGGATACCGGTGGTCATGGACAGGGTCGTGGGCACGAGTATGCACTATGTACTGGAAGAGTGCTTCGATCCGGGATTCACCGAATCCAACTTTGGCTTTCGTTGGGGCAGGAGCCAGCATCAGGCCATACGGCATCTACAGGGGCTGGTGAAAGAAGGGAAAGAATGGGCGGTAGCGGTCGACCTGAAGTCGTTCTTTGACGAGATACCCCACGGGCTCATACTGCGACTGATCCGTCGCAAAGTGGCGGACGAGCGGTTTGTAACCCTGCTTGCCAGGCTTCTGAAAGCAGGGGTCATCGTGAACGGGGAATTGGAGGAAACGAATAAAGGTTGTCCGCAGGGCTCACCACTCTCCCCGATGCTCTCCAACATTGTCTTGAATGAACTGGACTACAAGCTGGAGGAGAGAAACCTGGGGTACTGTCGGTGGGCGGATGACTTCGTGATCGTAGTGAGATCGGAGCGAGCCGCCCAACGGGTAATGAAGGGAACGGTAGCGTATCTGGAGGAAGTCCTCGGACTCCCGGTGAACCGGGAGAAGAGCAGGGTGGCGCCGATCAAGGAGATTACCTTTCTGGGATTTCAGATCCTTATGGGCAAGATCCGGGTCAGCAACCAAGCACAAACCCGATTCAAATACCGGGTCCGGGAACTGACACACAGGAACAATCCGCTATCGATGTACCAAGTGATCCAAGAGCTGAACAAATACTTGCGAGGCTGGGTTGGCTATTTTGGGGTTCATGAATTCAAATACCTGTTTCGAGACCTCGACGCCTGGATTAGAAGCCGGCTGAGATCGATACAATTGAAGAAATGGAAGAAGCCCGGAAAATTCCAACGGATCATGATCAGGGCGGGTTTTGACCCAAAAGAAGCGCATCGGGTCTGGATCAAGATGAACCGATGGCAATCGGTGATGAGGCGTCCGGTGCGGTTTGTGATGAACCTGGACTGGTTCAGGGAGCTAAAGTTAGTGTTCCTGCATGATTACACGATTGCTTTCTCCCGGGCCTGATGGCTCGGTTACTGATCGAAGAGCGGTATACCTGGCCGGTACGT
>NZ_JAQGEI010000085.1 GCF_029017505.1 Sedimenticola hydrogenitrophicus
GTCGGGTCGGAGGAGGCGCCAAGTCCCGGCTTGCCTCCGTCCGCCGCCCAAACCGGACGTGCAGTTTTCCCGCATCCGGCTTTCACAAGGTTGCAACGCGTTGCCGGCTCAAAGACGGTATTAAATGGATCAGGCTGACAAGACCCAACTCGCCATATAGCTTGGATTGCGGGAGCGTCTTCCAGCCACAGTTACGCCACCTCTTGTGGCGATGTGACCACAGCCGCCGAACAATCCAGCGATCAAGTTGGTTGAATAGCCTTCGGACATGGGACTTCCTGTAGTAGTTGCCCCAGCCGCGTATGACCGGATTGATCTGGTCGATCAGCTCTTTGGTGGTCAAAGGTGCTTTTCGACTCGTTCGCTTTCTGATCTGCTCCTTGAAGTGGGTGGTGGATTTCTGCCTCGGATAGACATACAAAGCACCCTGTCGGGTATTGCTTTTGATCTTGTGCCTGGCTAGCTTCAACGGACGCTTTCCTCGCTTGATCTTGTAGCCTAAAAACTCGAAACCGTGGCTTATATGCACGATTCGAGTCTTCTCCTCGTTCAGAACCACTCCCAACTTTTCCAGAACCCGCTTGGCGAAGTTCAGTACCTCTTGAGCTTCTTGTCTCGTTTGGCACGTCACCAGCCAATCATCGGCAAACCTCGTCAATCGATACCCCTTGTGGCGCATCTCCCGATCAAACGGAGTTAGTAGAATGTTGCTCATCAGCGGGGAGATTACGCCCCCTTGGGGGACTCCCCGCTCACTGGGATGAATCTGTTTATCTTCCGAGTAGCCCACTTTCATCATCGATTCCAGCAGACGCAGTACACGTCCGTCGGCCACCCGTTGACTGAGCATTTCCATCAGTTTGTCGTGGTCCGCCGATCCGAAAAAGTCTTTCAGATCGGCATCCACCACCCACTCATTCCCCTGCTCCAGTTCACACCAGATCTTGCGCATGGCATCCTTGGTCGATCTTCCTCGCCGGTATCCAAAGCTGGCTTCGTCAAATACCGGTTCGAAAATAGCGTCCAGTCGGTTCATCAGCGCCTGTTGACACACCCTGTCATAGACTGTGGGTATACCCAACGGGCGGAATTTACCCGGCTGGCCGCTCTTGGGAATCAGTTGCCGCTTCACCGGCTGCGGCTGGTAGGTCTGGGTGCGCAGTTCCCCGTGGAGCCGTTCCAGGTTCCCTCGCAGGTCCCTTCCAAACTCCGCCAGACTCTGGCCGTCGATACCACCCGCCCCCCGGTTGCGCTTGACTTTTTCCCAAGCCAACTCCAGGTTCTTCATCTTGTACACCTTGTCCACCAATGAGTGGACCTTCTTCTCGCCTGTCGGATTCAGCCAGTGCACCAATCTCCTCGGTCTATCGCCTAGGGGTCTTTCACTGAGGGAACTTGTCCTTGCCATACACCTTACTCGTTGGTTTCCTGTCTTCTTCCAACTACCTTGTCGACTGCCTTCCCCAGCTCACTCCGCTGCCGTCTGAGACGGTCACCTTGCTTTCGCAAGGCTTGAGGTACTATTCAGTCGTCCGACGACTCACAGAACATCACTCGCCATTTCGCATCCGCTTATAGGGTCGTTTATCCCGGTGCCACCCAGGAATCCTGTGAGCCCTCCCAGGGTCACGCATGAATCTTCCACACCGTGCCGTCCGCACACACCTTGGTTCGATGGGTGGATAAGAACGCCTTCGCCTCCATAGTGCAGGCTCGACCTTGCCCCATCTTTGGCCGACCGGTTCATCTGCAGGGTCGCCCCTTCGATTACGGCCCGGTGTTTCTCCTCAAACCCTTCGGATTCCACCTCGCGGTGGACACCCTGTCCTCCAGCATCATTGCTGATGCTGGCCAGCGAGGCATTACCCCCACCTTTGGATACAGCGCCCCTTATCCGAGCGCCGGAGGGACTTGAACCCTCCCGATTCATGCGCTGCCTGGCGCAC
>NZ_JAQGEI010000086.1 GCF_029017505.1 Sedimenticola hydrogenitrophicus
ACAAAAAAAAGGCCGGCTCCAGGAGCCGGCCTCAAGGCTGGAGGGGGGAACCCTCCGGAGGATGTCACTTAGGCGTCGGCGACGACCGCCTCCGGCTCGTCCTGGCCGATGAAGAAGCTGGCGATGTAGACCACCAGGCCGATCAGGAACATCACGCCCGCTATCTCACGCAACCAGTAGAACAGCGCGATCTGGTCCTGCACCGCCATGAACGGCTGGGCATTTTCCGCCACCCGCTGCAGATAGACCTGCAGGATGCCGGCGCCGGTGAGGAACAGGGTGATGAAGACGATGGCAATGGTCATCAGCCAGAACGACCACATCTCCAGCACCTGCTGCTTGTTGCTGTTGGCCGCGGTACGGCCGCGCAGCAGCGGCATGGCATAGGAGATCATGGTCAGGCTGATCATCACATAGGCGCCGTAGAAGGCCATGTGGCCGTGCGCCGCGGTGATCTGCGAGCCGTGGGTGAAGTAGTTCACCGGCGACAGGGTGTGCAGGAAGCCCCACACGCCGGCACCCAGGAAGGCCATCACCGCGGTGCCCAGCGCCCACAGGGTGGCCGCCTTGTTGGGGTGGTTGCGGCGCCGCTTGTTGACCATGTTGAAGGCAAACACCGTCATCATGAAGAACGGAATCGGCTCCATGGCGGAGAACACCGAACCCCACCACTGCCAGTACTCGGGGGTACCGATCCAGAAGTAGTGATGGCCGGTACCGACGATACCGGTGATCAGGGTCATGGCGATGATGATGTAGAGCCACTTCTCGATCACCTCGCGGTCCACGCCGGTCACCTTGATCAGCACGAAGGCGAGGATGGAACCGAGGATCAGCTCCCACACGCCCTCCACCCACAGATGCACCGTCCACCACCAGAACATCTTGTCCAGCACCACGTTGACCGGGTTGTAGAAGGCGAACAGGAAGAACACCGCCAGGCCCACCAGGCCCATCAGCATCACCAGGTTGATCACGGTCTTGCGACCCTTGAGGATGGTCATGCCGATGTTGAACAGGAAGGCCAGGGCCACCACCACGATACCGAGCTTGACGATAGTCGGCTGTTCCAGGAACTCGCGTCCCATGGTGGGCAGCAGGGCGTTGCCGGTCAGGTCGGCCAGGGTCGAGTAGGGCACCAGCAGGTAACCGGCGACGGTCAGGGCCGCGGCCACCAGGAAGATCCAGAACATCAGGGTGGCGAGCAGGGGGCTGAACAGCTCCGTCTCGGCCTCTTCCGGAACCAGGTAGTAGGCGGCGCCCATAAAGGCCATCAGCAGCCAGACGATCAGGGCGTTGGTGTGGACCATGCGGGCCACGTTGAACGGGATATAGGGAAACAGGAAGTCCCCGATCACATACTGCAGGCCGATGATCAGACCAAACAGGATCTGCGCGGCGAACAGGGCGATGGCGGCCGTGAAGTAGAGCTTGGCGACCGATTGAGATTGATATGTCATGGTTAAAACTCCCCCTTAACCCTGAATGTTTGGCGGCCAGTTGGCGCTGTTGATCTCGGAGACATACTTCAGGAACTCGGCGATGGCATCGAGCTCGTCATCGCTGAAGTTGAACTGAGGCATGCTGCGGCGACCGGGAATGCCGTTGGCGGGACGGCTCTTGATAAAGCCGATGATGCCGTCCTTGGAGTTGCCGAAGCGCTGGTAGATGTTGGCCAGTTCGGGTGCGAAGTAGGCACCCTCGCCGAGCAGCGTGTGACAGCCGATGCAGTTGTTCTCTTCCCAGAGCATCTTGCCTTTGGCAATCTGTCCGCCAACCGGCCCATCCAGTGCGGCACGGTTGTCGCGATTGGGCAGTTGGCCGACCGAGTCAAAGGTCAGCGCCAGGAAAAGGAGGAAGAAAAACGCGGTTCCACCATAAAAGATGTTCCGCGCCATGGTTTTTGTGAAGGCCTGGGCCATT
>NZ_JAQGEI010000087.1 GCF_029017505.1 Sedimenticola hydrogenitrophicus
CACCTCCGCGACCTTGAGCTTGGGAATTCTACTACGTTCCTTCATGGTGACTCCCAACGCCGCGCACATGGGTGCGGGCCTTCGAGCGTCCCACCGCCGCCTGCGGCGGTCTAATGTTGCGCTGAGTTAACGATGTCACGAGTCATGCATCAACCGTTTACCTAAACCTACAACATTGTCGTTACCGTAGCCCATAGCCGAGTAAAACTCTATAACTCCGGAATTCGTCGCCCTGACTTGAAGATTGATTTTTGGACAACCCTTCCGTTTAAGAAGCCGCTCTACTGACTCCATCAGTAGCCGACCATAACCTTTTCTATGATGACACGGCTTTACTGCCAGATAGTTAATCCAGCCACGGTGGCCTTCATAGCCGCCCATTACCGTCGCGACCAATTCACCATCAATCTCACCGACCAAGAACAGGTCTGGATCGACCTTCATTTTTCGGTCGATATCCTTTCCAGGATCATTTTGAGGCACAACCAGACCAGCCTCTTTCCAGAGGTCTATTACTGGCAATCTATCTTTTTCTTGAAAAGGTCGAATATTCATATCTTCGTTAACCCGATCGTTGCGAAAATCAACCTGAAATAGCGGCGCCTCGCCGCGAAATCGGCCCGGGGGCGGGCCTCCTACAGGGTGCAATGCTGGAGTCCACCCGCGGTGCATTCCAGGAAACCATACAACATGTTTATTTTATCCGGTAGATAACGGGGCGAAACAAGTCATTGGGGCATGATTAATGCCACAATTGAGTTAACGTTTGACATGAGCGATGGCCAACGGATGGCGAAGCGTGCTGGTGCGTACCGGGATGGCGGTCAGACGCCAGCGAATCTGTATTCCCGAGCAGGGATACAGGCAGGCCGGCATCGCGAATCCCCTGCAGAATACCTGGTCCTTCTGGCACAGCACTGGTGAGGAATTGCCCTGGTAAACGGTTTACCAGGGCCCTCTTTCAGTGACACAAATGGCCGACAAATGTGGAGACGGGCGGATGCCGGGCGATGGCATCCGGGCAGATGACCATGAGTTCTTTACTCAGCCCGGGATCGCTGACCGGGATTGCCCGCAAGGAGTCGACCCGGACTTCCTCGCTGACGCAGGCCGCCAGAACCAGTGAAATGCCGAGACCGGTCTTGACCGCCTGTTTTACCGCTTCGGTACTGCCGAGCTGCATGGACACCTTCGGGAACGGCCCCTTGTCACCAAAGAAATTCGCCAAAAGTCGTCCAGTACCCGTGCCGGGCTCGCCACCGAGTAGCGTCATGCCGGCGAGGGTTTCCCGGTCTATCTGTTGCAGTCCCGCGCACGGGTGATGCGGTGGCACAATCAGTACCACCGGCTCCTGCCGCCAGTCCCGCGCCTGGAAGCCGGGCTTGGGGTGCCACCACTCCATAACCGCGATGTCCAGTTCACCGCTGGTCAGTTGCCTGGCTATGGCGGGGTTGTTGTCGATCACCAGATCCACCTCAGGTGCCGCCGGAGTGTCCATGAACGAGCGAACGTGGGGCTGGAGCATGTAGATTCCAATGTTGGAACTTGCCCCCACGCGCAGACTGGTACCGCTTACCGCTTCCCGGGCGCGCTCATCCAGGCGCAACATGCTGAGCGCGAACGGCATCAACGCATGGGCTGTTCTGGTAGGCTCGCATCCCGATTTTGCGCGGCGGATCAACAAAGTATCCAGCTGTTCTTCAAGCTTTTGAATGTGCTGGGAGAGCGTGGGCTGGGCGATTCCGAGGTTTTTTGCGGCGGCCTGGAAACTCCGACACTGGACCAGTGCGATAAAA
>NZ_JAQGEI010000088.1 GCF_029017505.1 Sedimenticola hydrogenitrophicus
ACCAGGTCACGCCCGTCAGTTCAACACCACTGCTCTCGTTACCGTCATTGTCCCGAGTAGTGATGCGGATCGGGTAACCCGTCGCCGCCGTCAGTCCACTGATCACATGAGTCAGCACCGTAGCGCCCAGATCCGTGCCGCCATCTCCATTGAAATAGAGACGGTACCCCGCCAGATCACTCGATACCGGCGCCGTCCAACTGACTTCCAATCGATCCGCAAAGGCCTCCACCGATACGCCCGTCAGATCCGGCGGTGGCTGTTGATCCACCAACGTCACCGATACCGGCGTCACACTGCTGTTGGCATTGCCCATGGTGTCGTAAGCCACGACAGAGAGGTAATACGTTGCGCCCCGGGTCAATCCATCCAGCTGATACTGCTTCTGGTTGGCGTTCACACTGGTGACCAGTGTGGCATTACCAATATCGGTGTAGGTACTGGTGCTGCGATAGAGGCGATAACCGACAATGTCATTGCCATTGGCCACGACATCGTAGCCACTCCAGTCCACCGCCACACTGGTACCGTTGCCGACGTTGCTGACCAGCGGCATGACCGGCCCCGGCGCGGTGTTGTCAAACGCGATGCTCACGGCGGTCGGCAAGCTGTCGTTGCCCGCCCGATCCCGGGCGATAAAGCTCAGGGTATTCGGTCCTTCCGCCAGCGCTACCGTGTGACTCCAACTGCTGCTTTGGGTGTGTCCCACCACTTCCACGCCGTTGAGCCAAAGGGCACTGTTCGGTTCCTTGCTGCCAGTGATCGTGTGTTGGTTGACCGTGGTGGTCGCCGGCAGGCTATCCACCACCGGCGCGGCGGGCGGCGTCTGGTCAATCACGAACAGGACGCTCGCCTCCGATGACTCGAGCCCACCCAGATCCCGTACTTTACCGCGCAGTTGATAGACCCCTTCAATGAAGGCCACGTCCGGGGCGAAGTGCAACACGTTGCCATTCAGCAGCCAACTGCCCGGGATCATGGTCGCGCCGCGACTGACAAACAGCGTCGAGCCAGCCACGTCCACCCCGGACCCGGTCTCTACGACGGTGACATCCAGCGTCGCCGGGACCACCTTCAGATAACTGTTAGGGGCCGGGACAATCCCCGTCACCACCGGTGCCACACTGTCGACGTTGTACAGCACCTCCACCGGCAGCGAGGCATTACCCGCCGCATCACGCGCCGTCAACAGCAGGCTGTTCATCCCTTCCGCCACGGTCTGGCTGAAACTCCAGGCACCCGAGCCACGACTGACCTGCTGCACACCGTTCACCCACACCGCCGTGTCACTCTCCCGGTTACCCGTCAACATGATCAGGCGCGTACTGCTGGCATGCACCACCGGCGCCAATGCCGCATCCACACTCAGCGCCGCCGGCGCCAGCGTGTCCACCGTGAACTGCGTCTGGTACCGATCATCCTGCGCCTCGCCCGCCACACCATCATCGTCCTGGTCCATGCCCAGACCGTTCTCGGCCAGGATATTCGGGCCAATCGTCAAATCGTAGACCCCGTCACCCAGCGAGGACGACAGCACAACCTGATACTCGACATCGGAGATTTTTGTGATCTCACTCACCGGGATACCCTGTCCCGCGCGCGTTAAAACCACATCGTCAACGGTGAATGAACTCTGATCGATCGTGTTGATAAAGATGACGTTGAACCGGTCCAGTGCACTCGCCACCACCCCCTCGGCGCTGATCCGGATCACCGAGGTCGCAATGTTCACCTGTTCCGTGTAAACCGTCCCATCCGCGCCTGATTGCGCATAGGTGGATACT
>NZ_JAQGEI010000089.1 GCF_029017505.1 Sedimenticola hydrogenitrophicus
CTCCACCCATCCTCTCATAGCCCTGTCAATGTATTACATTTTGCTATTTCCACCTGCCTTGGGTCGCACGAAGTCATAGGCCAGTAACGTTAACTCAATTTCCGGCGCTGGGTCTTCGTGTTTATTCAGTCCGAACATCACCATCATCCCGGATGCGCACCCATGGGGTCGACCAAACCTCTCGCATTGGATGTCCGCTTCGCGGCATCAAATCAGTTGCATTGGGCATCAATTCCATGGGGCATCCCGCGGACTGCCTCGGGACTACGAAAGGGTCTGGTTACCCGACCAGAGGATGGGTTGAAGGTCAGTCCGTAGGAAGATGCCTGGCTCAGTGGCATACCGTTTCGCTATCAGTCTGTGACACCACCTCCTCGTTTTGCTGGCCGTGTTTCAACCAACTCAGGCCGCTGGCGCCAATGATCGTTCGCCGAACAGCTGGGCTTCGTCGAAGGTCGCTCCGCGTCCAACATGCCACAAGGCCTTGAGCAGCTTGCGCATGAGCGCCGTCAACGCCTTGCTTTTGGTACCTCCATCCCGCGCCACCTTGGCCTCATACCAGCGCTTGGCCGGCCCCTCGTGGCGGATAAGACGCAACACCGCGAAATAATCGTAAAAACGCACCACACTCGGACCGCGCTTGGTGATTTTAAGCCTCCCCTTGTGTTTGCCGCTGGAGCGCTCCTTGAGGTTAAGCCCGGCGGCTTTGACATAACTGGCCGCATTGGGATAGTCACCCGGCTCGCCCAAGGCACTACGCAGCACCACCGCCGAGACCCGACCGATCACTTCCGCTTGTCGCTCCAACCCCGCATCCGTCCCCACCTGGACCTCCAGGCGCTTCTCGATCAGCCGGCATCGCCGGTGCACCTCCAGCAGTTCTTCCGCAAGGACCTGTATAAGCCCACGTTCACCCTCGGTAGCGGGCACGCCTACGGTCGTGCGTGCGCTGGCCAGCAGGGCATCGCACTTCTCGCTGCGGAGGAAATGCCCCCCCGTACGCCGCAACAGTTCACTGGCGGCCCCGGGGGCCGCCGCCACGGCGGCCGCGGAGCCATAATGGCACAGCAGCTTCAGCAGGCTCACAGAGTCAAGGCCCAGGCAGTAAGGTGCCTCGGGCCAATGGCGGGCCAGCAGGGCTTCCAACCGATTGCAGGCCCGCTGACGGCGCTCCTGATAGAAACCCAGCAGCTTGAGCTGTGCCTGCAGATCCCGGCGTTGTTCGCTCGCTTCCCGCCAGCGTTGACTCACCCCCTCCAGATGCAGCCGCCCAATCAGGTAGGCGGCCTTGGCATCATGCAGGCTAGGTACGCCATCATAGAGCTCGGCGGCGTCATGGACGCGCTTGGGACTCACGCGGTACACCACAATGCCGGCTTCCTTCAACAACCCGCGCAGGGCATCTCCGTACGTGCCGGTGGGCTCCATCACGGCCTCCACCCGTTCCGTGCCCAGGGCGGCAGCTTGCGCGACCACGGCGCGGGTTTGTTGCGGATGGCTCCATTTGATGCTCTTCAATACGCGTCTGTCGGCGGTCAGCAGCGTCACCACAAAATCCACCTTCGCCACATCGACCGCAAAGATCACCCGCGCACAGACGGGAACCTTGCTCCTCAACACAGTCCAGTCAACTTCATTGAATTCGGTAGCTCTGTACTTATACTTAGACATGGGGGACACCTCCTACGCTCTCGGATAATACAACTTGCTATTTAGGCCAGTTCCGAGCCATGAGGGTCCCCTTTTTAATGTTTGTTATAGCTGACTAC
>NZ_JAQGEI010000090.1 GCF_029017505.1 Sedimenticola hydrogenitrophicus
GGCGGCAGCCAAACCAAGCGAAGGTGATGTATGAAAGTACTGGTCGCAGTAAAGCGCGTTGTGGATTACAACGTAAAGGTCCGCGTGAAGGCGGACGGGACGGGGGTGGAGTTAGCCAACGTCAAGATGTCGATGAACCCGTTTGACGAGATCGCGGTGGAAGAGGCGGTGCGGGTCAAGGAGGCGGGCCGGGCGGAGGAGATCGTGGTGGTGTCGCTGGGGGCGGCGCCGAGCCAGGAGACGATCCGCAACGCGCTGGCGCTGGGGGCCGATCGCGGCATCCTGGTGGAGAGCGCGGACGAGCTGCAGCCGCTGGCGGTGGCCAAGCTGCTCAAGGCGGTGGTGGAGCGGGAGCAGCCGGAACTGGTGATCCTGGGCAAGCAGGCGATCGACGACGACAGTAACCAGGTGGGGCAGATGCTGGCGGCGCTGCTGGGCTGGCCGCAGGGGACCTTTGCCTCCAAGGTAGAGCTGGGCGACGGCGCGGTGGCGGTGACCCGGGAGATCGACGGCGGACTGGAGACGGTGCGGCTGCAACTGCCGGCGGTGGTGAGCACCGACCTGCGGCTGAACGAGCCGCGTTATGCCAAGCTGCCGAACATCATGAAGGCGAAGAAGAAGCCGCTGGAGGTGATCCCGGTGGCGGAACTGGGGGTGGACATCGCGCCGCGGCTGCAGGTGTTGAAGGTGAGCGAGCCGGGCCGGCGCCAGGCGGGCGTCAAGGTAGAGACGGTAGCGGAGCTGGTGGAGAAGCTGCGTAACGAAGCGAAGGTGATTGCATGAGTATTCTGGTCATAGCGGAACACGACAACGAGGCGCTGAAGAGCGCGACCCTGCACACGGTGACGGCGGCGGGCCGGTTGGGGGATGACATCCAGCTGCTGGTGGCCGGTGCCGATTGCGGCGCGGTGGCCGAGGCGGCGGCGCGGCTCCAGGGGGTGAGCAAGGTGCTGGTGGCGGACGACGCGGTGTACGCGCACCCGCTGGCGGAGGGGCTGGCGCTGCTGGTGGTGCGGCTGGCGGAGGGCTACAGCCACGTGCTGGCGCCGGCGACCACGTTCGGCAAGAACTTCCTGCCGCGGGTGGCGGCGCTGCTGGATGTGGCGATGCTGTCGGACATCACCGCGATCGAGAGCGCGGACACCTTCGTGCGGCCGATCTATGCCGGCAACGCGCTGGCGACGGTGCGCAGCCTGGACCGGATCAAGCTGCTCACGGTGCGCGGTACGGCGTTCGATGCGGCCGGCGAGGGCGGTGCGGCGGCGATCGAGGCGATCGCGGCGGGCGAGGGCTATGCGAAGTCCAGCTATGTGGGGGCGGAGCTGACGAAATCGGAGCGGCCGGAGCTGACCAGTGCGCGGATCGTGGTCTCGGGCGGTCGCGGCCTGGGCAGCGGCGATAACTTCAAGCTGATCGAGGCGGTGGCGGACAAGCTGAACGCGGCGATCGGGGCGTCGCGGGCGGCGGTGGACGCGGGTTATGTGCCGAACGACTACCAGGTGGGGCAGACGGGCAAGATCGTGGCACCGGAGCTGTACATCGCGGTGGGCATCTCGGGGGCGATCCAGCACCTGGCGGGGATGAAGGAGAGCAAGGTGATCGTGGCGATCAACAAGGACGAGGAGGCACCGATCTTCCAGGTGGCCGACTACGGCCTGGTGGCGGACCTGTT
>NZ_JAQGEI010000091.1 GCF_029017505.1 Sedimenticola hydrogenitrophicus
GTAGACATCATGGATTGACCTGCCCAACCTCGACATCGTGGGTTATGTTGTTGGGGTTGGAAAAACCTTTAACACAGAGCCACATCGAGGGGGCAGGTCATGAAGAAGTTTACAGGAAAAGTGGTTAACGCGTTGGAGCCGATGTCGGGGCTCGCGGGTGTCATGCACGCGCGGGAGCACGCGGAGCGGCTCTACGGGGTCTATGTGGGTTTGGACGTCCACAAGGAGACCATTGCAGTGGCGGTGGCCGAGTGCGGCCGGGGCCAGCCGGAGTATCAAGGCGAAATCAGAAACCGGCCCAAGGCGGTTGCCAAGCTGCTGGAGCGGCTGAGTGCTCAGTACGGCGGGGAGCAGATACTGTTCGCCTACGAGGCGGGTCCGTGCGGCTATGGGCTGTACCGGCAGATCATCGCCAGCGGCCACGCCTGCGAGGTGGTGGCGCCGTCGCTGATCCCGCGCAAGGCCGGCGAGCGGGTGAAGACCGATCGGCGCGATGCGCTGGGTCTGGCGCGGCTGTCGCGCTCTGGGGAACTGACCGCGGTGTGGGTGCCCAATCAGGAGCAGGAAGCGATTCGCGATCTGACGCGGGCGCGTGAGGACATGAAGGCGATCGAGACCAAGGCCCGGCAACGCCTGGGGGCCTTCCTGCTGCGTCACGGCCGGGTTTACGAGGGCAAGAGCCGCTGGACCCAGGCCCACTGGCGCTGGCTGGCGATGGTGAAGTTCGACGCCCCGCTGCAGCAGATCGTCTTGCAGGAGTACATCGAAGCGGTGAAAGAGTCGCAGCGGCGGGTCAGCGGCCTGGAACAGCAAATGCGTCAGTCACTGGCGGGCTGGTCGCTCAGGCCGGTGGTCGAGGCGCTGATGGCCCTGCGCGGGGTGAGCCTGATCACCGCGATGACCACCCTGGCGGAATTGGGGGACATCAGCCGGTTCGACTCCCCGCGTCAGTTAATGGCGTATCTGGGGTTGGTGCCGAGCGAACACTCCAGCGGCGGGAGCCGTCGCCAGGGGGCGATCACCCGGGCGGGGAACGGCCATGTACGTCGAGTGTTGGTGGAGGCGGGCTGGAGTTACCGCTTCCCGGCGCGCAAGACGCGGGTCATCGAGCAACGCGCGGCGCTGACCTCCCCGGCGGTCCAGGCCATCGCCTGGCAGGCGCAGAAACGGCTTTGTGGGCGTTATCACCATCTGTTTGCGGCGGGCAAGCTCAAGCAGCAAGTGACCACGGCCGTGGCGCGGGAGTTGGTGGGCTTTGTTTGGGCGATCGCCTGCGAGGTCACGGGCAAGGCGCACGGCAGCAAGTCGCTGGCATGAACGGGCGTCAATGGCTTCGGCTCAGGGTAGGTGAGGCCAGCGAGGAGAACCCCTGGGCATCCTATGTGGCGTCCTCTGAAAGGAGGACAGACCCACGACTGTAGAGAAGGGCAGCTCCGCGACGAAGTGAAGTCCGGTCGGTAACCAACCCACGTATATCAGAGTGATCCACCGTCGCTAAATTGCCTTGCATACCCTGAGCCGAAGCCATTGACCAAGAAAGGAAAAGCATGAAAATCAGTGCAGATACTTAACCGGCCAGTCAGTGCGGATATTTGACAGTCAGTGCAGATACTTGACAGGTCAATCCATATCAGGATGC
>NZ_JAQGEI010000092.1 GCF_029017505.1 Sedimenticola hydrogenitrophicus
GGCCTCACGCATGGTAAAATGTTTGTGTTCAAAGACAAACAACAAAACCACCCGGAGGCCCACTTGAAGAATGACACAAACACTGACAGCTTGCCACCCTTGATCAGCGGCCTGGTTACCGATTCAAAGCACTACATTGACAACCTGTTCGCTGACACATGGAAGAAGTTGAAAATGAATTCGCTGATCAAAGGAGCAGGCTTCACCAAGCGCAGTGGCATCGACGTCACGGAAGCGGTATTTATCTTACTGCTCTGGAAATGGCTCAACATGGCATCCATCGCCATGTTTTCCAGGAAGGCGTTGGGAACCTTTTCAAGGGCCAGAAAAGATGTCATGTACGATTTGCTCAAACGGGAAGAGATCAACTGGCGAGCGCTTAATAGCCAAACGGCCAAGGCGGTTTATCACCGGAACAAGCTGGCGGGGAGTCGCGTTAAGGCGTTCGTGTTGGATGATTCGATCAAAACCCGGTGTGGCAAGAAAATGGAAGGGGTGTCCAGCCATTTTGATCATGTTACGGGCCGCCATGTTATGGGGCAGCAGGTATTGACGCTGGGGTTGGCGACAGACGAAGCCTTCCTGCCTTTGGATTCACAGATTTACATCAGCCAGGTGAAGGCACGGGCACTGATCAACCCCTACAAGGATGGCCGGAGTATTGCTGGCAAGCGTTACAGCGAGGCGATCAGCCAGGGTAAGCCGGAAATGGCCTCGCATATGATGAAGCGGGCTATTCGAAGCGGGATAGACGCGGATTATGTGTTGGCGGATGCTTGGTTTGGCACTAAGCCGATGATTCGTACCGCATTGGAACTGGATGTCGGTGCGATCCTGCGAATGAAAAAGAGCAAAATGAAATACCGTGTGGTGATCAGTGGGCGGGAAAAGCAGCTGCTGGATGCCAAGGAACTCTATACCCATGCGGTCAAGCGGGAGTGGCGAAAGGTGCGGGGCATGCCCTGGAAGGCCGTGGCGCTGGATGTGGAACTGGACCTGGCCGAAAAAAATGAAAAAGAGCCCCAGTGGCAACCCGTACGATTACTGTTTGTGCGAGGACTGAAAACACCTGACAAGGAGGAGGCGGGCAAGAAGGATTGGGCGCTGTTCCTAACGACCGATATGCAGCTGGGCATGAGCAAGATGCTGGAGACGTATGCGTTGCGCTGGGGGATCGAAGTCTATTTCAAGGAAGCGAAACAACATCTGGGTTTCCTCCAGGAGCAAACGGCCACATTTGCATCGCATACGGCATCGATACACCTGTGTGCGATTCGTTACTTGATGCTGGTGAACAATAAACTGGAAGATCAGGAAGCGCGTGTCGGTGATATTCGATCACGGATACAGGGCCAGCTGGATTCACTCAATTTTGCCGGACAGCTATGGCAGATATTTCGTGCCATCATATCCGGTACGCTCACTGAGCTGCGGGCAACGCTTGGTTGTCCGGTGGACACGGTTATGCTGGCGGTCGATAAACGCATCCATGAGTTTTTTGTTCGCAGTCTTCAGCTGGATACATTTACCATGCAATTGGAGTATGAGTAATGGGGAAGTTGGGGCCGGTTTTCGCCATTTTGAACTCCGAAACTTGAGT
>NZ_JAQGEI010000093.1 GCF_029017505.1 Sedimenticola hydrogenitrophicus
GCGCTGGATGATGTATTGAGGTATGCCCGGTCTGCGGGCAGATACGAGGGATCTTGTAAAGGGCTTCTACCCTTATCCTTTGACCCCGAACTCCTATCACTTGAGTGATTGTTGAGAGTTCTGAACACCCTCGCCCAGCGTTCCCTTTGGCTTATCGACCTACACCTAAAATAAAAACAATAAAAATGAATAAAAGAAAATACCCGCATAAAATATCGAAATAATTTGCGACAAATACTTATATATGGCCCGTTTACCAAATTTTGAAGCACTCCATATTAGATAAGCTGCACTCAATGATGCAATACCCCACAGCATATAGTAAGTAAGCAAACGATACTGAATATCGACACCAATTTTTTCTAGAAAGAAATTACTTAGATGCGCGACTATCATTACAGACACAAATACCCCTGGGGCCTTTACCCAGAAAACATATCCTAGACTTAATCTCTTTTCACTAGCACTCATTCTTTTCACTATGGTGATAATGGAATTTCATCATTCCAGCTAAAAGGTATGACAGGGCTCCAATTTTTATTCATGTCACATATCAACGGTGCATTTAACCCTTCAGCCATCGCCATTTTTTTTAGCAATGGCTCTACTGCAATTGCTAATCGGAGCAAGCCATATGGTATCGAATAGACTGGCGGAATGATTGATTGTTCGTAATGATATGTAAATGGAATTATTTTAGGAACATATATTCCTTTTTCTATGTAACCTTCCTTTATAACCTTGTTACACTCCGTCTCTGAACAATGAATTAAAAATCTGACAGTTCCTCCAACGCGCAAATCAACCCTTACTAATCGTGGACCAGCTCCGGGTAAATTTTCGCCATCGCCATCGTTGTAGTCTAGCTCTGTTCCCCAACTAAGTACGTCATAACGTATATCCTGAGGAAGAACTTTAGAGTCAACTATTGTACCACTAACAGCTAATCCATAATGATCTGAAAACATTCCAGGTCTTGCTAGTACATAGAGATATCTATTAAACCCACCATCCAGCCCAATCGGATCCCCCTGCACATACCGCCCTATGGTGGGATCATACGTCCTAAAGTAGTTGTAATGTGTTTGGGTCTCCGCATCATAATACTGCCCCGGGAACCGCAACGGATTAGCCCACACCTGGTTCGTCTCGGTCACCTCGCCGAACGCCCGGTACTCCCCCGCCCACACCGTCGCACCGTTGCTCTGCACCAGCCGCTGCGGCGTGCCCAGGTGGTCGCTCTGGTAAAAGGCGTAGCCTTGATTGGTTTTTGTGTAGAGCGGATTCGTCGTCCAGGTGCTGTCCGGCTCATAGCCGTACTGCTGGATCGGCGTGCCGCTGGCATCGTATTCGCCGGCCAGCCCTTCGTCGGTGTAGTGGAAGTAGCGGGTTTCTGTCGGGGTGGTCTTCCGGATCCGCCGGCCCAGGGGATCGTAGCGGTATTCGCCGATCAGATCGCCCGTGCCGGTCTCGACTCGCTGTAACCTTCCCTCGGCGTTGTAGAGGCTTTGGGTGGTCGTTCCGCCTGCGGTCTTTTGGGTGGTATGGCCCGCCTGGTCGTACTGGTAGGTT
>NZ_JAQGEI010000094.1 GCF_029017505.1 Sedimenticola hydrogenitrophicus
TGAGCGTAACCACCCTAATCGATGTCCCGGCACTCACACTATTTGATGGCCTACCCGGCAAAGATAAACGGGTGGTATAAGGTCCCGTACCACCCGTTACCCAGTTCCGAGAGCGGATCCTCAGAAGTCGGGCAACTCGTCTTCAAAGGGTTCAAACAGGTCGGGCTGATTCCGCTCTTCGACGAGACTCTGCTGATGCCTCCGTAGTTGGGCGAAGTAGTGGTTCTCGAAGGCGGAGGTCAGGTCGTAAAGGAAGTCGAGGATCTCGGTGGCAGCATCATCGGTCAGGTCCGGTGCTGCAGCCAGCATAAGAGGCGTGTGCTCCATAGGTATCTCCTTGGGTGGGTCACGTACGCTTTCTGGCCTTGGACGGGCTTGGCGTAAAGAGTTCCAGAAAGAGCTTTTCATCCAGTTGGGTGAGTTCACGTTGTGCGGCTGTCGCCAGCAGTTCTCCGGCCATACCGGTGAGTACCCGGTAGTTGCCAACCGCATGATCACAGAGGGTAGTGGCCAGTTCCTTACTCATGAGATGGGGCGCACCGGCGGTGCGCAGCAGATGATTCAAGCACTCGCCCAGCTCCTCTCGTGTGGCATACTCCATGATCAGGCGGGTACGGATACGACTGCCCAGGGGAAGCAGTTCATCGCGCCGTAATTTGTGGTTCAGACGGGCATCTCCGGCCAACACCACGCTGAGCAGATTGCGTGAGTCAAACTGCATACTCGAGAGCAGTCGCAGTTCATTGAGTACACCGGCGTGCATCTCCTGGGCTTCATCGATCAGCAATACCGGGCGCAGCAGGGTACCCTCCAGGTGGGCCAACCACCGCTCACGCAGCGCCTTGAAGCCACCCCACCGGTTGTGAGGGCGTAGTTCCACCCCGAACAGATCCCCCATCTCACGATAGAAGTCGGCCAGGTTGCCACTGGGGTGAACGATGGCCCCCACCGTCAGGTCATGCCGTTGCCCCAGACGTTGTGCCAGCACGCGCAGCACCACGCTCTTGCCGGTGCCCGGATCACCACTGATCATGGCAAAGCCCCCCTCCCGGATCAGTCCCTGATCGACCCGCCAGCAGAAGCTTTCCACCTTGGCATTGCTATAGAGCGCCTCTAACGGTAGTTCGGGTGAGAAGGGATTCCATTTGAGCCCATACAGGGCGAGTAGCTTTTTGTTCACTTGTCGGTCTCCTGATTGATGGGCAGATAGGCCGGCGGGTAACCGGTGGCCGCATAGTCGGCCAAGCACTGGCGCAGCAGGGGTGGCAATGCATTGCCCGATGGTGTCTCCTCCAGCGATGCTCTGGTGCTGCGGGCTCTTCGTCGACCCTCGGCATTGGCGCTCTTGTCGAGCGGCATGAGCGGGCACAGGGGCTTGAGTGTGCGGGGATCGATCAGCTCCACCGCGCGGAGATCCCAGCGGGC
>NZ_JAQGEI010000095.1 GCF_029017505.1 Sedimenticola hydrogenitrophicus
GGGGTTGAAGTCCAATAGAACGAAAACCTACGCTAAGTGTGGCGTTTCACCGCTACCCGGTCATCGAGCGCTGATCACTTGAAGTGGTCCCCAAGGGTGCTACACTTGTGTTAATTATTCACACAGAAGGCTCGACCATGCCCAGAACAACGAGTGTTACTATCGGTTCAGAACTAGACGAATTTGTGGGGAAATTGATTGCGTCTGGACGCTACGGCTCAACCAGTGAAGTCGTGCGCTCAGCCTTGCGGTTGCTCGAACGCCAGGAAAATCAAACGGCAGCGCTGAGAAGTGCTGTAGAAGCTGGGGAGCGGAGCGGGGAAAGTGACCTATCTCTGCACGACATTGCCGCTCAGGTGAAACAGAAACACCATGTATAAGCTGTCCAATCTCGCGGCAGAGGATTTCACAGCTATCTACAAATATACCCTGCTTAACTTTGGTGCTCACCAGGCCGACGCTTACACCGATGACTTGGAGAGCACCTTTCGTCTTCTGTCCAACTCCCCACTAATGGGGCATGAGTGCCTGGAAATCGCTGATGGGGTTAGCCGCCACGATCACCAACGACACGCCATTTTTTACCGGCGGCGTGAGCACGATATTTTTATCGTCAGGATACTCCATCAGCAGATGGAGCCGATGAGACATTTCGTTGAGCTTTAAAGATCCCGATTTGGCTGTGTTGGGGCACAACCGAAATCCGGCTAGTTAGGAAACTTTGTTTATTAATTCAATATAATAGACGCGCAGAGTTAGCGGCGGAGCCGCTCCTACGGGTGGTGGGTTGTTGTGGATTTGTAGGAGCGCCTCTGGCGCGAAAGGCAATTACAGGGAGGGTATATGCCGAACAATCGTCGTGCGGCCCACGGACGGAATCTGCGCCGTGGGCGGCGTTCAGAACGGGGTCGTGCCTATTTGATTACCACAGTCACACGCGATAGAGCACCGCGATTCATGTCCATGGGGCATGCCCGTGCGGTTGTCATGGCCATGCGTCAAGCGGAAGCCGAGGGGATGTGCGAAACATTGGCGTGGGTGTTGATGCCGGATCATCTTCATTGGTTGTTTGTATTGCGGGATGGTGATTTATCCGTTGTTGTTGCAAAAGTGAAGCAGGTATCGGCCCGTGAAATAAACAGCCTGGAAAGGCGGCGCGGCGCGTCGGTGTGGCAGCGCGGATTTTATGACCGAGCAGTGAGGCGTGAGGAGGATATCGCAGCAATGGCGCGGTATATGGTGGCTAATCCGTTGCGGGCGGGGTTGGTTCAGCGGGTGGGGGATTATCCGTATTGGGATGCTGCCTGGTTGTAGGAG
>NZ_JAQGEI010000096.1 GCF_029017505.1 Sedimenticola hydrogenitrophicus
ATAAAGGAGCTAGTCGGAGCTGAATCTGCTCTTTCGTGGCAGATTCAAGTTCAATTCCCTTCTTTTCAAAATGCCTCGATTGTCGTGGTAAGAGAGGTGGGTTCTGATAGCGTAAAGATCAATATAAACAATGATGCAGATCAGTTGTTGTCAATCAAGCTTATAGCTGCCGCACATAAATATTTACGCGCATATGAAAGAACTGAAAGCACGGATAAGCTGCTTGGGGATGAACTCGCGGAATTTTATCGGAAGAGAGAGCAGGGGCTCCTCAGGCTTGAGGAGTTAACACAGACACTGATCGATCAGAACGAGCGGTACCGTCAACAACTCGACCAAGAAAAATCAGAATACAATAGCCAATTAGCTAAAGAGTACGAGGTTCGTGAAGCGGAACGGATTGCTGAGCTTGAAAAGCGGCTGGAAGAGGTAAAGTCGCAAGAGGATGCACTTGAGGCTCTAAAGTCTGAAATCGATGATCGGCAAAGTCGTCACGCTAGGCGGCAGATACGTACAGATTTAAAAGATGCACTTGCGAAACGTGGCGAGCAATTCTCACTCACAAAAAGCACAATAAGAAAACGGATACCGATTCACGTTTTGTTTATAGTGCTCATTGTTGTGTCCGGCGCATTCGTCGCAAATAGCTTCATAAAATCATTCTTGGTTAGCGATGCCGGCTTTTCTTGGTATGAGGTTGCGAAGCTCAGCGCGAGTGCGTTTGCACTTATCGCCTCAATTATTTTCTATATTCGGTGGAACGACTCTTGGTTTAGAAGGCATGCCGACGAAGAGTTCAGATTAAAGCAGTTGGAGCTTGATATCGATAGAGCTAGCTGGGTTGTCGAAATGGCGCTCGAATGGAAAGAAGAAAGAGGTAATGAGATTTCGCCGCATCTAATTGAAAAATTGACAGAGAATCTATTTGTGCAGAATGCCGCTTCCGAAAAGGCCACCCACCCGTCCGAAGATCTTGCGTCCGCAATAATCAATGCATCATCCGGGTTGAGCCTCAAGATACCAGGTGTCGGAGAAGTCGCACTTGATAGGCGTAGCATAAAAAACCTTAAGAAGAAGCTTGATGATGCTGACGATTAGTGTTGAGGCCAATCGGGTAGCCGGGGGTCTCTGACCCCATTGAAACACATATCGAAAAAGGGGACGTATTGGACGTATTTATTTTTCTGATCAATGGGGTCAGAGTCATTGATGTTTTCCCACTGATAGGAAATCAATGACACTATTGATCCCGGCGCGGGTTTACGCGGGACTTTGCTAAATATCAATATG
>NZ_JAQGEI010000097.1 GCF_029017505.1 Sedimenticola hydrogenitrophicus
AGCACGGTCGATACAGCGGCGGCCACCAAGGTAGGAGCAAATTTCATCTTTCTCATGACTCTCTCCTCAACTCAGTTACGGACCTGGGTCCAGTTGTCGATGGCCGGATACTCAGCCGGATACTCACTCTTCCAGACATACTGGTCGCTGGTGAGCTGATCGCCGGAGAGGGCCTCCAGGAAGGCCACCAGGTCCTTCTTTTCCGCCTTGCTCAGCTGCAACGGTTTCAGCAGCGGGCTCTTGTTGCCGTCCTTACCGCCGCCCTGGTTGTAAAATTCCACCACCTCGGCCAGCGTCTTAATGGTGCCGTTGTGCATGTAGGGCGCGGTGTACTTCAGTTCACGCAGGCTGGGGGTGATGAACTTGCCCATGTCCTTCGGATCCAGGGTGATGTTGAGGTAGCCCGGATCGCGCTTCAGGTTCATGTAGTTGGGGATACCCTGGAACATGGCGAAGGCGATAAAGGCCTGGTGGTTCATCGGGTCCAGGAACACGTCGAAGTTCTCCGGCACGCCGGTGTTGTGCGGTTTCTGGTCGCTGAGCAGCGGGCCATTGTGGCACTGGATGCAGCCCGCCTTGCCCTTGAACAGGGCCATGCCACTCTTCGCGGAAGCGGACATCTTGCCGCTGTCGAAGGGCGCATTCCGCGAGGTCAGACTCTTCAGGTACTCGGGGATGATGCTGCGGGCGCCGCCGTTGCTCGGCTCGTTCTTGCCGGCCGCCTTGAACATCTCCACATAGACCGGATCCTGCTTCAACCGCTCCTGCATGATGCGCATGTCCATGTTCATGATGTAATCCTCGGTGATCATCTCACGGGTCACATCATTCAGGTCGGTGCCGATGCGGCCGTCATGCAGCCACACCTTCTTGTAGGCCGTGTTGATCACGCTCGGCGCGTTACGGAAGTTGCCGTTACCGGGATAGCCCGGCGACAGCGCCTCCTTGCTGCCAAAGCCGTTTTCCGGCACGTGGCAAGTGGAACAGGCGATACCGGCATCGCCGGAAAGCCGCTTATCGAAGAACAGCCGCTTACCCAGTTCGGCCTTGGCCGCATCCACTTTCAATGCGGGCAGGGGACCGATATCCGGATACTCGCCCGCTTGAGCGCTCACTGCCACACCCAGCCCCATCACCGCGGCCAGGAGAGCACGCCCGTTCGTGACTCGTACACCCATTGGAATTCCTCCAGGTCAATTATTGCTTTGCCGGTTATTTCAGCTGCGAAACATCGCGACTGAACTTTTTGCTAACCGACGGTCTGAA
>NZ_JAQGEI010000098.1 GCF_029017505.1 Sedimenticola hydrogenitrophicus
GGTGTATATCCCGAAACCGGGCAGTCATAAACAGCGACCACTCGGTATTCCCGCGCTGGAAGACAAACTGGTACAAACGGGCTTGGTCAAAATCCTGCAAGGGATTTATGAACAAGACTTCATTGACGACTCCTATGGGTTCCGGCCGGGGCGAAGTTGCCATGATGCGCTACGCGCACTTAGTCAAACCGTCGAAGGTCAGCCCATCCACTACATGGTCGAAGCCGATATCAAAGGCTTCTTCGATCACGTGGATCAGGAGCAGTTGATGGCCTTTATCAGCCACCGGATAGCCGATAAGCGAATACTGAGGTACATCAAGCGCTTTCTCAAAGCCGGCATCAACGAAGATGGCCAGCACAGAGCGAGTGAACGCGGTTTGCCCCAGGGCGGCTCAGCTTCACCGTTACTGGCGAATATCTATCTTCACTATGTCCTTGATCTCTGGTTTGAGAAACGCATTAAGCCCAAGTGTCGGGGGTACGCACGATTAATCCGTTATGCGGATGATTATGTGGCGTGTTTCCAGAGCGAAAGGGAAGCCAAAGAATTTGAAGCAGCGATGGCAGAGAGACTGGAACAGTTTCATCTTGAAATTGCGCCAGAGAAAACCAAGCGTTTTGAATTTGGTGCATTTGCGCAATCCAAAGCAAAATCCAGAGGAGAAAGAGTGGCAACATTCGATTTTCTCGGATTTACCCACTATTGCTCACGCAGTCGGGATGGCAAGCGATTTCGCATGAAAAGGCTTACCATCAGCAAACGTTTTACCGCCAAGTTAGTCGGGTACAAAGAATGGCTGTGTGCCAATCGTACGCTCCCCACTGATCAAATCCTGAAAACGACAGCGGCGAAACTGCGCGGACACTTTGCTTATTATGGTGTAACAGACAATAGCAAAAGCATCAATAACTTTAGCTATCTGGTCAAACAAACCCTGTTTAAATGGCTCAATCGACGCGGTAAACGCGGCTGCTATACGTGGGAGAAGTTTAACAAACTGCTTTCACGGTATCCGCTGCCAGCGCCGCGAATTATGGTGAACTTATTGTCCTTTTGAAGTGAAGTGTGTTGTCGAGGAGCCGTGTGCGTAAATAGCGCCAGCACGGTTCTGTGAGGGGCGTGATTGCAACTGATGTGCAAAATGTTAAGCAGAAATCACATAGTAGCTGCGTGCAGCGAGGTGTTCAATGAAAGCATTGCCTGTTTAATGTGTTTGTATGCTGGGAGCGTCCGTCTACTCGACC
>NZ_JAQGEI010000099.1 GCF_029017505.1 Sedimenticola hydrogenitrophicus
CAAGTGTCCACTTATTTTTTAGTGGACACTTGTTATGAGCACTTTAAGCGTACCCCACCGTCGCGGTAACGCCGCCGCCGGTATTCTCCAGGATTCAAAGCCCGGATTGTCGAAGCCAGCAAACAACACGGGATGTCAGTGATGGCGTTGTTCTTCTGCGTCGGCAGACGAGCCGGTACATCCTTGAGGTAAGGCATAGGGATCAGTCACCGAGGAAGGCGCGGGCATGCTCGCTCGGCTCGGTGCAAGGTCGTAGACCACCGCTCTTGGGGGGCGCGAAGGGTGTGGTGCGGTAAGCCCTAAGCCCGGTGGGTTTGCCTCTTGCCCGCTGCCAGCGCGGCAACCGGTGTTTCATCGGCATGCATTAGCGGATGCGGGAGCATGGCGTCTCTCAGTGCGTCCAGCAGGGGCTGCAACTGCACCCCACAGGTGCCGATTCACTGGTCCAGGGTTGAACGCGGGATGATGAGTCCGGCCCGACCGAAGGTGCATTCCTGACGGTACAGCGCCGGTTGGTCGGCATGTATGGCAGTAGTCCCCGCATCGGACTGTGCTTTGCTGCAGGATACCTGCAGCGCCGTAATCACACCCTCGGCATTTGGCATCGAGTCGCTGTCAGGGCAGCTCCTGAATCAGCGCATGCAGCTGTTCCGCGCTGAACGCCAGGCTATCGCCACGCCAGGGTTCACCCCAGTGGGACTTGTCTCACGTTTCCCCAGACCGCGCAGGCAAGGAAGTGGCAAGCCGACTGGGCCATGCTATTGGCAAAGAACCGGGGGATGGAAGCGTCGATCGGTTCGTTTCACGCCGCGTCCTTGCCTGCCGGCGACGCGGGATGCCGGTGAACTCGCGAACCGCATCACCCGCGGCACATATTTTTCCGGAGTGCCTCCAGGTTGGCTGGATAAACAGGTAATGGTTGAATCGCCATTGCGCTGGGCCTCAGTAAAAACCGGGGGAGATGTAACTTTATATTCCCGAGGGCATTATTGCTATTACGTGCTCAGACCGGTTGACATTATTCCCGCTTGCCGGGGAGTGGGGTTATTTTCCGGCCGTTTCGGCAACAGCCCGGCTGATTCATAAAAAGTTAACAATAGGGCTTGCGCGGGGAAGGCGAGTGCGTATAATGCGCCGCTCGTTCGCAGGAGAAGTTGGCCGGTAAGGCCGCGGAACCGGCGGGCGGAAAGCCAGGGAAGTGGCGATTCGAACG
>NZ_JAQGEI010000100.1 GCF_029017505.1 Sedimenticola hydrogenitrophicus
CTTTATTGCCGGATCTTCTGCTGCGTTACCTAGGGCAGTCTGAATCGTGCGGTTATGTTGGTGCGCCAGATACACAATGAGATTCGCTTGGGCCTCATTCATTTCTTCCGCGACTTTCGAGAACGCCCAAATTAATTCGGCGTCCGATTGCTTGAAGGCCCTAAATTCGACATTTGCCAATTTATTGCTCCTTGCTGTTATTTTTTAAAGGCTAACGAGGCTGTAGAAAAACCCCAAAAATAACCTTTTTAAATTTTCTTCAAAAACAATCATTGCGTATTCCACGCCATTCGGCCACCCAGACCACGATTATCCGGCCACCTAATCCATGCTCATACGGCCGCCTGTTCCACAACCATTCAGCCGGGCAGTCGGAGCGGAGCGACGCAAGAGGCTGCATTATTACTCTGAGGGGGTAGTGTTCGTCAATTTGGCTTGCCGCTTTCTCATGGATTCACCCTTCAGATTAATGCGGTAGGCGTTGTGAATAAGGCGATCCAGAATGGCATCAGCCAGCGTAGGATCACCAATCACATCATGCCAGTGATCAACGGGGATTTGACTGGTGACAATGGTAGAACGCATGCCATGCCGATCATCAAGCAACTCCAATAGATCCCGGCGCTGTTCCGCTGCAAGTTTGGCCAACCCCCAGTCATCCAGAACCAGTAGATCTATCTTAGCGAAGGCCGTCATCAGCTTCGGGAAGCGGCCGTCGCCATGAGCCAGACTCAGCTCCTCGAACAACCGGGGTAGACGCAGGTATTGGGCGCTATAACCCTCGCGACAGGCCTTGTGCGCCAATGCACAGGCAATCCAGGTCTTACCGGCCCCGGTGGGACCGTTAATGATCAGGTTGAGGCCCTCCTTGACCCATTGGCAACTGCTCAATTGCAGCATCAGACCCTTGTCCAGCCCACGAGGGGTTCGGTAGTCAATATCCTCGATAGAGGCGTTATGTTTCAACTTGGCCTTACGCAACCGGGCTTGTAAGCGACGGTCATCTCTTTCCGTCATTTCCCGGTCAATGAGCAAGCCAAGACGCTCCTCGAAGGAGAGCAACTCGATATCAGGCATCTGCCCCTGTTCCATCAATGCCTTGTACATGCCAGTAAAACGCAGGGCCTGTAGTTTTTCCAAAGTGGGGTGATTCAACATAATGGGTTCTCCTGGTTGTGATCAGTGG
>NZ_JAQGEI010000101.1 GCF_029017505.1 Sedimenticola hydrogenitrophicus
GCGCAGTGCCGGCTGGTCGAGTTGCGCGAAGGCCTCGCGGCGGTTACCGGGCAGCTGTTTGAAGGGCTTGAGGTTGAGCTCATCCAGCAGGGTGCGGATGCACTGATTCAGTTCCGCCAGGGAGAAGAAGCTGTGATGGCGCAGGCGGGCCAGGATCCAGCGCTCGACGATCTGCACTCCCACCTCGGCCTTGGCCTTGTCTTTGGGTTTGTAGGGCCGTGCTGGCACCACGGCCAGCTGATAGTGTGCAGCCAGCTGTTGATAGCTGGGGTTGAGGTCCGGATCATAGCGACAGGCGCGGCTGACGCCACTTTTGAGGTTATCCGGGACCACCATGGCGGGGGTGCCGCCAAAGTATTCGAATGTCCGCACATGGCTGCCTAGCCAGTCGGGCAGCGCCTGGCTCCAGGTCGCCTCGGCATAGGTGTAGTTGGAGGCGCCGAGCACCGCGACGAAGACCTGGGCCGGGCGGAACTCGCCGGTGTCAGCGCAGATGATGGGCACCGTCTGGCCGCAGTAGTCGACGAAGCACTTCTCGCCGGCCCGGTGGCTCTGGCGCATGGAGCGCTTCTGCAGCCCCCGCCAGTGCGTGTAGCGGTCGCAGAACTGGGAGTAACTGTAGCAGCGGTTGGGGTATTGCCGGGTGTACTCCTCCCACAGTAGCTGCTTGGTCATCCCCTTGCGTTTGAGCTCCTGGTGGAGACTCGCCCAGTCGGGAACCTGGTAGCGGGAGGAGACGCGGGTGTCGGCCTCGGGATAGAACAGCCGGGCCAGTTGGCTGTCGTCGAGCTCGGCCGGCAACGGCCAGTCAAGCTCCAGTGCCTTGGCCTGGGCCAGCAGCTTTTGGATGGCGCCGACACTGACCTTGGTGCTGGCGTTGATAGCACGGATCGACAGCCCGGCCGACAACCGTAAGCGGAGAATATCTCGGATTTTTCGCATTGCAGTCCTCTTCGCAGGCATGGCCTCTCCCCAAAAAGCGAGAGAGGGTACCAAAAAGATTGAAAAACAATGCGTTGGGAAGGTTTCCAGTTGAACGTGAACAGTGATTCCGGGATTGTGAACACCGATTCCGGAAAAACCGAAAAAGTGTTCAGCTTGCGCCGGAATGGGTGTTCACGTTCAACCAGAACAGGTGTTCACGTTGAACCGGAATGGGTGTTCAGGTTGGGCCGGAATATGC
>NZ_JAQGEI010000102.1 GCF_029017505.1 Sedimenticola hydrogenitrophicus
GCGACCTCAGGCAACGCGCTGCCGCGCTGAAACTGCACGGCCTGCTGGCCCACTGGGATGAGACACCCGAGGCCGAATGGCCCTGGGTGCGCAGCCTCATTGAATGGGAAGAGATCGAGCGCAAGCGTCGCGGACTTGAACGGCGCCTCAGTGCGGCGCACATCGGCCGCTTCAAGCCGCTGGCCGACTTCGATTGGGGTTGGCCGACACAGTGCGACCAGGCCGCTGTATCCGGGTTCATGACCCTGGGCTTTATCCAGCAGACCGCCAACCTCATCCTGGTCGGACCGAACGGCGTCGGCAAATCCATGATCGCACAGAACATCGCCCACCACGCCGTCCTGCAAGGACATAGCGCGTTGTTCGTCAACGCCGCCCAGATGCTGGGCGACCTGGCGGCGCAGGATGGTGACAACGCACTGCGGCGTCGGCTGAAACACTATGCCCACCCGGACGTCCTGGTGATCGACGAGATCGGTTATCTCTCCTACGGCAATCGCCACGCCGATCTGTTGTTCAACATCATCAACCGCCGTTACGAACTCAAACCCACGATCGTGACCACGAATCGACCGTTTGCCGAATGGAGCGAGGTGTTCCCGAACGCCGCCTGCGTCGTGTCCATTGTCGACCGACTGGTGCATCACTCAGAAATCCTCGTCATCGAGGGTGGGTCGTATCGCATGAAAGAGGCGAAGGAGCGTGCCGCCAGGAAGAAGAAATCGCCCAAACCCCGACGGGCCGTTCCCACGAAGGCGACGGACAAATCTCCGGCAGGAGATCAATGACCATGTCGATGAAAGTGACCCGCTTATACACTCACTGGTCATCCGCCGAAGCTCAGACCATCATCGAGTTCCTGGATCGATTGCGAGATCAGCTCTGGGATACCTACGGTGACCAGATCATCAGTCTCCTGCAGGAAGCTTCCGTCTCTCAGGACGTTGACGAACTACAGGCCAAGCTTGAGTTCGACGACGACATCGAGTTCTAGCCAGGACGGCTAACGTGCGCGAACGATGGTGTCAGTGAGCCACCATGCCTAGAGGCGGAAACAGGTCGCGGCAAATAGTCGCGGTTTTACTCCGGCAACAACA
>NZ_JAQGEI010000103.1 GCF_029017505.1 Sedimenticola hydrogenitrophicus
GGCCAAGGCGCTCAAGCTCCACGGCCTGCTGAGCCACTGGGAGGAGATCGAAGAACGCGGCTGGATCGCACCGCTGATCCAGTGGGAGGAAGCGGAGCGCGCCCAGCGCAGCCTGGAGCGGCGCATGACAGGTGCCCACCTGGGGCGCTTCAAGCCCCTGGCCGACTTCGACTGGAACTGGCCCAGCCAGTGCGACCGGGAGCTGGTCAGTGACCTGATGCGCCTCGACTTCCTCACCGAGGCGGTCAATATCATCCTGGCGGGACCCAACGGGGTAGGCAAATCGACCCTGGCCCGCAACATCGCCCATCAAGCGGTACTGGCGGGCCATAGCGTCCTCTTTACCAGCGCCGGCCAGATGCTCAATGACCTGGCCGCCCAGGACGGCGATGGCGCCATCAAACGGCGCCTCGCCCGCTACACCCGGCCGCAACTGCTGGTGATCGACGAGGTGGGCTACCTCTCCTACTCCAATCGCCATGCTGATCTGCTGTTCGAGATCGTCTCCCGGCGTTACGAGGAGAAATCCACCCTGGTCACCACCAACCGGCCCTTCGCCGAGTGGGGCGAGGTCTTTCCCAACGCCTCCTGCGTGGTCTCGTTGGTGGACCGTCTGATCCATCGCTCGGAGATCCTCACCATCGAAGGGCAGTCCTACCGCCTCAAGGAGGCCAAGGAGCGGCAACAGCGGCGCGCCGCCAGCCGCAAGAAAAGCAAAACGGCTACGACCGGGAAGAAGGAGACCAAGCCATGATCCCGATACAGATACCCGACTACTGGACGCCGGAGCAGGCGTTAGCCGTTTACGAGTTGATCGACGAAATCCGCGATGCGATCTGGAGCCGTTACCAGATCTCATTGATCGAGTTGATGCAGGAGGAGCGGGTAACGACCTTCGAGGTCAACGACGATGACTTGACCTTCTGAGCAGATC
Organism: Sedimenticola hydrogenitrophicus; assembly: GCF_029017505.1. GTDB lineage: Bacteria > Pseudomonadota > Gammaproteobacteria > Chromatiales > Chromatiaceae > Sedimenticola > Sedimenticola hydrogenitrophicus_A. The sequence continues at coordinate 935 of NZ_JAQGEI010000103.1, forward strand.
ATTCAGCCGAGATCGGCGGCGTTACTTGGCTTGAGTAGAGGCGACCTGCCTGGCTGAGGTCGAGTAATGCCGCCCAAATCCGCGACTGTGGACTTCGCCAGATAGGCGCGGTTTTACTCAGCCGTTAACA
>NZ_JAQGEI010000104.1 GCF_029017505.1 Sedimenticola hydrogenitrophicus
AGTTGTCCATGCGCGCGTTGAGATAGAAGCGCAGGAAGATCTGCCGGCTCCAGCTCAACACCATCACGAAGGCCATCAGGGGGCGCTTCGCCCGGCCAATCTGTACGTGACCGAAGTGTCCCCAGTCAATTTGTCCTTGTTCACCCGGCAGCGTCTTCAGGCGCAGATACGCCTCGCTGGGCCTGCGCGGACGCAGTTGCGCGACATGCGCCCGAAACTGGCTCGCCCCCCCGGTGTAGCCACGCGCCTGCGCCATGGCATACAGGCGCGCGGCGGTGAGCCGGGGATACTGGGCGAGCGTCTCGATGATCATCGGGTGGTAGGGGTCGACGATCGAGGCCTGGCGGGTGCGTTCGGCCTTGGGCAAGCCCGCCTGAGCAAGCACGCGGTCAACGGCAGAATGGTGAATACCCAGTTGTCGGGCAATGGTGTTCACGCCCCACTGTTCCACGAAGTGATAGCGAAGAATCTTTGCTTCGAGTGCTTTGTCGATGGTCAATGGCGGTCTCCTGCTCGGGCGCTGCGCACTCACGGTGATCCTGACCATCGAGCGCGTTCGTTGGGTCGCAGAAAGTCCTGTCTCAAGTAGGGTTCGCATTCACGACCACAAAACCGGCAACGAATGACGGCAAGGTCTTTATGGTGCGCGTATTCCCGTGGACTTTCCGGTGGTTTTAATGCGAGCAGCAGTAAAACAAGCGCGACCGGCGGTGGGGAACCCTGATGCGTTACTTTTTGCTTTTGGCGGTCCCGGAACCGCTGCTGGCGAGCCGCGTTGGTCAGACGACCATGGCGGGTGCAACGGTAACGAAATCCCGCTCGGCGTAGTGAGGCCTGGCGGGCATGTTCGGCACAGCCGCCTGCGCAATAGACATTCCCCCGGTCGCACCGCCGACAGATAAAGACCTGGCAATGGCAGCGGGCACAGTGGTAAAGACGAGCACTGGTGTTCATCGGCACGAAAGGCCGATGAGGGCTGGATAAAAACCGCGTCCGGTGCGACACTGACACGGCTGTGCGAAAGCACGGTTTGGGGCGTA
>NZ_JAQGEI010000105.1 GCF_029017505.1 Sedimenticola hydrogenitrophicus
TTACTTGATTACCCACGAAACCCAGCCACGATTCCGCTGGATGGTCTATAGTAGAACGTAAGTAGAACCAATAGGTTGCGGAGGGTATCGCCATGACAAAGAATCCGATCCAATTCCAAGAAGGGCTCAGCTTGCCGAAATTCCTCGATACCTACGGCACTGAGCATCAATGCCGTGATGCCCTTTTCAAACTGCGCTGGCCGAAGGGTTTCGTGTGTCCAGCATGCGGCAATGACACGTATTGCGAGCTTCAGAACCGCAAGGTGTACCAGTGCAACCATTGCCACACGCAGACCTCGCTGACCAGCGGTACGATCTTCGCTTCGACCAAGCTGCCACTGACGCAGTGGTTTCTGTCGATCTATCTCCTCACGCAACGTAAGAACAGTATTTCGGCGCTCCAGCTCATGCGCGAAATCGGCGTCAGCTACAACACGGCCTGGAAGATCAAGCACAAATTGATGCAGGTGATGCTGGAACGCCAGCAGGGCGAAATGCTGAGCGGCCGCATCGAGATCGACGACGCCTATATCGGTGGCGAACGTTCCGGAAAACGCGGGCGCGGCGCCCACCACAAGGCGCCTTTTATCGCCGTTGTCGAAACCGATGCGGAAACAAACAAACCCCAGCGTATCCAGTTGCGCGCCGTCACAGGGTTTCGAAGTGCCGAAATTGAGCGCTATGCCAAAACCCATCTGGCACCAGAATGCGTTGTAGTCAGCGATGGACTCGCTTGTTTCAACGCGGTCCAAAAAGCCAGCTGCATTCATGTGTCAATCATCTCAGCGGGTGGCCGCAAAGGCGCACAGCATCCGTCGTTCAAATGGGTCAACACAATGCTGGGCAATGTCAAAAACGCCATCACCGGTACCCTGCATTCGGTCAGCCTCAAACATGTACCGCGATATCTGGCCGAATTCGAATATCGGTTCAATCGCCGCTACCGCTTGGGCGACATGATCGAACGCCTCACGTACGTTGGGCTGCGGACTCCGCCGATG
>NZ_JAQGEI010000106.1 GCF_029017505.1 Sedimenticola hydrogenitrophicus
CCCCGTGTGTAATTCCCGTACCAATAGGCGATCTGGCGCCTGATCGTAAGCCTCCTGACTCATCCAGTCTGGCCTGCACTTCGGTTTTTCCAAGGTGATCAAATGATCCTGCTTACCCAACCGTTTGCCCAAGCGAAAGTCCGTACTGCGTTTGCGCGAGCCATGCTGCTCAAAGACCGCATCAACCCCCTTTTCCTGCAGTGCGCAGAGTAGAAAATAGGTGGCATAAAAGGCATCCCCCATGATGATGTCACCTGGATTCAGGGTATCCAACAGACTTCGGAGTAATGATTGCTCATCACCACCCTTTCCTCTGCAAGGGCCGATAGCGGTGTTGAGTAATGCGCCGCTGCCAAGACAGATGATGCCGACTAGGCGGCAGATGGGAAAACCCAGCCCGGGCTTCTGGCTGCTGGGTTGCGGATAGATTGACTGGTTTTCTTCCGTATCCGGCATGGAGACAGTGGCGCCATCAACCAGCCTCACTGGCCGACCCCGCCAATGCCAGACACCAGGGGTGTTGGCAGCCATCGTAACGCCGGTGTAGCAGGCAAGAGATTTGATCATTTCCAAGGGCAAGCGCTGGCGCGCTTGACAGTAGGAGCCTGTGTTGGTGCTACAGAGCGGCAGCCCACCGCGCAATCGTATAATAGCGGCATCATTGACTGCCTTCTGACAGGAGCTATCCTCATTCATTGCCTGGGCGAGAAACATGGAGAGTGTTTCTGTGGGTGGAAATAAACGCTCTCTGTGTTCAGGCAATAAAGACTCTACCTGGTCAAGGAAATCCGGGCCGGTGAGCTGATTAAAGAAGGTATAAGAATCGCTATTTACCGCATGATGACGGATACGCTTTTGTTGATGTGACAAGGTGCTTTGGCTAAGATGCATTGGGGCTG
>NZ_JAQGEI010000107.1 GCF_029017505.1 Sedimenticola hydrogenitrophicus
GGCAGCTTCAGCCTGAGCCACAGCTACGGCTACGATGCGGCGGGTAACAAACTGAGCTACACCGGGCCGGACGGCCAAATCACCCAATATCACTGGGACCAAAACCGCCTGCAACGGATCGCGATCCCGGCGCTGGGGAGTCTGAACTATGCCGAATACCAGTGGAACCGGCCGAAGAAACTGCTCTACCACGGCGGCGGCAGCCGCACCATCGACTATGACCCGCTGCTGCGCCCGACCCGCATCCTGGCCCTGGACCCGGCGACCAACCCGCTGCTGGACTACCAATACGACTACGACAAGACCGGCAACATCACCCGGCGCGCCACCGAACAGCGCACCTACGACTACCAGTACGACAACCTGCAGCGGTTGACCGAGGCCCAAAGCGCCCTGGAGACCGAAGGCTGGGATTACGATGCCAACGGCAACCGCACCGCGGACAACCTCACCCCGGGCAGCTGGAGCTATGATGAGAATGACCGGCTGCAGGCCAGTCCCACCACCAGCTACCAGTACGACCAGGCGGGCCATACCACCCAAAAGACCGAAGGGGCCAATACCACAAAAAGTATCTACAACGCCGAGGGAAGGTTACAGCGAGTCGAGACTGACACGGGCGATCTGATCGGCGAATACCGCTACGACCCCCTGGGCCGGCGGATCCAGAAGACCACCCCGAACGAAACCCGCTACTTCCACTACACCGACGAAGGGCTGGCCGGCGAATACGACAGCGGTGGTGTGGTGATACAGCAGTACGGCTATGAGCCGGACAGC
>NZ_JAQGEI010000108.1 GCF_029017505.1 Sedimenticola hydrogenitrophicus
TGGGGTGTGCGGCCGAGCAAGGTCGGTAGTTCCAGTGGGTGAGAGTCCCACTCCGGCAAGGCAGGCCAGCCACCGGATAGCAAGCATCGGGCAGGCGGGGGTAACCCCAAATGTTAAGCACGATGGGCGCAAGTCAGCAGGCCGTAAGCGTAAGCTGAAGTGATTTAGCCTCGTAAGGATTCCACACGGGCAGGGCGACAAGGTACCCCTCTTGGAAGCCACCATGCAATGATGCGACAGGCAAGTGTCATTGTGCTGCCCCGGGGTTGTAAAGCATGGCATGTTGGACATCGGGAAGTATCGGCAACTCGGGAGATCCTGAGTCGTCTTTCAATGAAGAGAGTAAGTTGAACAAGTGATAATAAAGCGAGAACAACTGAAGCGACTCAGGAAGTCGGATGGTGGCGTAGGAGCGATGAAGGCGAGTAATGTTGCTGGAGCAAAGGCCATCACGACAACAACAGCGTTGTGAGGACACAGGTATCGTGCACAGAAACGAAGAAAGCGTGACCACAAAATTACAACGCATAGCCGAGAAAGCCAGCAAAGACAAGCGCTGTCAATTCACCAGTTTATTTCATCTGATGAACAAACCGCTGTTGCTGGAATGCTTTACGCAGCTCAAAGGAAAAGCCGCGTCAGGCATAGACAATGTCACCAAAGCGCAATACGCCGAAGACCTGGACGCTAATCTGGATAACCTGATTGAACGTCTACACAAGATGGCGTATCGACCGCAACCGGTACAGCG
>NZ_JAQGEI010000109.1 GCF_029017505.1 Sedimenticola hydrogenitrophicus
GCTGCTGCTCGATCAGGAGTGGCTGAGCCGTGATCAGCGCCGCCACGAACGGCTCATCCGCCAGGCCCGCTTCAAGCTTGGTGCTAGGGTGCAGGAGATCGACTACCAGCATCCACGCAACATCAGCCCGGCGCAGATCGCCCGGCTCGCCCAGGGCGAATGGATCCTGCGCGCCCAGAACCTGCTGATCACCGGCCCCTGCGGCAGTGGCAAGACCTACCTCGCCTGTGCCCTGGGACACAACGCCTGCCTGCAGAGCTACAGCGTGCGTTATTACCGTCTCTCACGGCTGTTCCTGGAGCTTACCCAGGCCAAGGCCGACGGCAGCTACCATAAGCAGCTCCAGCAGTTGGCCAAGATCCAGTTACTGATCATCGATGACTGGGGACTGGAGCCGCTGACCCCGGCCAACCGCAATGACCTGATGGAGATCATGGATGACCGTCACGGCCACACCGCCACCCTCATGATCAGTCAGCTGCCCACCGACCAGTGGTACGCCAGTATCGGCGACAGCACGCTCGCCGACGCCATCCTCGACCGGCTGATGCATAACGCCCACAGGCTCCAGCTCAAGGGTGAGTCGATGCGCAAGATCCTCGGTCAGTTGACTGAAGATGAACACCTGGGGTAATAATCCTTCCGCGTGATGCGTTGTGAAATCAGGTGTTCACGTTCGTCCGGAATCGCTGTTCAACTTCGCCGGAATACGCACAGCAT
>NZ_JAQGEI010000110.1 GCF_029017505.1 Sedimenticola hydrogenitrophicus
CGGGCCATTGCTGAACTGCTGGAACGGCTCAATGAACGTCCCTTCAAGAAATTACCAGGTTGCCGTCGGGAGGCGTTCGAGACGCTGGACAAGCCGGCGTTGCATCCGCTTCCGGTACACCCCTATGAGTTCGCCCAATGGAAGAAGGTACGGGTGCATATCGACTATCACATCGAAATTGATGGGCACTACTACTCCGTCCCTCATCAACTGGTAAAGAAGCAGTTGGATGCCCGCTTTACCGCTACGACGGTGGAGTGTTTCCACAAGGGTGAGCGTATCGCCAGCCACGTCCGTTCCACCGTCAAAGGCCACCATACCACCACGCCTGAACATATGCCAAAGTCGCACCGTGAATATGCCGAATGGACACCGCAACGGCTGGTCCGCTGGGCAGAACAGACCGGGCCCGCCACGGCTGGGTTGATCCAACAAATTCTGCAACGCCGGAACCACCCGCAACAGGGCTTTCGCTCTTGTCTCGGCATCATGCGATTAACCAAGGGCTATGGCGATGAGCGACTGGAGGCGGCTTGCCGCCGGGCACTAACGCTTGGTGCTTGTAGTTACAAAAGTATCGAATCGATTCTGCGCAAAGGCCTCGACCGCTCAACGCTCCCACAGCAACAGGAACTCGAACTCTCTCTCGAACAAGACAATATCCGTGGCTCGGACTATTACCACT
>NZ_JAQGEI010000111.1 GCF_029017505.1 Sedimenticola hydrogenitrophicus
ACAGATTGTATTGTAGAGAGAATATGGTTCTGAACTGATTTTTATCAGTAAAAATTGAAACAAAGATCGGGTTTGCCGGGTCTCTTATGGTGAGTATCGACGAAGACTCTTTGAATTCAGGAGACATCATCATGAAGAAATTAACCGCTGCCACTTTTGCTGTTCTGGCCTCATTCATAACCTCCGGCGTTGCCGTGGCTGCCACTATCGATCAGGAAACCGATCTGATCTACGGAAATGCCTACGGGGCTGAGCGCTCTGATGCTAACTGGGACTTCCGGTCAATGCCCGCTACCGCAGCCGGGCGGGAGTCGGTGACCCCCAAGGGGCTGGGTGCTACTCATGATCAGGAAACCGATCTGATCTACGGAAACGCCTATGCGGCTGAGCGCTCTGACAGGGACTTCCGGTCGATGCCCGCTACCGCAGCCGGGCGGGAGTCGATGAGGGCGAATGAAGAGGTGATTCCCAAGGTGCTGCTGGGTACCACGAACGACCCGATGGGTTCGAATCAATAATAGCGGGACTGCAAACTATCCGGATGGCCTTGCCATCCGGATTTTTTTTGTCCGGCGAAGCCGGCAAACCCGTCCGTCTGAAACAAGAAGGCGGCGGAGTCGCCCTCCTGGTGGATGCGCTGTCGCTCGCCCCCTACATCCACTGTTGAACCACGAA
>NZ_JAQGEI010000112.1 GCF_029017505.1 Sedimenticola hydrogenitrophicus
AGGTATCAGCGTGCGTGAAGCCTTCGAACAGGAGCGCAGGCAACTGATCGGATTGCCGGATAATCCCTATCCGAGCGACGAACGTCTTGAAGTGAGTGTCGGCAAGACCCCGTATGTTCGCTTTGATCTCAATGACTACAGTGTGCCGCACACACAGGTCCGACGCGCCTTGACGGTGCTGGCCTCACCGAACCAGGTGCGGGTACTGGCAGGCACTGAGGTGATCGCCGAACACCCACGCGCCTATGGCAAGGGCGAGCAGATCGAAGACCCAGCCCATCTCGATGCGCTGGTCAGCGCCAAACGCGCCGCACGTCATCATCGCGGCCAGGATCGACTGGCACAGGCCGCCCCGTCCAGTCGTACGCTGTTACAACAGGCCGCACACCGCGGCACCCCGTTGTCGCGTGCCACCGCCGAGCTGGTGCAACTGCTCGATGACTACGGCGCGGACGAACTTGAGCAGGCCATCGCCGAGGCGCTCAACAACGCTGTACCCCATCCCAGCGGGGTGCGGCAAGTCCTCGAACGCCGGCGTGAGCTACACGATCGACCACCACCGATCACGCTGACGCTGCCCGACAATGATAAGGCGCGCAACATCGTTGTGCGTGCGCCTTCGCTGGCGCTCTATGACCAACTCAACCCCGATACCGATGATGACCCTG
>NZ_JAQGEI010000113.1 GCF_029017505.1 Sedimenticola hydrogenitrophicus
GAGTATCACCGTACGCGAAGCCTTCGGACAGGAGCGCAGGCAACTGATCGGATTGCCGGATAATCCTTATCCGTGCGACGAACGTCTCGAGGCGAGTGTCGGCAAGACCCCGTACGTTCGCTTTGATCTCAATGACTACAGTGTGCCGCACACGCAGGTACGACGCACCTTGACGGTGCTGGCCTCACTGAACCAGGTGCGGGTACTCACAGGCACTGAGGTGATCGCCGAACATCCACGCGCCTATGGCAAGGGCGAGCAGATCGAAGATCCAGCCCATCTCGACGCGCTGGTCAGCGCCAAACGCGCCGCGCGTCATCATCGCGGCCAGGATCGACTGGCACAGGCCGCCCCATCCAGTCGTGCGCTGTTACAACAGGCCGCAGACCGCGGCACCCCGATGTCACGTGCTACCGCCGAGTTGGTGCAACTGCTCGATGACTACGGCGCGGATGAACTCGAGCAGGCCATCGCCGAGGCGCTCAACAATGATGTACCCCATCCCAGCGGTGTGCGGCAAGTACTCGAACGCCGGCGTGAGCTACGCGATCGACCGCCACCGATCACGCTGACGCTGCCCGACAATGATAAGGCGCGCAACATCGTTGTGCGTGCACCTTCGTTGGCGCTCTATGACCAACTCAACCCCGATACCGATGATGACCCTG
>NZ_JAQGEI010000114.1 GCF_029017505.1 Sedimenticola hydrogenitrophicus
GGGGTAACACCTGGTTCATATCATCGGGCGAGACCGCCAGCGCGGGCCTGGTTTTTCTTATCTCGCTACTCCGTGTCGGGTCCAGGTGCACCCAGTAGACCTCGCCACGCTTTACCATTGCCACTCCTCGTTCTCATCCCCGGTTTCGACCAGGTCGGCCCAAACGTCCTCGTCGGCTTGCGGACGATAGCCATCAAACCAGCCCGTGCGTGGGGCGCGGACCGGCTCTATGACGATACTTTTGCCATCGAGACGCAGCTCGATCTCGTTATCGATCTCGCAAGCGGCGAGAAACGAGGCCGGGATCAGGACGCCACGGGAGTTGCCAATCTTTCGAAGGGTGCTTTTCATTGTCGGTGACTCTGCTGAAGTTGAGTAATAACAATGTTAGTTACTCATCTTGTTTGGCGAAACCCGTGTTTGGTCAGAAGCGGCGCATCAGGGTGACACCATTTCCCAGATCCGTCTCTCCACCAGGCGAAAGGACCTCATCAACAGGAACTCCATCGAACCGGACACGATAGTCCGAGAAATTTCGAACCGGTTCACCGGGGTCGACCCGATCAATGGTCACGCGATCAAACAGGGCATGGGCGTTGCCTAGCCCTACCATTTACCCATAAATAGCACTGAACTTTGACATGTTCGCCAGATTGAGTGG
>NZ_JAQGEI010000115.1 GCF_029017505.1 Sedimenticola hydrogenitrophicus
GGTGACTGCTGACCGCTGGGACGATTTTGATAAGCTCTTCAGTGCGCGTGGTAGTCCAAAGTACTGCTGGTGCATGGCTTGGCGAGCCGATCAAAAGGATCCCAGGAGCGGGTCGGGTTCCGGCAGAAGAATACTGATGAAGCAACGCATTAGTGAAGGGGCGCCAGTCGGTTTGCTCGGTTACATCGGCGAAGAACCGGTGGCGTGGTGCTCACTCGCTCCATTCAACACCTTCCGTGGCCTACGCAAGCCTGGTGAGGCTGAAGAGACAGATAAGCTTTGGTCTGTTACCTGTTTCTTTGTTCGCCAAGAACATCGTGGAATCGGATTGGCAAAGCAGCTGTTGGCGGCGGCGGTTCGTCATGCGAGGAAGCACGGAGCGAGGTTGGTGGAAGGCTATGCCGTCGATCCAGATTCGCCCAGCTATCGACACATGGGCTTTGTGTCTATGTTTAAGGAGGCAGGATTCACAGAGGTTGCCCGTCAGGGAATAAGGAGACACGTCATGCAACTGCAAATACGCAAGTCGCGTAAATGACGCCCAACCCATCGTCCAGGCGGACCGCCTGCGGCAGCCGCTGAACTCAGGCGTTCGGCTTGACAAGATGAATGG
>NZ_JAQGEI010000116.1 GCF_029017505.1 Sedimenticola hydrogenitrophicus
CCCTTGCCCTGCCACCCCTACCACTACGTGGCCATCAAGCCGGTCAAGGTCAACATCGACTACCACGTCCAGTACGAGCAGCACCACTACTCGGTGCCCCACCAGTACGTCGGCGAGACCCTGGAGCTGCACGCCAGCGATACCCTCATCCGCCTCTACTTCCGCGGCCAACAGGTCGCCGCTCATCCCCGCAAGTACCGCCCCGGCACTACCACCGAGGCGACCCACATGCCCCAGCGCCACCGCAAACACCAGCAATGGACACCGGGGCGGCTGAAGAACTGGGCCCAGGATATCGGCCCAGAGGTACTGCGCTGGGTCGATGCCCAGCTCCAGTCCCGGGACCATCCCGAACAGGCCTACCGGGTCTGTCTCGGTCTGCTCAGTCTCAGCCGTGACTATCCCACCCAGCGGCTCGACGCCGCCTGCCGCATCGCCAACCACGCGGGGCTGGTGCGCCTCAAGCAGGTCCAGTCGATCCTCCGGAGCAACCGCGACCGCCTGCCCGAACAGCTCAGCCTGATGGCCGAGCTTCCCCAGGACCACGAGAACATCCGTGGCCCGAAGAACTTCCACTGAC